>JBGSHW010000162.1:0-262196 GCA_041751975.1 Pirellulaceae bacterium
TAAATCGCTCGATCAGTTGCTTAAGAAGTACATCACAGAGCTCTCTAAAGACACCCCCAGTGTGCAAATCATCGCCAGTGTACCTGGCGTTGATTGCTTGCATGCGCAAACTGCTGCTGATCATTCACGACATGGTACGCAATGGTCAGATGTGGGATCCACTAAGCAGAAAGGCACGTGGCCAAGCTGTTGCCAGCTTGGCCACGGGCACTACGTGCTCGATGGGTCATTGACTCACCGGCGACTAAGTTATCCCTCACAAAGTTGCGTCCCCGCAGAGCTTTGCTATGTTTCACTTAGCACTGCTCATCATAACGCTGCGCACGTCGAAAATCAAACCATTGAGTTACCGGCGCCATGCCTTAAAAAATCCAGGGGGTGATTACAACGAAGGAAGAGATTTTGACTCTTCCACTTGACTTATTATTAGACGGTCGCTCTCCCTAACCCTCTCCCCCAGCTTCAGTTGCAGGAGTGGGTGAGTGTTTTGATGGCAACTGAATCCGGGGGAGAGGGGACCGGAGTTCCACGGTGGTTTAACCACTCACGCCTCACGCCTCACGCCTCATTTCTTACTGCTTACTGCTTACTGCTCACTGCTCACTGCTTACACCTTACTCGCTGAGGGCTTGAAGAGTTTGCGGCCCATGGTGGGGTGGAAGGCGGTCCACTCGCTGTCGGTGTTGCGGTCGGATTCGATTAACTCGGAAGCTTGATTGACCTTGGCGTCCATGTCGTCGATGTAGGCCAATACGATGGCTTCGATGGTCATTGGGACTTTGGGGCTGCCGTGCTCCAACTGGCCGTGGTGGCTGGCAATCATGTGTTGCAGTCGCCACAGCAACTGGTCTGGCAAGGCTTGGCCGGTTTCTTTTTCGATGCGGGCGGCGCGGCGATCGAGCTCGACGATGCCTTGCACCAAGTGACCGAGCAGTTGCCCTGCGTCGGAGTACGAGAGCTCTCCATCGAAGCTCAGTTCTTCGAGCTTGCCGAGATCGTGCAGGAAGACACCGACCAGTAACATCTCGCGGTCGAGCTGCGGGTAATGCGGGGCAACGGCATCGGCGATCCGCAGCAGATCGAGTACATGCCGCAGCAAGCCACCTTCGTAGGCATGGTGGGTCTTGATTCCCGCCGGAGCTCGACGCAGTTTATCCAAAAAACGTTCGTCGCTCAAATACGAGGCGACGATCCGCTTGAGATGCGGGTTGGTCACCGTGCCGAGTTTGGCTTTCAGTTCATCAACCAATTGCACGGCTTCTTGAGGGCTGGTTTTAGCGAAATCTTCGACATCGACCTTGGCTGCCGGAACGGCCTCAAAGTCCTGAACGATGATTTGCAGGGTCCCGTTGTGGAGCTGCGTAGTTCCCACCACACGGAGATACTCCCCTTTTTGAAACGTCTCGTATTCAGCTTGTCCTGAATTCCAACGCAGGCCACTAATTTGTCCGGTGCGATCCATAAACTGCAGCAACAGGTAGTCGTTTCCTTGACGATTGGAGCGGACTTGTTTGTCAGTAACTCGGTAGATTTCGTCAACGGAATCACGAGCTTGTAAATCTGAGATAAACTGGCGATGCATGCGGAGGCCTAACTGGGGCTCAAGGCGAACGGGGTGGGGTCGTTTTGGAGAGATTCTAACGGCTGGGATGGTAAATGTTCACCCCGTGGTGGCGTAAAGTGGTGGATGTCCGATTTTCGTTTTATTTTGCGTAAGAAGTTGCTCAAAACCACCTCTAAGGAAAGACCACTTAGTAGAGTGTTGACTGCCTTCCATCGCATTTCAGTAAGGGGCTCGGTCCGTGAAAACCTGGATGAATCGACTTTTTTGGGCCTTCTGTCGTTTGCTGCTCAGTTTTCGCTATCGCACGGTGGTGAGTGGACTGGAGCAGTTGAAAACGTTGTCGGGACCAACGCTGGTACTTCCCAACCATCCGGCCTACATCGATCCGCCGCTGGTTTCCAGCCACATTGGTTTGCATAAACCGCTGCGGCCGCTCGTCTTCTCAGGAACCTATCGCATGCCGGGGCTGCGACCGCTGATGAGTTTGGTCGATGCGTTCGAAGTTCCCGATATGTCGGCCCATAGTCGCGACGCGCAGACAAAAGTGCTCGCCATGATCGACTCGGTGGTCGAGCGGTTGAACGCCGGCGATTGCCTGTTGATCTATCCCTCAGGACGCCTGCAGCGTGGCAACCAGGAAGTGGTGGGAGCCGCCCGGGCGGTGCACGAGATCATCTCGCGCTGTCCCCAAGTCAACGTCGTGCTGGTTCGAACCCGCGGCGTCTGGGGAAGCATGTTCAGTTGCGCTGAGACCGGAGCACCGCCCAAGTTGGCAGGACGGATTCGCAGTGCACTGGGGTGGGTGCTGGCGAGTTTATTTTTCTTCTTGCCACGACGTCCGGTCAGCATGGTGGTCGAAGTGATGGAGCGCGAGCGGATGCCGCTGGGGAGTCGCGAGGAATTCAATGCGTTTCTTGAAAGCTGGTACGAGGCCGATGGTGGCCAAGAGCCATTGTTCGTTCGCTACAACCACTTGCTGGGGCCCACTGAAGGTAAATTTGGGGGCGATGCACCGGCGCTCGAGTTGGACCTCGCGAAGATCAAGCCAAAGACGATTCACTTGGTTAACGAGCTCGTGCAATCGCACCTCGGACGGCACTTGAACACCGATGAGTTGGGGCCCGATACGAAGTTGGAAGCGATCGGGCTGGATAGTCTCGATCGGATGGATCTGGCGCTCAAGATTGAACAGCAATTTGGCTTTCGCAGCAACTCGATTTCGTCGACGCTCGGTGGACTGTGGGCCTTGGCCGACGGCCAGCTCGCGCCGGCCGACGACACGCTCGCACTCGCGCCGACCGCTTGGATGCGACAGCAAGCGGGGGCAGAAGCCGGTCCAGCGAGTGCAACGCCCTGCGTGTTGGCTGACACCGTGGCCGAAGCTTTCGTGCGACGGGTACTCAAGCAGCCCAATCGCGTGGCGGTGGCCGATGCCGTGTCGGGAGTGCTGACCTATCGCCGCATGTTGGTGGCTGCGCAGTTGATGGCGCGGCGGTTTGCCAAATTGGAGGACACGCACATCGGATTGATGCTGCCCGCCTCGGTGGCAGCCGACATCGCCTTTTTCGCATTGCATTTGGCTGGTAAGACGCCGGTCATGATGAACTGGACCACCGGTCCGGCCAACTTGGCGCACGGGGCAGCGCATACCGGTACACGGCATGTCGTGACCTCGCGGAAGATGATCGATCGCTTGGGAATCGAAGTGCCGGGGACTGACTATATGTACTTGGAGGACATCAAGGCGGGGATTGGCAAGCCCGAGGCGCTCATCGCCCTGCTGGGAACCTACATTTTCGCATCGCGGTTTTTTAAGAGCATTCCGATACAACAAGCAGATGAACCGGCTGTGTTCCTGTTCACTTCGGGCTCGGAGAACGTTCCGAAGACGGTCCCGCTGACCCATCGCAATTTGTTGGTCAATATCGGCGATGGGCTGGACGTGTTAGAAGTTGACGGTAGCGATTCGTTGCTCGGTTTTCTGCCACCCTTTCACAGCTTTGGGATGACAGGCAATTTACTGCTGGCCAATCTGTCGGGCATTCCTTGCGTACGTTACGCCGATCCCACCGATGCTGCCGGGCTGGCTCGCACCATCGCAGCGTATAAGCCGACGATGCTCTTCACCACGCCGACCTTTTTGGGCTACATCTTGTCGGCCTGCCGTGGCGAGGAACTCAAGAGTTTGCGAAAGATCATCACGGGGGCTGAAAAATGTCCCGACGCCATCTTCCAACGGTGCGCGGAGTTGGCCCCTGAGGCGACCATTTTGGAGGGGTATGGCATCACCGAGTGCTCGCCCGTCGTGGCGGCCAATCGTATCGGTAAAACGAAGCAGGGAACAGTTGGCAAGCCGGTTAAAAGCGTCGAGATCTGTATCGTTGATATCGATACCGATGCCACGATAGAGCAGGGGGGGACGGGCATGTTGTTAGTCGACGGACCATCGATTTTCAATGGCTATTACAAACATCAAGGGGAGTCGCCGTTCGTCGAACGCGATGGTCGGCGTTGGTACAAAACAGGTGACCTGGTCGCGATGGATGAGGATGGCTACCTGCATTTCAAGGGGCGTTTGAAGCGATTTTTGAAGGCGGGTGGTGAGATGATTTCTTTACCCGCCTTGGAAGAGCCCTTCACGCGCGCTTACCCACCGGATGAAAACGGACCGCGCGTGGCTGTCGAAGGCGTTGAGACGGATGATGGTCGGCACATCGTTTTGTTCACCCGCGAGGAACTCAACTTGCGTCAAGCGGGTGAGCTGCTGATGAATGCGGGACTGCGTGGCGTGATGCGACTGGATGAGGTCCGCCGGATCGAACGCATTCCCGTGCTGGGTACTGGGAAAACCGACTACAAGGAACTGAAGAAGCAGGTGGAAGCATGATTGAATTGATCAACGTTTCAAAGTCCTACGGCGAGACCAAAGTTTTGCAGCCGCTGTCGCTGACGATCGAATCGGGGAAGACGGCGGTTTTGATTGGACCCAGCGGTTGTGGTAAATCGACTTTGCTGCGCGTACTGATCGGCTTGATCAGTTCGGATAGCGGCGAGGTGCGGATCGGCGGCGAGGTGCTGACCCCAGCCAATGTGCTTAAGCTGCGTCATGCGATGGGCTATGTGTTGCAAGATGGTGGGCTCTTCCCGCATTTGAACGTGCGGCAAAACGTGACGCTATTGGCTAAGCATTTGAAGCTCATGAGTCCGGAAGAAATGGTGGCGCGGGTGGAAACTCTGGCCGAATTGACCAAGTTGCCGCGCGCAGCGCTCGAACGATTTCCCAGTCAGATATCGGGTGGCCAGCGTCAGCGGGTAGCGCTCATGCGGGCGCTAATGCTCGACCCTCCCATGCTGTTGCTGGACGAGCCCATGGGGGCCCTTGACCCGGTTGTGCGGTATGACTTGCAAGAAGATCTCAAGCAGATTTTCCAACAGCTTAAGAAAACGGTGGTGCTGGTGACGCACGACATGGGTGAAGCCGGTTTTTTCGGCGAGGATGTGATGTTGATGCATGGTGGACGCATCGTGCAGCGCGGCAAGCTGGTCGACTTTATGGAACATCCTGCCGAGGAGTTCGTGACCCGCTTTATCACCGCCCAACGCCCCTTGGTGGGAAGTTGCGCCACGTAGTCGCGTCTCTCCGAGACGCGAAACGCGTGCGTCTCCGCAGAGACGCGAAATGTCTGCGTCTCGGAGAGACGCAACTACGTGATAAACCGCTTAGACTTCTTCGACCGCCAAATGGCTACACGCTGCACCCGAGCTCTACGATTTCGCAAGCTTGCTCGATCTGAAAGCGGGTGATGTCGAGGTGAGTTACAAAGCGGAGGTGCTGTGGGCCGAAGGGCATGGCCCCTAAGCCGCGCTCGGCCAAACGCTGAGCGACTTCGCTGGAGTTGCCCAGGGCGGGATCGATTCGCGCTACGACGATGTTGGTTTGCGGGGGTGGGTCGAGCGTTAATCCTTCAGCGTTGGCGATGGCTTCGGCCAGCAGCTTGGCGTTAACATGATCTTCGACCAATCGTTCACGATGATGTTGAATGGCGTACATCGCTCCGGCCGCGAGAATGCCCACCTGTCGCATCCCACCGCCAAACAACTTGCGAGCCCGCCGCGCCTGCTTGATGAATTCGGCCGAACCCGCCAGTGCCGAGCCGACGGGGGCACCGAGTCCTTTGGAGAAGCAGATGCTTACCGAGTCGAAGCCGGTGGACCACGTTTCTGCCGAGATGCCCGTAGCGGCCACGGCGTTGAATAAACGCGCACCATCCAGATGGGTTTTCAAATGGTGCGCGTGGGCCCAGGCACAGATCTCTTGCAGCGTCTCGAGCGGTTGAATGGTCCCACCGCCGCGATTGTGGGTGTTCTCGAGTGTCACTAGTGAGGTGTGAACCATATGGTCCCCAGCGGGGCGGATCTTGCCGTGCAGTTGGTGGGGATCGAGGATGCCGTGTTTCCCTTGAACGGTGCGAGCCACGATGCCGCTGAGCTGCGCGAAGGCGGCTTGCTCGTAGTTGTAAACGTGGCAATCTGCCTCGCACAGGAATTCGTCCCCTCGGTCGCAGTGCAGGCGAATGGCGATTTGGTTGGTCATCGAGCCGCTGGGCATGAACAGGGCCGCCTCCTTGCCAAGCAGGTTGGCCACATAGTCTTGCAGGGCCTCCACCGTAGGGTCGCTGCCAATCACGTCGTCTCCCACTTCGGCGTTGGCAATGGCGTTTCGCATTTCCGGTGTGGGCTTGGTGACGGTGTCGCTACGCAGGTCAATTGCAAAAGGCATGGGTTTTCTCGAACAAAAACAAGGTAACGGGTGTCTAGAGTCTCGGGGGGCGATTGTTAATTGTGGCGTGGTCTTCCCGGTTTGCGCCGACTGAGCTACCGTGGATAGTTTCCAGCCTCAAGCACCGAATTGTAATGACTGAAGCAACTTCCAACCAGAATCGTCTCCAAATCCGCCGAATCGACGCTCGCACGGGGACGATCGTCCAGGAGTTGGATGCCTTGCGTCAGCAGTTGAGCCCATCGGGAAACGTGGTCAGTCCGCGTGGCCGGGAGTTGACCGAGCGGGTGTTTGGCGAGCCCCTGTTGCCGAGCCAAGTGGTGGAGCGCATTTGCACGGCGGTCAAGCAGGAGGGCCGGTCCGCCCTCCTGCACTATTCGCAGGCCTTGGACGGTGCGGCACCCCCCGATGCACCGCAGCTGTGTCTGGATGTAGCGCAGCTGGCCGAGGCTCACGCCGCGGCGAAACCCGAGTTCCTGCAGTGCATTCGCCGCATTCGGGATAACATCGCTACGTTTCAGCAAGCCATTGTACATCATTCGGTAACGACCGAGCCGCGTCCGGGGGTGCGATTGGATCAGCGATACGTGCCTCTGCGGCGCGTCGGCGTATGTGTCCCCGGTGGTGCAGCCGCCTACCCTTCAACCGTGCTCATGACCGTGGTTCCTGCTCAAGCGGCAGGGGTGAGTGAAATCGCCATCGTGGCGCCCCCAACTCAGTTCGGAGCTTACAACCCCGATGTGCTGGCGACCTGTTATGAACTGGGGGTGCGGGAAGTCTATCCGATCGGCGGTGCTCAAGCGGTCGCGGCGATGGCTTACGGAGTGGCCGGTTTGCCAGCGGTCGATAAGATCGTCGGTCCTGGCAATTTGTTTGTCGCGCTGGCCAAGAAGTTTGTCTATGGGGATGTCGATATCGACTCGATTGCTGGCCCGAGCGAAGTGGTGGTGATTGCCGATGAGACGACCGACCCCGCCTTCACCGCCGCCGATATGCTTGCGCAAGCAGAACATTCGCCGGGGGCCAGCTTGCTAATTACTTGGGATGAGAGTTTGCTGGATAAGGTGGCGGCCGAATTGACGAAGCAGTTGAGCCAGCTCAGTCGCCGCGGTTTGACGCTCGATAGCCTCAATGCCTTCGGTGCCTTTATTCTGGTTCGCGACGCTGAACAAGCTTGTGAACTGACCGATCTGATCGCCCCCGAGCACTTGCATATTGCCTGCCGCACACCGCGTGAATTGTCCGACCGAATTCGGAATGCGGGGGCTACCTTTTTGGGAGCGTTCAGTCCGGTGGCGTTGGGAGACTATGCAGCCGGACCGTCCCACGTGTTGCCGACAGGAGGAACAGCGCGGTGGGCTGCAGGCCTCTCCGCCAACTCTTTCTTGCGCAGCGGCAGTGTGATCGAGTTCTCGCATGCAGCCCTCCGCGACATAGCTGCCGATGTGGGCCTGCTGGCCGACAAAGAAGGACTCACCGCCCACCGGCATAGTGTCGATATCCGTTTGAAGGGTTAGGTCCGGCTAACTAACTCCCCCACCATGCAGCCCCGCAATTTAGTCAACGCAATTAGTCCACCGCAATTACGATTTGTGCAACCACTATGACGGACGAACTGTTTCGCGAAGAAATTCGGCAGATGCAAGCTTATGTCCCCGGCGAACAACCGCAGGGAGGCAAGTTCATCAAGCTGAACACGAACGAAAATCCCTACTCGCCATCGCCGAAGGTGATTACCGCCATCCAGGCCGCTGCCGCCTCGCGTCTCGAGCGTTACCCCGATCCGTTGGGCACCGCCTTTCGGACACGGGCGGCGGAAGTGCTGGGGGTCGAACCCGATTGGATCTTGTGCGGCAACGGCAGCGATGACATCCTCACCATCCTGACGAGGGCCTTCGTCGGTCAAGGCCAAGAGCTGCGGTTGCCGTATCCCAGCTACATTCTGTATCGCACCCTGGCGCAACTGCAGGGGGCCAGTTGGGATGAAGTGCATTTCAAGCCCGATTACACGCTGGGCCCGGAGTTCGGCGTGCCCCGGGTGGGTTTGAAGTTGGTGTTTCTGCCCAATCCAAACAGCCCCAGTGGCACGGTGCTGGCTCCGTCGGAGATCGCTCGTATTGCCGAAACGCTGCAGTGCCCTTTGTTGGTTGATGAGGCTTATGTCGATTTTGCCGGTACGAACTGCATCGAATTGGTAAAACAAAATCCACGGATTATGGTCTCGCGGACCCTCAGTAAGTCCTACGCACTGGCCGGTTTACGCTTCGGCTTCTTGGTCGCACAGCCGTCGGTCATCGCCATGCTGAGAAAAGTAAAAGACAGCTATAATTGCGATGCATTGAGCTTGGCGGGCGCGACGGCGGCCATTGATGATCAAGCTTGGCTTGCGAGCAATCGCGACAAGGTGATTGCCACGCGTCAACGCATGGCCGCACAGCTCCGTGACATGGGCTTCGCGGTGACCGATAGTCAAGCCAACTTCGTATGGTGCACTCGCAGCGATCGTCCGGTGCAACCCTTGTTCGAGCGGTTGAAACAAGACAAAGTGCTGGTGCGGTACATGAACTATCCCGATTGGGGAGATGGTTTGCGGATCAGCGTGGGGACAGACGATCAAGCCGATGCCTGCTTGGCTTATTTGAAAAGTTATTTGAGTTAAACATTCCTTGATCGCGACGCAACGCAAGTAGACCAACCTATTCATGGCCACATCACGCACCGCAGAAATCAATCGCCAAACAGCCGAGACGCAGATCGCGCTATCGCTCAACATCGATGGCACGGGACAGAGCCAGATCGCTACCGGTGTGGGCTTCCTGGACCACATGTTGACGTTGTTTGCCAAGCATGGGCTGTTTGATCTGCAAGTTGCCTGTACGGGTGATACGCAGGTCGACGCTCATCACACGACCGAAGATATCGGCATCTGCTTGGGTCAAGCCTTTGCAAGGGCTTTGGGGGATAAACGCGGGATCACTCGTTACGGTCACATGGTCTTGCCGATGGAGGAAGCGTTGGTCACGGTCGCCGTTGATTTGAGTGGTCGCAACTACGTCGTGTTCAATGCACCCATTCCAGCAGCCAAGATGGGTGACTTCGACAGCGAACTGATTGAAGATTTTTGGTATGCCTTCGCCAGCAACGCCCTCTGCAATTTTCACGTGTTGCTGCACTACGGCCGCAACAGCCATCATATTGCCGAGGGAATATTTAAAGCGGCAGCGCGGGCCTTACGCATCGCAACCACACTCGATCCTCGGCAGGGTGATATCCCCAGCACGAAGGGCGTTCTGTAAATCTCAGCTCTAGAGCACAGTTTAGCGCCAGGTAAGATGGCATTAAGCATTGGCCGGAAAATGAGTGTCGACACTTAGCGGCGATAGTCCAGTTCGACTTTGGCAGCGCACTATGGAAGCTTGTCCTTGTTTAGCATGGTGTTCGGCGGCAAGAGAGCAGGTTTTCGGTGGCTCAGCTTTGTCACACACGGCTCGCAACTTCCCTTCTGGTTGGGCAAGCGGGCCGGGTTGGGTGCATCACAGTCGCCGCGTTTGGTGTCTTTCACATTTTCAAGACACGCCTGTTGAGCTACCCGGCAGTGGAGTTGTGGAGTTGTTGTTCATGGGAGAACTCCGCTTTTCGGCTGAACCTAAGATGTGTGAATATGCACCTCGCTGGTCAAGGTATCAACCTGCTGCACGTGCTGCAACAAAATTTTGATTTTCGGCAAATAAATCAGAAAAATCCGATCGCGAAAATCGGTAATTGCTGAAGCTTCTGGCGCAATCGATTGCCATAGTTAATGGAACGATGGGTATCGCTAGAGTCGAGCGGTTGTCTCAATCGCTCAGGAAACGATTGGGACAATCGTTCGACACTGACGGATCTCGATGAAGAGGTCCCGCTCGCTATTGACTTCCGAAAGTGGGTTTGTCGGCCTCGGGCCTAAAATATAGCGCACCAGAACGCTCAATATGATGTTACAGAGCGATATCGCCGAGTTGAGTCGTCGTTCGCTCCGCCGAACGAAACGGCTCTTGCATAGCAGCCGGGCTGGTGTGGACTCGAACCAGTCGAGCGGATGTAGAGTCGAGCGGATGTAGGGGAGCAAAGAGTTAAACACAGAGGCACAGAGGCACAGAGGCACAGAGGGCACTGAGCTTCCGCGCCGCGTGCTCTGTGAACTCCGTGTTTCTGTGTTTCAAGAATTAATCATTGTTCGCCATCACCATCGATTGGCAGGCGTCAGGAACCAAAGATCTCTGGTTACTGCGGCAACTTCGCGCGGAACGGTTGAGGCATTGGACCACAACCGTCAACCTAAGCCACGACTCCGGTACACTGACCAATCCAGTGGTACCAGCACTTTCCCGAAAGATCCCTGTACAGCTGCCTACTCAAGCCGTTGGATCACAAAGTCAACGAGCGGTTGGCAGCGGAAGAAGCCGGGCCAGTAGTTGTGTCCTTGGTTGGGGATGACATTCAAGGTAATGGCTGATGCTTGGCCGGCGGTTTGGTAGAGTTCAAAGAGCTTGGCCGAATTGACTTCCAGTGGCACCACGCGGTCTTCGGTGCCATGAATGATGTACATGGGAATTGCCTGCTCAGCCAGCACTTGGGCTTTGGCAAGGGGATTGAGTTGCGGTAGCAGACGGGTCAGTTCCTGGCTGCTCAGTCCATAAGCCTTGGCTGCGGGTTCGATCCCTGGGTAACTGGTGAGATCAAAAACCGGATAGATGGCGGCGATTCCGGCCACGCGTTCGGGGTGCTGGGCGGCCCAACTGGTGACCCACAAGCCTCCGCGGCTGCGGCCCAACAAGCAGACTTTGGTCGCGAATCCACGCTGCTCGGTCATGGTCTGGTACAACGCATCCATGGCGGCCGTGCCACTTGGACTGCCGTACGCCTCTCCGGCATCGACTCCGGCCACCGCGATACCCGCTTCCAGAAACTGAGTGTGCATCCAGCGTTCGTGTTCGTCGGGATAGTCGGGGAGCAGGGTCGGGGCGTACATGACCCAGGGTTGCGGCGTGGTCCTCTTGTCGGCCGCCGGTAAGAAAACGAAGCCGGTGTGGTCGCCGACCTGAAACAGTTCGCCATCGAGCTGCGGCGCGCTGAGCTTTCGCAATACGGCGGCGAAGTTTCCAGCCGCAGGTGGCTCAACGCTGAGACTCTCTAGTTGTCTTGGCGCGGCATGTTGACCGCCTGCATCGATATCGATCCAGGTGACTTGCCAACGACTAACGCTGTCGGTCGGCTGCAGCTGGACGCGACGCGGTTGGTCGCTGGCGGGAAAGTAAATGACGACCGTGGATTGGTTCTCAGTCGCGGCCGCGTAGGCTTCATTCGACGCGCGGTCGGCCAAGAGTTCATTGGCGGGCTGAAGATTCCACAGTGGTACCGCGGCTTCCAAGCGTCGCGCGGCGCGGATGCAGGCCACCGCTTTGTCATTGATGCCCAGTCCCGAATCGGGCCGGTGGAAGCGGATCGAGGCAGCGCCACCGAGCAGGTGCCGCCAGAAACGTTCGATGGCATCTTGATCGGTATGGCCAAACTTATTGCCGTCCGCACCATAGGTCTTGGTGGTGTTCATGGGACGCGGTTGATCGCTCAGTAGCTGGCGGACAAACGCAAAGTTGTCCCAATGCTTTTCACCGCGATTGTGATTGTTCTGGCTGACATCGACGAAATCGTAGAGCTCCGGATGGTCGAATGTTTGCCGATGCCGGCTGGCTGTTAAATCCCAGTCGTCCCACATCTCCGTGATGGCCACTTGCTTACCCGCCGCGACCGCCCGGGCTCGAATCAGCTTGGCCCAGTGCTCTCCCCAAGCCGGTTCCGCTTGGGTTTCGTTATCGATGCAATACAACACGTGCTCGTAGGGCAAGGTATGCTCGAGCACTTTGTTGACAAAGGCGGTTTGGATGGCGAGCAGTGGTTCGAGGTTCCGCTGCCCAGGCGTGCTAAAGAAAAATGGTTGCTTGTTTTGTCCTGGATGATCTGGGTACTGACGATCGAGCCCCGTTTGCTCGCGGGTGTAGGTGATATTGTTTTGTGGATTGTAAGGATGCTGTTCCCACCGCAAAGACTTCTTGGGACGGTCATCGGTGTAATCAAAACGATCCCACACCTCGATTTGCACGAAGATCTGGCGAGCCGCCGTGGCCTGCAAGAAACGCTCGAAGCGTTCCCAGTAAACGGGATTCCATTGGTTCAGATCGTATTTGCCGTTGTCCAACTGCAGGAACGGATAGACTTCGAAGCCGGCATCCCGCCGGTCGCTCATCGTGTTCCGCACCACGTTCCCGCCGGCGGCTTGGATGCGATCGAGTTGCGGGATGAGCAGTTCTTCCGGCCACTGGAAGAGGTTGTCGTCATCGCTGCCACCGAGCAACAAAACCGGTTGTCCATCTTGGGCCCAGTACCATGGATTTTCTTTCCAAGGATCGATCGCCCAAGCGGGGGTGGATAACAGGAGAGTGAACAGGAGGGTGGGTAGGAGGCGCATGGCGGGAAGTTTGAATTTTGAAGTGGAAAGTGTGAAGTGTGAAATCTGCTGACTCTAGCGGATTTTAGGTACTGGCTTTTTTGTAGTTTGGTCGCCTCTCATAGAAGCCGCCAGTATGAGGGTTTCAAATCAGTTCTGGGAATGGTGAGAGTCCTTGCTGGCACGATAATCTGGCTCAACGGAGAGCGATGAAACGTGACATGGCGACTCCTCTTGCGCGGCAGCAAGCAGTAATCGAGACAGTCAGTTGTCGGGAGTGGCGTCGTTTTGAAACACAGAGGCACAGAGAACACAGAGGGGGTGAGTTTGAGTCTTGATCTTCGATTCTGTTATGGATTCTGTTATGGATTCTGTCCGAAAGTAGAGTCGGGGTGTCTTTAGTGCATCCATGCTTTCCTCACCTGACTTGTGGTAAAGAAAGATGAGCAAGTTTGGTAAGTAAGGGCTACCCCGATCTTTTCGTACCTCGACGCCGTTAGCGTCAGGAAATTTGAGATTTAAATTGAGGAATGAGAAATGCAAAATCTGCAGATTCGAGGCTGGAGGCGTAATGCCTCCAGCCTCATTGGTCAAAACCTTATGAATTCAGCGAAACACGTACGGTGCCTCAGTTCATAAGCTATGAACAGCTTACAGCTTACAGCTTAAGCCATACAGCTTAAGCCTTACTCCTTTCCTACCAGATGCGGACGCGGTTTTCGGGGGCGATGTACATCGGGTTGTCAGGCTTAACCGGGAAGGCTTCGTAAAACGCATCCATGTTCGAGAGGATGCCATTGCACCGGTACTCGCTGGGCGAGTGCGGGTCGGTGACCAAGCGCTTGCGCAGTTCGGGTTCGCGGTACAGGCGGCGCCAGATTTGTGCCCAACCGTAGAAGAAGCGTTGATCGCCGGTCAGCCCGTCGATCACCGGTGCCTCTTTGCCCTCGAGGGACATGCGATACGCCTCGTAGGCGACCGCCATGCCACCCAGGTCACCAATGTTCTCGCCGAGGGTCAGGTCGCCGTTGACGTTCATGTCCTCGAATGGCTTGTAAGCGCTGTACTGCTTGGTTAACAAGGCGGCTCGCTTGTCGAACTCTTGGCGATCTTCCTCGCTCCACCATTTGCGGAGGTTGCCATCGCCGTCGTATTCGCTTCCCTTGTCATCGAAGCCGTGGCTCAGTTCGTGGCCGATGACCCCGCCGATACCACCGTAGTTGACTGCATCGTCCGCTTCCAAGCTAAAGAAGGGAGGCTGCAGAATAGCAGCTGGAAAGACGATTTCGTTCATGGTCGGGTTATAGTATGCATTGATCGTCTGCGGCGTCATGAACCACTCATTGCGATCGATGGGGCCGTTCAGCTTGGCGATTTGTCGAGCATGTTCGACTTCGCCGGCGCGAATGTAATTGCCCACCAAGTCATCGGCCTTGATCACCAGTTTCGAATAGTCTTTCCATTCGTCGGGGTAGCCGATCTTCGTGGTGAACTTGGCGAGTTTCTCGTGAGCTTGTTTTTTGGTTACTGGGCTCATCCACTCCAGGTCGACGATCCGCTTGGCGAACGCCTTTTTAAGATTTTCGACCAACTCGAGCATCCGCACTTTGGCTTCGGGCGGAAAGTGCTTTTCTACGTACAGCTTGCCGACCACTTCTCCCAAGATGCCATTGGAGGCTTCGACACCCCGCCGCCACATGGGGAGTTGTTCTTCGACGCCGCTGAGGGCCGTCATGTGGAAGTCGAAGTGCCGTCGCTCCAGTTCTTCGGTCAGGTCGACCGCAAAGGAGTCGATGACTTGGAAGGTGTAATAGTCCTGCCACGTTGCCAGCGGGACCTGAGGAATCAACAGCTCAAGCTTCTCCATGTAGGTTGGTTGCCGGACGATGAATTGATCCTGTTGCGGCAGTCCCACAGCGTTGAGGAAAGTCGCGACATCAAAACCACTTAGCGCACTAACGAATTCGCTCCGCGCGTACTTGTTATAAGTCGCGTTGGGGTCGCGATTTTCAACCCGCGTCCACTGAATCTCTGCCAAGCGGGTTTCAAGATCCAAGATGCGCTCGGCCGCGTCGGCGGGTTTTGCATGCCCGAACTTGGTCAACATATCTTCGATATATGTTTTGAGGGCCGCGCGGGCGGCTTGATATTGTGCGTCGTCCTTTAGGTAATAGTCACGGTCCGGTAGCGTGGTACCGGATTGCGTGACGTAGACGGTGTACTGGTCGCTCTTCTTGGCATCGATCGAGACATACACGGCCAGGGGGCCGGCGATCCCTTTGCGGAGCAGGCTGGCAACAAGTTTAGCCATGCTCTGAGCGTCGGTGGCCGCCTTGATTTCAGCCAGAATCGGTTCGATCGGCTTGGTGCCAAGTTGATTGCGCAGCTCGATGTTGGTGTAGCTCTTAAAAAAGTCACCCACTTTTTGAGCGTCGCTACCGTCGGGCGCGCCGGCGCTGGCAGCCTCTTCGATCAGGATGCGAATCGCTTCTTTGGCTTCGTCATCCAATTTGGAGAACGAGCCGTAGTTCGACTGATCGCCTGGAATTTCAGTGTTCTGTAGCCAGCCTTCGTTGACATATTCGTAGAAGTTGTCGCCCGGGGTGAGGGTCGGACTCACGTATTGCAGCTCGATCCCCGACAGCTTCGAGTCGACGATTGCCGATTTCGTTTTGGTAGCAGGGTCGGCAGCGAACAGAGGAGGCGCGACCGTACCGCTGAGCAGTAGCGCAAATAAAAGTTTCTTCATGGCAGATCCTAAGGAAAACAATGATTACCAGTCTGCTTGGTTTGCACCAAGCAACTGCCATCATGATACACGCTTGGGGCACCGATTGGGACGGTATCGAGCGGTCGGTCGTGTGAGAAGCCATAAGCACGACGCCAAGTGTTATCGGGGATAACTGCCTATTGATTAGTTCAAAGATGTTTACAGCGGTGGCGTCGCCCTCCTGAAATTCACAAGCATCGGGTGAAAAAGATGTTTAGGGCAACGGCGGGTTCCGCGAGCGGAGGTGGTGGAGCCAATGGATGGGGTAGAGGGCGACCAACACAAAGGTCACTAAGTGGAGGATGTTACCAAAATGGAACTGCGCATGCGGCTTTCCGATTTCCAGCAATTCGCTGGAGGCTGGGGGCGCGGTGAGCCTAGCTTGCAGCTCAGTCGCATCGACCGGGTGAATCTGAAAGCTGTTGGTGCTGGACACGATCAGGCGTCCACGAAACTGCGACCAGAAGAAACCGGTGTGCCAAAAGCCGCGATCGACCGGCGGGACGGTTGCAAAGCGCGCGAGCAGGGTGGGGTCGGCGGGCTCGGGCTCCAGCCAATTGCAACGGCTTTCCTCATGCTCCAGCAAAAGCATTTGTCCGTCCAGCGGTAACGCTTGCATGGACGTTGTGGTCGCGTTGAAATCGAGTTGCGGATCGTAAATCCGAAAATGCCACGGCCGATACTGGGCCAAGGGGGCATTGTGCGGCCCATTCCACGGTTCATCAAAGTGATATGCGGCCGCCAGTGGCTCTTCGTCTAAGTAGGGGAGCAAGAGTGCACGCCAACTGTGCATGGGCGCACCGTGGGCATCGCAGGTAACGGGTGGCGGATATTCGCCATGCTCGGCGTGATACTCACGCAACGCCTTGGCGACCATCCTCATGGAGATCTCGGCGTGTCGCAACGGATCGGAATCGCTCGACGCGGGTGTGAGTAGACCGACCAGTAGCCCAATCGTAAGAAGTGTAACCAGAAGTTCGGCTTTGGAGACTGCGGCGCGCGTCCCCCGAACCTTCCGACGCGCGCGGGCTCTGTTGACTTGCGCGTGGTGCTCGTCCCCTTCCCGATGCACACCCACCAGGACTTGCCACCAAATCAACAAAACGAACAAGGCGATGGGCAAACCGAGCCAGCCAAACAAGGCAACGGCCGTGGCAGTCAGTGTGACAGCGTAGAACAAGTGCGCCGAAGTAAAGCGATATTTAGAGGCGTGCACCCGAAGGCCTCCTGCGCTGAAAAGAAATCTCGATGAACGATGTGGGTTTAGAGACGATGTGGATTAGCAAACGATGTGGGTTAGCAAACGATAAGATAAGGGTTATCGAATGGATAAGTGCCAACCCGTGTGAGACCGTTTAGAACCCACTCAAGCCCGGAGGCTCAGATTCTATTTTAGTCATGCAAGCGCCCATTCTCCTAACACTTGTGCCGATTAAGCTTGTGAAATGTGTAACGAGGTAAGTTTGGGAGGGTCGTAGGGGGGCTGCTCGCGTCTTCTTGTTCGCAGCATTTGGTTGAGGCACTCGATGTAGCTGCCTCAGCGGGCAGCTTCGAGCAGCTTTAGCAAGTCGGAAATCTCGTGTGGGGTGAGCACTTCCTGCATGCCAGCGGGCATGATGGAGATATCGCTTACGTCCTGCTTTTCAATGTCTGCGATGGGAATCACGATGGTCTTGTCGGCGGCTAGCTGCAGTTCAAGCGACCGGCCATCGGAGCGCTTCACCAATCCGTTGTAGACTTGGCCGTCAAGCGTCAGGATTTTCAACGATTGATAGCTTTGTTCGATGCGGGAGCTTGGAAACAGGATCGCTTCAAGCAAGGCCTCGCGGGTACGACTCCCGCCGATACGACTCAGCTCAGGGCCAACCCGGCCTCCTACATACCCCAGTTGATGGCAACTGGCGCAGGCGGCTTTGGCACTTCGAAAGACTTGCAGTCCGCGGACGGCATCACCCTCTGGAAGCTGCTTTAGCCACTGGTCCACTTCCGCCGCGACGTCGGTGGTGGGTGCCAGCAACTGCGTGGCAGTCGAGCTGGCAAGTTGTTGAAGTTCCGCACGGCGATCGCGATAGAGTCCTTCCACAAAACCGGTTGGTAAGGTGCGGGCGGCGGGGAGCGAGGGGAGTTGCAGCAAAACTTGTTGATCGACGGCATCGAGCTTGGCTGCGCTGATGAGCTCTAGTCCATCGCGCAGTTCAAGCGGCACAAGCTCGGGCAGCGCCTCGGCGAGTCGCTTGGCGCTGCTCTCGTCGATCTGCAACCTCCGCAGTGCCGCGCTGGCTGTCATACGCTGGTCGCCTTCCGTATCGACGAACAGGGCGACTTGCTCAGCGGCCAAATCGGGTGCGTCGAAGCTGTGGTTGGCAGGTAGGGTATTTAAGAGCCTTGTGCGTTCTTGCGGATCTCGCGCAGCCCGCGCACGCGCTTGGATGGCTTTCACCAGCGATTGGCCATGAGGGGCGGTTACATTCGCGGCGGCAACATAAGCTGTCGGAAATGTCTCGGGTTCTTGCTGGAGCCACTGGATCAATGGTGCGGCGAAGGGCTGCGGTAGTTCTTGCCCTTGCCAAGCAGAGAGGATCCGTTGCAGCGAACCACTGTTGGAGTCATTGATGGCAGTGCTGTCGCGCTGGTCGAGCCACCGGGCAACCAATCGCTGCACTTGCGGTTGCTCGCGCCAGGCGCTGTAGAGCGGGATGTGGGCCGGCTCCGGTGATTGGCTAAGAAAGGGAATGGCCGCAGCAACCCATTCTGGCTGCCGGCTGAGGATCTCGATGGTCAGCTCACGTTCGGCCGGGCTCGTGGCCGTTAAGCCTTGAACAACTCGCGCTTGCGATAGATGGTCGTGGTCTTGGAGCTTGTCCAGCAGGAAGACTGCGGCCACACGTTGCGACGTGCGTGGGCTATCGAGGTAAGGAGCAATGGCCGCTGGAGCAGCAAGCTCGAGCAGGGCATACCGTAACGAATGGGACATGACGGGTGAAACAGCATCCGCGTGCAGGCAATTCATGAGAGACGGCACCGATGCGCTATCGCCGGTCCGCCCCAACGCTTCCGCCGCCGCGCGCAGACTCGACGTCTGCTGGCTGCTCATCGCCGCGTCATTACTGAGGTTAGCACTGAGGTTTGCACTAATGTCGGCACTGGCCAAAAAGTTTTCGAGCGGTTGTTTGGCGGGCCGATAGCGATGCACGGCCACCGCATGGCAGGCGGCTTGAATCAGTCCGGGGTGTTCGGCATTGAGTACACTCGCGATCGTCGCCAAAGCCGCATCGGTCCCCACGCTCGAAAGTGCCCACAGGGCGCGCAGGCGTTGGTCAAGCGGAAGTGTGTGGTCGTGCAGTTTTGCACTCAGCGGCGCGACGGCCTGTTCGCTCAGTTCGCTCAGCCTGAGAGTGGCCATGCGGCTTACCCAAGGGCGTGGGTCATCCAGATAATCAACACACGCCTGCACGCTGACCGTTGGCCACTGGGGCAGTTCCAGTTGTCGCAGTTGCTCGGCGCTAGCAGCGTTGGGATTCTTCTGCCGCCGCAAACGATAAATGCCCCCCGCGGCGGTCTGCTGATCGACCCGCGAGCTGGGACAGCAGAGGTCGTACCAGCCACCGGTATCGATGATCAGCAAGCTGCCGTCGGCATCTTCGAGAATATCGGTGGGATGAAAGTCGATGCGATTGGCGGTGAGCAGATCGATGTTTTCGGTCTGATACGTTCCCGCGTGGGGCTTCAAGCGATGCGCGGTGACTTTTTGTAAATTGAACAAGGCGGCCACCAACGTCCGCGCGTCGGGATCGCCCGATGACGCTGGTAATAATTGATTCGACTCTAGGCAGAGCAAGCCACTCGGGGCGGCGGGGCCAAGCTGGGTCATGATCGGCATGAGCGGCCCGGTCCGTAGCAGTCCATCGATGGGCTGATGGTCTTTGCCGTAGACACCTCCGTAAACGGCATGTGCGATACCATCCCGCAAGCCATCGCCGGGATGCTGCAAGAAAGTACTGGTAAAGAATCGCTCTCCTTCGGGGGTGAAAGCGACTTCGACCGGATTGTCCATGCCGCCACTCATGACCGGTTCGATCGCTCCACCACTGAACTTGCGACGATAGATGTGGGCGGCTGAGTTGATGAGTTGTTGTCCGTTGAGCAGCTCATGGGACTGCTCGGCGAACGCACCTTTGCACCAGTAGATCCAACCATCGCGTCCGAGGTAGGGGCCGTGCAGATCGTTCGCGCAGCCGGTAAGGGTCTGTCCATCGAACCACACCTCGCGCGACTCGCACACCCCATCGCTGTCGCTATCGGTGAGCTTCCAAATCAGCGGTGGGGCGGAGACGAGCATATCGTCTCCCAAGCAGAGCACACCTTCCGGAAACGGTAGCTTGTCGGCGGCTACCAAGCGACGATCGAAGTGCCCATCGCCATTGTCGTCAATCAGACGTACAACGCGATGGAGCAACTGCTTGTTATGCTCGGCGATCGGCTGCGCCACCCCTGCCGACTCGACGACCACCAAGCGGCCCGCTGCATCCCAGTCGGCTACCACAGGCCACTTGATCAATTCCTCCGCCGCTACCCGTTCAATTGCCAGCCCCGGGGCGAGGGTGAATTGAATCGCATCGACCTGCTGAATGTTGAGTGTTTGAGCGGATGCCGACGGGAGGGGGCAAAGTGATGCAAGTCCGTAGCTCAGGAGGAGTAAAAAGCGTGGCATGGTCATGGGTTTCTCAACGGGCGCCGGGGAAATCAAGGTGGACGCTAGTGCTGCGTCAATATCTAATTTTCGTGTACATCGTAGTGGATCTTGCCAAAGATCCCTTTACTGCAGGACCTTTAGCAAGGTCCACTACCCTAATTCTCAATGTTGAAGCAGCACTCGGTAGGGTGTTGCACTGTAAGGGGTTTGCTGAGACGATTCGTAGTCGGTTTATGGTTTATAGAATAACACGAAGCAAAGCTGCTGTTGGACTGGGCTGTGAAACATACGATTAAACAAGAGTTGCAAGGGGTTCTGCTGTTTGTGGCAGCCATCTGGGGCGTTTATTTGGCTGATTTCGTAGTGCCAGGAGATTTCACACTCTGGGGACTGGTCCCGAGGACGGCATGGGGCCTGGTGGGAATACCACTCACACCCTTCCTGCATGCCAGTTTCGGGCACTTGATCAGCAACACGCTGCCGCTGTTGGTATTGCTGATGTTGATGGCTGGCTCGCGGGCCCGTACCTGGCCGACGGTGGCCGAGATGATCGTGTTGGGTGGCGGGCTGTTGTGGCTCTTCGGACGTGGCGAACGTCACGTAGGGGCGAGCGTGTTGGTGTACAGCTTAATCGCCTTTTTGATCGTGGCTGGCTTTCGTGAAAAACGCCTGATACCACTGCTAATCGCGTTGGTGGTTGGCTTTTTTTACGGTGGCACACTGATTAGCGGCGTGTTGCCAAGTATCGGTTCCAACATCTCGTGGGACGGGCACTTGTTTGGTGCCATCGCCGGAGGCATTCTGGGTTGCGTAGCAGTCGGTCGTGAGGAGCCACCCTCGGGAGCTGATGCGATTACCAGCGATGCGACGGCAAGCCGTCCATCAATACAGTGAGTTTTGCGGGAACGGCGTCGTTTCGAAACAAAAAAAGGGCTCGTTATGAAACACAGAGGCACAGAGAACACAGAGGGGGTGAGCGAGTGTCTCGATCTTTGATTCCGTCAGGGATTCTGTCAGAAAGCAGATTCGGGGGGGCTTAACTGCGTCGATGCTTTCCTCATCTTTCCTTGTGGTAAGGAAAGATGAGCAAGTTTGGGCTACCCCGAATTTTTTTGTACCTAGAATCCGTTAGAGTCAGGAGCTTTGAGCTTTGAGCTTTCAGGCCTTACCCCTTACCCCTTACCCCTTACCCCTTCCACCTACTTCGGATCGAGTGCGGCGGAGCCGACGCCAGCTCCCTTGGGCATGTACTTGCATAAGAAGATTCCGAAGAAGTACAGGCCGGTGAGCGGGATGAACAAGCCGATCATGCTGTAGACTTCGGCGGGGGTCAAGATCATCGACAAAAAGGCGATGGTGAGCACGGCAATTCGCCACTGAGTAACAAACAGTTCGACCGGTACCACGCCGAAGCGATGCAGTCCGAGCATGACGATGGGGAGTTGGAAGGCAATGCCGAAGCCCAGTGGCAAGAACAAGGCGAAGGACATGTAGTCATTCAGCCGCGGCGTGAACTCAACATTCAATCCGGTGGTGTAGGTCATCAGGAAGCCGAGGACCAAGCGGAAGATGACAAAAAATGCCAGACTCACACCGGCGAAGAATAACAGCAAGCTGAGGGGGAGATACCAATACACGTAACGCCGTTCGTGCGGGTAGAGGCCAGCGGCAAAGAATTGCCAGATATGCCAGAAAATTCCTGGACTACCAATGACTACTCCAGCCACCAAGCCCGCCTTCATCCAAATCATGAACGGCTCGGTGGCCGTTAAGGCTACTAAATTGTTGGGGATGGGGCGCCACAGGAGAAATGGCCTGAGGCGCTGCAACTTGGCGATATCGACATTTTTCCATGGGTTGAATTGCGAGCTGCTAACCACTTCAGGCACAGGTGCTTCGGGCTGGGGCACTTTGGGTACTTCAGTGGGCTTGGTGGCAGCGGTTTGCCCAGCGATTTGTGAGTTGGGTGGAGTGTCCGACTTGATCGCCGGCTCCTTGGTAACCGCTTCGACTTCAGCTTGAGGCTTCGACTTCTCGGGATTCAACTCTTGGGGAAGTTCCATCAATGCCGCCGGATCGAAGAAGACCCGTTCGGGCATCATCCCATTGCTGGTGATCCAGGTCGCCAATTCCTCGGACGGTGTTTCGCCATTGGCTTCTTCATACAACCCTTTCGCGCGATCGACATAGAAATCATAAATGGCTGCCTTCAGCGGACTTTCAATAAAATTGACGATGTCCTCTGCCAAGTATAGTCCCAAGCAAGTACCAACCGCTAACCAAACGAAGGCCTTGCCGAGCGTCTTACGAAGCTCCTCAAGGTGCTCGCCAAAGGTCATCGAGCTTTTTTCGAATAAATCGTCAGCGGGTTGCTTTTTCAGCATCCAGGCTGTTCCTTACATTTCCGGCAATTGATAGAGTTGTCAGGCAAACACGCCTTAACTGACTGCGTCAGAGATGCACCGTCAACGATTCAGTGCTATCGATGGCGTGCTCAACACAGTCTAATTACCAACCAGCATACAGCGATTCACATAATCGCGAAGATGCCGAAGCTGGCTTCCGCTGAGATTCCTATGACGCCAACTCCCTATCCACTCCGCCTCAAGCCACTTTTTCGTGATTACCTGTGGGGTGGCCGCAACCTCGAAACGAAACTGGGAAAAAAATTGCCAGCCGACGGAGTGTGGGCGGAAAGCTGGGAGATCATCGATCACCCCGAACACCAGAGCTTGATTGCCAATGGCGAATTAGCCGGGAAAACGCTGCGAGAAGTCACTCGCGACGCCCCCGGTTGGCTGTTGGGGGAGAACTGTACTTCCCCGGCGCTCCCGTTGTTGCTGAAGTATCTCGACTGCCAGCGGGTGCTGAGCGTCCAAGTGCATCCCGAAGACGCTTATGCTCAGACTATGTCCTCCCCCGACTTGGGTAAGACCGAGGCTTGGTACATCGTCGCGGCCGAACCCGATGCCGTACTTTATGCTGGGCTGAAGGGGGGGGTTACGCAGGCGGCGCTCGGCGAGGCGATGCAGTCGGGCGATGTAGAGGCATGCTTGCACCCGATCTATCCGATAGCCGGAGACTGCGTTTTCATTCCAGCAGGAACTGTCCATGCTCTGGGAGCTGGCTTGCTGGTGGCAGAGATTCAGCAAGCCTCCAACACCACATTTCGGCTTTTCGACTGGAATCGGGTCGATGCCAACGGCCAGCCGCGGGCCCTGCATCAGCGTCAATCGCTGGAAGTGATCGACTTTACCGGCGGCCCACGCGAACTCCAGGTTCCTCAGGCGACCGAGCAGGCAGGACGCGAGCGGCTGGTAAGTTGCGAGAAGTTCGTGCTCGATCGGCTCGGAGATGTGCCAAGGTGTCAACTCGGCGGCGACGGTCGTTTTCATCTTTTGACCGCCCCGGCCGGTGGCATTACGTTGTTCGCGCCGGGCGACGAACCGGTTGAACTCTCGGTGGGAGACTCGGTCATGTTGCCGGCGGCCATGGGGGAAGTGGCGATTGAATTCAGTGCCGCCGCCGTGTTGCTCGACATGTACTTGCCGTAGCGGTTATGCCTGCGCGGCGATTGCGGCTCGTCCAATGCATGCATTGAGCCGATGATCCTCTATGTACGTTGCCAGATGCGTCTTGGTACGATCGTCGGCAACGTTCGCACGGATGAAGATCAAGTCAGGCTCAAGCCGCAGCCACCAGCTCGACCGAGTTAAAGGGCACTTAGCCTAAGCCGGGCATTGGATGCCCGCGAAAGGAATCGCCAATGTTACTTAAGTCGATATCGGTCCGGCGCCGTTCTATGAGATCGCTCGGGGCCCTGTGTGCTGGTGTTCTGCTGGCCACCGCCGGCGGTTGTGCGAATCGTCCGCATGCCTGGGGTTTTCCAGGAGGGCAGGGGACCATCGAACGCCAAAAGGCGCGGGCGACCGTGCATGACCCCTACCCGCTGAATGATATTGGTCCCGAAGTCGTCGGCGGGCGGCCACGCGAAATGTACAACCCGCAGGCCGAGCCCACCCGAACTCGCAACGTCGAGACCTTGCCGCCGAGCTTTGGCTACTAGTGCCCCAAGCGGATTTCAGTGCTTTGTCACAGGTTGATCGCAGGGTAGTGGATCTCGCTAGAAATCCCGTAGAGATCCCATAGTGGATCTCGCGAGAAATCCCGTAGTGGTGCTGTTTGGGATCTTTAGCAAGATCCACTACGGGAGACCCTGATTTTTAGCAATGAAAAAGCACTAGTGAACGCGTTGGCCCGGTTGCGCCCCCGAGTCGGGAGAGAGCAGATAGACCTCAGCGCCGCCCGAGCCCGCAGCAGCCACCATCCCTTCGCTCAAGCCGAACTTCATTTGCCGCGGCGCGAGATTGGCCACGCAAATGACCAGCCGGCCCACCAGTTGATCGGGCTCGTAAGCCGACTTGATACCCGCGAACACATTCTTACGAACATCGCCACCTAAGCTGAGTGTGAGGCGCAGCAATTTTCGAGCTTCGGGGACCGCTTCTGCGGCCACGATCCGCGCCACGCGCAAGTCGATTTTCACGAAGTCATCGATGGTGCACTCGGCCGCCATGGGCTCTGCGGCGAGCGGCTCGGGAGAATCGTTCCACGGATCGCTACTGGTTGCAGCAGCGGCGTTGCTCGCCTCGGTTGCCGCTTCGTCTTGTTTGCTTTCTTCGATCATCGCTTCAATGTCCTCTTTCTTAACGCGAGCCAACATGTGCTCAAAAGGTTTAACGCTTATACCAGTCAATGGTTGCTGGCTCTGATTCCAATCGGTGATGGGGTCGCTGAGCAATTCACCGCACTGTTCGGCGAGTTTCGGTAACACCGGGGCTAGGTAGACCACCAGTTGCCGAAACAGGTTCAGTGCGACCGTGCAGACATCGCGCAGTTCATCGACTTTGTCCAACGATTTGTTTAGTACCCAGGGTTGCGAGTTTTCGACAAATGGATTGGCGCGATCGGCCAATTCCATAATCAGTCGCATGGCTTTTCCATAATCGCAGTTTTCGTAGGCCTCGGCGATCTGCTCGCCTGCCTGTGCACCTTGCGCGAACAAACCACCGTCTGCGGGATAGACTTTCGACAGGCCGGTTGAGGCTGCGAACTTGGCTGTGCGACTTGCCAGGTTCACAACTTTGCCGACTAAATCCGCATTGACCTTCGAAGCGAATTCGTCGAAGTTCAGGTCGAGGTCATCCAGTCGCGGCCCGAGCTTGCTCGCAAAGTAGTAGCGCAAGAAGGTCGGATTGAGATGATTCAAATAGGTTTCCGCTTTGATGAACGTCCCCTTGGACTTGCTCATCTTCTCGCCGTCGACCGTTAGAAAGCCATGGATGTGCACTTTGCTGGGCAAACTGAAGCCGGCTGTCTTGAGCATGCCTGGCCAGAATAGGGTATGGAAGTAGGTGATATCTTTGCCGATGAAGTGATGGATCTCGGTCGCTGGATTGCGCCACCAATCATCGAGCTGCTCTCCGTTTTGCTGGCACCACTGGAGCGTGCTGGCGATGTAGCCGATGGGTGCATCGAACCAGACATACCAGTAGTTACCGGGGGCATCGGGGATCTCAAAGCCGAAGTAGGGTGCAGGTCGGGAAATGTCCCAATCGCGTAGCGGCTCTCCCAAAAAGTGGCCCTTGAGGTAGTTGGCCACCTCGCTCTGCAAGTGCTCGCCGCATTGCGTCCACTGCTCGAGAAACGGATGCAACTGTTCCAACTCGACGAACAAGTGGAGCGCGCTGCGGATTTCCGGGGTGGCTCCCGACAAGGTGCTGACCGGGTCGATCAAGTCGGCCGGAGTGTAAGTCGCGCCGCACTTGTCGCAGTTATCGCCGTACTGATTGGGAGCCTTGCATTTCGGGCAGGTCCCTTTGACAAATCGATCCGCCAAGAACGTCGCAGCCACGGGATCGAAAAGCTGGCTCACGTCCCGTTCGACGATCAAGCCCGATTGGCGTAGCGAGCTCCAGATCTCCTGGCAGAGCTGATAGTTCTCGGCCGAGTTCGTGCTGCCATAGTTGTCAAAGGCGATGCCAAAACCAGCAAAGTCCCGTTCGTGACTCTCCTGCGATTCGGCGATCACTTCGATTTCGGAGCGAGCCTCCTTGCGAGCGCGGATCATGATGGCGGTACCGTGCGTGTCGTCGGCGCAGACAAACACGCAACGCTGGCCACGCAGACGCTGAAAACGGACCCAAATGTCGGTCTGAATGTACTCCACCAAATGCCCGATATGGATCGGACCGTTGGCGTACGGCAGAGCGGCGGTCACGAGAATCCGACGCCCACCGACGCTGGTTGCCTTTGTTGGTGAGCCGGGGGAAGCGGGTGCGTTCATCATTTTCCAGAGGGCGTTCAATAATCGAAATTGGTGGTTTTATGTACAGTGCCGTGGGCTGGACGCTACGGAGCCAGCGGATTGTATCAGCTGCAAACGCTCTGTTGACCCCGAAATCGCGGGTGGTTTGAGGAGAAACGTGGCGAAAAGTTAGCTGAGTGCGGGCATTTGACCTAGCCAACTTTTGTCCAATCCGGCACTATATGGGATTCTCAAAGCCACCTAAACTGCCGCCGAAACAGCCATTGCTCGTCAGGTCGCAGAAAATATCTAAGCATTACGTTGATTTTGGAGCAGCCGGGATGAGTAACAAGTTAATGGCGCTGGTTGAACAGGCTTCGATGAAGTCGGATGTCACCTTCTTCGAGGTCGGCGATACCGTCGATGTTCACACGAAAATTTTGGAAGGCAGCAAAGAGCGGGTGCAGATCTTCTCCGGTGTGGTCATCGCCCGCAGTGGCAGTGGCACCCGTGAAATGTTCGTTGTCCGCCGGATTGTGGGTGGCGAAGGTGTGGAACGCAAGTTCCCGCTGCATTCGCCCAAAATCGAGAAGATCGAAGTCAAGCGTCGCAGCGTGGTTCGCCGTGCCAAGCTGTACTTCCTGCGCGAGCGGAGTGGTAAGGCAGTTCGTTTGACCGAACGCCGCGTCTAGTATCGGAGCGACTGAGCGTTACCAGAGGATCTCATGCTGGACCGCTTGAAAAAACTCGAAAGTCTTCAGCGAACAGGCTATTGGATTCATTCCACTAGCCTTTTTTCGTGGACACGCGGCCACTTTTGGACGCGCTGGTCGGCATTCTTCAGGCAACTCCGTTTCCGTTGGAATCAACCTCTAGGGGGAGAGGGTTTAGGGCCTCGTGGAGAACGGGAGGCTGCAAAATTTCTGCAGCGACTTGGTTATCGGATTCTTGAGCGGGGGCACCTGCAGCGACTGGGGGAGATCGATCTGATCGCGCTGGATGGTCGCTGCATCGTGTTTGTCGAAGTCAAAACATGGTCATCGGCTGAGCAGGGAGACCCAGCCGATGCGGTCGACCGCCGCAAGCAAGAAAGGCTGACGCGGGCTGCGCTGATCTACCTCAAGAAACGGCGATTGCTCGAACAGCCCGCCCGCTTCGACGTTGTCTCTGTGGTGTGGCCCGCCAATGCCGGAGCCAAACCACAGATCCGTCATTTCATCAGTGCCTTTGAAGCGGTTGGAAAACGAGAGATGTACCGCTGAGGACTCCGCGGAGTCGTTTTCACGCACAGAGACTTGAAACACAGAGATTTTGAAACACAGAGTCTCAGAGATCACAGAGGGGTTGAGCTCGTACTCGTACTCCGTTCCAGCGATACTCCTACTCGACGCATGCGTGCCGAGTAGCCGAGATACGACTAGTTCTGCGTAGTTCTGCGTCAACGTTAAAAATTCGGGTAGTGGACCTTGCTAAAGGTCCTGCGGTACAGGGATCTTTAGCAAGATCCACTACGCCGTACCCGAAAATCAAATGTGGACGCAGCACTAGGAGTAGCATTTCATTGAGAACGAGTGCGATGGGTAGTCGCTGGCTGTGTGCGTGCAGCGATTTGTTTATGGTTCCGCCGGTTATACTGTTTTCGGGTCGGGATGTTTCCAAGGCTCACGGTAAGGCCGCGCCAGCAGCTGATTCGCCTCAGGGTCGTTCACAACCGTATGTGTGGCGGGGTCCCACTCCAGCGTGCGCTCGACTTGCATCGCCACATTGGCCAGAATGCAACTCGCCGAGGAAATATGCCCTTGTTCAATATCAGCGATCGGCCGCGTTTTGTTCTCGATGGCAGCTAACCAGTCGAGCAGGTGCCCGCGCACGGCTGGGGCCACATGCCGCTCCAAGTCCTTTTCGGTTTTGTCCTCGGGATACTGTTCGAGTTCCATTACAACTTCGCCGAGGATTCGCTCGCCCCCGCCGTGCGGTATGAACTCGTACTTGTTAACGCTCAGTTTCAGCGTTCCTTTGGTCCCGTAGATAAATGCTGCCCAGGGATATTCGGGATCGGGTGCACTACCCCAGCTGCGATGATTCCAAACCACATCCAGCTTATCGAACTCGAACATAGCAACTTGAGTGTCGGTGATGTTGGCCCGACTTGCTTTGTCGACCAGGATACCGCCGCTGCTGGAGATACGTTGTGGCCAGCCCAAGTCGAGCATCCACCGCACCATGTCGAGCATGTGCACACACATGTCGCCGACGATTCCATTGCCATACTCCATGAAGGCTCGCCAGCTGCGCGGGTGGCGTAGGGAACAGTAGGGGAGCATGGGGGCGGGACCGGTCCACATCTCGTAGTCGAGGTGTGCTGGCGGGGCGGTATCAGGTGGATTGGCCGAAGCGCGCATGTGGTAGTAGCAGCAAACTTCCGCGTGTGCGATCTCGCCGAGCAGTCCTGCATCGACGACCCGCTGCTTGGCTTCGATCAGGTGTGGAGTGCTGCGGCGCTGAGTGCCGACTTGCACCACGCGATCGTACTTGCGCGCAGCTGCCAGCATGGCTTGGCTTTCCACGACATCGACCCCCGTGGGCTTCTGCACATAGACGTGCATGCCCGCCTGAACGGCTTCGATCATGGGGAGTGCATGCCAGTGATCTGGTGTGGCGATCAAGCACAAGTCAAAATCCTTTTCCGCCAGCATCTGGCGATAGTCGGCATAGAGGCGTGGTCGCGCGCCGCTGGCCTGGCGTTCAGCCACGATATCGGCTGCACCGCTCAGCATCTGGCTGTCGACGTCGCACAGCGACACCACTTCGACCGGGGCCAGTTGAATCAATCGCAACAAATCAACTTTGCCATACCAGCCTGTGCCGATCAAGCCGACTCGTTTTGCCGGGCCTTGCGCCACGGCCGCTACCGCTTCTTTGGCCGCGGCTGCCAAGCCGAGTGTGGCTGCCGATGTTTGAAGGAATCGTCTGCGTTGCATGAGATCGCTTTCTCGAAGTGACAAGGGTTGTGGTTGACCGGGGTCTCCATAGCCTAGCCTCATTGCCGACGATTTTCCAGCAACTTATTTGGTGACTAGGTGCTCAGGCGTTATCCTACACATCGTTTCTTAAGAGCGGCCCCGTGCCAGCTTGACTGGCATGAGCCAAAACCCGAAGCGTTACCGAGGGACCGCTCGCCGCTCGCTCACGCTTCGGGTTGGGATAGAACTGCTAACATTGCTCTACATGACTAAAGCAACAGTCCGCAAGCTCATGGGGGTCTTGGAAAAGTTTTTTAGGTTAATGAGGGGGTGGTTTCATCGCCGAGCACCAGTCGGACCAGTGCGGTGGCGGCGAGCAGATCGGCGGTCGTCCCGGGATTGCGACGATGGCCGTCACCGCGGAGGAATTGATCCAGCTCGCGAGCTGCCGGTAGTTCGAGTACCGGGCCGCGGTGGTTGAGCAGTTGTGCGTAGAGTGCCTGTGCCCGCGCTTGCACCTCTTGAGCCAGCCTCGGCCCGAGTTTGCGGACGATCAAACCGTCCGGTTCGTGAGCCAGCCAGCGAACTTGCAAGCGGCATAAGGCTTCGAGCGAATCAATGGTTTGTTCGAGTTCGGCGTTTAGCCAAGGGAGGAGTCGTTCAAAGATATCGGCGAACGCGGTGGTGTATTGTCGAGCCACTGCATCGATGTCTGCCACTTGCCGCATGGCATCAAGCAGATTGTTAGGCGCTGGTGCAGCGATGTCATCTTGAGCGCGGTGGCCCAATCCACCGGGCTTGGCGAGCCGAATGGCTTCGTACACCAGCCCGCTGTCGCGCGGCGTCAGGTTGTTCAGCGAATGGTCGACGGCTGCTTGCCAATCGGCCGCGGATCGAACATCGCTGTGTTCAATGGACTGGTGGTCGATCGAGTGTTGGTAGATCGCGTGGTGGGCGGTCGCCAACGGCCCGAACAATAACAGCGTCCCGAGGTTGGTGTTGCGATCGACATACTGAGCGGTGGCGGCGGCCGCTGCGTGGATCACCTGACCCACACTTTCGATCGGCGCTTCAAACGCGCGCCGTATCGCCACGGCGCTGGCGACGAAGTGCCCAAAGTGCATGTCGGCAAAGTGCGCTGTGGGATGAACGTTGCCCAGCTTGGGAGCGGCGGCTTCGACGATGCAGGCCAATTGCACGGCATCGGCTAGCGGCCAACTGCGATGGAACGGGGGGAGGGGCTGAGTCATCGCTTGACCATCACTCGCTCAGGCAGCTGCGTACCGCCGCAATGACTTCGCCGGGTGCTTCTTCCATCACGTAATGCCCTACGTCGTCCAGCCGTTGGGTTTGAGCTTGGGGTAACATTTGTTCGAGTCGCTGCAAGCACTCGGGACGAAAGCACCAGTCCTTCATACCCCACACGATCCGCGTGGGGCGGTCGCCAAAGAGAGGGACACCTTGTTCGATGCGCGAGAGCAGTTGCCAAGTCGGATGACTTTTGCGGCGCGGGATGTCTTGCACGAAGCGGGCGATAGCCACCCGCGACTTCCAATCGTGGTACGGGGCGAGCAGTCCGGCGGCAACCGCTTTATCTAACCTCGGCAGGCGGTTCAAGGTCATCGTCAATGCAGCTCGCGCGAACAGATTCATTTGCCGCATCGACCACTCGCCAATCCACGGCCAGCGGCAAGCGGCGATGCGCCATGGAACATAGGGTGGTGGGAAAGCGGCCGTATTGAGGAGCACCAGTCGCTGAATGCGCGCGGGATGCTTGAGGGCTGCCCCCAAGCCGATCGCGCCACCCCAATCGTGGACCAACAGCGTGATGTTGCGCAGGTCAAGTTGCTCGATCAATCGCGCCAAATTGCCCACATGCTGTTCGAGCGAGTAGCTATAGGCTTGCGGCTTGTCGCTCAGGCCGCAGCCGATATGGTCGACAGCGATCACCCGGGCTTGTGGGCTGACCTGTTTGAGTACTTCGCGATAAGTAAACGACCAAGTGGGATTGCCATGCACGCACAGCACCGTCGCCTCCCCCTCGCCTTGTTGTACGTAGTGCAGCCGCGCCTTGTCCGTAGAGGTCTCCGAGAGTGGAATCTCCAGGTACTCGGATTTGAAGGGATAGAGCGCTTTCCAGTCAGCCATTAAGAGTAGCTTAAGCGTGGGGAATTAGACTATTCGATACAAGCGATTTCACCGTCGCGAAAGTATACTCGCAACACCCCGGGCTGTCGCCGGGTTGCATCCGTTCGTAACCGTTGCAAATAGAATGCTGAGATGGCTCAAAATCTAGCTTCATCGACCAAGACGCCCAGGGTGAACCCCTGCCGGACCCTCCTGCCGCCACCCTCTCTGCCGGAATTCAGGGCGAAACGCTCGAATTGCGTCGGGCAGGGTCAATGGCGACGCCAAACCTGCTTGCCACTGTTTTCGATTCCAAGATGCGTGGCAACCTGCCTCATCTCTCTACTGACGCTCCCAACCGGTTTGGCGCAGACCAAGGGCTTTATCTCGATCGACTTTCTGGAAGACAAAACCGATCAGCCGCTCGTGTGCCGGGCACAGGTGAAAAATCCCAGCGGCCGCGTCATTCGTCCGCGCGGCGGTGGCCTCATGCAAGGCGAATGGAGCTTGATCGAAGGCCCGCTCGACTTCAAAGCAATTCCGGGGGACTACACCTACTTGGCCTACCACGGTCCCCAGTTCTCACCCGCCTCAGGCGGCTTCACCTTGGACCGCGACTCTCAAGCGCTCGATGCGATACGCTTCGAACGCCATGCAAATCTAGACGAAGAGGGGTGGTACGGCGGTGATCTATTGAGCTACGTCGAGCCGGAAAAAAGCCTGCGATGGTTGCCAGCGGAAGATCTGCAGATGGCCGTCGTCGTGAGTGAACAACCGCTTGCGCCAGAGGTGCCGCAGTTGCTTGCCAGCCAAGCTCAACGTTGGGTGAATCAGTTCAGCTACCGCGATGCGCGACCAGGAAGTGGGCTGGTGATTCACCATTGGTCTCCACCTGCCGAGGTGCCACCTGAATTGCCCTCCACGCGACTGTTGATGATGTCCAAAGCGCGCGATGCTGCGCAGCAGGGAACGGTTGCCGACGATTCGTTGGTCTTGCCACCGCATGCGGAGATTCAGCAGCTGTGGGCCCGCGATGTGCCGATTTGGTTAGCTTCGGGGCAAGTCGATTCAATTCAGATTCTCAGCGAGCACTTGACCTACGACGGCTCACGAACCGCTGTCCCTCAGCCCTTGGAACTACCCGAGGGACATTTCGTGGGCGAGCGCGGTCCTGGAAGAATGGTCGAGCGCATGTATTGGCAAGTGTTGGAAACGGGGTTGCGGTTGCCACCCACGGCTGGGAGCGGATTTGGGAAAACGCCATCCCCATTGGGTTACAACCGAGTTTACGCTTCGCCCGCCTATGTCGATCCACGCAGTTGGTGGGAGGCGGTGCGAAGTGGACGGAGCTTTGTGACCAGTGGGCCGTTGCTACGGGCAGAAGTCAACGGCCAGCGACCGGGGCACTTGTTTCAGATTCCTGCAGGCGAAACGCAGAATGTCGAGTTAGCGGTCGACCTGACTGTCGCCGATCCCGTTGAGTACTTGGATGTGATCTTCAATGGCCAGTCGGTGTACGAAGCGCGTCTGGACGAGCACGCGCGGCAAGGTAGCCGCATTCCCAATCTAGAGATCAAGGAGAGTGGCTGGCTGGTCGTGCGCGTGGTCACCGAGCGCGAGTTCACTTATCGCATCGCCACTACCGCTCCGTTTTATTTCGAAGTCGATGGGAAGCCACGCGTTAGCCGTCGGGCGTGCGCGTATTTTGAGCGGTGGTTGGATAAAGCTGCCCAAGAGATTGCTCAGCTCGATGAACCGTCCCGGGCTGCCGCCGCTCCTTATTTATCCGCCGCCCGCAAATTCTGGCAGGGACGGTCTGAGGCGGCCACAACGCAGTGAGTTGGTGCGCGTTCGGCGGCAATTTCGGGCTGCCGCTGGCGATGGCACGCTCGTTGCTTTCTAACCCATCTAGGGGCTTGGCTGCCAAGCTGGCACGTCTGACTCAACGGCAGCGTCTGGGATATAATGTCGCCTCGGTATCGATATAGGATCTCGCGCACACGATGAAAACTATGGCTCAGGACTACTATCAGGCATTGGGAATTAGCAAAACGGCTTCTGCGGACGAGATCCAGAAGGCCTATCGCAAGCTGGCGCGCAAGTACCATCCTGACCTCAATCCCGATGACAAAACGGCACAGCAGAAGTTCAAAGAGGTTCAGCATGCCTACGACGTGCTGAGCGAACCTGAAAAGCGAAAGTTGTACGACCAGTTCGGCCCCGACTTCGAGCGGATGGGAGGCGGGGGAGCAAGCCCGTTTCGTGGAGGACCTGGGGGAGCCCAAGGCTTTGAGGAAGTTTTTGGGCGCGGCGGAGCAGGTCCGGGGGGCTTTCAATTCGAAGGGGATATCGGCGATATCTTTCGGCAGTTTACCGGTGGTGCCGCCGGTGGTGGCGGTCGCGGTCGCCGAGCAGCTCCCACGCCGAGTCCCGGACGGGACCTGCAAGCCGAGTTGACGGTGCCGTTCAATACGGCCGCCATTGGCGGTTCGGCAGCGGTCTCCATTCAACGCGGTGGCCGCATCGAATCAATTCAGTTAAAGGTTCCCCCCGGGGTTGAGACCGGCAAGAAGATGCGCCTCCGCGGGCAAGGTGAACCGTCGCCCGACGGAGGACCGTCGGGTGACTTACTGGTGACCTTGACGGTTGCCTCCCACCCTTACTTCAAACGCTCCGGGCAGAACCTCGAGCTTCGGCTCCCAGTCACGCTCGGAGAAGCGACGCTCGGAGCCACAGTGGAGGTCCCGACGCCAAATGGAAAAGTCTCGCTAAAAATTCCGCCGGGCAGCAGCAGTGGTCGACGCTTGCGCGTGAGAGAGCAGGGGGGCTTTAGTCCCACCGGAGCGCCCGGTGATTTGTTTGTTGAACTCCAAGTTAAACTGCCAGAGCAATTCGCAACGCCGGAGTCGGTGAGCGCTGAAGCGCGTCAGGCCATTGAGACACTTGAGAAGCTGTATGGTGATTCGCCTCGCGGCAATATTATTTGGTAGTTTCATCATTTAGCAGCTAAAGAATTCACGTCACCCCTATGTGCAGCCAGCCCCGTCTCACTTTGCCACCTACCCTGCGCATCAAGGGGCGTACGGATTTCAATGCAGTCTTCGAGCAAGGGTGGGTGCTCAGCGATGCCGTGCTGGTCGTGCACATCCTTCCGCGGGCGAACCAGCCGAGTCGGCTGGGGATAAGTATTTCCAAGAAAGTCGGATCGGCCCCGGTCCGCAATCGTTGGAAACGCCTGCTCCGCGAAGCCTTCCGGCTAAATCAAGCGAGTCTACCACCAGGCCTCGACTTGGTCGTCCGCCCGCGCAAGGGTGCGCGCGCTGAGTACCATGCGATCCAAGCCTCGTTGCGTTCCCTTGGCCGTCGAGCGGCGGGAAAACGCAAATCGCCTCAGTAGCCCCCAGGCCCCAGGAGACGCCTGTGCGGGAAACTCAGTTCCAAGTGTTAGTTTTTTGCGAGGGACTGCATTTGGCCGCACTCAGCCGCATTTAGCTCCATTTAGCCAATCTCTTGAATGTCATCTGCTTCGGTTGAATTTGAGCGGAGTAGTTTGATCGACCATTCGCCGCGTTGACCCTGGATATCCCAGTGCCCATAAAACAGACCTTCGCCATCGTATTGGCCCACATACAGGACGCTGTGACGACGGATGTAATGCTTCAAGATCTCGACGGCCCCATCCTCTCGGACTTGGCCTGCCAGGGTGAAGGGAGCGATGACGTCAATCCCTTGGCCGGTGATCGTGTTGCCGGTGAAGTTGAGGCACAGTTGCCGCATCGGCTGCTGGCCGTAACCGCTTTGCTGCCACCAACCGGCGCATTGAATTTCTGACATTTTCTGGGTCGCTTGGATGCGTGAGATTCGGTTCTGCTCGGCAAATCCGAGCGATCGGTTCCGCTCGACAAATTTCGCGGGAATCGCCAGCATGTTAGCGCTGGCAAGGTTGGAAGCAAGGGGGTTTTTACGCAGATAGCCGAAAGATTGAGTATCCGCGTAGTCTGTAACGCTTTCCCCGGGCTCCTTGCTTTTTTGTCGAGATTCGGAGCTTTGCTGAGTCAGCTGTTTTGGGGAGACCCGTTCTTGGGGTCGCGTGGGAGATTCTGCGAACCGGTTGAACGGGTTTCTATCGGTTGCTCACTCGATATGCTATAACCTGATGTTCGGGTTCAAAGAGCAAAGCGCGGCCAAACGATAGCCCGCGCAGAGAATTTAAACTGGCAAAGTTTCAGGTCGAAAGCAATGAGCGAAGCTAAAGTCAAAGGGGTCGTGCACCTCATCGAAGAAACGAAAACCTTTGGTCAAAAGGGGTTTCGAAAACGCCTGGTAGTGCTTGAGCAAGACAATGGTCGTTTTCCGAATTTCATTCCGGTGGAGTTTGTGCAGGATGCTTGCGATCAGGTCGATGGTTTAAAAATCGGTAACGAAGTTGAAGTCAACTATCGACTCAGCGGTCGCAAGTGGCAGCGCGATTCGGAAAGCGAAGTCAAGTACTTCCTAAGCTGCGAAGCGACGAGCTTCAAGGTATTGGGTGGCGGGGCCGAGCCGAGCTTTGGTGGTAGTCCCAACGACGAATTCGCAGAGGCTGCTTACGAGGAAGATGAAGACGTTCCGTTCTAAGCAGGCTTATCGTTCTAAGCAGGCATTCTGTTGTAAACAGGCTTTCTGCGAGGTCGTCTGTAACTCAATAAATAGTCTGTCCCTGATCGCTTGTTGTTGCTGAGCCGCCGCCGCGTGCGGGGTTTGGGTTCAATGGCGAGCAGAACGACTGCGAGACAGAACGACTGCGAGACAGAACGACGTTAAAAAGTAGTTTCTGACCGACTGGAATCGTATGGCCCAGTATCCCCCCGACTTTAATTCAGGTTCACCGCAAAATTTCGGTTCACAGACAGCGGTTCCTGCGCCGCGCAGCAGGACTCCCTTAATTCTTGGAATCGTTGCCGGGATCGCAGCCGTCGCCATGCTGTTCTGTTGCGGTGGCGGATTTTTGGTAATGCGTTTTGGCCTCGATGTAATGGCGGTGGAAGTCCAAGATGACTTGGCCGCCCGACCTGAAATGCAGGAGCACATCGGTGAAATTGAATCCTTGACGTTTAACATGGTGCGCAGCGGCGCACACCATGACGACGAAACCTTTGTGTACGATGTGGTCGGTTCCAAAGGCAAGGGCTTTGTCACCGTCAAGCAGCAAACGGCCGATGACGGCTCGGAAGTAATTGTCTCCGCCGAGCTAACACTGAGCGACGGTCGCAAAATACCGATCGATACGACTCGTTAACTCTTACCAAAATCTATGCAGTCAAAGTTCGATGACCGACCTCAGCACCAGTTGTGAACAGGCACTCCAGCGATTCGGGTTGACAGAATTTCGACCCGGACAGCGTGAAGTGATTGAGACAATTGTGGCCGGCCACGACTGCATGTGTGTCATGCCCACCGGTGGCGGCAAGAGTCTGTGCTATCAGTTGCCAAGTTTAATCCGTCCAGGACTTACCATTGTTGTCTCGCCGTTGATTGCCTTGATGAAGGATCAGGTGGATGCCTTGGGACGTCGCGGCATTCCCGCAGCCTTGATCAACAGCACGCTGTCGCAGAGTGAGCAGCAGCAGAGTTTGCAAGATGTGGCCGCTGGCAAGTACCAACTTGTCTATGTTGCCCCCGAGCGTCTGCGGAACAATCGCTTTATGGAGGCGATTCGCGCTACTCCTATTCAATTGTTGGCGATCGACGAAGCGCACTGTATTAGCCAATGGGGCCATGACTTCCGCCCCGATTACACGCGGATTGGTAAGTTTCGCGAGTGGCTGGGTGGCGTGCAAACGATCGCTCTCACCGCGACCGCCACGCCGCGCGTGCGCGAGGATATCGTGCAAGTGCTGGGGATGAAACGTCCCAAGCAATTCATGAGTGGTTTTGCGCGGCCCAATTTGCACTTTGGTGTTGTGCAGCGGGCGAACGATCGAGAGAAAGACGAAGAGCTGGAAAAATTTATCGGGTCGGCGACCGGTTCGGGGATCATCTATTCGGCTACTCGCAAACGCTGCGAAGCGATTGTCGAGTTGCTGTCGGAGAAACTGAAGATTTCGGTCGGTGCCTACCATGCGGGACTCATGGCCGACCAGCGCCGCGCGGTGCAAGAACGCTTCATGAAAAATGAATTGCGAATCATCGTGGCGACCAATGCCTTTGGAATGGGGATCGACAAGCCCGATCTGCGTTTCGTGATTCACTACAACATGCCCGGTTCGTTGGAAGCTTACTACCAAGAAGCGGGCCGCGCGGGACGCGACGGGGAGCAGTCGCAGTGCGTGATGCTCTACTCGTTCCAGGATCGTTACATCCAAGAGTTCTTCATCGACAATAACTATCCGTCCCGCGAGGTGATCGAAAAGGTGTACAACTTTCTCGCCGCCCGCGAAGAAGATCCGATCGAGTTGACCTTGGAGGAAATTCGCGATGCGCTCGGCTTGAATATCTCACCCGAAGCGGTCGGCAGCGCACTCCAAATCATCGGCCGCACGCATGTCTTGGAACGTCTCGAGATGGGAGGTGGCTTGGCCATCGTGCGGATCGAGAGCAACTTGCCAACCTTGGTTGACATGCTCCCCCGCGAATCGAAGACACGGCGAAAAGTGTTGCGAATGCTGGAGCGGGCCGTTGGAGATCGTCGCTACGAACAGGTGCACATCCATCCCCGTTGGTTGTTGCAGGAATCCGGACTGCAGCGCGATGCACTGATGCGCGCACTCCGGGAATTGAACAAGTTAGAAGCTTTTGATTACATACCGCCCTTTCGCGGCCGGGCGGTGCACTTCTTAAAACGGGGTGTTGCATTTGCCGATCTCGGGATCGATTTCGAGAACCTGAACAAGCGCAAGGAAGCGGAATACGATCGCTTGAACCAAGTAGTGCAGTACGCGCAGACGCCGCTGTGTCGCCAAGCGACTATCTTGCGTTACTTCGGTGATACCTCGGCGGAAAACTGCGGCCAGTGCGATCGTTGCGGTCGTAGTCCGGGTTGGCCGAAGTTCGATGTCGTGCCCCCGCCGGTAAAAGCGAGCTTAGTGAAACCTCTATCTGCGGGCGACGCCATGCAGTTGACAGGCGCAGCTGCCGACCGGGAGGCTGTGTCGCAAGCATCAGCGTCGCAAGCATCGGCGCCCCAAGCATCAGCGCCCCAAGCATCAGCGCAGACTACCTTGCCGCTAACTCCTGCCGTTACACCCCAACTGGCGCCGAGCGTTGCTAAAAAGATTTCTCCCGCGCAGCAATTGCAATTCCTTGCTGGCGTGGTCGATGCGATCAAGCGGATCCATGGCCGGCTGGGAAAGCTGCTGATCGCTCAGTATCTGTGCGGTTCGCAAAGTGCCAAGCTGCAAAAGCTGCACATGCATCGTCTGGGAGGATTTGGCATGCTCGCCAACTTCCGACAATCCGATGCCGTGGCGCTGCTCGAAGTCTTGCTGGCCAGCGGGATCCTGAAGCAACAAGAAGTCAATCGCAATCGCCCCACCGTCTCGGTAGCACCCGAGCTGATGGATGCCAAGCTGCGGGATGAACTGCTGTCGACGGTCGTGCTCCCGCCTAAGTTGGAAGCCAAGATCGCTCCGTTGGTGAAATCGAGCCAGCCAAGTCAACCTGCGGAATTGTTCTCGAGCACCCGCCAGTCCTCAGCCATGGAACCCGCTTCAGCCAAGCTGTTGGTGGTGAATCCCAGCCCAGTAGATTCAGACGCAGTGAAGCCGGACGCAGTGAAGCCGGACGCAGCGAAGCCGGACGCAGTAGAACGAATCGTTGGAGCGGAGCCGTCCAGTGGGCTCCCCTCGGCTGCGCAGCGCGACGCGCAACCCTCGGCTGCGGCCCCGGTAAGTGTAGCCGACTGGGAGTGGACGATCCGCTTGTTTCAAGCCCGCTTTGCTTGGAGCGAAGTCTCGTCGGCGCGGCGTCTTTCCGATCCAGAATTGGCTGCCAGTTTGTGCGAAGCTGCCCAGCACGGTGCGAAAATCGAGCGGCATTGGCTTTCAGGCGTTAACGATGAACTGCGAACAGCCGGCCAACAACGTGTGCTTCGTGAATTGCAGCGCCGCGCAGCCGCCGGTGTCAGTCCTCGCTAGTTTCGTACTCGTACTTCACGACGGAATTTCTATGCACTACTCCCGCTACCTGGCATTCTGTTTATGGCTCATCGCTGCTCTTCACAGCCTGCGTACACCTGAACTCTGTGCGCGGGAGCCCGATCCGATTGTTATTACGAGTCCTCAGCCCTATCAAGTTTGGCAACGCGTGGGACATGTTCCAGCGTCGTCCACGACTCAGGAAGTTGTTGGAAGTTCGGGCTCGGCATTTGTGACGGTAGCTGGCAAGTTACCTGATGGTATGACCGCCGAGGAGCTAACTTACAATGTAACGGCCATCTCCCCGCAAGAGCCTGATCGGCAAACCTCCGGGTGGCAAAGGGTATCCGACATAGCCCCCGCCTCCGCCTGGCGCGGCAATGCATTTGAGTTTCAAATCGTGGTTCCCGCCGGGGGTTGGTATCGCTTGGAGCTCAAAATGCGAGATGCAATCAATCGACAGGCCCTTGGGACCAGCGAACCGTTTGGAGTGGGGGAAGTCTTCGTCGTGGCCGGACAATCCTACGCAACCAACACGAATGAAGAGTTGTTGCAGGTCAACGATGAGCAACAGCGGGTGGTCGCCTATGACTCTGCTAAAGGGATATGGCGCGTGGCCCACGATCCGCAGCCCGCTCCCGATCAAACCGATGGCGGCTCGATCTGGCCAGCGGTGGGCGATCGCCTGGTAGCCGATTTGCAAGTCCCAGTTGCATTTGCAAACGTGGCCTTTGGTGGTACTTCATCCGCACAGTGGCTCCCCGAAGCGGGTTTGCATACGCAACTGCGCGACGTGGGGAAAGCTGTAGGACGCTTTCGAGCCGTCTTGTGGCAACAAGGCGAATCGGATGTCATCGCCAAGACCTCCGTTGAGCAGTATGTCAGCAACTTGCAACTGATTCGCAAGTCGGCCGTCCGCGCCTGGGGCTTTGAGCCTGTGTGGTTGTTAGCTAAATCGACGCATCATCCAACGGTCTACAACGACCCCATGGGTGAAGGTCAGATTCGCGATGCTATCGAGCAGTTGTCGCAGCTCCCTGGTTTTGGAGTTGGCCCAGACACCGACACGCTGCAAGGGGAGAATCGGGGCGACGTAAACTCGCGGCGGCATTTCAGCGCCATCGGTCAAGTGCGCGCGGCCGACTTGTGGTACCAAGTGCTGGCAGAGCGACTGCGGCAAGTCCCGAGCGGGATCGATGCAGCCTCGTTCTTGTTGAGCGATCTCAAGCTCCGTCAGCCTGCGTGGCAGTCGGAGGTAGTGGTCCGCGAAAGTAGTATCGTCTTGCAGGCAAACCCAGGGGCCGATGGTTTCGCCCGCTTGGCGTTTCCACCGGCAGAGATCCTGCAAGTGACGACAGCCGATCGCAGTGCAATGCTTCGTTATGCATTGGGCAAGGATGGTAGCTTGCATTTTGCCCATGCACTGCTCCAATCGGACTTGCAGGGATTCATGTTGCGTGGCATCGACTCCATCACGGAACAAGATTTATTTCCACCCAAGGACTCGCCGCACAGTTACCAGCATCGCCTCGGGAAACCCGAGCAAAACTTACTCTATCAACCTGGACGCTGGTTCCACGACCGCAATGTCGAGGTGACTTATCGGCGTGACCTATCACAGGAGCCACTGACCACGAAGGGGGTGACGCGCGGGGAGTTGCCCAAGACCCTTGCTCGACTGCGTGCCGGCCAGCCCCTCACGCTGGGCATCAGCGGCGACAGCATTTCGACTGGATTGGATGCGTCGGTCGTGACCCAGGCACCCCCTTTTCAGCCTGGGTATCCCGAGCTGGTAGTGGCTCAATTGCAAGTCGATTTCGCAAGTCATGTCACCCTAAAGAATCGAGCGGTGGCGGGCTGGAGTGTAGCCAATGGTGTCGCGGATTTGGAAGGCCTCTTGGCCGAACAACCTCACCTGATCGTTGTGGCATACGGGATGAACGATGTCGGGCGTCGCGATCCGCAGTGGTATGCTGACCAAACGCGGACGATCATCCAGCAAGTGCATGCACGCAGTCCAGATACGGAAATTCTTCTGGTCGCGACCATGCTGGGCAATTCGCAGTGGGTGCATACGCCGCGCGAGATGTTTAACCTTTACCGCGATGAGCTCGCCGCATTGGTTGGCCCCGGCGTAGCCTTGGCCGATCTAACGACTGTGTGGGAGCTGTTACTTAAACGCAAGCACGACAACGACCTGACCGGCAATGGACTCAATCACCCCAACGACTTCGGGCATCGTCTTTACGCTCAGGCGTTGTTACAGCTACTTCCGCAGTAAGCAGGTATTTAAACGTGAGGCGGGACAATCGGGCCGATACTGTCTGCCTACCAACGGAGCTTTGGCGGAGAGGCTAGCGATCGGCTCAGTCAGGGCTACGACGACAACTTTGGAACACACAGAGACGCGGAGGTGGGTTGTCCCCCAAGCCTCGTGAAGAGCTGCTGTTTTTTGCGAGATGCGGGGACTGTCATTCGATGCAATACAAGTACTTATCTGAGCGGATAAGTAGGCGTTTGCCATCGATGGCGGGGCTGCCGTTGAATATCGATCCGTCGCGCAGGTCATTGATAGCCAGCTGTTGAAACTCGGGTTTCGCAGCGACGACGAATGTTCGGCCGTCCCGCGCTAGATAGTAGATTCGCTCACCGGCCAATAGCGCCGAAGCGTAGACCTGATCCGCCCGGTCCAAGCGTTGCTCGTAAAGCACTTCGCCACTCTCCGCCTCGGCGCAAAATGCAACGCCGCGACTATCATGCACCCAGTAGAGTTTGCCTTCGTTGAAAACGGGTGAGGAAACGTTGGAGCCTTTTTGGCTGGTCCACAACCGGTGGGTCGCGGTCACATCGCCACGACCGCCAGCCCGAACTGCCAGGGACGCGACTCCCGATCGCCCGCCGAGACAATAAATGATCCCATTCTCCGCCACGACACTGGGCACCATGTACCAACCGATATCGGTAGCGCATGTCCAGAGTTGCGCGCCGGAACTTGGAGCAAACGCCTGCACCTTACCCTGAGTCGGCAGAATAATCTCTTCGTGGCCAGCATTCGCTTTCACGACCAAAGGGGTGTTCCACGCTTCGACAATTCCTCCTGCGCGCCAAACTTGGCGACCGGTGCGTCGATCCAGTGCGATGAGTGATTCGCTTTCGACACTGGCATTGATAAGCAGGTGATCGCCATGGATCACCGGTGATGCTGCAGAGCCCCATCCGTTCGTTGAGCTGCCAACATCTGCTTGCCAAACTTGCTCCCCGGCGTGGTCGAAAGCAAAGACTCCAGTCTTACCATAGAAGACGTAGACATGAGCCTCGTCTGCCGCCGGAGTGCTGGCAGCAAAGCCATGATCACGGATCCGCTCTTCTTCGGGTAGCTTGGCAGGGACCGATTTATCCCACACAACGGAACCGTCATCGCGATTTAAGGCGAGTAGATGCCGTTTAAGTTCTTCCGGTCGACCCTCCTCCTCACCAGGTACGAAGTAACCCGTGTAGTAGGTGATGTAGATGCGGTTGCCAAACACAATGGGACTCGACGCGCCGGGGCCAGGCAGCGGAGTCTTCCAGGCAATGTTTTGGTCGTTACTCCAGGTCAATGGCAATTGGGTAGTATGGCTGAGCCCCATACCCGTAGGCCCGCGGAATCGAGACCAATCGGCTTGCGTTGCAGCAACGTTCGCGGCAATCAGCTTGGGATTGCCCGATTCTTCTATGGCTCGAGTCGTAGTTACCGAGTCCTGCGATATCGCTTGGGTGCAACTGAGTGCAATTGAAATTTGAAGCGATGCTCCTACAGCCGTAGCTCGCAAGGAAAACGCGAGCATTTTACAGTACATACGCATGACTCCCCTTTCATGTAAGACGTTTGGTTACCCCTCCAGGGTACTCACTTGAGCACTACGCTGCGAGCGCTAGGTAATTGAGCGCTAGGTGATTCTCATCGACCAGTTTAAGGAATATCCCATGTCGTTAGGCCGACCGCAAGCGATGCTCGCCAAGCAGATTGGTTGCCGCTGACGGCCGATGGACTTGCCGCTCACTGCGTAGATGGCTAAGGAGAGTGCAGCGCTGGCAATCAGCACGCATGAAACGAGAGGATTCCGCTGAGGTGGCTTGCGAGTGCTACTAGCAGCCGAGTGGCAAAATGCAATTGTCCACGGCGAGTGACGGTTGTTTCACGCAACGATTGCTCCAGCTGCCGAACGTGGTAGTTTGCGCGCGCCGGGCAATAGGATGTGCCCGAGGAGCTGAGCAAATCAGTTAGCTCGGCAAATAGTTGGGTGCGGAAGGCTAGCAGCCTGCCTGGAGATTGCTCTCCGAGTCAAGTTGCTCCTGGGTACTCCTAAATTTGTACCAACGACTGGATTCGGGAAGACGCAACAGCACATGCGAACACTCGACATTAATGTGTTTGGTACGTAGTAGCGGAAAGATCGTGATGCCACTCCATCCCACCGCAGTGAGACTTCCGCCGTACTTAAGTATCACCGAATAGTCGAGGTTTTTCGTAGCGTCCCCTCTCGGGCGGAAGTCACACGTTTTGCTTGAACTTCGCCCGGATTTTGGCACACTGATTGCAAAACAAGGGGCTGTACCAGCGACAGAATCTGTCAACTTGACAGTCGGTCGACCAAGTGGTTTTAGTTACAGAGTTTCTTGGATAAAGGGGTTTTCGAATGACACGTCCAACTAACGGAAATCGTGGCTTAACTGCGTTTGAAGAGTTCTCATCGGATATGGAGCGGGTCTTTGATTCGTTGCTCGGGAGGACCGTCGGCACGGCTCTCCGCAGCAGCAAAGGTGATAACTATCTGCCATCTTTGGATGTCTCGGAGACAGCGGATGCGTTTCATGTTGCCGTTGATCTTCCAGGCGTTAAACCGGAGGACGTGAAGGTTGAGTTGCATGAAGGTCGGCTGACCGTCTCCGGAACTCGCGAGTCGGTTAAGGAAGACAAGGATAAGAGTTACCACCGTGTTGAACGTTCGAGTGGATCGTTTGTTCGTTCGGTGGCCCTTCCAAATGAAGTCGACGTGGAGCAAATTGACGCGCGCTATGAGCACGGTGTGCTGCATGTCGCGCTTCCGAAATCAGCCAGGCAGCAGCCGAAGAAGATTCAAATTCGTACTGCAGCCGCGAATTGAGTGTAGGAAGGCTCTGCACCCCTAGCTCGTACTCGAGAATAGCATCGGGTCCCCAGGCCATAGCCAATCGTCTGGGGACTGCTGCCTGGGGTACAGATACGTTGTTCAACTGCCGACTGCCGAAAGCGATTGGCACATCGAAGTCAGGATCGCACGAAAAACGGGGTGCATGGCTTCGATCTCTCGATCTTCGCCTTGGATCTGCACGAGGTACTTTTTGCTCCCCGTTTCGAGCTTAAGTAACTGGGAAGTGATGATCAGGTCGAGAAAGACGAAGCGTTGGGTGATGCCGTGGAAAGTGTGACCTGCAAGTTCGACTTCGTTGGTCTCGAGCTCGACCTCGTCATATTCCGCTTCCATCGCCTTTTGAGCTCGCTCAAAATCGGGCTGCAAGTTGTCGCTGAGCGTTATTGATAAGAAAGCACCGGTCGGGGTCTCAAGATTTACAGATTGAGCATCGGGATCTTCATCGATCCTCCAAGTTTCTGGGTAGAGGAGTGAAAACCCGAGGCCTTCGTATTTTTCAGGCATGGCAGTTCCAACATGCGATGGAGATGATAGCAATGGTGCGAGTGGTCTTTCGGTGGGAGGACCCGATTTGCTATTGTCACCAGAGATTGTCGATCGATCCAGGGCTCCTCGCGATCCCTGGAATGGCCTTATCCCCTTAGCTGCCATAATCAGTCTGTCGTGATGCCGTTGTTTGCCAACAATTCGAATCACTGTCACCCCGTTCGCTGGTTGCTTTGCGCTGCGATTTTGGTGTGTCTATGTGGCAGCAGCGGTTGCCGCTCGATGGGCTCCAATCGCCGCACCAAAGAACTGTCTGCGGCTCGTCAACGTTCACTGCAAGGAACCGACGAGATGCAGCAAAAGAACTGGTCGGAGGCCGAACGCCTGTTTTCGGAGGCATTGCGTCGCAGTCAAGCAGACGAGCGGGCCCAATGGGGGATGGCGGAAGTGCTTTACCAACGGGGCGAGTTCGAGACGGCCATCGCTCACATGGATGCAGCGGCTCGGTTGAGCGGCGAAAATCCCGACCTGCTGGTTCGGCTGGGTGAAATGCATCTTCAAGCAGGGCGGCTCGACGAGGCGCAGGCCAATGCCAGTCAGGCGTTGCAAGGTAATCGTCAATGCGCTGCCGCATGGGCTCTACGCGGCCAAGCACTGCGGCAACGCCAGCAACTCAACGATGCCTTGCAAAGTTATCATCGGGCGCTAATTTGCCAGCCAAACAATCCTACCGTTCAGCTGGAAATAGCTGAACTTTACCGTGAACTGCAACGCCCCCAGCGCGCTCTTGCGACGCTTGACCGTATGGTTGACGCCCAAGCGGGCGAAACTGTCTCAGCCCGCGCATGGATGTTGCGCGGCCAAGCCTTGGCGGACCTGGGGCAGCGTAAAGATGCGCAGCATTGTTTGAATATGGCAGCTGAAAAAGCGAGCGACTCGGACATTGCGTTGCTCGTTCAGTTAGCGCAGAGCCAGTTTGACGCGGGGGAACTGGCAGAGGCTCGGATTTGTTTAGGGCGTGTACTACAGCACGACCCCGGCAATGCGGAAGCACTGGCGATTCAAGTCGAAGTGGGCAAGCGATTCGTCGACAACGCACAGAGTCCGGCCGTTCAAGCCTTCCCAGTCGGTTACGGAAATCCGCTAATTCCAGGAAAATAAGCGGAAACAATTTGCGAGTTTGAAATTCGAGAGCTACTTTTCAGTTGGCCAGATTTCACAAACTACGTCGATATCGCCAGGGGGTCGAGTATGACAGCGGCTGCTGAAAATGTAATGGGTAACGAATTCGTGGAGCGGCGGGGAAACTCGCCGGGGGCCAATTCAGGCATGGAGCGGAGGCAGTTTGCCAATTCGCACGCCTCGCTGTCCCCTGACGCGCGGCAATTGGCAGAAGCCATCGATGGTTACAAATTACGCAATCGCCGACGTTTTATCACCTTTGAGGAGATGCTCAACGTCATCCATGAACTGGGGTATCGCAAAGCCTAGATCACTTAGCGGTTAAAAGCAGTGAGTTCAGGCGTTCACGAGGAACGACCCCAATTGGCTTTCCCGTGGCGTCAATGACCGACGCTAATGGGCATTGCAAGGCCTGCATACGCGTTAGGACTTGTATAATCGAATCGGTTGCCAGGACCTCGCAAATCGGCACAACTGGCAGCGGGCTATCATCTGACTTGAGCATCAAATCGGATACTAAATAACAGCCCGTCAGCCGCATTCCGTCGACGATACCCACCAGACGTTGGTTCATTTTCTCTGCCTTTCGCAAAATCTCCTCGCGACCCGTCGTGTGTTCGACCAGCGGAATGGCGCGGATTGGAACGGCAAACTGTCGGACAGGTCGGATTCCGAAGGTGAACAGATTCTGTGCAATCTCGCGTTGGATAGGTTGCACGACCCCGGCTTCTTGTCCTTCCAGTAAAGCCCGCTGCAAATCCTGTCGCTCGAGGGCCATTGTCGATTGGGTTACCGAGGTGCCCGTTAGTCGATTCCATATTGCCTCGAAGGCGATGACGATAATCGAGATGGGGAGGAACAGTAAAGTGCACAGAATCATTAGAGGAGCTGTCGACCGCAGTAGACGGTAGGGTACTTGATAAAAGAGGTACTTTGGTAGCAGTTCGCCATAGACGAACAACACCGGGGTCATGAGGACCGGAAAAAAGGTTTGAAATCTTTCGTCGAAACCTTGCAGCAAGGCTTGTCCTGCCAGTAGCAGTCCCAGCGAAACGAGGTAGTTGGCAATGTTGTTACCGATGAGCACGGTCGCCACCACGACGCTCGTGTGATTGGCGAGCCATAGTAGGGCTTGAGCTATCCAGCCGCCGCTTTTGGCATCCATGACCAAGCGCACGCGGGTGACACGATAAAAGCCCGTTTCGCTGCCACTAAAAAATGCGCTGAATGCAAGGCCTCCAGCCAGTATGAGCACAATCAGCATTATGGCTCCTCCATGGGTTGAGGTAGCGCGATGGTAATACGGACTAGAATTTCGCCGCGCATCCCCGCCTCGATCACCTCAAACTTGAGATCGTCGATTTGGCATCCATCGCCCACACCAGGTAAACGGTGCAGTTGTTCTTGAACGATACCACCGACCGTCAAGTTGTTGGTATCGTTGATGCGGCGGCCGATGACCCGCTCCAGTTTTCGCAGTTTGGTCATCCCCGTGGAAACCCATTCGTTTTCTGCCACAGGATGCACCTCTGCTTTAGCGAACTCGCGATGCGAGCGCACGTTGTGAAGTTGCAAGATGGCTTCGAACATATCTTCCCAGGTCAGAATGCCAACCGTCTCACCAAGTTCGTTAACCACCGCTGCGACTCGACGATTGCGGGCAATCAACTTGCGCAGGGTATCGGCCATGGTGGCACACCAGGGCACGACGACGAGAGGTTGTTTGTGTTCTTCAAGATTGACCGCTTCGCTGGGCTTTAAGTTTCGCAAGTCGATAGCCGCCACGACATCGCGTCCCGAGCGATCGCTGATCAACATATATCCGCTGGGAGTGCGTTGGCCATCCAATTGTTCCAGGCTGATCGGGGGCTTAAATGTGCGGTATTCGGTACGTGGCCGCATCCACTCTTCCACTCGAATTTCACCCAACTGAATAATATTCCGCAGCACTTGACTCTCTTGTTCAAAGAGCGAGGCATCTTCGGTGGAAAGCTCAACAGCCCGATCCAAATCGGATAGCTCCAGGTAGGATTCAGGTTTGAGGCCTGGCCACAGCATGCGGCGCGAGCCTTCGTTGATGAGCTTGATCGTTGGCAAGACGCTATCGAGCACACGGATGGCTAGGGCGAGTGGGATAGCTGTATACTTCACCACGAGCAGTGGTCGCACGACCGCGATGCTCTTGGGAAGGAATTCGCCTAGCGCGACAATACTTACCAAAGCTCCGATGGTGATGATGGCTGCCAACGAATGGCTGCTACCATCGCTGCTATCGACGGCCAATGAGACTCGCGACGCGACCGAGAAAAAGCTAATATTGATTGCCAAGTTCCAAAAGAGAATCCCGGTGAGCAGTCGCTCAGGACGATTGAGCAGCGTCTGCGCCACCAGCCCAATACCTCCCTGTTTGGCTAAGCTGCTACGTTGAGCCATCGTCAACGAGAAAAAGGCCGCCTCGCTACCAGAAAAAAATGCACTGAGGCAAATGAGTACTACCATGACGGGCAGTGCCGCCCAGACTTCTGCCGGCATCCAGACCTAACCTTCTTCATCGACTGTACGCGACTTGCCCATGTCGAACTCAAATTCGCTCAGAGCAGGAATCATCATTGCCAAGGTCGCAAAGCCATATGCGACGACGATGACGGAAAAAACAACCAACTCTTGTCCGCGCAGAATGAAACTTGTGATCGCAAAGAATGTAAGGAAGGGCAAGCCGAATGCAGCCAGTGCGATCGCTGGACTCGGGTTGCGGCTCCCCATGGCCACAAATAGCCCTGTACCGCCACCCAAAATAATCGCCAAGAACGGAGGCAATTGGCGAGCGAAAGAGCCTCGAAAACTCATCATGATCAGCATGCAGGTCACAATTCCCAGGAACAGGAAAAACAACGTCCCCAAGCTCGTACCAATGGCGGCTTTGGATTGGCTGTAGATCATTCCGCAGTGGATCCCCAGCGTGGCGGCGAAGATGTCGACCACAATCAGACCGCCGATCGTGAAGATGAGATTTTCGTTGCTCATGCCCCCTTGCCACCACAAGTAAACCGCCAGCGCCATCGGTAGCAGCACCATTTCTTTGGTTACATACAACACGCCGAGTAGCTTGCCAAACAGGAATTGCCCCGGGGAAATCTGCGTCGCCAGCAACAAATCCAATGCTTGTCCATCGCGTTCGTTGGTCACCGAGTTCACCGCCAAGGCATTGATCATGACAAACGAGATGACAAAAAATGGTACCAACATACGGGCCGAAATTGGAATGAGCTCATCGGCCAGTCGACTGCGTTGTAACGCAGTCCCCGTCGTGACGGACCAATACAAACCCACCACGGCTGCAAGAAATAGGGCAACGTAAGCCAGGCGGATCAGCATCAACTTGCGACCGTAGGCCCACGTTCGCATCTCGCGCCATAAGACAGGATTATTCCACATTCGCCGCGGAGCCCGTACCTTCCAGGATCGTTCAGCAATAGCGGCTTCCCCCCCCGAGGTCGAGTAGTCCTCGTCGGGTTCAACGGTTAGTTGTCGGACTTGTCGCGAGGGATTCCAGACGCGTAAGCGCGTGATGGCGATCGCGCAGAAACTGATCACGGCCAAACTGCCGAGCAGTAAATAGGCAGCGGCTGAGCCTGCGGGAATTCCCATCCATGAGGGGGGGGGTAGTGGTTGGCATACGCTCCACAATGCCCGGGCTGGACTGAGCACTTCGGCCCAGTGGGGCGCGAGCCCTGCAATACTCCCCGCAGCAATGGCTTCGCACATGGCTAGCCAACCCACAATGGCAAGCAAAGTAATGGCTAAGGTCTGAAAGGTCTTCTCGCGCCAGAAGGCAATCATATTGGCTAGTGCACCGGCCCAAGCGGCCGTGACCACAATGATCGCTTTCCCCAAAAAGACCTGCTGAACACTCACCCCACCCAAGATGGCGATCAATAGCAACAGTGGCAGTGCGGCCAAGATCAAATTTGCAATACTAATCAAACTCGACGTCAACTTTCCCAAGACGATCTGCGAACTCGATAGGCGGGTCAACAGTAAGAGGTCCAGGGTGCGGCGGTCCTTTTCCTGCGACACATTGCTGGCAGCCGCTACCGCCGCCAGGAACATGGTTACGACCAACTCCAGCGGTACGATAATCTGAAAGACAAGTACTCCAAAACGCGACAAGTCGCCTATGTTGCGAACTTGTTGAATGCCAGCTAGCAGGGCCCAAGCGGTGCACATCAGGCTGAACAATACCAAGACGAAGACTGTTCGTTGCAAATAGAACTTCAGTCGCCGAGGTGCCACCATCCATTCGCGCGCGAGAATTGGTCCGATCATGTGTCTTCTATATTTCCAAATCCTGCAGGTGCGGTAGGTAGATGATGGACAGTGGGTTAGATGCTCAAATGTGAGTTCCCAAGCCAACCAAACTGCTGAATGGCAATTACGGATTGAATCGCAAATGCTCCGACATCAGATTAATCCGATTGTAGGGATGCGGCCAGTTCCCGAGTCGTCGCGGCCCACAATTTTAGTGTATCGCCGGCGATTGAGTCACCAAAGAGAGCTACGTTTAACCGTAGAAAGACGATTTCCCGATTCTCATTCATTGTTCAAGGGCAAACCAGTGATTAGCTTCTGGGGAAAATCCATCAAACGCCTGTTAGCGGACGAGGACGGTCCAACCGCCGTTGAGTATGCCGTTCTGCTGGCCTTGATCGTGGCCGCGTGTGTGGGTGCCGTGCAGACGATGTCACAGGCGACTCGAAATAGTTTTGATACCTCCACCAACGCCATTAGCAATGCCATTGGTAGCTAGCGCGGCCCATCGAAAGCAGGTCTCATGGTTCTTCGCCAAAAATTCTGGATCGATCGCTCGGTACAAGGTGTTTTGATAGGCCGCATTGTCCTCTACTGGACGGTCGGCTTGCTTTACCTAGGGCTCGGTTCGGCCTGCTTTCAGTACTACGCGCACCCCGACTGGACCATCGAAGCTCACGCATGGGCCCTCTTCCAACAAATTTGGCCGTGGCTCCCCAGTCTGGTGCTGTTCATGCCACTGGTGATTTACGACATCATTCGGCTTAGCAATTTGTTTGCCGGGCCCATCTATCGCCTGCGTGTGCATCTCGATGAAGTGATGGAGAACCCAGAGTGCCGACCGCTCACATTCCGCGAAGACGATTATTGGCAGGATTTGGTAAAGCCAATCAATTATCTTCAGAACGAGGTCATCGCTTTGCGGGAAGCGCTGCGGCAAACGATGGCTGCTGCCGCTCTTATGCAGCAACGGTCTGCTCAGCAAGAGGCTTACAGTCGGGCTCGCGACTTAGGCCAGTTGGGCACAGACCGCAGTGATGAGTCCTCGTTCAGCGCGCGACCGACAGCGGCCGAGCTTCCTGTTTGAGTTGCCCCAGCAACGCCTCCAAACGGGTCTGCAAGGTAGCCATGACTGGATCAGGACCATCGCGCGGTCCCTTTTCAGGATCGATTTCGATCGCTTCGTCAACCTGCAGGATGACGTGTAACGGCCGATGGACGGTGGCGCGATCGGAGATGTCCTCTTCAATCCGCTCGATGGTCTCCAGCAGCCGCATGTCGGTTAGTTCGTCTAAGTAGCCCGTCGGGTAGGAGCCAATTTGCTGAGCCACGTAGAGCCGTTCCAGTTCGCCCCAAATCTGCTTTCGCTGGGGCTGAGCGCCGCCAGAGGCGATCAACTGTGGAACCAGTTTCATTCGCAACTGCTTGATCCGCGGAATCAGGTCTCCCCGCTGGGGCGCACCGAGCCAATGCGCTTCGACACTTTCCAGCAAGTGGTCGATCAAATGCCTCCGTCGCTGCCCGAGCTCGCCCGGTTGAGCCTTCCCCAGGAATTGGATTTCCTTTAGCGACAACAGTGCTTCGTCCAAACGTTGAACGCGGCGCAGAATACCAGCCGGGCTGCTATCGACATCAAGTCGGGAGGTATTGGACTGCCACGTGAACCGGGATTCAATCTGCTCGATCACCGGGATGAGCCTAGGGACGACATCACCCTGGAAGACGTATTTGATTCCCACGGGGTGGATGACCGTTTTGCCACCGTCAAGTTTGCTCCGGCGCCGCGCGGCCGCGCGGGCCACGAAGGCCACGCCGTCAAGCAGCGGTTGCAGGACATCATTCGCGCGAAATACTGCTCCTTCGGGAAAGACTACCAAGGGGCGGGCGGCTTGAACTAGGATATTGATGGCCGTGTCCAGGCTCTGCCGGTCGACTCCTTCGCGATAGACGCTAAACCCACCGCACATCCGCATGGCAAACGACTGAAATCGGCTCTGGTGAAACAAATGCCAACTCGCCATCGCAAACACGTGCGTCTTGGCTTGCCGGGCAATCCAGCCCATTGCCAAAGGATCTGAGTAACGGCAATGGTTGGGAGCCAACAACACGCCATACCGCTGCCGCAGCGATTCACGCAAGTGCTCAATGCCACGCACTTCGTACGATGCAATCCCTTCCTTGCGATTGAGGTAAAGATCGACAATGCGTAGCGATTGGACCATCCCCGGCATCCAATCGCCGCGATGAGGTGGCACAAATTTGTACGGCTTCGTAATGATGATGTTTTGCATGACGATGCCGCTCAACCAAACTTCTTAACCGGCATAGCCATGTGGATGCGCTTGATGCCACTTCCAAGCGGTGGCGACAATCGCCTCAATATCGACATACGCAGGCTTCCAGCCGAGCACTTGTTGCGCCAGTCGGCTATCGGCGATCAACTCCGCCGGATCACCCGCGCGACGCGGTTGAACTACAGTGGGAATGGGATGCCCCGTGACTGCACGGCAGGCCTCAATCACCGACCTGACGCTCTGTCCATGGCCAGAGCCTAGGTTTAATTGCAGGTTCGTTCCAGGCTCAAGTAAATCCAAAGCCCGCAGGTGGGCATCGGCCAAGTCATCGACATGCACGTAGTCGCGAATGCAAGTGCCGTCGGGCGTTGGGTAGTCGTCGCCGAAAATTCCGATGCTCTCGCGCTGTCCCAAAGCCGTCTGCAAAACGATCGGTATCAGATGGCTTTCCGGCGTGTGGTCCTCGCCAATGTCCCCCGCTGGACTGGCTCCCGCCGCATTGAAGTAACGCAACGCGGCACAGCCAAAGCCATACGCATGCGCGTAATCGGTCAGCGCGTGCTCAATCACCAACTTGGTGAAGCCATAGGGATTGATCGGAAGTTGCAACGTCGATTCCGAAATCGGAATCTTGTCGGGCTGACCATACGTAGCGGTGGTGCTCGAGAAAACGATCCGCCAGACCTTGGCCTCACGCATGGCCTCCAACAACTCGAGGGTCGCCGACACATTGTTCTGGTAATACTTGGCAGGCTCGGCCACCGATTCCCCGACAAGAGCAAACGCTGCAAAGTGCATCACGGCGTCAATCTTCCTGTCGAGCAGCACCGTCCGCAGCTTATTGCGATCGGCTAGTTCACCTTCGATCAACGCCCCAGCCGGCACACTTTGGCGATGGCCCAGCGAGAGATTGTCATAGACCCACACCTCATGCCCACTGAGTGACAATTGCCGCACGGTGTGCGAACCGACATAACCGGCACCGCCTATCACCAATATTCTCATCTGCATAATCCTCTTATTCAAATCTTTGGTGCTGGCCGCACGCAAGAGACCTTCGTTTTAGCCGTTCATGAACGCCACGGACAACTATTCGATCGTCAGCGATCGCCTGCAGCCGATTTTGTAGGGAACACTTGACTCACAGCCCAGACTCGCGTGGTACTCGTATCGGAGATTTCAGCGGATGGTCAGCAAGCTCCAACGCCTTCGCCAACAGGGAATCCCTGCGGCCAAAGTCGAGCCAACGCCGTCGAGCGATTGGCATCAGCGCTTCACCGACTACCTCCGTAGCGAATGCCACCTGGCGGACAACACGGTCCTGGCCTACGGTCGCGACCTAAAACGACTGCTCACCTGGCACGCGGGGAAACCACTCAGCCAACTCCGCTTGGCCGATTTGACAGATTTCGTCGCCGCGCTTCAAGTCGAAAAGCTCGCTCCAGCCTCCATCTCGCGAGCTATTGTAACCACCCGGATGTTTTTCAAATACCTCCAACTCGAAGGTGTCGTGCAAGACAATCCGTCGGAGCTGCTGCAAACACAAAAAATGTGGCAGCGGATCCCCAAAGCCATTACCCCTGCAGCGGTCGAGCGGTTCCTCAGCGCCCCGCGCAAATACGACACCTACTGGCAGCGCGATCGCTGCATCCTGGAATTGCTCTACGCTACGGGCTGCCGCGTTTCCGAAGTGGCCAATCTACTGCTCGCCAATGCGCACGTCGAAGAGGGCTATTGCCTTGTCGAAGGGAAGGGCTCCAAGCAGCGGATGGTGCCGATCGGGGCCCAGGCACAGAGCGCCATTCGAACCTACCTCGCCGACCTGCGACCGCAGTTACTCGGTGAACGCGACGGCGAAAAGATCCCGTGGCTGGCCCTCTCACGCAGCGGCAAGCGTCTGCGGCGCGAGGCGATTTGGGAATTGGTCAAACGCTATGCACTCCGCGCCGAGATCGATCCCGACATCAGCCCGCACACCCTGCGGCATAGCTTTGCCACACACATGCTCAGCGGCGGCGCCGACCTACGGCAGATTCAAGAGTTACTCGGACATGCCAGTATCCAAACAACGCAGATCTACACGCAAGTGGACACGTCGCGGTTGAAACGCATTCATCAAAGCTTCCATCCAAGAGCGTAGCTTAGCGCTGCGGGGCGAATTTGATGCGATCGATCAAGTGCACGACATCATTGCCACTGCGATAACCCGTGACCGAAGTGATCGCTTGGATGACATGCACGTAGTGCAAGTCGTAGTCGATGTCCAGTTCCACCTCGGGTCCCTCGTCGTCGGTGGGACCCGTTTGATCACCAACCATTTGAACCACAAAGCCGCGGAGTTTATCCCAGTCGACTCCAAAGGATAAGTTGTCGTTGAGCACAATCTCTTGCAATGTTCCGGCACCATTCGATTTCAGTCGCAGCTTTAAAGGCAACTTAGTCGTGTCGGCTTGAGGACCTTCCCCCTTGAGCGGCATCTTGACGTTGAAGTCACCTTCCTGAGCACTGATCTTGAAGGTCATCACGAAGAATACCAACAGTAGGAAGACAATATCGATCATCGAGGTCATCGACAGTTCGAGTTTGTCTTGGTGCAAATTGCGATGGCGAAACTTCATTACACTTCCTCCTTCACACGCAGCGCAAATTTTTCGAAGCCCAGTTCCTGACAGCGCTTGATCAACTCCTGGACCCGGCCTCCGGGAACGGTTTGGTGACCGCGAATGATGATGTTCGCATCCGCAGCGGTTTTGCCTTGGAGCTTCAGCAGAGATAGCTCCGGGCCAAGTCGCGAACGAAGCGCATCCAGCGAGACCTCGTCGCCGCCGATCACGACCGAACCGTCACGAGTCAAATGCACGATGACTGGAAACTCGATCGGTGCATCGACCGGTTTGGCCAACTCGCTCGTAGGTAAAACGACTTTGTCATTTTGTTCGCTTTGCGAAAAGTTGATAAGCACCATGAAGAATGCGATCAACTGGAACGTCATATCGATCATCGGCGTTAGATCGGCCTCGGCTGGTGGCGAGGTCCTGTTTCGAATGCGCACGCGGAAACCCCTTTAACCTTGGAAACGTTCGATCAACTCTTCGCTCGTCACACCGACTTGCAGAGTCAAGCGTTGGACGCGATTGCGCAAAATGTTGTAGATCGCGATGGCGGGAATGGCGATCGCCAAGCCAGCCAAGGTGGTGAACAAAGCGGTTGAAATGTTCATCGCCAAGTCGCTGGGTTTCGGGGTGGTACCTGAGGTGGCAATCGTCTGGAACGCTTGAATCATACCTTGGACCGTTCCAAACAAACCGATCATGGGACTGATGTTGCCAATCAGTGCCATGTAGCTCAAATTATGTTCCATCTTCATCGTTTCCTCTTCACCCACCTCTTGCATGGCTTCGATCGCATGCGTATGGCCGCGTTCGAGTTTGGAGAGTCCTGCAGCCACGACTTGTCCCAGAAAGGAATCGTCGGTGCGTATCAGTTCTGCAGCCGCCTGAGTATTGCCCTGGGCCAGCTGCTGCTCGACCCCTTCGACTAAATCGGGTGGGCAGATGTTGTCTTGCCGCGCCGCCAACAGGTTCATGACGATGAGCGTCAGCAGGGTGATCGACAAGGCAAAGAAGACAACCGTGTAGCTAATCCCTAGGGCTTGGAAGGTCCAGGTGAGTAGGTTCGCGGGGGATTCCGCTTCGGCCATCGAGTTGCCCGCAGCCGGTGCGTTGCCCGCAGGAGCCTCATCTGCAGGAGCCGCCGGGGGCGCTACCGGGTCGCCCCCCAAGGCTGCATCCAAATCTTCCTGGGCTGAAAGGCTACACGGGCACAAGAGGGAGAGGGCCAAGACGATGCCTGCCAACAGGAATGATTTTCTACCAAGACAGGGCATATCCTGCATGTTGTGACTCCAGAAGGGATTGGGTTTGAGCGTGTTGGTGTGCATGGTTTACAGTCTACTTGGCAGTTCCTGGTTGACTCACCGATCGATCTGTCGTGGACGGTCATGGTCGATTATTTGTTTGCCCACGAGCTCGAAGCATATTGTTGAACCAGTCGTGATTTGGCCTCCGCACCACGCGCTGGATTGCCTACCGCCGGCCACAGTACCGAAAGTTGGTAGAGGGCTTCTGCGTGCGACTCGGCGGAGGTGAAGAAGAGTAGGTCAGTTTGTAGATACCGCAAGAGGGCGCTCTGGGGTTGATTGAGGGCTTGGTGGCAAGCTCCCTTGGCGTTATTGATTCGTGCAAACAGAACTTGATCGGTCGAGTCGTTTTTCTGAATCAACGCGTTCAAGTTGTCGAGCGCCGCTTGCGGATTGCCTTCCAGGTTCTCGCACACGGCCAAGCCGACAGCGGCAAAGTTCTTAATGCGGATCATTTCAGGCGAGTTGCTGGGAGCGGATGACAGTTGCTTGAAACGCTCTTTGGCTTCGGCCGTCTTGCCCTGACTGAGTTCCACTTGGCCAAGTTGATAGAGGGCCGTGGCTTTAGACTCCGCGCTGGGGGACATTGAAAGCATGTTGAAAAAACTGGTTGCCTTGTCGAGTTGCCCGACCGCCAGACTTAGTTCTCCCAACGTTTCGACCAGGGGATAAAACTGATGTGTGTTGCGGTTCTTGCTCGCCAGTGCCAGCAGTCCGGCAATGGCGGCGTTCTTGTCCCCTTTACCTGCCAAGGCCAGCTTGCCCTCACCGTACCAACGATAGAACTCAACATCTTGCACCGCCAGCGGGTTCTCGATCCCCGCCGGAGATATTTTCTTGACCTCTTCTAAAGCTTGTTCGTATTGACCAAGCAGCATCTGCTCGCGAACTCGGTCGAGCGTATTGGGTTCACCATCAAAGGTCACTTTGCGAACATCCGTCATGGCATAGTTTTGGTCCTTGCCACGTACAGTGATGATTATTTCCGTCGGGGTGATCTTGGAGATCTTGCCTGACGCAGGGACCCCTTGCTTGGGATAAACGCGGTCCTGAGCGCGAATGACTCCGCAGTTGCAAACTAGCCAAATTGCGCCAAGTAGCGTCCAGGTTGAAAGGGTTGAGTTCTTACGCATTGGTTGGCTCCATGAATGCAACACGAGTGGCTCGATGAGTGGCTAGCGAGATTTATAGACCTTTGGCAGGTTTCCCGAGTGCCGTCTGGATTTCTTTGAGTAAGCCGTCAAACTGTTTCTTCTTGGCTGGCCCACCCAGCTGTGGATAGAGGGCGGCCGTCGAGAGGATTTCTTTTTCAGCCCGCCGCAGTTCTTCCTGCTTCACCGCGTTATCCGTCAAGCTCGCTGCATACCGAAGGCGGCTGAGCGTTAATTGGTAGCGGGCGTTATAGAATTGCTCGCTAAAGTTAGCTTGATTGGTGGTCATCTGGGCGATCTTGCCCCAACCCCAGATCACATTTTGACCACTCTTTTTTCGCCCCCCAAGGATGGCCGACTTATACAACTCGGGTTTCACCTTGCCCCAAGCTTGCAACGCTTCGGCGGCTTCGATCTGCACATCGAGCAAGGCATTGTTGGTATCCAGGATTTCCCCGAGGGAGAGGACGGCCGCCTGATAGTCCCCCACACCGCGCATGGCCTTGGCCAGCGTCACTTGGATCTGTGTCTTGGCGGCTGGTGGTTGGATCCAGCCAGCTTGCGATTGCTCTTTGGCCAGGATTCCGCGCAAAATCTCAGCCCCCTCGCGAAACGCCTTTTCAGCCGCAGGCTTACCACCCGCTTGTTGTGCCAAGTCTTCGGCTAAGGCAATGTTGGTGCTCCCCGCCCAATACTGAGTGTTAAACGCATCGCTCTTGGCTGCCTCGCCGATGACCAGCAGCACCGCTTCGGAGAGTCGTTTGCGCTGGGCATTGTCTTGGGTGGCAGCCAGTTTGTCTTTCATGTCGCGTGCCAAAGCCACACTGAGGGTCGATAGCGTCTGCTCGCCATCGGGAGTGCTCTTGGCCAGCTCCTGCAGGCGATTAATGTAGTCGCGCATGAGGCCAACGGCCTGAGAATCGTCGATCGTTCCAGCCACCAATTGCGCCGCAATGATCTGAATCGAAGTGCGATAGGACTCCATGTACGTTTTGGGGGAAGCCAAATCGGATTTATTTGCAAGTTGTAAGAGTAACCCTTTGTCGCCGTCGAACATCCGTCGTGCGGCATCGTCAAGCCGTCCGTCGAGTAGCAAGAGGCGGGCGAGCGCATTGAGCCCTTCGACCACCGCCGCATCGTACTTGTCAGCGGTCAAATCCTTCGTCCCCAGCTCCAACCAACGGATGGCTTGCTTGCGAAAGGCCTCGATGGCTTGGGTTTCTTCTGCGGCATCGCGTTTGGACTGCAAGTATTCGATGTAGAACGATATTCCCAAATCGCGACGCTGCTTGCCAATCGCTTCATTGGTCTCCGGGACAAGTGCCAAGAAGCGTTCAGCGTTATCCCAATCTTTGGCAACCATCGAGAGCTGCGCCAGCGCGGCTGCTGCGGAGGCCGCTTCAGGCGACTGTGGCCACGTGGCGACCAGGTACTCAGCAAAAGGCTCAAGCTGCGCGGTGACTTGCGACTTGTCCTCGCCGGCTGCGTTCAGCAAGACGCTGAAGCTGGTCAAGGTCACTGCGGCAGCCCGCAGACCCTGCTCGGTGCCCGCGTTGGTGCGGCACAGAAAGTCGCCGATCGCGATCGCATCCCATGGGCGTTCCAGTTTGATCAGCAGAAATGCCATGCGAAAGCGTGCATCGAACAGCAGAGCGCGATCATCTTCAGCGGTGTAAAGAGTGATTCCCTGGCGAAGGAGTTGGAGTGCTTCCTCGCGCGTGGTCGCAATGGCTAGCTGCAGTTCGGTCAATTCATCGGCGGCAGCTTGCTTGGCATCGGCATCTAAATTGGGGTCCGCCACTTTGGCGGTCAACACTTCAATGCCAATCGAGTCGGTTTCGGATTGGTCCAAGCGTTTTTGCGCTTCGGCGAAGGCTTCGGCAAAGTCTTTGACCTTGGGTGTTTCCGTTGCTTTGGCTTCCGGCGGCTCGACCCCCAGACGTCCTAAAAGCTCGCGCGCCTCCTCCAAGTGTGGACCGGGTGTTCGCAGTAACGCTCGGAGATCCGAGCGACTATCGCGGGTGAGCCGCGGGACAAGGCGCTCATCGCCACCGGCCTGCTGTAACTTGTCGGCCCAGTCGATGCGGAACTTGGCGAAGGCCAATTGCAGCTTGATCGTTTCGGAACTGTTCCGCTCGTCGGCACGCATACCCTTCAACCATTTTTCCGCGCGATCGAACGCTGGCTCGTGTTTGCCTTGCTCAGCCAACAAGGGCAACAACTCAGCGATCGCGTCGGTTTTCAGCGGACGCAGCACATCGTCATTTTCGGAGTCAGCGATGCGTTGAAAGCCATCGATGGCGTCATCCGCTTTTGCCAACATGGCGTGAAGCGCGCTGCGATAAAATAAAGAGTAGTTGCGAATAACCAGATTCTTTTGCTCTTTGGAGTACAACTCGCTGTACATGGTCAAGGCTTGTTCCAGATCTTTTTGCCAATCCGGACTGTTCGCAGTTCGACTGCGGCCACGCAGTTCAACCGCTTTCGCCGATAACAGCTGTGCCTGGCGGATGTCTTGTTGAACTCTCTCACGGTAAGCCACCTTTTCGGTGTCGGAGGGGTCAATGCGATTGCCCTTCAATTGCTCAAGGATACCGGCCAGTTCTAAAACCGTATTTTCAAACAGTTGATGTGCTTCATCGTAGAACATGACGGCTTCAGCAGCCTCGGGTGTTGCCCCCGGCGTGTCGGCCGCAGCGCTACCGGGAGGCGTTAACGACTTTGCCTGCTCCTTGGCTTCGTCGGCCCGAGTCAACAATAATTCTCCCAGCTTGAGCCGCGCTTCGCCCCGGCGGGGATGCTCTTGCTTCTGCTGCAAAAACTGCCGCAACGCGGCCTCCGCCGCATCGAGCCGCTCACCGCGCAGCGGAGAACGGAACGATAGCAACGCTGCCGATTGATACAGCAACATCCCGCGCTCCAGCTCAACGTCCGCTTTGAACTTTGAGCTAACCCCAGGCGTCGATTCCAATTCGGTTAGATAGTCCAAAGCTAAATCGAACAGTCGCTCTTGCCGCAGTTTGTCCAAGAATCGCTCGTACGGCTCTTCGGCTCGGACCAGCGACGCGCAGCTCACGCACACCAGCAACCAAGCAAGACCCAAGCTCAAGCCAGGATGGCCCCAACGACGCAACCCGTCGCAAACGGCGCACTCAACCCGATCATCACGTCGATCATGATCGCCGATTAGCTGGCCGCCAGTGCGGTACGAATGGGTAAGTGTTTCGGCTGATGGCAACGATGTCATTAGATGGCAGATAACTCCCTGAGGTGCTAGCGGAATCGATGCTGTGACTCTTTAGGATAAGCCATTGAATACGAGACGACGAATACTAAACGTCTGGACTGGCAACTACGGACTCACAATATTGCCGTCAATTTACCAGTTTGAGTTGGGAGCGGCTACGAAGGGACAGCGTAAGCGGTTTTTGCCAGCCCACAAAGTCATCTCGCGCGTGGCCGGCGCGAGCGGGCAGGAGATGCACGAGTGGGGTGGGGCGAAAAGTAGTTTTGGAAAAGAGCGTGCGAAGAACATTCGACGGAAAGTGTAGCCTAGCTGGAATCGCGGCCTATCTCAAGTATCGCCTCGGCGGCCACGACCGAACCCGTTCCGAAGCAAGTTTCGGTTTCCGTATAATCCGAACTTGCCGGTAAACCACAGTTTGCCGGCAGCCAAAAGAACTGTTTTTCTAGAAGCTCACCTCAGTATTGTCCCCGTAGTGGAGCTTGCTAAAGATCCTAACCCTCGTAACGAACTTTCTTCAAGATCCTTAGCGCGCTAATTAATTTTCTCTCGCGTGAATGCGATGGAAATACAGGGTCTTTAGCAAGATCCACTACGGGGCATTCGTGGGGGACTTGGGAAGCTCTTGGAACCCGTTGATCATTTATTGGGGCGGCTACTCGGCCAGCTTGCGCAGTACCGTGGGGAGGATGCCGCCGTTGTAGTAGTAATCGAGCTCCACGGGGGTGTCGATACGGACCATGACGTCGAAGGTAGTCACCTTGCCATTGGCTGCAGTGGCGGTAACGGGCAGTTTACCCCGCGGCTTGAGGATCGACGAATCACTGCCGATGTCAAACAACTCTTCGCCGGTTAACCCAAGGTCTTGGGCTGTTTGGCCTTCGAAGAACTGCAACGGCAAAATTCCCATGCCCACCAAGTTGCTGCGATGGATACGTTCGTAGCTGGCGGCAATCACAGCCCGCACGCCCAGCAAGAGTGTCCCCTTGGCGGCCCAGTCGCGACTGCTGCCCGTGCCGTATTCGGCGCCAGCCAGAACGACCAACGGGATCCCCTCGGCTTGGTACTTCATCGAGGCATCGTAGATCGATAGTTCTTCACCCGACGGAATGTGCTTGGTATAGCCACCTTCGATCGTGGGGACGAGCTGATTGCGAATGCGAATATTGGCAAACGTGCCGCGAACCATCACGCGGTCGTTCCCGCGGCGCGAGCCGTAGCTATTGAACTCGCGAGGATCGACACCATGCTCCATCAAGTAGCTTCCGGCTGGGCTCGCTTTAGCAATGGAACCAGCCGGGGAGATGTGGTCGGTGGTTACCGAATCACCCAGCATGGCCAAACAACGCGCTCCGGTGATCGCCTTCGGCGGCGCGACATTAGCCGTAATACCCTCCAGGAACGGAGGCCGCTGGATATAGGTGCTGTCGGCGTCCCACGCGTAGAGATCGCCTTCGGTAATCTCGATGGCATTCCATTTTTCGTTCGACGTGAACGCCGCCGAGTACTGGTGGATGAACATCTCGGGCAATACGCAGCTTTCGATTGTGGCGTGGATCTCTTCCGAGCTCGGCCAAATCTCGCGCAAGAAGACGGGTGCCCCCGTGTCGCTGGTACCGATCGGCTCTTTCTCAAAGTCGATGTCCATGGTGCCGGCCAGCGCGTAAGCCACAACGAGCGGTGGACTGGCCAAGTAATTCGCGCGGGTTAACGGATTGACCCGTCCCTCAAAGTTGCGGTTGCCACTTAGCACGGCCGCCGCTACCAAATCACCTCCGGTAATCGCTGCCGCAACTTCATCGGGCAAAGGTCCGCTATTGCCAATGCAGGTCGTGCAGCCATAGCCCACGGTGTGAAAGCCCAGATCCGCCAGCGGTGCACTTAATTCAGCTTTGTCTAAGTAATCGGTCACAACCCGCGAACCGGGAGCGAGTGACGTTTTAACAAAGGACTTCACCTTAAGCCCCTTGGCCACCGCCTTCTTGGCCAGTAGTCCCGCACCCACCATGACCGAGGGATTGGAGGTGTTGGTGCAACTGGTGATGGCGGCGATGACCACTGAACCATGGCCGATGTGTGTCGTGCTTCCATTGTGAACTTCGGCGGTTCGGGTCAAGTCCTTGGGCTTCAGACCAAAGCCCCGTTCGGCAACGGGTGCGACCAGTACGGCGTTGAAGGCTGCTTTCATGTCGCTCAGCGCCACGCGGTCTTGCGGTCGTTTGGGTCCAGCCAAAGCGGGAACGACGGTACCCATATCGAACTTGATCACCTGCGTGTATTCGCAGGTTGGCGAATTCGCGTCGAGGAATAAACCTTGGGCTTTCATGTAAGCTTCGACCAAAGCAACTTGTTCGGCCGAGCGACCGGTGCGGGTCATGTAGCGGAGCGTCTCGTCGTCGACTGGGAAGAAGCCCATCGTGGCGCCGTACTCAGGAGCCATGTTGGCGATTGTGGCGCGATCGGCGAGCGACATCTTGGCGATGCCCGGTCCGAAGAACTCCACGAATTTACCAACCACTCCCGCCTTGCGGAGAATCTCCGTCACGCGCAGTACCAGATCGGTCGCAGTCGCTCCCGGTGGCAGTCCGCCGCTGAGCTCAAAGCCGACCACTTCGGGCATCAGCATGTACAGCGGTTGCCCTAGCATGCCTGCCTCGGCCTCGATACCGCCCACTCCCCAACCCAAGACACCCAAGCCATTGATCATCGTGGTGTGACTGTCGGTGCCGACGAGCGTATCGGGCAACGCCACCGGACCGGCATGGTCTTCGCGCACAAACACCCCTTGCGCCAAATACTCGAGGTTGACTTGATGCACGATGCCTGTGTTCGGAGGTACGACACGGAAGTTGTCGAACGCCTGTTGCCCCCAACGCAGGAACTCATAACGTTCCTTGTTGCGCTCGAACTCGATCTCCACGTTGCGGGTGAGCGAATCGAGGGTCCCGAACAAGTCGACTTGGACCGAGTGGTCGATCACTAGGTCCACCGGGATCAACGGATTAATCTTCCGCGGATCGCCTCCAAGCGCCTTCATGCCATCGCGCATGGCGGCCAAATCGACCACGCACGGAACCCCGGTGAAGTCTTGTAAGACCACGCGAGCGGGCATGAATGGAATCTCCACTTCAGCCGGTTTGGCGGCATTCCAACTGGCGAGGTTCTTGACATCTTCCTCGCTGACAATGTAGCCGTCGCAGTTCCGCAAGACCGCTTCGAGCAAAATACGGATGGAGTAGGGAAGTTTAGGAATATTGGGAAAGCCGCTGCGTGCTAGCTTATCGAGACTATAAAAGCCGAGCGAGCCGCTGGGCCCCTGAAATACATCGCGCGCGTGAAAAGGATCTTGCTTCGTGGCTGGCTGTGCCATTGGGTCTATCTCGAAACGATATTGGTAGGGGCCGAGCGAGCCGCCCGGTGGGTGTAAGAAGCGCAGCATTGTAGCTCAAGTCCTTGAAATTGTCTTCTACCCCTTGCCTATCTTGCGACCCCGGCGATGTGTTGATTTCGTGCCGCGAAGCGAAAAAAAAGTTGGCCCGGCCCATCCCGTCGGTCGCGTTTGCGGAATAGCGGATGCCGCCGGCCCTTCCCCGACAGCCGGTTTGCCGAAAGAACGGCCGAACCGTGTCCGCCGACAGACGGGTGTGAAAATAGGAAGTTGGGGTTGGCTGTGGCGCATGTTCGGAAAGTTCTGCAAATTCCTGCCGTTATGGTTCGATCAACTGGTCTAGGCCCGCTGCTTACGTGAAGTTGCGCGGTGGCGTTGTTGCTACCAATCCCGCCGAGATAGACTATTGCTACGGAGCTTGAACCCGATGAAACGAAGCCAGATTGCGCTTGCACTGCTCGCCACCTTTGCAGCCGCCAGCAATTCTGTTTCTCTCGCTTGCGATAAGTGCAAGTCGAAATGCAAAACCTGCACCCAGTGCGATGATCGCGGGCTGTTAGATGTCGTCGATCTCCTGGCTGGCCGGGTACAGAAGTCGCTCGAAGCTTCCCGACCGAAGTTGGTCGGCGGCGGTCGTTCCAAGGGGGCGTGTCAGGAGCCCACCTGCGGCTGCGAGCAGGTAGGTGCCGCAAAGCCCACCTGCGGCTGCGAGACTCCCCATGCAAAGCCACTGCCATTATCTAGCGCCCCCGAAAAACTACGGTCTGAGCCCCCCATCGCGCATGCGACACCCATGCCTGTCCCCCATGACCAGCAATCTCCGCAGGCAACTCCCTATCCCCAGGTGCCGCGCAGTGAAAATGCCCCATCGATTCCAGTCAAGTCCGATTCCGGAGCCGAGCAGCCATCCAAGCCGCTCCCCGACGCAGCGGTCGATCCGTTCACCGATGACGCAGCCAGCCGTATCCGGAAAATTCCAGCAAGCGCCATTCAATACCAACGGCCTATAAACCGCTACGTCGATCAATACGACCCGCAAGCCGCCAGTGTTTACCGCGTTCGCGTTGGCGACCGCGTGCAAGCTCCGCAGATGCCTAGCGTCCGTAACCAGAGTCCTCAGTTTGAGACCGTACAAAGTTCGCGGCGTCTGACCGGCGCAACCGGGGTCCAGTCCGATGCGAGCATGCCAGCGGTTGTCTCTGCCTCCGGCACCTCGCGGCTGCAACCCATCCGTTCCACGAATGCAGCACGTCTGCCTTCGCGAGAGGAAGTTCGCCAAAGCGAAGAGGCCTACTACGATAATCCCTTGCGATAGTTACGGCAGGTAGTCGCTCTGTCTAGTTGTCAGCCAGGCTCCCGGCTGCTCCCGCGCTGGCCAGCATCTCCTGTTATGACGGTCGACTGGCAATTGCCACCCACAAGATCATCCCCCGCGGTCGGTAGGTCGAGCCACACCTGCTAGACGGCTGAGACATCGAAGGGCACCCTCCCGCCCCCTTCGATGTCTTTTTTTGTTGCTCGTTTAGGTGCAGTTTGGTGTTTTTCGCCTCAGGTTAGCTCCACTGACTTCGCTTCATAGCCAATATGGAGATTACGTTTTGCCAGCAGCGCAGTCCCAACAAGGGGAAACCGTCCCTCATTCTCAATAACCTGCACAGGGACTTTCTCGCCGAACCAATCGATAACGCAAAAAGTATGATTCAAGTGAGACCTTCGCTCCATCGGCAAGGATCCCCGGCCCTGCTAGGCCGACCCTCCACGCAGGCATTTAAACAAAACGCTTAAATTCCCGCAGGGAGCGGGGCTTATGTCCTTCTTCCCAGTGATTCCTGACTCCCTCCCTACAACGCGACTCAGTTCCGCTTGGCCTCGGCCTGCCACTCGGTCAGCAATTGCAAAGCTTCCAGCGGCGTGGTGCCGCCGACGTTGAGCTCTCGCAATTTGTCCATGACCGGATGTTCACCGAACTCGAATAAGGTCAGTTGGATGGGCGTCTCCGCTTTGCGGCGCGGGGGAGTGATCTTCGAATCGCCTCGCGTGTTCAAGTGATCGGCTTCCAGTTGAGCCAAAATGTCTTTGGCGCGTTGATTGACCGTTTGGGGTATGCCCGCCAACCGTGCTACGTGGATTCCATAACTCTTGTCGGCACCTCCCGGCACGATGCGATGCAGGAAGACGATGTTCTCGTCCCACTCTTTGACCGCCACGTTGAAGTTCTTCACGCCGGGGAGCGATTTTTCTAACTGCGTCAACTCGTGATAGTGGGTCGCGAACAATGTCCTGGCCCCGACCGCATCATGCAAATGTTCAACGATTGCCCAGGCCAGACTCAGCCCATCGTAAGTGCTGGTGCCACGTCCGATCTCATCGAGAATCACCAAGCTCCGCTGGCTGGCCGTGTTGAGAATACGGGCCGTTTCGACCATCTCGACCATGAACGTACTTTGCCCCCGCGAAAGCTCATCGCTGGCCCCCACCCGTGCAAAGATCCGATCGGCAATACCGATCTTGGCACGCTTGGCGGGTACAAAGCTACCGAGTTGTCCGAGCAAGGTGATCAAGGCCACTTGCCGAATGAAAGTGCTTTTTCCGGCCATGTTGGGACCCGTAATCAACATCACACTTCCGCGTGCTTCGCCGATATGGCAGTCGTTGGGTACAAAGTTTCCCTTAGCCATCGTGGAGTCCAAAACCGGATGGCGACCTTCGATGATCTCCAGTTCTCCACTATCGACCATTTCCGGACAGACATAGTCTTGCCGCTTGGCCAACTCGGCCAGCCCGCCCAGCACATCCAGCTCAGCCAGCACCGCCGCAATTTGTTGCAGTTCGGGCAACTGCCGCGCAACATGCTCCCGCAGTTCCGCAAAGATTTCCAACTCAAGTGTAATGGCTTGTTCATCAGCCGACAGCACCTTGGTCTCGTACTGCTTGAGTTCGTCGGTGATATACCTCTCGGCATTCTTGAGGGTCTGCTTGCGAACAAAGTGGGCAGGGATTTTGTCTTTATGTGAGTTGGTCACTTCGAGGTAGTAGCCGAAGACCTTGGTAAAGCCAACTTTAAGACTGCTGATACCGGTCTGCTGGATTTGCTCGGCTTGGTACTGCGCAATCCATTGCTTGCCGCCGGAAGCCAACTTTCGCAATTCCTCCAAGTCTTGGCGGTAGCCATCGCGGATGAAGCCGCCGTCGCGGAGATGCAAGGGACATTCGTCCTGAAGGGCTGTCAGCAAGCGATCTCGCAACGTCTCGCATAGCAGCAGGGCTTGATCGAGCTGCTCGATGCGCGGGCTCTGCCGCTGCGCCAACAACGCCTTGATACCCGGCAGCTGCGCAAGCGTTGTCCCTACTTGACGCAAGTCGCGGGGGCTGGCGCGGCCGGTCGCGACCCGTCCCAGCAAACGCTCGAGATCGTAGATGTCCCCCAAGCTTCCGCGGAGACTACCGCGCAAGCGATTGTCCTGTAACAGCTCCTGCACCGCACCGTGCCGCGCACGGATTTTGACGATGTCGCGCAGGGGACTGGCCAACCAACTCCCCAGCAACCGGGCTCCCATCGAGGTCTGCGTTTGATCGATAACCGACAGCAGCGAACCCTGTCGCTCGCGATCGCGCATGGTGTGGGTCAGTTCGAGGCTGCGACGAGTGGCTGCGTCGATCTCCAAAGCTAAACCGGGGCGATGGGGGAGCAGTTGTCTGAAATGTCCAAGCGATGTCTTCTGGGTTTCTTGGAGATAGGCCAATACGGCGCCCGCCGCTCCGATCGCCAGTCCATCCTCTTCATGATTCCAACCCATGCCATCCAGGCTCCGCGTGCCGAAGTGTTGACACAGTTGTCGCGTGGCTTCGTCGGCGCTGAATTGCCAAGTGGGACGGAGTGCCAGAGCCCAGTCGTAGTCGTGACCGGGAGACATGATGCCATCGTCTTCGCGAATCAAGACCTCGGAGGGATCGAGCCGCGCCAGTTCGTCCATCACCCGGGCTCGCGGGAAAACACCCGCTTCGAAACGTCCGGTCGACAACTCAGCCCAGGCAATGCCGACCCGCGAATCGGCTTCGCTGGCGGCCAGCTTGCCCGGCTTGGCGGAAAACACCGCCACGAGCAGGTTGGTTGCCAGCGGGTCAAGCAGCGCTTCGTCGGTAAGCGTCCCCGCCGTCACGATCCGCGTGACCTCGCGCCGCACAATTCCCTTGGCCTCTTTCGGGTCCTCGACTTGATCGCAGACCGCCACTCGGTGACCTTGGCGAATCAGCTTGGCCAGATAGCCTTCCAGTTGATGATAGGGAAAGCCCGCCATAGGAATGGGGTTTTCACCCTTGTCGCGACTCGTGAGGGTCAGCCCCAGGACCCGCGCGCAGATTTTGGCATCTTCGTGGAAGAGTTCATAAAAATCCCCCATGCGAAACAGCAGCAGGGCGTCTCCGCAGGCAGCCTTCGCCTCTTCGTATTGGCGCATCATCGGCGAAAGGGACATGGCGGGGATACTTCTGCAGCAAGAGTTTTCTCGAATCGAAATCGCTGGTCAGCGCCAGCGTCCAGAGTATCCCCCAAGGCACGAGAGAATCAAGCCGTGTATCTATCCTGCGAGAAGACCAGCACACTATACGGGCCGATGTCCAGCATAGCGGTGGCTGGGAATCCATCCCGCTGCACTCTGTGTTCTCCCTCTGGCGACTCGCTGTTACTTCCCACGGCCACGGCGTCCGAGCACGCTTGGTTGCCAAAGGCGTGGCTGTAGCCGTGCCAATCGCTATTGAGGCGTAGACGCCAAGTGCCCGCCGCGGGAAACCCGAGTTGGTAGTCCAGATGAGGGCGATGCGATAAGTTCACCACCACCACGACATCATCACCGGGGCCCCCTTGATGCCAGCGATGATAAGCGAGGAGGTTATCGGCCTGATTTTGATGGAACGTGTTGAGTCCCGATCCGGTCAAGCCGCGCGTTGAGCCAAATCGGTTGAGACGCAGGTGAATCAAGTCCCGGTACATCCGCAGTAGGCCACAGAACTCTTCTGACTTGTCCCAATCCAGTGGCACCGAATCTTGGAACCAGCCATCTTCGAGAAACTCTTGCCCTTGAAACAGCATCGGAATGCCGGGCGATGTCAACACGAGAGCGGCCGCCAGTGTGGTGCGCTTCTGGGCGGCCCAACAGTCGGGATCTTGTGTGTTGATTTCCGAAGCGACGCGGGCCTTTCCATTGGCGACTTCGTCGTGCGATTCGCTGTAGATGACACGTTGGAACGGATCCCCATTGAAACGCCCCTCGATGGCACCGCGGACACTATCGAGCGATCGGTGGGCATCATCGGCGGTGATAACAGCCGCTCGCACCGGATGGACGAAGCGATCGCCCCATTGAGCAGTGAAGCCGGCTCCCCCCTGATCCACCGGCATGGTAAGTCGAGCGTCGTTCTGCAGGTCTTCGGCAATCGTGATCCGTCCCGGATAACGCTCGCGCACCTCGCGATTGATCCACTGAATCAAACTCCAACCATCCGGCAACTCGGCTCCCGGATCGCTGTTTCCACGCACGCTACGCATAAACAGCGACATGTCGAAACGCAAGCCATCTACGTGGTATTCTTCCAACCACATCAAGGCGTTGTCGCGAATGAATTGGCGGACTTCGTTGCGGCCGTAGTCGGGGCGGGTCGAACCCCACGGTGTCTCGGCCCGCCAGTCGTTGTAGAAGTAGATGCCACCCATCCCGTGCTCGCTCCAGCCATCAAACTGCCAGAGGTCAAGGTCGCTCGGGCCAAAGTGGTTGTATACGACATCCAGCACCACGCCGATGCCCGCTTGATGCAGCGATTTAACAAACCGTTTGAATCCGACCGGACCTCCGTAATTTGTTTCCACGGCAAAGACGCACGAAGGGTTGTAACCCCATGACAAGTGACCCGCGAAATCCGCCAAGGGCATGACTTCGATTACGTTCACCCCCAACCGCTGTAGATGGTCGAGCTTCTGCACCGCTTCGGCGAACTTGTCCGACTGCGCATCGTGGTCCTCGTTAAAGGTTCCCAAGTGCATTTCATACATCACTAGCTCATTGATCGCAGGCAGGCGAAAGTCGTCCCCTTCCCAATCGAAGTGAGGGTCGTGGATGACCGCGTTCCCCACGGAACTTGTCACCTGACGAGCGTAAGGGTCGATACGAGACAGTTCCTTGTCGCCGCAAACCAAGCGAAACCGATACTCATGGCCAATGGCGGCTGTCGTGATGTCCGTATACCAAAACCCTCCCTCTTCGCGTGTAAGGGGATGAGTGTCGGGAGACCAATTGTTGAACGAGCCGCTCACATACACCGCGTCAGCATGTGGTGCCCAGACGCGAAATGCAACGCCGGAGGGGTGCGGAAGTGCCCCCATCCCTGCATGGGATCCATCGCCTGTGGTCGTTGTCATCGGCAGTCTCCTGGCAGTTGATCGCGGATAGAAAATGAACTCAGACCATGCGTCGCTCAATCCGCATTAGCCCGCACGCCTGTTGCTCTACTTCGGGGCTGTCCGTCGCCGCCAGATGTTCAGCGCAGGCCGCGCGAAAAGCATTGAAGAAGGTATTCACAGAGCATGGCTTATTGGTGCAGCCGCGACAAGCGGGGGGGCAAGGCGCATACGACCCGACTTCGGCAGTAGACGCCAATGCCTTGCTAGCGATCGGCCCACAGGCCGGCGACAGCCAACGCTGCGTCTGCTGGCGAAACGCAGTGTAACGGCGCAACTCATTACTATTCGCCAAACGATCCGAAGCACCCCGACGGTGCGATTAACTATGGTGAAATCCACCATTCTCTTTTGCTTCGATGCCTGATGTCCCCATTTCCGGTAGTTCGCGATAGTGGGTAGCAGGTGAGCGAGCGCGGCGTGGCCTGGCGCGCTTACCCCCGTGTACCGATTCGACGAACACCTTAGGGAGTTTCAGATGGACCGACTTTACGAACCAGTCGAAATGGATTGTCTTAACGAAAATGTGAACCTTTCTAGCGTTTACGTTCAGCGTTCCAAGTACACACAGTCACGGCAAGCAAGGTCCGACGAGCGCGTCATCAAACTCCAAGCGATGGACCGCCACAAGAATCAGTTTCTCGCGACTCTGGCGCACGAGCTGCGCACTCCACTGGCACCGATCAAATGCGCTTTGGATACGATGGCCATGATGCACCTCGATGATGAAGTCGAGAGTTTGCGGCTGATGATGAATCGCCAAATTGGTCAAATGGCTTTCTTGATCAACGATCTGTTGGACATCTCACGGGTTAGCTGTGGAAAACTCGCGATACGCCGGGAGGCCAGCGAACTACGCTCGATTATCGCCGGTGCTGTCGAAGCTTCTATGACTTTCATCAGCGAGTCTGGGCAGACGTTGACCGTCTCAGAGATCGCTGAGCACGACTGCGTTTTCGCCGACGCCCCGCGGTTGATGCAAGTCGTTTCCAATTTGTTGAACAACGCATCGAAGTACAGCGGCTCCAACTGCCATATCGACCTGAACGTAACGGCGGTCGACGAGTGGGTCACGATCCAAGTTCGCGATAACGGCATCGGTATTGCCGCGGATCAACTGGATGGTATTTTCGATTTATTCGCACAGGTGAATGGGCAAGCAGAGCGGGGGGCTGTCGGGTTGGGAATCGGGCTTTCACTCGTCAAAACCATCGTCGAACTGCACGGTGGTGCCGTCCGTGCCGACAGCGCTGGCCTGGGCTGCGGGAGTGTATTTACCGCTCAGCTACCCGTAGCGATGCCACCGCAAAAAGTTCCGCCCCTGGAGAGGCAACGCAGCCCGCAGGCTGCGAGTCGAGCGTTTCGCGTCTTGGTCATTGAAGACCATCGAGCGCTCCGTTTGGTGATGGTCAGCCTGCTTGAGAAGCTGGGGCACACGGTTGAAGTTGCAGAGAACGCCCTGGCCGCGCTTGCGAAACTTGAGAACTTTCAACCCGAAGTCATCTTCTCCGACATCACGATGCCCGGCATGAATGGCCTTAAGCTGGCTCAGTTACTCCGCGAGCGCTCGGACATGTCCGAAGTCTTCATGGTTGCGGTGACGGGCAGCGGGACAGTCAGCGATCGCGAACTGGCCGACGCGGCTGGTTTCGATGAACACATGACCAAACCGGTTGAAATGCAGCGATTGCAAACTTTATTCACGCAGCACTCGCAGCCCAGGAAGTCGTTTGCAAATAAGTTACCCGTTCTAAGTTACCCGTTCTAAGTTCCCTCGTTTCGCATCACGGGAATCGAAGGGGAAGGGTAGGGCGACGCCCCCGCGGAGCCTTCATGGGCCGCCACCTGCCGTCCACAAGCAATCTTTCGCATAGCGGAAACGACCAGACGCAAACCGTGTTCCGCTCGATGGTCTGGGGTCCGAGCGGCCGTGATAATTTGACTTGCCTCGAGGACCGCGCACTTCAACAAAACGGCAAGCCGATGATTCAGCCACCCAACGCACCTCGAATTCTTTTCCTCTCGACTTATCCGCCGGAAGAGTGTGGTCTGGCGACATTTACCAAAGATTCAGCTGATGCGGTCGACTTGGCTGCTGGGAAAGCCGTCTCCTCTGTCCTCGCAATCGAGAAGACGCGGTCGCTGACAGGCGCCTACGGCCGAGTCGCCCATGTGATCGACAACAGTCGACGCGGCGCCTACCGACAGGCCGCAAACATCGCCAACCAAGGGCCGTGGGACGTCATAAGTCTGCAACACGAATTTGGCCTGTACCCGGGTGACTGGGGCGAGGACATTCTGGAATTTGTTCGACATTGCCACAAACCACTCGTCAGTACGTTCCATACTTTGCCGACACAGCCCACCCACAAACCTCGACACGTGATCCAGCAAATCGCTTCACGAAGCAGAGCGATCATCGTGATGACGGAAGTGGCAGCAAACCTTCTTCATCAGGTCTATGGTGTGCCGAAAAAGAACGTAAACGTCATTCCGCACGGTGTCCCCGTATTACCATTTGAAGCCACCCGCAAAAATCGAACCGCTGGCGCGACGGCAGGCCGGCAAGTCATTGGGACATTTGGACTGATCAATCCCGGCAAGGGACTTGAATTGATGATTCGGGCCATGCCGGAGATTGTCGCCGAGTTTCCGAACACGGTTTATTCGATCGTGGGCGTAACGCACCCTCAAGTCAAGCGGGACACGGGTGAAGTCTATCGCGAACAACTGGCTGAGCTGGCCCGGTCACTCGGAGTGAGTCACAGCGTTGAATTCGTGAATCGTTATCTCAGCCTGCCTGAGTTAATTAAGTTCTTGCAGTCCTGCGACGTATTTGTGACTCCCTATCCCGGCAAAGACCAGATCGCCAGCGGCACCATGGCGTACGCGATGGCAGCCGTCGGTGCCGTCGTCAGCACCCCCTATCTTTTCGCCGAGGAAGTGCTGGCCGACGGTCGGGGACAGCTCGTCCCGTTCTCCAGTAGTGTGGCTTTGGCCGACGCAGTGCAGCGATTCCTGCGAGACCCTGAGTTTTTAGAAGAAACTCGACGGCGGGCCTACCGCTACGCCCAGAGCATGTTCTGGCCGAATGTTGGCCGGAAATACCTGAAGGTTTTCACTCAGAGCACCGTAGCGGAGAAGACACTCGCCTACGCCAGGGCTTACGGCCCGATCCACGTTGGCGAAGCAGCCTTGACCCATTCCTTTTCACGGAAGATATAGAGATGAACCTGAACCAGACGCTTTCGATGGTGCACCTTGACCGCATGACCGATTCAACAGGGATGATTCAGCACGGGATCTACAGTCTTCCGCGCCGCGAAAGCGGTTACACAACCGACGACAACGCCCGCGCCCTGCGACTGTGCGCGCGCCTTTGGCAGGTAGATCCTAACCCCCAGCAACTGTCACGTGTCGCCTGTTACTTGGGCTTTGTTGAGCACGCTCGTTCGCCAGTCCGCGGGTTTCATAACTTCATGGGGTATCAGCGCGATTGGCTCGATTCGGGTGGCACGGAAGATTGCCAAGGTCAAGCCGTGTTGGCCCTGGCCGAAGTGCTTGCCAGCTGTGTTCCTGAAGGCTTCCGCGCACTCGCCTATGAACTGCTCGAAGACGCGCTGCCGGCAGCGAAAGAGCTACGAAGTCTGCGGGCACTGGCCTACTTGGTTCAGGCTTGGAAAACCCTTGCAGCAGCCAATGTCGCGGGGCTCGAAAGCTTGGGCGAAATGGCTCATACCGCTGCCGACCGATTGGTGGAGTGCTACGAACGCTCGAGTCGGAGCAATTGGTTTTGGTACGAATCGCGATTGACCTACGCTAATGCCGTCTTGCCACACGCTCTGTTCGACGCGGCTGCCGTGTGGCCCGATCGAGGCTATCTGGAAGTTGCGGAAGCAACGTTTGGCTTCTTGGACCTCGTCACGACTGCAGACGATCTCTTCTGGCCAGTTGGAAATCGTGAGTGGTATTCACAGGGTGAGGACAAGTCGTTGTACGATCAGCAGCCCGTTGAAGCTTCCACCATGGCAGCCGCCGCTTTGGCGGCATGGAACGTCACCTCGCACGAAAAGTATTTGCGCGCCTTCGAACGCAGCCATCGCTGGTTCATGGGGGATAACAGCCTTGGACTCAGCCTCGCGGACTCTCAAGAAGGTTCGTGTTGCGATGGACTCATGGTAAATGGACTGAATAGAAACCAGGGTGCCGAGTCCACGCTCGCCTTCCTGTGGACAGAAATACTGCGGGAAAGCCTCGCCCACTCCCCACCGATTGAGTTGACGAACGGGCCTGCATCGCAGGATCTCGCAGCTCGTCAACCAACCGCTCTTTGAATCTAACTTCTACCTCTCAACCAAAGCAATCCATTGAAAACTCAGCTCGCCTCCAGGACTCCTTGGACCTCGCTGTTCACGCGATTCCCGCACAACCCGATCCTGACATCGAAGGATTGGCCTTACCCTGCCCACACGGTCTTTAACGCGGGTGCTTGCCAAGTCGGCGATGAGACGGTGCTGCTCGTACGCGTAGAAGACCGCAGAGGTCATTCGCACCTAACTGTCGCTCGCAGCACCGATGGGATTACCGACTGGAGAATCGACCAACAGCCCACTTTTGTACCCGAGCCCAACTCCTTTCCAGAGGAGATTTGGGGAGTCGAAGATCCGCGGTTAACCTGGGTCGAAGAGCGCAAAGAATGGGTCATCGCGTACACCGCGTTTTCTCCCAGTGGCCCGATGGTGTCATTGGCCTCGACCAAAGACTTTAAAACTTTTGATCGAATTGGACCGGTGATGCCACCCGAGGACAAGGACGCAGCCGTATTCCCGCGGCGCTTCGATGGTCGCTACGCGATGATTCACCGACCGGTATCCGCCGGTGCGGGTGGCGCCCATATCTGGCTCTCCTTTTCGCCCGACCTAAGGCATTGGGGAGACCATCATATCCTGCTTAATGCCCGCAGAGGTTCTTGGTGGGACGCCAATAAAATCGGACTGAGCCCACCGCCTCTCGAAACGGCGGACGGCTGGTTACTGCTTTACCATGGCGTGCGCCATACGCCTGGTGGTTGTATTTACCGTTTGGGTTTAGCCCTGCTCGACTTGGAGCGGCCATGGCAGGTGCTCCACCGAAGCGACGAATGGATCTTTGCACCGGAAGCACCCTACGAGCAACATGGCGACGTCAACGGGGTCGTCTTCCCCTGCGGCTGGATACTCGATGAGGGGACTGGCTTAATTCGGATGTACTATGGTGGTGCCGATTCCTGCATCGCCCTCGCCACCGGCAATCTCTCGGAAGTACTGGACTACGTCAAATCGTGTCCTGCTCCGGCGACACGCCAAAAACTGGGTATCGCCGTACCCGACTAATAGTTGTTTTGGAATCGAATAGGGCACCTCAAACGCAACCAAGCGCATGTCCCGAGAAATCAACCGCTCGAGCCAATTACCAGCACGCCATTGAACCGTGCATGGCGGATTCCGCCAAGTCGCCTCAGCTTCTTCGCCATGCATGGTAAATCCGGAGTGCAGGTGGTAGGTTTTTGGATTAGTTGCAACTAACGGCGAGCTATCATTAGACTGTCAGCATGAAAAAGAGTCCTAGTCTCACCCAAGAAACAATGCCCGAGATTCTGGACGCCGTGCCGCCGACCCCCGGGCCGGTGACCGGGGAAAGCCAATTCGTTCCCTCGCCAGACGAGGCCAACCGCGAACCACCTAGCTCATCTCCTATCGTCGGAATCGTAGCGTCCGCGGGGGGGCTGGATGCATTCAAGAAGTTTTTTTCCGCGATGCCTGCTGACAGCGGGCTGGCATTCGTACTGATTCCGCATCTCGATCCGACGCACGAAAGTCTGATGGTCGAGCTGTTAAGCAAATTCACTTCCATGCCGGTGGTAGAGGCCAATCAAGGTATGTCGGTGCAACGGAATCGTGTGCACATCATCCCGCCCAATCATTTCTTGGCGATTTCCGGCGGGCTGTTGCAATTGAGTGAGTCCCCGAAACACCGAGGATGGCAGACCTCGATTGACTTTTTTTTGCGGTCGTTGGCCAAAGACCAGGGCGAACTCGCGATCGGTATCGTGCTCTCGGGTACCGGCAGTCACGGTGCACTGGGAATTCGAGAAATCAAACTCGCTGGTGGGATAGTCATGGCGCAAGATCCCAAAACTGCGGAGTACAATCAAATGCCTCAAAATGCAATCGACACTGGGATCATTGACTGTGTCTTACCCCCAGACCAAATGCCGGAGGCCTTGCTCAAATACGTCGCGCAATCTTCGCTCAGCTATGCCGCCGAGAGTAGCGGCGAACGTGACAGCGAGGGTGAAGACGACAACGTTCCCAAACTACCTGAAGAGTCCAACGATCTTCTCGATCAGTTCTTGGATTTGTTGCGATCGCGCACGAAATACGATTTTCGTCCTCACCGTAAGCCGATGATTCTGCGGCGCATTCAACGCCGTATGGGACTCGCGCGCATTGATAGCATGCGCGACTATCTCGGCTTTTTGAAAAAGCATCCGGAGGAGGTGATCGTACTCTACAAGGATCTGCTGATCAGTGTCACCGCATTTTTTCGTGATCCGGAGGCCTATCGGATACTTGAGCAAAAGCTGATTCCGACACTGCTGGGCCGACAAACGGGCGATATGCCGATCCGTGTGTGGGTGCCCGGTTGCGCGACAGGCGAGGAGGCCTATTCGATCGCGATTTTGTTGATGGAGGCGGTTGCCCGAGCGAAGGCGAAGATTAGCATTCAAGTTTTTGCCAGCGATATTGACACCGATGCGATCGATATCGCCCGAGCTGGGATTTATCCCGCCAGCGTTGTCGGCGATCTTTCATCCGAACGCCTCAATCGTTTTTTTGTGATGGTGGATAGCGACCATTATCAAATTTGCACGCAGCTTCGTGAGTCGGTGGTGTTCTCGCAGCAGAACTTAATCGGCGATGCGCCCTTCTCAAAGCTGGACTTAATCTCCTGTCGCAATCTGCTGATCTACCTCGAACCGGCCATGCAGCAAAAGGTGATCGCGTTATTCCACTTTGCCCTTGTATCAAACGGATTTTTAATGCTTGGTCCGTCGGAAACGATTGGCAAGTCGACTGATTTGTTCGAGTCGGTTTCAAAGAAATGGCGCGTCTTCCGCAGGACCGGTCCGGCTCGGGGCGAACTGGTAAGCCTCCCACTCAATAGAACCGAAGAGCGACGCAACACCTTGCCCCATATGCAACCTTTGACGCTGCATCGTAAGAACTTCAAGGAGCTAACCGAACAACTGGTTCTTAGCGACTACGCTCCGGCGGCAGCCTTGATCAATGGCAGGCTTGAGGTCCTGTATGTGACCGGACCTTTGGTCAACTACCTTGAGTTTCCTCGCGGGGAATTAACCAAGGAACTTCTGTCAATGTCCCGCCCTGGCTTGCGCACCATCCTTCGCACGACCTGCAATACCGCCTTAAAATATGGCAAGACGGTCGTCGAAACCGATGCCCGCGTGAAGCGGGGTGGAAAATATGTCCGCTGCTCCATCACTGTCCGACCCTTGACTGAGCCCAACGACGACGAAGGTGTGTTGCTGGTTGTTTTCCAAGATCGCGGACCATCGCAGTCCTTCGCCACAGCTTCAGAGACTGCCGCTGACCCCGTTGAGGCCGAAACTTCTCGCGGCGAGGAATCACGCTTGGCTCAACAGCTTGAGTTCGAACTCAAGTCGGTGAGCGAAGAGTTGCACAGCACCATCGAAGAAATGGAAAACTCAAACGAAAAGCTCAAAACGTCCAACGAAGAACTCATGTCGGTGAATGAGGAGTTGCAATCGGTCAACGAGGAATTGGAAACTTCCAAGGAAGAACTCCAGTCGCTCAACGAAGAGATGTCCACGATGAACAACCAGCTGCAAGACAAAGTTGCAGAGTTAGACAAGGCCACCGATGATTTGATGAACCTGATGTCTAGCACTGAGATTGCGACGATCTTCTTGGACGAGAAGCTGAATATCAAGCGATTTACCCCACCCACAAAGTCGCTGTTAAATTTGCTTACGACCGATATCGGCCGTCCACTGCGCGACATCGCTCCGAACTTCACGGACGACAAGATGTTAACCGAGTGTCAGCAAGTGCTTGACAAACTCCACCCGATCGAGAGTGAAGTCGAGACTGAGGAACCACGTTATTACCTGCGACGAATACTCCCCTACCGCACGACCGACCATCATATTGGTGGAGTGGTGCTCACCTTCGTGGACGTGACCCAGCGGAAGCAAGCCGAAGCGCAGCAGCGCGCGAGCGACGCCCGGCATTTCGCGGAATTGCACGAGAGTTCCCAGCGATTACAGGCGATACTGAACACCGCTGCGGATGCGATCGTGACCATAGATTTGTCGGGTAAGATCGACAGCATCAATTTAGCGACCGAAAGGTTATTCGCTTACCGACGTGACGAACTGATTGGCCAGAATTTTTCGCTGCTGATGCCGTCAATTTTTGGCGGTCATCACGAAGGGACAAGTACCGATAGTGTCAAGCTTGACCTTGAAGTGCTTCTCGGGAAAACCCGCGAGGTGCTTGCAAGGCATAAGGACGGATCGACCTTTCCCGTTGATTTGGCGATTAGCAAAGTCGACCACCTGGGGCTCTACACCGGAATCTTACGAGACATTACGGTCCGTAAACAATTGCAAGCACATGTCTTGGAGATTGCCACCGATGAACAACGCCGTATCGGTCAAGAGTTGCACGACGGGACTCAGCAAGAGTTAACCGGGCTGACATTGATTGCTGGCGCACTGCGTGAATTTTTGGAGAGTGCTATCACCGCTGATGGTGCGGCACAGAGCGTCGGCCGGACGCTGGCGGAGGACGACTACCAGCGGCTCAGGGAAACGGCTGCCAAACTGACGCAAGGCTTGAACGAAGCCAATCAGCATGTCCAAAAACTCTCGCACGGAATCATGCCCGTTCAAATTGATGCCGAGGGTCTCCGCTCCGCGCTCGCGGAGCTGGCTGCGGCGACCGATGAGCAACAACAGACCCGCTGCGACTTTAAATTCAGTGGTTCGGCTGCGATTGCCAATAATGCGATCGCTACACAACTTTACCGCATCGCCCAAGAAGCGCTCAACAATGCGCTCAAACACAGCTTGGCTGATCACATCCGCATCTCGCTGTCTCAGGAAACGGATGAAATCATCCTCGAAATCTGCGACAATGGAATCGGTTTTGATCCGCAACCAGCGCCTTATGCTCCGTCGGCGGCGGGGGGAATTGGCTTGCGCATTATGGAATACCGCGCGAGCATGCTCGGCGGTGAACTACAAATCGACCGCAACGGCGGGCATGGCTCCACAGTCCGTTGTACGGTTCCCACAGTCGGGGTGTTAATATGAAAAAGCTGGCATCGCGTTCACGGATCATGATTGTCGACGACCATCCGATGATGAGAGACGGTCTAGCGCTCCGAATTTCATCGCAGCCCGATATGGAGGTCTGCGGCGAAGCAGCGACGGAAGACGAGGCGGTGACGCTGGTCAGGCAACTCTCTCCGGACCTAGTGATCGTTGACATTTCGCTTAAGAGTGGCAACGGAATCGAATTGATCAAGCGCATCCGAGAGCTTGATTCATCTATCAAGATGCTGGTGATTTCCGCCTTCCATGAATCGCTCTACGCCGAACGAGCCATGCGGGTCGGTGCACTGGGCTACCTCAATAAACAGGAGTCGAACGAGAAAGTGATCGACGCACTTAGGACCGTGATCCGAGGAGAACGCTACGCGAGCGCTGAGCTCACCAAACGCCTCGTCGCTCAGGCCTTGGGTAAGCGGAGTGAAACCCAAGACCCAATTGAACAACTCACCGATCGCGAATTAGAAATCTTCCGACTGATCGGCGCTGGGCAAACAACGGGTGCCATCGCTGCGCAACTGTTCTTGAGCACTCACACGATCGATACGCATCGGGAAAATATCAAACGCAAGCTCGGTGCAAAAAATGGCGCCGAATTAAGCCGCAAAGCCATTCAATCGATGTTGGAGAATGGCTGATTTGCGACCGCTTGTCTTGGGCTAAGCAGAGGCCAAGTCTCCGGCACATCAAACGCCCTGCAGACGGAACCGGTCCGGTTCCCAAGAACACGGATGAGATCTACCATGGGTCCCGCGTTCGCCCGCTAGGTTCCGAAACGAGGTTGGTTCTGGAAGCCATGGCTACCGAAGCTCAAATTGCCGCTTCGATGTGGATTGCAGCTGGAGTTGCCAGAAGTGCCTTAGTTTCCTCCCCTCAACATGGATTCTCCCCGTTTACTAAGACGTGGATAGAGGACGAACTAATGGAAAAGATCACAGTACGCACTACCTGTCCCGCCGATATTGCCCTCCTGATCGCACTGCAGCAGCAGATTTACCCCGATATTCCTGCTTGGAGCGCAGGCAAGCTTCGCGAGCAATTGGATGCGTTTCCCCGCGGGCAGCTGGTCGCAGAGGGCCCAGAAGGTCTGCTGGGATGCGCCAGTTCGATTATCGTTGCCTGGGATGACTGGGCCGAACCCCACAGCTGGAAGGAGATTACCAGCGCTGGCACGTTCGAGAATCACAACCCTGAGGGACGCACCTTGTATGGCGTGGAGGTGTTTGTCGATCCCGACTCGCAAGGGCAGGGAGTTGGTCACCTGCTTTACGAAGCACGCCGGAATCTCTGCAGAGACATGAACCTAAAACGCATCATCTGCTGCGGCCGGCTGCCTGGATACCACAAACATGCATCGCAAATGACTGCTGAGTTCTACGCGCAAAAAGTCATTTGGGGCGACTTCAAAGATCCTGTCTTAAGTTTCCAGATCCGTGAGGGTTTCAGCTACTGCGGTGTGATGGAGAATTACATTCCCGAAGACAAAGAGTCTGGGGGCTACGCATCCTTAATCGTTTGGTTAAACCCCGATTACCGTTCCGACTTGCCAGTCAACAATTCCGAAAGCTCAAGCTTATGATCGTTCGCATTGCCGCCGTGCAGTACCTGTTGCGCCAGATCAACGACTGGTCGGGCTTTGAGAATCAGGTGCGCTTCATCATGAAAGCCGCCGGTGACTACAAGCCACAGTTTGTGCTGCTGCCAGAAATCTTTACAACCCAGTTGCTCTCCTTCATGGATACCAATGATGTGCACACGTCGGTGCGCTGCATGCACGATTACACGCAGCGTTACAAGGACCTGATGCTGGAACTCGCCGCTCAGTGGAACGTGCATCTCATTGGTGGTTCACATCCCACGCTGCATGCTGACGGACGCTTGCTCAACACGGCCTATTACTTTACGCCGAGCGGAAAAATATTCGAGCAGGACAAGATCCATCGGACCCGCTGGGAACGTGAAAAGTGGAACACCGATGCGGGTGATAAATTGCATTTGTTCGACACACCGTACGGGAAAATCGCGATTCTGATTTGTTACGACATCGAGTTCCCGGAATTGGCCCGCATGGTTTGCGAAGCCGGCGCGGATATTCTAATGGTCCCGTCCTGTACCGACGACCGTCAGGGATTTCTGCGCGTTCGCTACTGCTGCCACGCGCGCGCCATTGAAAACCAAGTGTTTGTGGTCATGACCAGCACCGTTGGTAATTTGCCCGTGGAGGGGCTTGGCCTGCACTACGGTCAGGCAGCCATCATCACCCCTTCAGATTTTTCGTTTGCGAGGGATGGTATCGCGGCCGAGGGGACACCCAATATCGAACAGATCATCGTGGCGGATGTAGATCTCCAGGACTTGGTTAGCAATCGGCTGAGCGGAACGACAATACCACTTTACGATAAACGCAAGAACGTTTACGAAAACCCCGTAGAGGTCATAACCGTTTCCTGAACTACAGCCGGCTTATCCGAAAACTGCAGATTCCCCTAAGGGCTCGCAAGTGTCTAGATCTCAATGTGCGTCACACCGCAGACCTCATCGAAATGTCCGATTTTCAACACTGTGCCTCGCGATCCAGGCATCTCCGCAACAAATACCGGGTCGCAGACCTCCAGTGGAATGTTTGTCACTGCGATGTAGTCGTTGTAAAGCTCCACTTCTTCCAAAACGCTCTATGGCCGTAAACGAAGTCGGATTTTCAGGGGTGACGAAAAGCGACGACAAAAGCGACGAAAAACCCCGAGAATCGACGAGAATGGCGGTACCGGCCAAAGCGAAAACCCTGGAAAAACCAGGGTTTCCAGGGTTCTGGTTACCCCCAAATACCCCCGACAGGGATCGAACCTGTGGCCTGAGCTTTAGGAAAGCTCCGCTCTATCCAACTGAGCTACGAGGGCGGACGTTTTGAGCCTTATTTTTGTTGGTTTTTTTGCTGCTTTTAGTTCGCACAGAATCAACAAAGTCGGCTCTGACACCCGATAAGCAAGGGTATCTAATAGCAGGTGTCAAAAGTGACACCCGATTCGTGGTGGAATCGGGTGTCGGCAATTACCCAAACCGTCTAAGCAGAGGTAACTACGATGGCTCATTCTACACCGGCAACCAAGCCGAGCAAACCGTATCCCGACTTCCCACTATTCCCCCACGACACCAAGCGTTGGGCGAAGAAAATCAAGGGACGGTTGCACTACTTTGGACCGTGGGACAACTGGCAAGCCGCCTTGGAGCGTTTTCAGTACGAGAACGACTATCTGCAGCAAGGGAAACGACCGCCGCCAAAAGATGCACAGGCTCTTACCGTGGGTCAGCTCGTCAACGAGTTCATCGCACACAGGGACGCTAAGTTGCAGGCGGGTGACTTGAAGCCGATTACGTTCGCCGACTACAAAAAAGTCGGTGCACGGGTTATCCAAGTGCTCGGACGACACACGGCAGTCGAGAGCCTACGTCCAGACGACTTCGCCAAGTTGAAGTCTGAGATATCCAGCCGTGGCGGACTCATGAACTTAGCGTCCGAGATGAGCCGCATGAAAGCCATACTGAACTTCGCCGAGAAGAATTTCAATCTGCGGGTGTTTACAGGGATGGCGTTCGATAAGCCGAGCCGCACAGCAATCAGGCGGGAGGCGGAATCGAAGCCGAAGCGGATATTCACGCTTCCCGAGCTGCAGGCGATTTACCATGCGGCAGATGCACAGATGCGGTGCTTCATGCTCTTGGCGTTGAACGGTGGTATGGGTAACAACGACATCGGACTCATGGAACCACGGCACATCGTTGGCGGGTGGGTGGACTTCCCTAGGCCAAAGACGTTGGTTGCACGCCGCTTTCCCCTCTGGAAGGAAACCAAGCTTGCTATTGAAGCATGCCGACAAAAGAAGCATGACGACTTTCCCTATTTGTTCGCCACGAAGTACGGCAATTGTTGGGCAAAAGACATCGCCAAAGACACGCCTATCGGCAAAGAGTTTGCCAAGATTTGCAAGGAACTAAAGCTTCATCAGCCAGGACGGGGGTTCTATGCACTTCGCCACCAATTCCGGACCGTGGCAGATGGCAGCCGAGACCCCGTTGCAATCGCTCACATCATGGGACACAGCGATAGTTCGATGGCAGCCAATTACACGCACGCTATCGAGCCAGAGCGACTCCAAGCCGTTGTTGATTTTGTTCATGCGTGGGTTAAGCCGATGTTCCGCAAGCCAGCCAAGAGCAAGGCAGATGCACAATGAGCGACATCCCACAAGAGCTTAGCGACATCGGCAAGGGTATCTGGTTGCTCAAAAATAGCATCCGATGTTTGCCGTTGCTTAATGATTACCAGAATGCACGCCTACGAGAGGAAACTATAGTCGAGAAACTCACTCAACTGCTTGGAGAATCGGAAGCGTATCGAGCCGAGTTAGTTGCCGAGCTGCGTGGAGCCTTGCGTATTGCGGTAGGTAGGCTTGAAATGAAATGCTGCTTGCAACTGGTTGAAGCTATCGAGTGGATGCACGGCGGTGCACCCGATTACAAGCAGTTTACGTTCGGAGCGTTGCAAGAGCTTGAGCAATTGCTGGTTATCGTCGAGACGGAAGCGGGGAAGCCGATAACCCCCGATGCTTTTGAGTTACATTGCCGACAATCGCCAGCGACTCATACGCATGCCGACAGAGGGAGAACGTGGCTCGAAAAGCATCCCGAGGACAAACGCACATTAGAACAGGTGACGAAAGCATCGAAGCGATACCCCTACCAGAAGCCTCGAAAGCCTGAATAGGCGTTTCAGCACCCTACCAAAAAACCTACCAAACCGCAGGAAACGAAAGTTTTTTGCGGTTTTTTTATTGCTGCGTTCTGCTTGATGAAGTGGCAAAAGCACCCCTACCACAAGCCTACCAGATGCGTGGTAGCAGGCGAAATAAAAGTAGGCATCCATAAGCTTTATTCCAAGTCGTTCACTCGAACATTTCACAGCACTTGGAGAAAAGCAGATGGTTGATTCTCGTTACTATTCGCCACAAACAGCCGCCGAGGTTCTCGGATGCGACGATGAGCAAGTTCTAGCGTGGATTCACGCAGGCGAGCTAGTGGCCGTCAATGTTGCCAAGTCGTTGCAGGGGAAGCGTCCGAGATGGCGAATCGCCGAAGCCGACTTGGCGAGGTTCTTAATGGCACGCCGACACCCTGCCAGCCTGCAACAAGCCGTTGCCAAGCCTCGTCGGCAGCCACAGCCAAAGCAGTACGTCTAGAAAAGCGAAACGCCTAGGAGGACGAATCCCAGGCGTTTCAGTGAGTTTTCGCAAGCAAGCAAAAACAACAAACAGGAGCTTCTATTATGCGACGGATGCCAGAAATTGTCCACAGTGAACGACCACCATGCTCGTGCAGAGATTGCCTAAGAGCAACAGCACGAGCCGACCAGCGTAGAGCCGAGATTGACGGCATCTTGAAACGATTCGCTGCGTTGGAGCTAAGTATTAAAGTTGCTGCCGACCTAGAACAGGAGGCACGACAATGAACAGCGTTCATCGACTTGCCAAAAGTTATCGAGACGCCGGAATCAGCGTTATTCCGCTGCGGCTGGATGGCAGTAAGGCACCCGCATTGCCAAGCTGGCAGCCGTACCAAGAGCGACTAGCCACCGATGATGAACTACATCAGTGGTTCCGTTACCCTGCCGGAATCGGGATGGTCGCCGGTGCTATTAGCGGCGGACTCGAGGTTCTCGACTTCGACGACGGCACGCTGTTTCAGCCGTGGCGAAAGCTGGTCCCGCACATCGTTGACCGATTAGCTCCGGTAAGTGGCGACCACACCACATGGAATAAGTTCCGAGCATGGACGGCGTTAAAGTTCAACGGCGATTATGTAGCGGCGATTACCCGCGCCCTGATTCTACACGGCGCGGGCGACACGGCAAACAGGAGGAGCGGGCTAAGGATTTGTCCCCCCTGAAAATTTGGGTCGCAGGGTGGGGAGCTTAGCTAAGGCGATCTTTAGCAAGATCGACTACGCGGATAGCGATTCGGCAGGGGGGCTGGCGGAATGGGGTTCTTCGTCGGCTGCCTTGCGTCCGAAAAATAACCGCAAGGTGGCTTCGCGGAGGTCGATGGTCAGGCTGAAGAGCGTTGGCACCAAGACCAGTGTGAATACGGTCGAAACCAACAGACCACCCAACACGACGCTCCCCAAGCCGCGATACAGCTCGCTCCCCGATCCGGGAAATAAGACCAACGGCAACAGCCCCAGGACGGTGGTGATCGTGGTCATGAAAATAGGACGGATCCGCGTGCGAATACTTTCCAATATGGCTTCCTGCGGAGGCATGTTGTCTTCGCGCATGTGATTGAGCGATTGATGGACAATCAAAATCGGATTGTTCACCACCGTACCAATCAAGATGATAAAGCCGAGCATGGTGAGCACATCCAGCGTTTGCAAGTAGATGAGATTCAGGGCTTGCAAACCCAGCAGTCCACCCACGGCCCCCAGCGGAACGCTGAGGATAATCACGGCGGGATAGAGCCACGATTCGAACAACGCAACCATCAACAGATAAGTGATCAATAGGGCGAGCAGCAGGTTCATCCATAGGGCCGACCAGGTGTCGCGAAGTTTATCGGCGGTGCCTGCCAGATTGATACGGTAACCGGGGCCAAGCCGCCCGCTGTCGATGAGCGGTTGGACGATCTCGCTTTGAATGCGCTGCATGGCAACTTCCAGCGCGACTTCCGGCGGAGGAGAGACTTCGATCGTAATCGCCCGCTCACGCTCGCGGCGATTGATCTGCTCAGGACCGCTACTGAGGGTCGTTTTGGCCAAGGTGTCTAAGGGGACTAGCTGACCATCGGGGGTTGCGATGGAAAGCGCGCGGACATCCTGCGATCGACCCGAATAAGCGTCCTCACCGACAATGATGAGATCGATTTTGTCACCGGACAGGAAGTAGTCACTAGCGTACGCACCATCGACTAGCGCGTTGACCGTGTAGCCTAGATCCTCGCTGCTGACTCCCATTTGAGCCGCTTGGACCAGATTGGGTTCAACGTGCAGTTCAGGGCTGGAGAGGTCCAAACTGGGAATAGGCCGAGCTTGTGCGGTGGGGAAGGCGGTCATCGACTCGCCAAGAATGCGTCCGCCCAGCTTGACCAATTCGTTCAGTTCGGGCCCGGTGATTTCGATATTGATCGTGCGGCCAGCGCTCAGCCCTTGCTCGAACAGGCTCGATTGCTTGGCGACCGTAAACGTCCCAGGCAAACCGCTGCTTACCTTTTGCACCAGCGGCACCAGTCCGCTGACTTGGGTTGGATCGTGTGAGCGGAGTCCCATAAAGACCTGCCGCCCGCGAGCTACAAAAAAGAAATCGCGGATCAACGGGTACTCAAGCTCTAGGGCCTCGGGACTATCCGGATCAATGTCCCAGTAGGGTTGCAACCGACGCTCGACCAACTTACCCATCGCCATCAACTCATCCAGGTTGTAGCCGGGGGGAGGGAGCAAGATGCCGAACACCAAATTGCGATTGCCGGTGGGAAGGTATTCAACCCTCGGAATTAACTGAAAACTGATAGCGACCGAAATACCGACAATTCCCAGCACGACCGCCAAGCGACGCACGAGCCCCGCTTGAATCCAGGCGTTGAGTCCCACGATGAGTTGGATCGACCGTCCGCCGACTCGTTCGAGCATCCGTATGGGATCGTTGCCGCGTTTGGCTTTGGCCTGGTGTAAGCTACGGGTTGGTCCTGAGGCTTGGGTCGATTGTCGCCGTCCGCCAAACAAACGGGACGCTGCCATCGGTATGAGCGTCATCGAGATGACCAGCGATAAGCCCACCGCCGCGCTGATGGCCATGGCGATATCGCGGAAGAGCTGCCCGGCTTCTTCTTCGATGAACACAATCGGCAGAAAGACCGCGATGGTTGTCAAAGTGGAGGAGAGCACCGCGCCCCAGACTTCGGTCGTGCCGCGCACAGCTGCGGTAAACGGCGGCTCCCCCTGGTCCCAGCGGCGATAGATGTTCTCAAGTACCACCACGGCGTTGTCCACCAGCATGCCGACGGCAAACGCCAAGCCAGCCAAGCTGATGACGTTCAGCGAGCGACCGAGCATACCCAGAATCAAAAAGGTACCGATGATGCTGGTCGGAATGGCCAGTCCAACCACCAGAGCACCTCGCGCGAACCAGAAGCCAGCCCCGATGATGATCAACAGCGTGACCGCAAAGAACCAGGGCGAAATGTAGGCAGCCGCCAATGCAGAGGCAAGAATGAGTGGGACTGTGATTAAGGTGCGCAGCCCCAAATGGAGGAAGACCATGAGCACAATCATGGTGAGCGCGCCCCCCACGAAGATGTTCTGCTGAACTAAGTTCACCGACGAGTAAATATACTCTGTCTCATCGTAAACCTGAGTTAACTGAAGCCCTTTTTGCTTTAGGATGCCCTCGTTGAGTTCATTGTTCACCGCCTTGAGCCCATCCATGGCATCCAGCACATTGGCTCCCGTTTCCCGTAAGGCGTTGATGGCAATGCTCGATTCACCAAATCTACGCACCAGTCCATCGGCCTTCTTGTAACCCAGTTCGACGCGGGCGACATCGCGGATGTAGACGGGATAGCCATCGCGGATTGCCAGCAACTGGTGCTCGACTTGCTCGGATGAGCGGAATTGTCCGAGTGTCCGTACCACATAACGTCGTTTGCCTTCCCAGTAATCCCCGGCCGATGTGTCGGCGTTTTGACCACGGAGCACGCGCCGGACATCCGCCACGGTCAATTGTCGTGCGGCCAGTTTCTCGGGATCGACGATAACCTGAAGTTCATCTTCAAGTCCTCCGATCACATTGGATTGCGAAATACCACTGACCCGTTCGAAGCGGGCCTCGATTTCATCCTCAGCAAAACGCCGCAACTTGATGACTTCCAGGTCAGCGGGTGGCAAGAGTTCGGCGACTTCGGCGTGCTCGCCGGCCAAGATGCGCAGGCGGAGCATTCCTAGACCTTCACTGGCGGCGCCGCGGACCCGGTCGATTTGCGGCTGCAGGTCGGGGTGCTTGGTTACAAAGCTATCGAAGTCTTCGGGGGTGGGGAACCGCGGACTGAGGATGAACCAAGCGATGGGACTGTTGTTCGCATTGGCCGTGCTGATGACCGGCTTGTCTGCATCTTCGGGGTACTCAGCGACTTGCTCCAAGCGGCCGATCACGTCGACCACCGCTTTTTGCATTTCGGTGCCGACCAAAAACTCGAGGGTAATCATCCCCATCGAGTCCGAACTTTCCGAAGACATCTTCGTCAGTCCCTCGACCCCTTTGAGTTGCTCTTCTTGCTCGACGACGATCTCTTGCTCGACCTCTTGCGGGCTAGCGCCAGGCCAGCGGGTTTGGACGGTGATCGTTGGTGTTTGGACTTCGGGTGTCAATTGCATTGGCATCCGAAAGAGAGCCACCGTTCCGAACAGGGCCATGAGCAGCACGCCGACGATGACTTTGGCCGGGTTCTTAACGAAGAAGTCGATCAGGTACATGGAACTTTCATTTGGAGTGAATGGTTTGCAGGTGCGTTAGCCGGGGCGAACGCGGTGGCTAAGCAATGGCCCCCTGAGTGTCACGAGTTGTGCTTATAGGCGCACGGCAATGGAATCGTCTGCCGTGTCATCACTCTTTCTTCTCAGTCCAAGTCACGCGGCTGGCGGCACCTGGTTTTGCTGCAGGGATGCGCTCATTGCCGCGTCGAACAACCTTCATTCCCGGAACCAGCGTAACGGGGGCGGCTGTCGTTTCCGTGGGAGGCTTGGTGGAGACAGCAATCCAATCGTCGTCTTCGATCCCCTTAATTACCGGAATGGACAGAGCGTCGGCCTCAAAACTGCCGGGAGAGGTGGTGGACGGGGTGATGGAGTCATCTACGACGACCCAGATGGTGGTGTTTTTCCCGTCCAAAACGAGTGCGTCCTTCGGCACCAAAAGGACGTCCGAGGGATTGTCGGTCGCCAGTGATGCACGTGCCAACATGCCTGCTTTGAGCAGCATCTTGTCGGCCGGGATCTTTTCATCGTCTAGGGGCTTTTCACCTTCTGGTTCCGGGATCTGTTCATTGGTGATGCGGACTTTGACCGGAAAGGTCCGCGAACGCTCGTCGGCATCGGGAATAACTGCGAACACTTTACCCGTGAACGTACGACGCAACGCAGGGACTTCGACGTCAACGTCAGCCCCGACGCGCACAAAGGGGATGTACGCCTCGGGCACCTTGGCGAACAAGTCCACTTCATCGATCGCAATGATCTCAGCCACAGGCTCACCGCGAGGCAACCATTGACCGACTTCGGTGTGCTCAACCGTCACATAGCCTGCGAAACGAGTGTACAGCGTGTGCTTGGCGAGTTGATCTTCCAAACGTGCGACGATAGCGGTTTGCATGTCCAAGCGGGCTACGGCTTGCTTGATTTTTTCAACTCGCGGACCGTCGATGGCTAATTGGTAGGAGGATTGTGCTTCCCGATAACGTTGTTGTGCTTCCAACCAAGTTGAGATGGCGCTTTCATACTCGGAGACCGAGATCGCCCGCGTATCCCCCAATTCCACGAACCGCTGCTTATTCTTTTCGAGGAAGTCGACCACCACGCGGGCGGCTTCAAGCCGTGCTTGACTTTGCGCGATCTCTTCGGGCAAGCTACCGTTTTGCAGTTCTATTAACTCTTCGCGGCGCAGATCTTTTTCGGCTTTAGCCGTTGCGACTTCAAGCTTGATCGTTGTGTCGAGCAATTTGGCCAAGGCTTCGTCCTTCTCCACGCGCTGCCCGACCCGCACGTTGAACTGCTCCACCCGTCCGTCTACGGCAGAACCAATCACAGCCCGGCGACTGGGCACGATGGTCCCCAGCGTGGCTTGTGTTGGTGTAACGGTGCGCATCTCGACTTCTACTACTTCCACCACGGCGGGCCCTCTCTGGGCGTAACCGCGCGGGCTGTCCGCAGTCCAGATCAACACGCCCAAAACAAGAGTCGTTATGCAGCGCGCCATAGAGACGCGGTCACCAGGAAGCATTCAAAATTCTCCGCACAAGTAAGGAATAAGCAAACGGTTTAGCTCAAGTTGCCCAATACGGTTCGCAATGTTTTCTTCAGTTCGCTGACTTGCCGTTCCGTTAAGCCCTCGACGGCCCGCGCTCGAACGCGTCGGGCACAACGGACCGCCTGCTTCCAGATCGTTCGCGCTTCGGGGTTGACCTGGATCTTCTTGCGACGGCGATCGGCCTCGCTGACCGTTCGCGTAATCCAGTTCTCGCGTTCCATGCGATCCAAGACACCCACCAACGTGGCTGGCTCGATCATCATGTGATTCGCCAATTCAACTTGTGGCAGCGGTCCCTTGAGCACCAGCCAGCCTAGGACCTGACATTGTCGAAAAGTTAGTCCGTGGGGGGCCAGCTCGTCGTTCAGGACCTTTTGAAAGGCTTGCGAGGCCAGCACCATCCAGTAGCCGACACTTTCTTCAAAGTCATATTCAAGCCCCAGCACGGGTTCGACTGTGGCGGGGCCCGGGAGCCTATCGCAGTGCGCTCCCGCGTCGTTGAGTGATTTGTTTTTGGTCATCCGTTCCTCAGGTGGGGCGCTGCTGAAATTAGTTAGCTTCCTAACTATATGTTGGCCTTGGCGAACATCAAGTCATTTTCCGGAGCTTTGTCTACATTGGCTGCTCAGCATTGGGGTGGCTCCCCCACCGTGGAGCGGATATTGGAACCGATAACTTATTTGCGGACGGGTCCTTAGTCTTTCAAGCACTGAGAAATGTAGTCGGGGAGGGGAAGTTGCCACGCCCAAACTGCTTGATAGCCCTGCATGCCCAAAGACACCGGGCGACCTGCTACATTGAATTGGATTGGATTGGATTGGATTGGATTGGATTGGCGGCTTTTATTGTCCTGACAGGTGCCGAACCTGCGGTGACGCGCGTTTTGTACCTCTCAATCAACTCCCCATGAATGACTATCGCAATAGCACGGAAATTGGCGCTGGCGGACAGCGCACGCTTCCGGCCGCCGCTTATCTCTCCGCTGCTTTATTTGAACGCGAGATGTGTCAGCTTTTCCACAAGGACTGGTTGTGCGTGGCCCGCGAGCAGGAGGTGCCTGCCCCTGGGAGCTTCATCACGCGGCAGATCGGTTGCGAGTCGGTGGTGATCGTTCGCGACCATGAGCAGCACATTCGAGCTCATTTCAATATTTGCCGCCATCGCGGAACGCGGCTATGCGACGCGGCTGTTGGGCAACTGGGGCGGACGATCCAGTGTCCCTACCATGCGTGGACCTACGCGCTCAACGGTGAGCTCGTCGGCGTTCCTGACGAAAGTCAGCTCGCTGCATTCGACCGCCGCGAGTTTGGGTTGCATCCGGTTGCCTGCCATGTCTGGGGAGGGTTTATCTGGCTGTCGTTGGCACGCGAGCCACAGCCATTTATTGAGAGCCATGCGGCGATCATCGCGCGCTGCACGCCTTGGTCGCTCGATAGCTTGGTGCGCCTGGGGCAGCGGACATACCACGTGCAGGCGAACTGGAAATTGATTGTTCAGAACTACAGCGAGTGCTATCACTGCGCGCCGGTGCATCCGACGCTTGTCAAGCTCTCCCCTTCGACCTCGGGTGGCAACGATCTGGTAGGTGGAGCTATTCAAGGAGGTTTCATGGAGATCGGTGCAAGCTATTGCTCACTGACAACGGATGGCCGACGGTGCGCGCTTCCCATCGTCGATCCGGCGGGTGAGCATGCGCGAAGGGCTTATTACTATGTCCTTTTTCCACACATGCTGCTGGCCTTGCTCCCCGACTATGTGATGGTGCATACGCTGTGGCCTCAGTCCCCCTCTTCGACCGTGATTGAGTGCCAGTGGTTGTTCCATGCCCAGATGCAGGGCTCACCGCAAGTTTCGTCGGCCGATGGTGTTGCTGGCGAGGCTGAATCCATACCCGGCGGCGAGAACTTGGATCCGCAGCGGGGGGTCGAATTTTGGGACCGCGTCAACCAGGAAGATTGGCATGTGTCTGAGTTGACGCAAAAAGGGGTTCGAAGTTCGCGGTACGAGCCTGGACCTTATTCCGACCGTGAGGCGATGTCGGCCTCGATCGATCGGCACTATTTGAATCGCATGGGTGGGATCGCGAATGATGAGCAGCAAGAGTCTTAGTTGCACTTGGCGATTGGATGCATCTGTGGCTGTGCAGTTGCTTCACCAGGCGACAGGGGGTCGGCGGCGGCTTGGAGCGTGCAGGCGACCGGCTACTTTGAGCTGCGAACGGGACGGAGTACACTGCCATATAGTAGTCATGCGAGGACTGTCGCCTCGCGGCTGCACCTTCCGATCGTTCAACTCTCCCGCCCAAGCCATTCCCATGATTCATCGCTTCAACATCGTGCGGAACATAACGGACGCTTTTCCAAGCCGCACACCCCTCTCTGCTCCCAGCGGAATGAAGCTCCCCATTGATGCGCACTGCCACCGGGTAGTTGTTTCGGGGAGGCTGACCGGCAATTGGGTTTGGATGCTGGCCTGGGCGCTTGTTGGATTCTTCCCAGCGATTGTGGCACGTGCGGACGATAGCGCTGAGCCGCAGTTCACGCCTGAAGCGTTTGAGTTCTTCGAGCGGGAAGTGCGGCCGCTGTTGCTCGAACACTGCGCCTCCTGCCACAGCGCTTCGGTCGAAAATGTCAAAGGTGGGCTGAGTCTCGATTCGCGGGACGAGTTGCTGCAAGGTGGTGAGAGTGGTGAAGCGATTGTGCCGGGCAAACCGGACGAAAGTCTGCTGGTGGAAGCGATCCGTCGCGAGTCGTTTGAAATGCCTCCCGAAAAGCCACTGAATGACAAAGCAAGGTTGACACTCGAACGCTGGGTCGAAATGGGGGCGCCCTGGACACCTCAGTCCAGCCAACCCAGTGACGGTGCCAACTGGCTCGAGCAACGGGCCGCCACCCACTGGGCTTGGCAACCGATCGCCGATCCCGCAGTACCCGCTCTGGAGAACGACCGGTGGTCGCAACAACCGCTCGATCGATTCGTCCTCCAACGACTCCGGTCTGAAGGTCTCGAGCCGGCCCCGCGGGCCGACGCGACCACGTTGCTGCGGCGACTCAGTTTTGATATCACTGGGCTACCACCGACCGAAGAACAGATCGAGGCCTGTTCGCAGCTTACAGAGTCCCCTGCAGCGTACGTGCAACTCGTTGATCATTTGTTGGCCTCGCCGCAGTTGGGTGTGCGCTGGGGAAGGCATTGTCTCGACCTGGTGCGCTACGCGGAAACCTTGGGCCACGAGTTCGACTACCCCATCCGCCATGCCTGGCGTTATCGCGATGGCGTGATCGATGCGTTGAACATCGATATGCCTTATCGTGACTTCGTGCAAGAACATATCGCCGGCGATCTCCTCGACGAACATCGCACACATCCGTTGACCGGCATCGATCAATCCCGCGTCGCAACGGGTTGGTGGTGGTTGGGGGAATCGTTGCATGCGCCGGTCGATATCAAGAACGACTGGGCGTTGCGACTGGATAACCAGATCGACGTGTTTTCAAAAGCCTTCTTGGGGATGACGGTGGCTTGTGCACGGTGCCATGATCATAAATTTGATGCCATTGGAGTCGCTGACTACTACGGTCTGTCGGGCATTATCGAGAGCACTCGCCGCGAGTACGCGTTGACCGATCCCAGTGGCGCGGTCGGAAAGCATCGGCGGAATATAACGCAACAGATCGAAACTGCCGACGCGGAGGCGAAACGGGTTTACGGCCGAATCGCTACGGCGGAGCTGGAAAACTGGCTGACTGCATTATTAGCCAAGTTGCAGACGTTGGACGAAGCACAGCAGCAAGCCGCCTTGCCCAACGCCTCGCCGCTGGTCGGGCTGCGATTATTGCTCGACAGGTCGGCTCCTGCTAACGCCTCAGCCCCTGCCGACGCCGCATCGCCTGCGGCTCAGGCAGCTTCTGCGGAGCACTGGTCGCAGCAAGCCATTGAGCTGAAATCGCAGCTGGAGGCAGCTCGCGTTGCGTTTGACGCCTGGGAACGCGAGAGCGAGTTGTTCGCTGATTTTTCAGACGGTTTGCCTGCGGGATGGACGGTGAACGCCGTGGGTGAATCGACGTCGTCGGCACCCTTTGATAGGCGACCGCAATATGATTGGTTCTCGGCTGCGTTGCCACTTCCCATGCGGTCGGGAGTTTTGTCGAGTCAGGCGTTAGGTCGCAAAGCTTCGGTGACGATCGGTTCGCCAACCTTCGATGTTTCGCGGACCCATGTTTGCGTCAAGCTGCGCGGTAAGTCGACGCAATCGGCCGTAGTGGTTAGCAACTATTTTATGCAAGAGTTTCATGGCTTGCTGTTCGGCGACCTGCGCAAGCCGATTGACCAACCGAGCGATGCAGGCTGGGTGACGCACGCTGGTGATCTGAACAAGTACCTCGGGCATCCGGCGTTCTTGACCTTTGAAGACGAAGAGCAGGCCTGGTTCGAACTGGAAGAGATTCGCTTTGCCGACCGGGCACCACCGCTGGAAGAACCCAGCAAATTTGCGTTACAAGTACTCGATGCGCATGTGGCGGAACGCGGTGCGTTTCGACAGTTGTTTTTACAACGACTTGCCCACGCGTGGGAAGTGGCACTAGCTGGAGATAAAAGTTCGATCGAGACCATCCGCTCCTTGGTCCAGTTGTCTGCAGCTCAAGGTGTGGCCTTGCCGGTGAGCCAGAGCGAGTTGTTGGCGGCGCGTGCCACGGAGATCCAGCAGCTGGATGCGGCCGGGCCTGTGCCGACGATTGTCTTGGCGGCTACGGAAGGGACGGGGCGTGACGCGGCGGTGGCTGTCCGCGGAAATCCGCATCAGCGCGGTGAGTCGGTGGTGCGGGGCTGTTTGGTTAAGCTCGTCTCCGCCGACCTGCCAGGCCCCAGTTCTTCGGGACGACTTGAGCTGGCTCAATCGCTTGTCGGAGAGGGGCATCCGCTGACGGCGCGGGTGATCGTCAATCGCGTATGGCATCACTTGCTCGGCCGCGGACTGGCTTCGACGCCAGACAATTTGGGTGTGTTGGGTGGTCGTCCGCTGCATCCGGAATTGCTTGACTATTTGACCTCCGAGTTCATAAGGCACGCTTGGTCGATCAAGTGGTTGGTCCGCGAAATTGTGCTTAGCGAAACCTATCAACTCAGCAGTCAACCAACCGAAGCCCAGCGCACGTTGGATGCCGATGGCCGTTTGCTCAGCCATCGCGCGGTGCGACGTTTAAGTGCGGAAGCGTTGCGGGATGCGATGTTGGCGACCGCCGGAGCCTTGGATCCACAGTTGTCTGGGCCGAGTGTTCCGGTTTACTTGACGGACCAGATGACGGGGCGCGGCAGGCCGGGAGGAAGTGGTCCGATGGACGGCAGCAATCGTCGGACGGTGTTCATCGAAGTCCGCCGCAATTTCTTGAATCCGTTCTTAATGGCCTTCGACTTCCCGATGCCCGCGACGTCGGTGGGCGATCGCAATGCGTCGAACGTCCCCGCACAGGCACTGGGCTTGCTGAACGATCCCTTAACGGCTGAGTTGGCCAAACGTTGGGCCGAAAGCAGCGCCGGGATCGAGGATCCTCGGCAACGAGCGGCGTGGATGGTGCAAGCGGCGTTCAGTCGGCCAGCCAGCGAGCAAGAGATCGACGATTGCTCGGCGTTTGTTGAGGGTGATCCGGCGGGCTGGCGTGACTTGGCGCACGTGCTGCTCAATGCCAAAGAGTTTTCCTACCTTAAGTAATGCGATTGCGATTATGAAATATCCTTGCCATCGAGAGTTGCAACCCGCCAGTCGCCGCGAATTTTTGTCGCGGTGGGGGATGGGGTTTGGCAGTGTTGCCCTGGCAGCGCTGTGGCAGTCGGAATCGCGCACGGCGTTAGCTTGCGATGACGTGGCGGGAAGTGACCGCGCGGCAAGCCATCGTGCGGGCAGAGACTCATACGGCATCCTCGAGCGCTTGCACCATCCGGCCAAAGCCAAGCATGTGATCTTCTTGTACATGGATGGTGGTCCATCCCAGATGGACACGTTTGATCCAAAGCCTGCTTTGGAGAAGTACCATGGTCAGCCGTTTCCGGCATCCATGGAGCCAACGCAGTTCGACAACGTGGGTTCGACCCTGGCCTCACCGTGGAGGTTCAACCAGTACGGTGAAAGTGGTCTCTGGATCAGTGACTTGTTCCCGCACATTGCCAAGCAGGCAGATGAGTTGTGTGTGATTCGCAGCATGACCAGCCAGTTTTCTGAGCACACGAGCGCTAACTATTTTTTGCATACCGGTCAAGGAATTGTCGGGCGGCCGAGCGTCGGTGCGTGGACCGTGTACGGATTGGGCTCGGAGGCAGAGGAGTTGCCTGGGTTTGTAGTGATCAATGGCGGGCTGACTCCACCCGGTGGCCTCGACAACTTTGCCAGCGGTTTCTTGCCGGCGACCTATCAAGGTTCCATTTTTTCCCCAAAGGGGGACGCGATCGCCAATCTAAAAGCGACGGTTGCCCATAGCCCGGCGCGGATAGAAGCCAAGCGGCAATTGCTGCGACGCTTGGATGAAAGTTTCTTGGCGGAGAGTGGCACGGCCGGGGCAGTGGAGAGCGCGATCAAGAACTACGAGCTCGCCTATCGCATGCAGCAGTCGGTGCCCGATGCGAGCGACTTAAATACGGAGACGGCGGCAACCCTCGCGATGTACGGCGTGGATCATGGCAACGGCCCCACCGCGATTTTTGCCCGCGAGTGTTTGTTGGCACGTCGCTTGGTGGAACGGGGTGTACGGTTTATTGAGTTGACTTGCCCGGCCATCGGCCATGACCGCTGGGATCAGCATGCGAATCTGAAGCAAGGGCATAATGATAACGCGTTGGCGGTCGACCAGCCGATCGCCGCACTGTTGGCCGACTTGCGAGATCGTGGTTTACTCGAAGAGACCTTAGTGGTTTGGGCGGGAGAATTTGGCCGGACTCCCTTTGCTCAAGGCTCCGATGGACGCGATCACAATCCCTTTGCCTTTTCGATCTGGATGGCGGGGGGGGGAGTCAAGGGCGGGACGGTGTATGGTGAAACCGACGAATTCGGATACAAGGCGGTTGAACGTCCGGTGGAGATGCACGACTTGCATGCCACCCTTCTGCATTTGCTAGGGGTCGACCACGAGAGGTTAACGTTCCGCTTTGGTGGACGCGACCATCGCTTGACCGATGTCCACGGCCATGTGCTGCACGATGTGGTTGCGTAATGGTTAGGGCTGTGTTTTGGGCTTAGTCCAGTTACACTGAGCAGGCTTACGCGACTAACCCTCCCCCACGGAATTGGCGATTAACGGGAGGGAGAGGCTCCTGCGGAGCCTTCATGGGCGGCCAGTTGTCGTTCACAAGCAAGGGACAATGCTGGCTTAGCTTGCGAACGTTATGCGGCGGTACACTAAAAAGCTCGGCAGGAGCCTCGCCCTCCCGAGTGTATATTCCACTGATTAAATCGTAATGAAAGACGTTTAAATCGCGAGCGGTTGGGACTCGTAGCCTAATCCACTACGTTGTTTATGTTGAGCGGTTGGGAATCGTGTCCTCATCCACTACGTTGTTTATTATTTAAATTAAGGCTCGATCGAAATTGACCGCATCACCATCGCGTAGTGGAGTATTTCAAGCGGCGTCCGACAAACGGTTGGAGGCGTTTGGCGAAAGCATTAGCTTTGATCATCGGCTGTATCGGCACGATGTCCGCGGATCGATTGCCCATGCGCGGATGTTATCGCAGCAGGGGCTGATCCGCAGTGAGGAGTTTGCGCAAATCGAGAGTGCGTTGCGGGAGATTGAGCAGGAGATTGCTGACGGCAAGATGGCCTTTCGCCATGAGCTTGAGGACATCCACATGCACATCGAAAGCGCGTTGATTGAGCGACTGGGGGATGTGGGCCGCAAGTTGCATACGGCTCGCAGTCGCAATGACCAAGTCAACACCGACTTTCGTTTGTGGATTCGCGATGCACTCGATCACTTAGATCAACTGTTGTTGGAGCTGCAGCGGGCGTTTGTATCCCGTTGCGATCGCGACTTCGATGTCATTCTTCCGGCTTATACCCATTTGCAGCGTGCTCAGCCCGTTTTGGCTCCGCATTATTGGTTGGCGTATGTGGAGAAATACAGTCGCGATCGCGAGCGGCTCCGCGATTGTCGGCGGCGGGTTAACGTGAGCGGGTTAGGGGCGGCGGCTTGTGCGGGCACGACTTTGCCAATCGACCGCGACGCGACGGCTCGGGAGTTGGGGTTTGAGCAGGTGGCGGCCAATAGCATTGATGTCAGCAGTGACCGGGACTTTGTGCTCGAGTCGGCGTTTGTGTTGGCGATGATTGCCGAGCACTTGAGTGGCTGGGCCGAAGAGTGGATCTTGTGGTCGACGGTTGAATTCAACTTCATCAAATTGCCCCACCAATTCTGCACCGGTTCGTCGATCATGCCGCAAAAGGTCAATCCGGATACGCTGGAGCTGACGCGGGGCAAGTCGGCGAGGGTGTTGGGCAATCTGCAGACTTTGATGGTCTTGGTGAAGGGGCTCCCGTTGGCTTACAACCGGGATTTGCAAGAGGACAAGCCGCCGTTGTTCGATTCCTTTGAGACGGTGAAAGCTTGTTTGGAGCTGGCGGTTCCGATCGTCGAGCAGTCGACCTTGCAGCGCGAGTCGATTGCGAGCCGTTTGGATCAGGGGTATTTGGACGCGACCACGCTGATGGAGCATCTCATTTTGCAGGGAATTCCTCAGCGGACGGCCCACCATTTGGTCGGGAAGTTGGTCGGAATGGCCCAAGAGGGTCGGATTCGGCTCGCCGATCTGACGCTGGAGCAACTAAAATCGGCCGATCCAGTCCTGGACGAATCGGTCTTTCAGGTGTTAGGAGTGGAAAAGGCGGTACATGCCTACCAGTCGTACGGTTCAAGCAATCCAGACCAAGTCCGCAGGCAGATCAATCGCTGGCGCGAGCAATTACAATAAGTGCTTGCCTGACGATGTTCTGATTACAATTCGGGTAAACCATTCACACCTCATCTTAGCGTCAAGAAGTTATGAGACAGCGATCTACAACCGAATCTGCGCTGGTGGTCATGGGGCTGGTAGCAGTGCTGTGGTCTGCGGCTGCCACTGATTTAGCGGCTCAAGACCCGTTTGGTGGTGCGGATCCATTTGGTGGAACAACTTCCGATGCCGGTGATCCCTTTGGCGGAGCGATGGGGGATACCGGGACTGGTTTTGACGACGCAGGCTTTGGCGCGCCTGTTCTTAGCTCATCGCCCTCAACGACTGATTCCGCAGGAGATCTATCGACGGACGATCTGGATCCCGTCGTGCGACGATTGCGTGCTGCGCCTCCCAAGACAACGCAGCAGTGGACCGATGCCTTCAAGTGGATGATACGCCTTGAGCAGTGGGGCGAAGCCAAGCGTTTGCTCGACGCGCTGCGCACCGAGAATTGGAGCGTTGAACGCCAGGCTGAGTTATCGCGCGCTGTTGGAGCATCCTTGTGGCTCCGGTTACGGGTGGCGGATGCGGGGATGACTGCTGAGCAGCAGCAATTCCTTAGTTCCGTTTTGGCGGCGCCGGCTAAGTTGGCTCGGGATCCTGCAACGATTGATCAATGGATCCTGCAGCTTGGGAGTGTGGAGGCTGGCGCTCGCCGCGTCGCGCAGCTGCGGTTGCAAGATGGGGGTTTAGTAGCGGCGCAGCGTTTAGTGGATCATTTGCTCGCTGGCTCTCCACAGGTAGCTTCTGTCCAACTGGCTAGCACATTGGTTGAGTTCGGATCGGATGGAGAAGACGCGCTGCGGGCCGCTTGCCTGGTCAAGTCGGACGAGCGTGCTGCACGCGTCTATCTGGCACTCGCAGAAGTGCAGAGTAAGCGTTTTTCAGTTGAGTTGGGAGCTGCGGTCGCGGGTGGTCAACTACCCGAAGAGGCTCAGAAAAAGTTGACTGAATTGTTGCTCACCAAGTATGGACAGTTGCCCGAGCCGTCAGCCGTTCGCGATTTCCTCACGCAGAAGTTTGACGATGCCGCCGCCAGCTATCAGCAGAAGCGTGTGAGCGGAGCCAAGTTCGGAGCGTATGTGTGGCGTCCCACCCCGGATGGCCAGAACATTCAGTTGTCCGAAGTACCCGCTACAGAGCGTCAATTGGAACGTTTGGCCCAGTTAGCCGCCCATCGCATGTCGTTGATGAATGCGGGTCGAACCGACGCGGTCGATTGTGGAGTTGTCTTGTTGCAGCGCGCCTATCAACTTAGTCCGACGTTGGCAGCCGAAGAGGTCGCGAAGTACTTGCTCGTAGCGATCGATACGTCATTAACTCAAGATGCAAGCTACTGGCAGGCGGTGTTCCACAGGGCGGACGAGTGGCAGATGCATGGTGCCGCTTTGCGAGCGTTGCAGCAGATGGGTGAGCATGCAGTGCAAGGTGATTTTTCTCCACCGCTCAATTTTTTGAGTGAGTTATTGCAAGATCCGCGACCCATAATGCGTTACACGGCGTTGCAGACCATTACCAAGCTAGATCCGACGGAGAAGTATGCGGGTAGCGAGCAGGCTTTGGAAACGGCCATTGAGATGGTCAGCTTGGCCGCCGGTCCGCAGGCTCTGGTGATTGGCCACCAAGCCGAGTTTCGTCAAACCGCCGGATTCCAACTTCAGCAACAGACGGGTGCGGAGGCGGTAGTGGTCGATTCGGCTAAAGCCGCGTTGCAGGCACTCAGCGGCAACCAACCTGTTGAGTTGATTGTCATCGCCGATCGCGTTTCCGACATGAGTCTATTCGAGTTGTTGCAACGTTTGCGTAACACTCGCAATGGTCAGTCCTTGCCGATCGCCGTTTTGACTGATCGTCTTTATCAGCATGAGCGCCGTCAGATTGAAACGATGCCGGGGGTATTCTTGTCGGTGTTGACCGATGATGAGCGGCAGATGGAACGCGTCATTGCCAAGCTGCATGAAACGCTTGACACCCGTCCCATGTCGGATGCAGATCGTGGCGAGTTTGCGGTGACGGCAGGGCGGTTCTTGGCCAAGCTTGCGGCCGATCGCGAGCGTTACGCGTTTTATCCATTGTCCGATTGGCGCCAGCGATTGGTGAGCTTGCAGCGCGGTTTGACTGCCACAGGACGGATGGATGTCTTGTCCGCGATTGGCTCGGTGGATGGCCAAACCGCCCTGGCCGACATGGCTGCCAACGCTAGGTTAGCTGAGGACGAGCGGGTAGCTGCAGCCAGAGCGTTTGGTCAGTCAGTGCGGCGCTTCGGCATGCTTTTGCCACGCGAAGAGCTTCAACAGACCTACGACCTGTACAATCAGCTTGGTCCCAGCGATCCCGTGGCAGTTAGGGCAATTGGCTTAATTTTGGACGTTGCAGAAGCTCAGGCTGGCCAAGCGGATTGGCCTGAAGGGCTCTGATTTTTGCCGCATGTTCAATCCAGGGTGTGGGGGCAAACACTTAAAAAATAGTCCTCCGCCTCGCTTTAGCCGGTGTTCCGCTGTGGGCCATTGGCGAGTACGCTACACTCGCACTAGATATGCTTTTCTTTGATGGCTCCCATTGGCTAATGGAATATGTCGAGGTACGGATTCCAACCTCAACCAGCACCTCCCGACACGGGGCCACCTGTTGCCGGGATCATCGGCACCAGCCCGGCGATGGAGTCGGTCTACGAAACAACACGTCGCGTCGCCCGCAGCAACGCGTCCGTCTTGTTGCTTGGCGAAACGGGGACTGGCAAAGAGTTGATTGCCGGGGCCATTCATCGCTTGAGTGATCGTGCGGCGGGGCCATTCGTCAAGGTCAATTGCGGTGCCTTAAGCGAGAGTTTGCTGGAGAGTGAGTTGTTTGGCCATGTGCGCGGTGCTTTTACGAGTGCGGTAACCAATCGTACTGGACGGTTTGAGGCTGCGCACAGCGGCACGATCTTTCTCGACGAAATCAACAGCACTTCCCTCATTCTGCAAGTCAAATTGTTGCGGGTACTGCAGGAACGCGAGTTCGAGCGTGTGGGTGATACCACGACCATCACCGTCGATACACGGGTGATTGCAGCCAGCAACCGCGATTTGACGCACGAGGTGCGAGAGGAACGCTTTCGTGAGGACCTTTATTGGCGATTAAATGTGGTACCCATTCAGATTCCACCCTTGCGGCAACGTTGCGAGGATATTCCCGCGCTGGTGGTGCATTTCTTGAACTACTATTGCGAGGCCAATAATCGCTACGTGGCTCGCGTTCGTCCTGAAGCTCTGGCAGCGATGCAGGCCTACCATTGGCCGGGGAATGTCCGCGAACTTCAGAATTATGTCGAGCGCGCGGTGGTCATGGCCGATGGCGATGAACTGACTCTGGAGCTGTTGCCGGAAACGATTCGCGATGGTAGCGGCGGTGGTAGTATGCACCGTACAGCGGTGCGCGGTTTTGATCTGGATTCCCTGACCAAAGAAGTGGTGCAGCAAGGAGTCCGTTCGGCCGAAGAGGGAAATCATGAACTACACAGCTTTGTGGTCAATCGTGTTGAAAAGGAACTGATTTCCCAAGTGTTGGCGAGTTGCAATTTTGTGCAGACCAAGACTGCGGCGAAGCTTGGGATCAATCGAAACACCCTGCACAAGAAACTCAAAGACTACGATCTAGAAAGCCTCGATCCCGAGAGCTAGTCGGTCGTCTATTGCTCTTCAACCGCCTGCTGGATGGCAAACACCAATTGGGAACGAGTATGCGCGCGGGCTTCGACCGTGGAGATATCGACGCCGAGATATTCCCCCAGTCGCCGGGCGAGATCGATGTCTCGCACTCCTTGATATTGATTGGTGGGCCGTCCATCGAGATAGATCGTTTGCGAGTCCTGGCGGAAACCGGATTCGAAACGGTCGCTCAGTTCATCGATCCACGTTTGTGGAATGCCTCGTTGCTGGCAGAGTTCGATCGACCAGATGTCGTCGCCCGTGCATTCGCTCAGCAAACAAAGTGCTTTGAGTCGATTGAGCATGCGGTTAGCTTTCGAGCACGTTCACGCGTTCACTAATCTGTTCTATCAGTTGTCGCAGATCCTTGATTTCATCGCGCAGTTCTTGTAGTTCTTCGGCTGCCGCATTGGTTCGACCGCCAATCCCCTCGCTCGCTGGAAGCGGTGACTCGGTGCCACGGCGAGCCACGTCGGCTTTCAGAGCCGCCAGTTCATCGGGTAGATAAAGATTGTGAGTGAAAAGTTGCCCCCGGCCGGCGGGCGTGAGCGCAATGACCAAGCCTTTGGTAATTAAATTCTGCAACATCGCATCCAGTGTTGGCAGGTCAGCGATCGCTTCAAAGCGGCTGGCACGTGTTCGCAGATCACCGGCCGTTTGTTCGCCCCGTAGGAGTAATTCCGTCATGACCCCCGCTTCGGCACCTTTGACACCCAGGTAGTCGTAGCCAAAGTGCCTGAATTTGGGGACGCGGCCGCCACTGTGCACTTCAGCCACAAGCCCAGCTTGCCGCATTTTGATCAATTCGTCGTCTACCTGTTCTGTCGTCAGGTTCATGATCGGATGGCGATTGCTTTTCTGATTCGCGCCGGTGACAAGTCCATTGAGTGACAATGGGTAGGCATCGGGGGTAGTTCTAGCTTTTTCGATCAGCACTCCCAGGAGCCTGCGCTGTCGCTTGTTGAGCGGCGCGGGAGTGGGTGCGGCTGTGGAGTTGTGGGCCGGGTTGAGGTTAGGTTCAGAGGTCATAGCACACCCTTGGGGGAGTAAAATGAGGTCCTAGTTGGGGCGATCGGCAACTCGAAATAGTTGCTCGTGAGGTAGCAGGGCACCCCCATCGATCGAGAGGGTGGTGCCGTTGATGTAGTCGCTCGACGGATCGCACAAGAAGACAACTCCGCGAGCAATTTCGTCGGGACGGGCGAGGCGTCCCCACGGGAGTTCACCACCACGGTCGCGCAGTTCGTCTTCGAAAAAGAATTTGCGTTCGCCGGGGGTATCGGTCCAGCCGGGGTGAAGGATATTGACCCGGATTTTGTATTGAGCCAATTCGCAAGCAGCCGTGCGGGCCATTTGGTCGACGGCCGCTTTGGCCATATTGTATGCCATGGCTCCGGGAATGGCTTTATAAGCGTGCGGGGAGCTAATGCAGACGATCGAACCGCCGCGACCGCTTTCGATCATGGGAGTGGCGACGGCACGCAGGAAGTTAAAGGGCCCCCACATGCAGACATCGATCGTCTTTTCGAAGCCGCCCATATCGGCCTTGTAGAAAACATCTCGATCGCTGTAGGCCGCGTTGGTTACAAGCAAATCAATGTGCTCATGGTCAGCCAGGGCCTTGGTAACCACGCGCTCAACCGCAGCCCGATCGGTTACGTCGGCAATCGCCGGGGATGCTGAACCTCCGCGTTCGGTAATCTTGGCGATCACGTCGTCTGGGGGAAGGATGTCGTTTACAAGCACATGGGCTCCGGCGTCGGCCAGTGCGATGGCGACGGCCGCTCCGATGCCGCGGGCGGCTCCGGTAACTAAGGCCACTTTGTCGTTTAATGGTCGCAGGTGGGTGGAGTTGGTCATGGGTTATTCGATGAATAAAAATCAACAAAGGTGGGGATGAAAGAGGGGATGGCTGGCTGCAGGCGCTGTCCGCGGCTCAATGATATCACCTTCGCTTGCTTCGCACAGCGTCTGACAAGATCAAGGGGCGATCCGCCCTACGCTGTCGGGGTTTCGCGCGATTTCGGGTTCCAGGCAGTAGGCTGCTGAGAACCCAAGTTACGGCTCCGCCGGTAGCCCAGTGACATAGTCATAGAGAGACAGAATCATGCCGAACTGCTTAGCTCGCGAGAATCTCGGCCAGGCGCTGCTTGGTCACCGGGCTATTGAGAGATAACTTGCCAAAACCCGGCACGGCCCCCAGCTCGATCGCCGAAGTTTGATGCTCCTCCAGGTTGGTCACCAACATCACTGGCAGCGATCTCAACTTCGCGTCGGCTTTAATGAGCTTCAGAATTTCCACTCCGTCTGAGTAGTCTTGATCGAGCTTGCGATTGATCAAAACGAGATCGACGCTGCGGGCGCGAAGCGTCTGCAGAGTGTCGTCGGCAGCCTGGCACTGCAAAACGATGACATCAAAGTTGGATGACAACATGCGTTTGATGGCAGAGTGATCTGGACCACAGTTTCCGACGTCAAGTACGGTGCGTTGTGTCATGGCGTTGTTGTAGGGGAGCTCTCGGTTAAAGGAAGGGGGACGGACTCGGGAGGTGTGCAGCCGCTAGTGGCGGCGGTTAGCATCATTCCCGAGATAAACGCCAGCAACACGAGTGCGAGGGCGAGTTGTTCTTTTTTCATGAGATTTTGAACGGACGTTAGATGAGCGGGATTTTAGTCGAACCATTCATCGGCAGGATCGAATTTGGGTGACGCGATCAAGACAACTTTCATGGTACCCACGGCGCGATGACGCGTCTCAGGGTGAATGACAATCGCCATCTGTGGCGAGACGGGAACCGAGCTTCCGTTCAGTTCCATGGTGGCGGCGGCCTCGCACTCAAGAAAGAAATACGTTTCCGTCGTCCGCTTGTGGTAATGGACTTTGGCCTCCTGCGAAATCTCAGTTATATGAAGCGAGTAGGGCACGCTGGCGACATTCATGAGCCCCCGTCTAGCAAGGCCGCACGGACAGGCAATAGGGGGCACCGCGTCGAAATCAATCACTTCAAATGGCTGGGACATCTGGCGGGTCAATGTTTTTGAGCTCGGATTGCAGGCCTGATTCCTTGTCGCAGGCCCAGTCGAAGGGCTTTATCCCTAGTTGACTTGCGCGACCGCATTAGTTGTACCGTGTGTAACGATTATGCCCAAGGCAGTAACTTGTCTTAAAGGGGCGATTTTGCAAGGCAGGCTGATTCGGCGAATGTGGACAATTGTTCATTATTGGGGGTTGGGCCTGGCGGTTTGTAGTGATCGCGCGCGACCTGGAGGGCCTTACATCTTAACTGACCGGCAGGGGTGGCTTAGGCGGCAAGGTTGGTCGAGTGGTTCGTCATAACTCGTTCGCCTGAAAAAGGTTATACGGACCTCAACCTTTGATTTGGATGTGGCCGATAACTCCATTCAGACGCAGTTGAGGTTAGCAAGACGGTTGCTTCCCGGCTGAGTCGCACCACCGGATAAACAAACAGAGTCCATGGAATGGCTCGTCCGGTACTGGCGCGAAAGACCCAGGTTTGGTGGGGAGTGTGATTCGCAACTCTGAATAAGAGATGTGATATCCGTCACTGGCACCACGAAGTTGAGCATGTACGAGCGAGCTTCTCAGAGCTTGCGAAGACCTGCTCTAAGCCGGCCCGGCTGGAGGGCGATTTCGGCGGCGACTTCGTACGTCGAAACCGGTCTCGGCCAATTCACCCCCGACTAGGCCAAACCGCGCCAAGAAAACAGTTCATCGTTTAGGGAGTTGTGGCTCGATGAAATTGAACATGCTAATTGGATCCCTTATGCTGGGCACTAGCCTATGCGCACCAAGCTTTGGTGGGGGACTACTGGATCGCATGCTCGGTCTTAAGGGTAGCGGCTGTGACAGCACTTGCTGTGACACCGGTTGCTCGGTTGACCCAAGCTGCGGATGTGAAATTGCGTCGTGTGGTGGCTGTGAGCCAACCTGCGGCGTAGAGATCTCTGCATGCGGCGACGCATGTGATACTGGCTGCAAACTAGGTAGCCGTTTAGGTAAGCTCGTGGGCGGACCAAGCTGTGGTTGCGAAATCGCTGCTTGTGATCCATGTGGTGCAGCTCCAACCTGTGGTTGTGAAATGTCCGCATGCGGTGCCGCTCCAAGCTGTGGATGCGAGATCGCTTCGAGCGATCCATGTGGATGTGACACAGGCTGCAGCAAGCCACGTCGCAAACCGCTGCTTGAACTGCTGGGCCGCGCCAAGGCTAAGAAGCATGCCTTGTTTGCTGGTCTGCACAAGAGCAGCTGTGACACAGGCTGCGAGCCAACCTGTGGCGTTGAAATGGGTGGCTGCGGTGCAGCTCCAACCTGCGGTTGCGAGATCAGCGCTTGTGCTGCTCCAACTTGTGGTTGCGAAATCAGCTCGTGCGATCCTTGCGGATGCGACAGCGGCTGTGCACCTAAGAAGTGTGGCGGTTTGCTGAGCAAGCTGTTCAAGCGTAAGGCAAGCAGCTGTGACAGCGCTTGCGATGCTTGTGCAGTAGCCTGCAGCAGCTGCAGCTCGGCTGCTCCAGTAGCAGCTCCAGCCATCCAAGGCGACGCAGCTCCTATGCCTCCAGCACCGATCGTAGATCCAAGTGCTTACCTGCAAAGCAATCGACGCGTCATCCAGGCTACCAGCTACGTTCGCTAAGCTTCGGCTGAGCAAACCCTGATAGACTCCAGGTGCGTCAAATTTAAACGGTCCGCAGCGCGAAAGCCTGCGGGCCGTTTTTTCGTTTCCATTTCCGATATCTGGCACGTGTCCGGGTGGCCCAACGCCCTACCTGCAAAGCTTAGCCATAACAAATGCTGAGGCGGGTGAAAATCACCACAGGGCGAATCGTAGCCTGCCTGCGGTTCTGCTGGCTGAGATGTATGGTAGAGTGAAGCCTTCATTCAACCAGTCTAGGAAGTCCATGCAGCTCGAGACGAACCACAATTGCACCGTGCGACTGGCCGACTTGGCCGCGGCGAAGGACGCGCAGGCCGTGTTGCTACTGCTGGAACACTATGCCGAGCACCCCCAGGGGAGCGGTGGACCGCTGCCGCTTAGCGTGCACAACACGGTTATCGATGGGCTGCGAAGACATCCCACCACGTTGATTTTCTTGGCTGAGTTAGGTCCCGTGCTGGCAGGCATGGCAGTCTGCTTTGTGGGTTTCTCGACGTTCAAAGCCAAGCCACTCATCAATATTCACGATCTGGTGGTCCACAGCGATAGACGCGGACAGGGGATCGGCGGCGCATTGATCGATGCGGTTGTGGCCCACGCCCAAGAACGCGCGTGGTGCGCAGTGACGTTGGAGGTTCGCGCCGATAACCCGGCTCGCAGACTCTATACTCAAAAGGGCTTTCGCGATCTTTCCGAGCCTACCCACGACCAGACGATGTTGTTTGGTAAGTTGCGGTTGTCTTCCAGCGATGAGTGGCAATGAGTCAGGTTGTCCCCGCCATCGATTGGCAACTCGTCTTGGGCCCCATCGCAGAGTCCTTCTCGGCGTTGGAACTTGACCAGCTGTCCAAGGCTATCACATTCCATCCGCGACGAGCCATTCGCCTTCATCCGCAGCGCTGTGTTGAAGAACTGCCGTTTGAAGTCGAAGAGGTGCCCTGGTCCGCGCAAGGGTACTTTCTAAGATCGGCAGATGTTCGTCCAGGTGAGTTCTTGCATTTTGCGGCCAGCGATTATTACATCCAAGATGCGGGCTCTATGTTGCCACTGGCACTCTGCGAAATCACTCCAGGACAATGGGTTTGCGATACATGCGCCTCTCCGGGGGGTAAATCGACTGGAGTTTTAGAACAACTGAATGGAACTGGATTGTTGGTGTCTAATGAAGTAATCGGTTCGCGACTGGCGATTCTCCAGCTGGCTTTAGCGCGATCGGGTTACGCCAATCATCTTGTGACCAACCTGGATGTCGATCGACTCAGCGAACACATGGCAGGGCGATTTGATTGCGTAGTGGTCGACGCACCCTGCACAGGGCAATCGATGGTCGTGCGGGGTAAGCAGTCGTTGGCTTCGTATTCCGCTGCGCAGATCGAACACAGCAGCGGCCGTCAGCGGCGGATCATTCGGGCGGCAGCCGAATTGGTCAAGCCGGGTGGCCGAATGGTTTATTCTACCTGCACATTTTCCTTCGCCGAAAACGAGCAGATTGTCGGGGAGCTGGTGGGCGAGCAAACCCGTTGGCACTTGAAGCGATTTGACCATTTGCAACAGTGGGAGACACCGAACTATGAGGGTTGTTATCGCCTGTGGCCCCATCGCGATCGCTGTGCGGGTGCCTTTGCGGCGGTGCTCGAATGCACGGATGATACTCTTAGGAAGCAGGCTCTAAACCAGGCTGAAAACCAGGCAATTCATTCACTGCGCACTCAGGTGTCCGAAAGTCAAGCAAGCCCCGGCCATAAGCGCGCATGGACCGCAGTAGGGGAGTGGCCTGCAGGCCTCGATTGGATCGAGCACCAAACGAATGCTACGGCCGATCGCCGTCCGGGAACCTGGTATCTGCGCGGTCAGCAAATCCATCGCTTTGCAGGGGAGGTGCCCGCAGAGTGGCTTGCGGTGGCAAATGCGGGAGTGGCAGTGGCTGAACGCAAAGGGGAGAGGCTTGAACCGCTTTACGGCTCAGCCCTGTTGCCGCAGTCTGAACTCACACCCCGTCTACGGATTGAACTCGAGGATGACGAGGCGGCTCGCTATGTGGCCGGGGAAGCCATTCGCCTTAGCTCAACGGCAAGTGGTTGGTGTCTCGTCGGCTGGCGAGGCCGCCCGCTCGCTTGGGGGAAACTAGCGGGGGGCATTCTCAAGAACCATTACCCCAAAGCGATGCGGCAAGCCAGGCACGCTTAGTGGCCTTACACAGTCCGCCGGAATTCTGGACAATGCAGCTACTTGGGCAAGGATGCCTCGGCTCGCTGCTCAGTTTTCTCGGTTGCTCGGCTCCGCACCGCCCGGTGCACTGCTTTCAACTTAGCTCGATGAGGATGGGTGTTATGGACAACTTAGGATGGCGGAGCAACCCGACTGCCTTGATGGCATTTTTCTTGGGAATGCTTCTATCGTTAGCCCCTCGAAGCGTTGCGCAAACTCCGCCGCTCCAGCCTTTGTCTATGCCAGAGCCACCTGCCGCTGTTGGGTTAAGCCAACCCGTAGCGGTCGAGCCACAGCAGGCTCGTGTCGTCGATGCCAATGGTCAGCAGCTACCCGTGCAACTGCCGGCGGCAGCAGATGGGAACGCGACGCAACCCGCACCGGGGGCTGTTGCGAGCCAATCACCAGCCGTGCCAGCAGCTAGCGAAACTGCCACGTTGAAGCAAAACGCGAATCTAAGATTGGAGCAAGCGCGTGCCAACGTAGACTTGCTCCCCGAGATGAAGGACACACTCACCAAGCTCTATCAGCAGACCTTTGCCGATGCATCTCAGGCGGAGCAAGTGTCGACTCAGAGGGCGGCTTGGAATGCGCGGATAGCGAACGCAAATCAAGCGCTCGAAGCGGCTCGAGCCGAGAAGGATAACGGGAAAGAAGCGGCAGCCAACGACGATCTTCTGTTCCTGAGCTTCGAAGAAGGGCAAGCCCGGTTGAGAGCTCTGGAGGCTGACTTGGCCACAGCGGCTGCGGAGCGGGCTAAGTTGACCGAGACGATAACCAACCGAGATAAGCGTCGGAAAGAGCTGCCTCCGTTGATTTCCGATGCGAAAGCAAAGCAGGAGCAGCTTGCCAAAGTACCGGCAACTGAAAACGGAACCGACGATCCGTTGCTGCAAGAAGCTCGCGGTTGGTCAACCACTGCGGCACGCATAGTGTTGGATGAACAGGTAACTGCACTCGAAAGTGAGCAGCGGACTATTGAGGCGGAATCGCAGTTGCTGCCACTGCAACTGGAACTAGCCCAAACTCAGGAGAAGCAACTGCAGGAACGGGTCCGCAAGGTCAACGAGGAACTAAGTCGTATTCGGCAAAATCGCATTCTAAACCAGCGGGGTGAATTCTACGACTTGATCCGCCGACTGCCGCGCGAGATGCAATCGCGAGGCGAAAAGACACTGGAGCGAATTGATACTTGGCTGAAATTATCTGGAAAGCAGGCTGAGCTCAAACAGGAACTCGAGAGTTCCCGCATAGTACTGGCGCGTTGGAAAGAGCAACGCGCCAAAATGGAGGTTCGCGTCAATCCAACGGTCGGAACCACCGAAGCATCGGGGTTTAACAGTTGGGTTGGTTTGATGTTGCGTAAGCAGCGCGGTGAACTGCCTGACCCGAATCAGTTGAGTTCTCGTATCCGGTATTACCAAGAAGAGATGCAGGCGGCTGATTCGCTGGTTTTCGACCTCGAAGATGCATTGCTTGATATCGGGAATCAACAAGACGCATTGACAACTGCCGTGGAGAACGACTTCGACGAATTTGCCGGAGGTGCGACCGCAGCTCGCGGCCAGGTAGTCGAGCAGACGCACGAGTTGCTGGCGAAGTCGGAAGAAATTCTGGAGAGTATGAAGCAAGATGTGGACGGTTATCTCAATGATCTCTACCAAATTGCAGATGTAAAAGAGCAGACTCGCGATCTGGCGGCTAGTTATCGTGTGTTGATCGATGAGCACGTACTGTGGATTCGCAGCAGCGATCCGCTTCGGCAAACAGACCTCAAATCAACCTTTGAGGCGTTTCGGTGGCTGGTCAGTTATGACAATTGGCAAGGACTGTGGAGTCATCTCTTCAATGATTTGCGGGGATCGCCCTGGTGGTATGTTTTGTTCGTGGGTGCGATGGCTGTCCTATTGATCAATCAATCAGGGCTGCGGCGGATGATCGGCCAATTAGGGGCTAAGGCCGAAAAAAAGAACTGTACTGAGTTTCGGCTCACCGCTCGCGCAATGCTCCTGACAATTTTGATATCGATTCCTGTTCCAATGGTACTCCTGTTTGTAGCTTGGCGCGAGCACGCAGCTGGCGATAATGTGCAGTTGGACGATTCGGTCATTGAGTTTGCGACCGCCCTCGGACGCGGCTTGTTGATCGGTGCGGCCGTTTTCTTTCCGATGGAGTTGTTGCGTCAAATCTGTCGCTTGGATGGTTTGGCCATCCAGCATTTTGAATGGGATAAGCAGGTCGCGCGGGGGTTGGCCAAAAATCTGCGATGGTTGATTGACTTGAGTGTGCCATTGAGTGTTGTGATTGGCATGTTGGCGGCACAAGCGGTGCCGCGTTGGGAGTCCTCGCTGGGCCGGTTGGCCTTCATCGCGTTGATGCCACTGTTGAGTGTGTTTTTCGCGAGAGTCTTCTTGCCCTCGACGGGGGTACTTAGCCAAGCTCTGAAGCAAAATCCTGGAGGTTGGCTCGATCGTTTGCGTTATGTTTGGTACCCGGCCCTGGTCATTGCTCCGCTCGCCTTGGCCGTGGTCAGCTTTATTGGTTACCACTACACCGCACAACGCTTTGCTGCACATTTCAATTCAACGGTTTGGTCGGCAATCATATTGCTGCTGATCTATTTCCTAGCCAAACGCTGGCTAGTACTCAATCGCCGTAAATTAATGCTGGCCAAGGCCCGACAACGGCTCGAAGATGCTGCCAAACGCGAGTCCACTGGTATTGGCAGTGGCAGTCCAATCGCGGTCGAAACGCAAGAGGTGGATTTGACCGCCATCAACGAGCAGACCAAACGCTTGTTGACCAGCGGTGTCGTAGCTGCTGGCTTGTTGCTGGCCTATTTCATCTGGTCCGATATCTTGCCGGCCGTAACCTTTTTGGAAAATTTCAAGCTCTGGCCCGTGGATGAGACCACGAACATCACGTTGGCGAATCTAGTCCTGGTCGTTCCCATTGTGGCACTCATTTTTATCGGCGCGCGGAATGTACCGGGGCTCATGGAGATCGTATTCCTCCAGCACTTGCCGCTGACCGGAGCGGCACGTTACGCAATCACTACGTTGACGCGGTATGTCATTATCGGGGTCGGTATTACCGTGGCTGCATCGACTCTGGGTTTGCGTTGGAACAGCATTCAGTGGTTGGTGGCTGCCTTGGGGGTGGGGCTCGGATTTGGTCTGCAAGAAATTTTCGCCAACTTCGTATCCGGGGTTATTCTGCTTTTTGAGCAGCCCATTCGCGTTGGGGATGTTATCACCATCGATGGTACCACCGGTACCGTTTTGAAAATACGCATGCGAGCCACCACAATTCTCAATTGGGAACGGCAAGAATTGGTCATCCCCAACAAAGATCTGATCACCGGTAAGTTGCTCAACTGGACGTTGTCGGACGCGACCAACCGGATTGTGATTAATGTGGGGGTGGCCTATGGAAGCGATACGAAATTAGCTTGTGAGTTAATACGTCAAGCTGCCGCCAAGCATGCTAACATCTTACGCGATCCTGCCACCTTGGTTACCTTTGAAGGCTTCGGCGATAACTCGCTCAAGTTGGTCATGCGGGCCTTTTTGGACACTTTGGAATTAAGGCTGCAGACGATTCATGAGTTGCACGAGGAGATTTACGCTGCGTTCAACGAGGCGGGCATTGAAATTGCCTTTCCGCAACGCGATCTCCACCTGCGTTCGCTCCCCGGACCACTCCAAAGCTGGCTTGGCAACCAGCTTCCAGCAGACCGGCCCGCTACCAAAAATGATTAGCCGCTTGGACAATAGAACCCAATCCAACCTGCGCGCTGGCCCTTGACCTGCGCGCTGTACAAACCCTTACAGATCCGTGATGAACGATGAGTACAACAGCAGAGAAACTAAAGATTGTGGTCGTGGGTGGAGTGGCGGGAGGGGCATCGGCTGCCGCCCGCGCGCGACGCGTCAATGCCAATGCCGAGATCACCATTCTCGAAAAAGGCCCAGAGGTCTCATTCGCCAACTGTGGCTTGCCCTATCACATCGGCGGTGAAATCGAAGAACGTAGCAAACTGCTAGTGGCCAGCACCAAAATGTTTTGGGAGCGCTTTCGGATCCGCGTGCGGACCGGACACGAAGTGCAGTCGATCGATCGCGAGGCCCACACAGTGACTGGACTAACAATCGATGGAGAGGAATTTAAACTCCCTTACGATCGACTGATTCTGGCAACGGGTTCCTATCCCTTTCGACCCGATTTTATGCAGGTTTCCGCCGAGAACTTGTTCCAACTCTGGACACTCGATGACATGGATCGCATCATCGCCTACATCAAACAGCGCCCTTGCAAGCAGGCCACCGTCGTCGGCGCGGGTTTTGTAGGGCTCGAAGTCGTCGAGCAGTTGGCGCGGCTTGACATGCAAGTCACCCTGCTCGAACGCTTGCCTCAGGTCTTGGGACCGCTCGATCCGGAGCTTGCTAAACTGGTCGAACATGAGCTGCTCAAGCAGGGTGTCAAAGTGCAGGTGGGGGTCGAAGTGCAGAGTTTTCTCACCGATAACCAACAAGTGACGGCGGTCAAGTTGGCTGAAGGGGAGTCGGTAGTGACCGACCTGGTGGTCGTCGGAGTGGGTGTCAAGCCACGTATCGAACTGGCTGTGCAAGCCGGCTTGTCCATCGGCAAGACCGGTGGAGTGGTGATCAATGGAGTCGGACAGACCGACGATCCTGACATCTATGCCGTGGGGGATATGGTGGAGTATTACCATGGCACGCTGGGAGCCCACTGCCGCATGCCTCTGGCGGGACCCGCCAATCGCTCGGGGCGAATCGCCGGGACACACGCTGCCAGTGGCTGCTCGCAACCACTCAAACCCGTGCAGGGGACCGCCATCGTTCGTGTCTTCGACTTGTCCGCCGGATCAACGGGATTAAACGAACGCGCTTGCCGCGCCGCCGGTATCGATTTCCATAGCACGATCATTCAGGCCCCACACCATGCAAGCTACTTTCCTGGAGCTCGCAATCTGATTCTCAAGCTGCTCTATCAACCCGAAACCCGCCGGGTGCTCGGTGCCCAAGCGGTCGGGGCCGCGGGTGTCGACAAGCGTTTGGACGTCGTCGCCACCACGCTCCACTTTGGCGGCACCATCGATGATCTGGCAGGGCTCGATCTGGCCTACGCACCGCCCTTCGGCTCCGCTAAAGATCCGATTCACATGGCCGCTTTCACCGCGCAAAATGACCTTGCCAACTATCCCACGCTGGACCCCTTCGATGTCCCTCTCGATGGCTTCCAAGTAGTCGACGTGCGGTCCGCAGCCGAGATCGAGAAATTGCCATTGCCCGGAGCGATCCATATTCCCATCGATGAGTTGACCGAACGTTGGCAAGAACTGGACGCGCAGCTCCCCACCGTCACCGTCTGCCACTCGGGCAAGCGGGCCCACGTGGCCGCCTGCTGGCTCAAAGGAAAAGGTTTTCAGTCGGTCACCAACCTCAGCGGCGGTATGTCGATGCGCCGCCTCAGCGAGGTCTGACACGCAACTTACTCTCCCCGTGGGAATCCAAGCATTTTGTTTGAATTCCCGCGGGGAAGGGCACAACAGTTATCCCAGATAGCACCTGGCGACCTGCTTAAGTGAAACGTGCTTGGCCGCGTCTGGCGTCAAGCCGCGAGCTTCCGCTTTCGATACCATCATTCATTTAACGACTTTACCCACATGACGTTGCGAGTTGTAGACCATGCCAATCTATGAATTTTATTGCAGCCAATGCCACACGCTCTATAGCTTTTTTGCGCGGCGGGTGGACACCGAAACAATTCCCAACTGCCCCAAGCAAAAAGCGCACAAGCTCCAGCGGCAAATGTCACGGTTTGCCATCTCCAGCGGACAGTCGCGCAGTGAGGAAGAGGCTGGGCCTGAAGCCGATTTTGATGAAGAAAAAATGGAGCAAGCCATGCTGCAAATGGCTGGCGAATTCGACAACGTGGACGAAAGCGACCCACGCGCCATGGCCAAGATGATGCGGAAGCTGATGGATACAACCGGCATGAACATGGGCGATGGCATGGAGGAAGCCATTCGCCGCATGGAAGCCGGCGAAGATCCTGACAAAGTCGAAGAGGAACTCGGTGATGTGCTCGACGGCGAAGATCCCTTTGCCGCTGGCGAGAGTAAGCTCAAACGCCTAGCTCGCCGCATGTCCGAAGCCCCCAACGTCGATCCGGGAATTTATGACATGTGAGAATGCGCTGCGCGCTGCGGGGTCAGCCCTTGTTTTCGGTGTTTGCAACAAAAAATGGGAGTCGAAAAATAGTAAGGCAACTCGCCCATCTTTCGACTCCCATCTTTCGTCAGCCGTCTTTCTGCCACCCGTGCCCATGGGTTGTATTGAACGTTCCGATGAACAAGCGAAGCAATGCTAGTAAAAAACGACATGGCCTGAACACCGAAGACAAGGCCTGACCCTAACGCAGGTCGAGTTCGCGGAGCCAGGCAGTGGCTTCGGCGTCGCTGGGCATCCGCCAATCGCCGCGAGGGGAAAGACTCACGCTACCCACCTTCGGACCATCCGGAACGCAGGAACGTTTGAATTGGTTGTTGAAGAAACGGGTGATGAAGGTCTTGAGCGTCGCCCGAATCTCCTCGTCGGTGAAGGGCTGCGAAAAATTGGCCAAGGCGGCAAGCTGCAGGATGCGGGCTGGGCCCGCGCCAAAACGCAGCATGTGGTAGAGGAAGAAATCATGCAGTTCGTATGCCCCCAGCGTTGCCTCGGTCAGTTGACTGATCTTGCCGTCGCGAGGCGCTGGCAATAATTCGGGGGAAATGGGGGTGTCAACGATGCCCATGAGAATATCTCGGGCGGCTGCATCAAACTCGTGCTGAGCAATATACTTCACCAGGAAACGGACCAGCGTCTTGGGGATCGAAGTATTCACGTTGTACATCGACATGTGGTCGCCGTTGTAAGTACTCCAGCCAAGGGCTTGTTCAGAAAGATCTCCCGTGCCGAGCACAAATCCGCGACTCATCAAGAGCATGGTCCGAATCCGCGCCTGCACGTTCTCGAAGACCAAGTCATGCCGTTGCTCGACGGGCACTGTATGCAGCTTCTCACTGAATGCGTCGAGTGTTAATCGGTCGGTGCCTACTCCCTTGAGATCGATCCCAAACGGTTGATGCCCGAGGCCGATAAAGGTGTCCAAGCAAAGTTGCTGGATGTCAAGTTCGTCGGCTCGGATCCCAAGGCAGCTCATCAACTTGCGGGCGGCAGTCAAGGTGCGCGCGGTGGTGCCGAAGCCGGGCATAGTGATGCCAGCGATCCGCTCACAGGGCCAGCCTTGTTGCTTGCAGGTCTTGACTGCGACCAGCAAGGCCAGGGTGCTATCGAGACCACCGGAGACACCGATGTTCAGCCGTGCATCGCCGGGCAGTCGACTGACGCGTTTGGCCAGGGCGGCGCATTGAATGCCAAAAATCTCAGCGCATCGCTCATGCAACTCCGCATCTTCCCGTGGGACAAACGGAGTGGCGGCGACGAATCGCTTGGAGCCCCGACACTGGTTCACGGCGGACAATTGAATGCGGCGGTAGTTGGCCGCCGTGCGCAACGCAGCCTGTTGCCAACTTCCGGTCACTTGTCGATCGTGTGCCAGGCGTTGCAGGTCGATGTCGGCCGTGGCATGGGAGTGTTCGAGCTTGCCACAACCTGCCAGTCCAATGCGGGGTGAATGGGCGAGCAGCGCGCCGTTTTCAGCGATCATGCAATGACCGCTAAAGACCACGTCGGTCGTCGACTCCGTTGGCCCCGCACTGGCGTAAGCGTAGGCAGCGAGACAACGTCCCGATTGACTGCGCACCAGCAATTCGCGCCAAGCCGCTTTGCCCACCAACTCGTTGCTGGCTGACAAATTGAGCAGCAGGTTGGCACCCGCCGTCGCTTGCAAACTGCTTGGCGGGATCGGCATCCACAAGTCCTCGCAGAGTTCAATGCCAGCCACCAGTTCACCGAGTTCGATGAGCAGGTCGATCCCAAACGGAATTTCACCCAAGTCCCCGAGGTTGACACTTGTCGGCTCCGAGCCCTCGGCGGCGGCGAACCATCGTGCCTCGTAGAACTCTTGGTAGTTAGGTAAATACTGTTTGGGGACCAGCGCGATGACTTCGCCAGCAAACAGAGCTGCCGCCACATTGTAGAGTCGACCCGCCACGCGCAGTGGCAGACCGACGACGACCAGTTGCCGAGTCGCTTGGGTTGCGTTGGCCACTGCCTGCAGCCCGGCCCGCGCGGCATTCAATAAGGTGTCTTGTGCGAATAGATCGCCGCACGAGTAACCGCTGAGCGAAAGTTCACTGAAGAGCACCACATCGCTGTCGGCGAACTCATTGAGCAAGTGGATTGTTTCGTTGGCATTCGCTAGTGGGTCAGCGACATGGGTCCGATGACTGGCGGCGGTAACGCGCGCAAAACCGGTTGGCTGCATATTGGCTCCTTGATCCGCCTATCATCCTGCAAGCCCCCGTAACTTGGAATGGGGCTGCATCTGTTGCCGAGCAAGGTCTAGCCTCTTTCGTACGGTGTTTAGTCTTGGTTGCTACTGTTGCGAGGCCTATTTTGTTCTGGGAGAGCTTCAGGTGGCAGACGGGGCGGCTCTCTCTTGGTTCGGTTCTTGGTTCCGTTCTTGATGGGTAGTTCTACGAATGTGTACTTTCGCAGGGGTGTTGGCGAACTTGGGCCCATTGTCGTGTGCACCAGATAATACACATATCCCGCGCAGGCGAGTCCGGTGAGGAACGGGAGACTCATGAGGGTGCTTACCATGAGAGTCGTTTCCCATCCACCACGATACATGAGGATTCTGGCTGAAGTAAAGCTCCACAGAATCACCGGTAGGATGGCGACGAGTACTCCGATGGCATAGGCCTTTAACCAACCTTGGTTCCAGATAACCATTGTGACCAGCAAGCCCATAGAGATGATCATTAGGCCACTGTAGGCCAAAAGCAGTGCGTCATAGATGATCGCTGGGCTGAGTGCCAAGGTGATCCAGATCAGACCGATTAGAAGGGCGTTGATGATGAGCAGTTGTTCGATCCCCGGAGCCTGGCGGCGTGTCGCGCGAGGGTGGGAAGCTGAGTTCGAACTAGTAGACAAACTGGAGCGGGAGCCGGGGAAAGCCGCACGATCTTCCGGGGAGAAAGCGGGTAGGGAGAATTGAAAGTGGGGAATGCGAAAGGCGACTAGAAGCATGACAAAGCCGCAGAGGAGAGCCATGACGCTCAGGCGATTGACGGTAATGGCGGCTGATTCAAAACCGGAGTTGGGCTGGGCGTTGCTCGTGGCCACGCCGGACAGGAAGACGATTGCCCCACTTCCGATCAGAATATACTTGCTGGCACGCAGCAGTGGCTGGTAGGCTTGTGCTATATCGCGCCCCTCGTGCGTGCGTTTCGAGCGAGGGCCATTTTCCGCGTCATCCGCATCATCGTCCAGCGGGTGGCGTTCGTAGGGTGGTTCGGTCATAAGAACTTCATTCGGTGTTGGGACGCGAAAAAACGTTGGAAGCATTCCGAAAGCGAGGCGAGACGATGAGCATTAAACGACGTGAGTTTATCAAAGTTGCGGGTGGAGCGGCGGTCACTGCGCACTTGGCAACCCATGCGATGGTACCTGATCTGCTGGCGCAGCAACAGCAAGTCGGTGTGCAGGTCGATGTCGAATTGCCGCGCGGCCGAGTTCCTTTGTCGTTCATTATCGACGACTCGACCTGCCTGGTGAATATGGGCAAATTCTGCATGCCTCAGTTTGCGGCCACCTATCCCGAGCGCGAAGATTACCAGCGTCCGTGGCAATCTTGGCCAGCTGAAATCCCCGATGCCTTTGTGCGCGATTTCGGGGAGTGGTGCGCGGAACGGGGAGTTAAAGGCAAGTACAGCCTGGTGCCCAATCCCGCCTGCGTGGGTTGGCTGGATCGCACCTTGCCTGGTTGGTCGCAACCGCAATTGCGCGCGAGTTTAAAGTTGGTACATGAACTGCTTTTGCCCAACTGGGATATCCATCCCGAAATGATCACCCACACCCGCGTGATCGACTTGAAGACCGGGCGGCCCTTCGAAGACTACTCGCCGGCTCACATGGAAAATTCGTATCCAGCGGCCGATGTGAGTGTGGATTACTTGGCCAGCTACCTGGCTTATGCCCTGAGGATTCTAAAAAACTGCGATGTGCCATGCGAAGGAGTGACCACCCCCGGTGGATTCGGGAACCAAGTCAAGGAGAAATTGCCGCTGGCTGTGTTTGATGCGGTCCGAGATGTGTATGGCACGGAACTGCCGCACTATTTTAAATATGTGGAGATGGAGGCAAGCACAGCTCCGAAATTGGAAGCAGTTCGGGATCTGGATTCCGATGCGCCGCGAATCTGCGTCAATGTGTTGGCTGGAACGGGCGACTGGTTTGGTGGTTGGGATGGTTTTGAAACGAGTCAAGGGGAGCTTTATTCCAATCGCGAGGCCACCACGGGGCGGATGGTTGAGTTGATCGAGCAGCGGCAACCAGCCGTCATGCTCTGTCATTGGCCGGGACTTTACTGCAACGGCAGCTTGGCTGGCTACCGCGATTTTCAGAATGTCGTGGAGGCCTTGCACGCGCGCTTCGCAGACCAAGTGCTATGGATGAAACTTTCCGAGATCGGACGCTATTGGACCGCCAAGGAGTTGACGAACATCGAAGTGAGCGAGAAAGAGATCCAGCTACGTGCCCCCTTCGCCTGCAACGGTTTTACGTTGAGAATCCGTGGACAGAATTTTGCCAAGCTGGCCGTTCGGCAACCCGACGGGGAGGTGCAAGAACTGCGGTCGGTGAGCACGCTGCCGTCGCTGAACTCTGGGAGCTTTGTGCAACTCGACGACCAATGTATTTTGTGTTTTGAGCTTTCGAAGGGGAGCAGCAGGCTGCTGCTCGACGAATAGGGGCGGGCAAATCCGGCAATATCTTGTGTGCGGCTGCTCGTGTGCGTCCGGGGATTTTAGTTTAAAAGTATAATTCTTAGGTAGGTTATTCAACGATGGCGAATTTCTCGCTACGAAAGATCCGTCCGGAAGACAACGCCGCAGTGGCTGAGGTGATTCGGATGGTGATGACGGAGTTTGGGGCGGTGGGGGCTGGGTTTTCGATTGAGGACCCCGAGGTCGACAACATGTTTGGAGCTTACCAAGCCCCGCGATCGGTGTTTTATGTGGTTACGCAAAACGACCAAGTGCTGGGTTGTGGTGGGGTCGCACCGTTGGCGGGTGGCGATCCGCTGATGTGCGAGTTGAAGAAGATGTACTTCATGCCATCGATCCGCGGCCAAGGGGCAGGGCGGGTGTTGGCCGAGCTGTTGATCAACGAAGCCCGCCGGCAACAGTTTGCTTTCATGTACATCGAAACGCTCGAGCGGATGGAGGCAGCCAATCATTTGTATCAGCGATTGGGCTTCGAGCCAACGAGTTGCCAGGGGAACACCGGCCACTGCGGTTGCGATCGGTTTTACCTGCTTGAAATCGATGAGCACGAGCCGATCGTGATCGGTGACAGCTAGCGCACACATTTTCCTCGCATCGGAGCAGTCATGCAGTTGAAGTCCAGTTGGAGGCAGTGGTCCTTGCTAAGTTGTGTGGTGTTAGCAAGCTTGCTGTGCGTGCTAGTCGGACTTGCGTACCGCTCGCGAACCGTGTCCTCCAGCACCGCCAACCATCTTCTGGACGCTAGAACAGTGGTTGCACCAGAGGATGTTGTGCCAGAGACAGTCAGCGGCGAACGGCCAGCTGAGGTTGGTGGTGATGTGGCAGAGAGTGGAAGTGCCGTGGCGGATGAGGGGACTGAGATGGCCGAGGGCTCCGAGCCGCCGGTAGTTGCCATTCGGCAGCGATTGACTGCGCATGTGAACCATTTAAGTGAATCGATTGGCGAGCGCAATTTGCGGCGTTATAAGAGCTTGAACGCAGCGGCCGACTATGTGCAAAGCCAATTCGCCGATATGAGGTACGTGGTCGAAACGCAGGCCTTTGATGTGCAGGGACGCGAGTGCCGGAACCTGATCATCGAAATTCCCGGTGCTGATTTGGCGAAAGAAATTATTGTGGTGGGGGCACATTACGACAGCGCGCCAGGCACTCCGGGGGCGAACGATAATGCGTCGGGCGTGGCCGCTTTGTTGGTCATCGCCGAAGAGTTAAGAGGACTGAAGCCGGCTCGCACGTTGAGAATGGTCGCCTTCACCAATGAGGAGCCTCCCTACTTTCAGCGCGAAGAACAGATGGGTTCCTGGGTTTATGCTCGGGCCTGCCGAGCTCGGGGAGACGATATTGTGGGAGTTCTCAGTTTGGAGACGATCGGTTATTTTTCCGATGAGGTCGGAAGCCAGCAGTATCCGCCGTTACTGGCCTCCTTTTATCCCAACACCGGCAACTTCATCGGTTTCGTGGCTAACTTAAAATCCCGAGGGTTTTTAAATCAAGTTCTCAAACAATTTCAGCAGCATTCGCAGGTGCCCTTTGAGTCGGCGTCATTGCCCGAAGTGATCGAGGGTGTAGGCTGGTCGGACCATTGGTCGTTTTGGCAAGAAGACTACGTGGGCTTGATGGTCACCGATACGGCTCCCTTTCGTTATCCTCACTATCATTTGGCAACCGATACACCCGATAAGCTCGATTGGGATCGCTACGCGCTGGTGGTTGAAGCGCTCGTGCCAACAATTGAGCAACTAGTCAAGTAAAATTTTGAGTGGGATCGGTTATGAAGAATTGGGTGGCGCGGGCGGTGGCCGAGATCACGGCTGATTTTCAGCGCAGTGCCGACACGCATATGGTGCGACTGGAAATTCCTGGCCTGCCTGGAATACCGATCTATTTGAAAGACGAGTCGACGCACCCGAGCGGTAGCTTGAAGCACCGGTTGGCTCGTTCCTTGTTTTTGTACGGCTTGTGCAACGGTTGGATTTCCGAGGGGACGACGATCATCGAAGCTTCGTCGGGGAGCACGGCCGTGTCGGAAGCCTACTTTGCCAAATTGCTTGGGCTGACCTTCATTGCCGTCATGCCGCAAAGCACCTCCGAGCAAAAAATTCGTCAGATTGAGTTTTACGGAGGTAGGTGCCACTTCGTTTCCGATGGGAGCCAGATTCGTGAAGAGAGCCAGCGTCTGGCGGCGATGACGGGGGGGCACTTCATGGATCAGTTCACCTACGCCGAGCGGGCGACCGATTGGCGCGGCAACAATAACATTGCCGAGAGTTTGTTTCGACAGCTTGAGCTCGAACCGGACCCCTGTCCCAAGTGGATCGTGGTGGGGGCGGGGACAGGGGGCACATCGGCGACTATCGGACGCTATATCCGTTACTTCCAATTGCAAACGCGATTGTGTGTGGTCGATCCCAGCCACTCGGTTTTCTTCGATTTCTTTCGTACCCGTAATCCGCTGGTTACCAGCGAGGTCGGCTCGCGGATTGAGGGGATTGGACGGCCGCGGGTTGAGCCCTCGTTTTTGCCTACCATCATCGACCGGATGACCAAGGTGGACGATTGTTGGAGTGTGGCAGCGATGATTTTTGCGGAGCGGGTGATTGGTCGGCGGTGCGGACCCTCCACCGGAACCAACTTGATGGGGGTGATTGAACTGGCCGCTAGCATGCAAAAAAAAGAGTTGATAGGGCCGATAATCACGTTGTTGTGCGACGCCGGAGATCGCTATAGTTCGACATACTTTGACTCCGAGTGGCGTAGCCGCTGCGATCTCAAGTTGACCGACGAGGTCGAACGGATCGACCTGTTTTTTCGTACAGGCAGATGGGATTCGGTGTGCGAATCCATCGAAGCTTCAGAAATTCGAGCATAATGAGTTGCTGCAGGCCCTCGGTTCCCGACCGCGTTTTCGCTCTCCAAAACTATCCCTGAGGCTCTCTTGGCATCCGATCCAACCACCGCGTTCAGTGCGCCGCAGCCGCTGCGGCAGTACCGTTGTGCCTGCGGACACCAGATTGCCATGGATTCGTCCTCGCTGGAGCTCGTATGCCAGCAATGTGGGCGGAGGGTTGCTCTGGCGGCCATGAATGAAAATCAGACGTTGTCGTTTTGTTCGCCCCATTTGGCCCTGATTCCTTCCGATCGACGGCCCAGCGAAGATCGGGTGGGAGAGCAGTTGGGCTACTTTCGACTCGAAGAAAAACTGGGCGAAGGTGGCATGGGAGCCGTCTATCGTGCGCTGGATGAATCGCTGCAGCGTTACGTCGCGGTCAAGGTCATGCGGGCCTCGTCGTCAGGGATCGGCAGTTCTGCGCATCGCGTTTCGCGACTGCTCGATGAAGCCGTGGCCCAGGCGCGGGTGAGTCACCCCAACATCGTCACCATTTACTTTGTCGGTCGCGATGAGGCCGAGCCGTTTTTTGCGATGGAGCTCTTGCCGGGACCCACGCTCGAGGCCGAATTGCGGGATGGGGCGCTGCCCTATCAGCGGGTCGTGCGTTACGCATTGCAAGTGGTTGGAGCGCTAAGGCAATCCAGCCATCTTGGGCTAGTGCATGGGGATATCAAGCCGAGCAATCTGATTCTGGCGAATCGAGAAGCGGTCAAGCTGGGTGATTTTGGATTGGCCAAGACACCGGAGATGGCGGTCTCGCAAGGCATCAGCGGTACGCTTAGTTATCTCGCACCCGAGTTGGTTGATGGCGAGCCACCAAGCGAAAAAAGCGACATGTATGCTTTGGGTGTCACGCTCTTCGAATTGACGTTTGGCCGGCGACCCTATGCGCTCTTTGGCGATACGCTAACGGATCAGATGAACCATCATCGAGTGGCTGAAGTGGAGTTTCCTGAAAAATGGCCCAATGCGATTCCGCTCGGTTGGCGAAATATCTTGGAGAAGTTACTCGCCAAGGATCCGCAGGCACGATACGCAAATTACGATGCGCTGCTGCTTGACCTCAAATCGCTCACACCGGTGGGTGTTACCCAAGCGGGCTTCTTAACCCGCAGCCTAGCTTTTGCGGTTGATACCAGCATTATGGGGATGCTCCTCCTCCCTTTTGTGATACCGCCTACAGTGGCTTCGTTCAGCCCCGACTTCAATGGAGCTCCGGTGTGGTTAATTACCATCGTGCATCAGTTGTGGATCCTTGGCTTGTTTGCGCCGAGCGTCCCCGCCTTATGGGCTTGGCTTGAGTGGAAAGGTTTTCAGACACCCGGCCGCTATCTGTTTCAACTCCGAGTCGTAGATGCGCACGGCTTACCGCTCGATCCCCAACGCCGTTGCATGCGGAGCATCGGCCGGAACTCGATGGTCTGGCTAAATGCTATTTCAATTGTGCTGATGAGCCTGGGGTTGTGGCGGCTCAGTTCGGGATTGGGTGTGCTGGACGAACTGAGTTTAGTGATCAACTGCCTGCCGATCTTGGGTCCCAAACGCTTGGTGCTCCACGATCGAATTTGCGGCAGTCACGTCGTCTTAGACACTCTTAAGAATTCGCGTGCCCAGCGCAGTTGATATCTGCGGACCTGTTCACCAATCGCACTCGTTCGACTTTACAGCGACGGACGAAGTAAAGGTGCAATCAGTTGTGCGGATCGCAGTTGCAAGCGGCGGCTCAGTTCAGCGTTGGGAGACTCCTTGAGTTGCCGGCGATCGACGGGCGAGGCAAAGTTTTGGTGTTTGCACATGAGCTGCTTGATCGCGTCAATCGCTTGTGGATTGGTGGTGAGCAAGCACAGTTCGAGGTTGAGCCGTTCCGAGCGGGCGTCAAAGTTGTAGCTGCCGAGCATTGCCAGACGATCATCGATGAGTATCCCTTTGCCATGCAAGCTATCGGGCCCGGGGAATTCAAACAGCTTCACGCCGCTTTTCAGTAGCCGGGCTTTTTGCCGCTGGTAAGCCGCGTAAACAACCACTTGATCGGTGCTCTTGAGCGAGTTGGTAATCAACGTGACGTTGACCCCACGGCGGGCCGCGCGAAGCAGGCAGTTCAAGAAGTTGTCGGAGAAGGCAGGATAGGGGGATTCGATGGCCACCGAGTGCTCAGCCCGATCGATCATGTCGATGATTGTCTTGGTCATGCGTTGTTCAGACTTGGCAGTATCGCTATCGTGCAGCAGGCCTACTTCACTCGGGGCGATATCGATGACCGGCAGCGCTAGCCACGCCGGGGATTGAGAACGAAAGTTTTCGTTTAAGCGTGCGAGTGCTGCGGCCGCTGCAGCTTCAGGCGAACGGAGCCCAGTGCCCCCCAGTTCGCAGCTCCGTTTGCGGTGGATAGTGAGGCATTCTCGCACAGGCCGCACATCGGGACTGTCCCACAGCGCATCGAAGTAGGCGGCGGCATGCTCACACAACGAGCCAGCGAGCATCGCGTCGTAGTCAACAAAGTTGGGCTCTTCCAAACCAAAATGGGTGTCGTTGAGATTTCGACTACCAAGCACCATCATTTGGCGGTCAACCACGATTAACTTTGCATGCAGACGCCGGTTGAGCCAAGCCGGATGCCGCGACAGGAGAGGGTGATAAATGCCGATCTCGACGCCACCCTGCGTTAGATAACGCTCCATGTCGGTGGTGATCTCTGTCATCAGGCCGTCCAGTAGAACGCGAACACGCACCCCGGCTTGCGCCCGCTCACGCAATAAAGAGAGGATCGCTGTAGGGACAAAACCAGAGTCGATCGAAAAGGTTGCCAGGCAGATTTCTTGCTGAGCCTCTGAGATCATGGCGGCTCGGGCTGCCAAGGCATCGCGATCATCGACAAGCAACGCAAATTCGGTCGAGCACAACGTAGGTGCTGGCCATGCTGCCAAAATCGCGCAGGCAAGAAGGACTCGGCGCATCAAAAGTGGCAACATAGAGGTGAAGAGATACAATCGGGGTGCCATTGAAAAGCAGATGGACTGGTCTCGTCTCGATCGACCCCCCGCTGAGACTTTGATCAGAGCATTCGGACGAATGGTCAAACTCGATGCAGATAGCCTATTGGGTATGTGGATGCCCGAACTTATTTTTCCTGCCGTTGCGCGCTGACCGCACTGCTGAAAAATTTTTTGCGATTGCAAGAACGAAAAATGAGGGGGGCGTTGAAAGGGCCCTTTAGACGCGGTTCTCCCCGGGGGGTGTTCTGCTCCGCTCAGAACAAGCAGTGCGACCCTTTGCCCCATGTTTTTTCGACTAGCGTGTTTGCGGTTCTCCTCTTCCAATAGACACACCGTGGCCGTACGCTCGTAGTGAACATTTGCATACTAATGTTACCCAGTAAACTCTTTCAACGAATGCTCCCCCTCAGTGCCTGTGTGCTACTGGCGGCATGCCACGCCCCGATCCAGTCCTTCGATCCCAATCGCATCTATGCGAAACGGATGGAGTTGGAGACGGGGAGTGAGATGCGAGCGGCTGGGGAAGAAGTGCTTGGGATCTTGCAGGAAATGTTCGGAACCCCCGATCAACCCAAGTGGCCTGAATTTCTGGTCGCCAGCGAGGAGTTGGGGGATCTGGTCTCGGTCGAACGGCTAAAGCGTGCCGCCGGTCCGATCAGCAGCGATGAGGCCGGGGTCCACTTTGGACTGTATCGCAAGCATTGCATTGCCTGCCATGGCACCAGTGGTGATGGTTTGGGAGCCACATCGCGGTTGCTCAATCCGTACCCAAGAGATTTTCGCCTGGGGAAATTCAAGACCAAATCGACACCGATTGGCAGCAAGCCGACGCGTGAAGATCTGCAGCGACTGCTCCTGGCCGGTATTCCGGGGACGAGCATGGCGGCCTTTGATCTGTTAGAGGAAGAGGACGTCGAGGCATTGATCGACTATGTGATTTACTTGTCGACGCGCGGCGAAGTCGAGCGGGCCCTGCTCACCGAAGCGGCCTACCAGTTGGACTATGCCGACGGGGAGCGTTTGTTGCAGCCCGAGTTGGCGGAATCAGACCCGGAGGGTTTTAAGGACCAGTGGCAGTTGATTGAGGGTTTCGTGGTGGGTACTGCTCGCAACTGGGCAAATGCTCCTGAACAAGTTCCTGCGGTGACCGGTCCGCCGGCGGGTTTTCCAATGGTGGGTGAGGTCGACACCAGCGATAGTGCTGCGGCCGCGCGGTTGGCGGCCTCGGTCGAACACGGTCGCGAGCTGTTTCAGGGGGGGGTGGCGAGTTGTGCCAAGTGCCATGGGCTGACGGCGATGGGGGATGGCATGACACAGGATTTCGACGACTGGACGAAGGACTGGAGTGTGGCGGCTGGCCTCGATCCCAACGATAAAGCGGCGTTGCAGCCAATGCTGGCCTTGGGAGCACTCAAGCCACGGACCATCGATCCCCGCAACCTCCGCAGCGGAGTTTATCGGGGCGGCGGGCGTCCGCTCGATATCTACCACCGCATCGTCCACGGAATCGAAGGAACTCCCATGCCTGCGGTTGCTTTAAAGCCGGAGAATCAATTCGGGTTGACGGAGACCGACGTTTGGGACTTAGTCAACTACTTGCTCAATTTGCCACTGGAGCCCCTGAGCGTCGTCTCTTCGCAGGGGCAAGCTCCTGTGACTGCCAACTTGTCGTCGGCCGAGGATCGCTCGACCGGTGCCGCGGCTGCTGAGTTGCCCGCCGAGTCACTCGCCAAGTCACGTTATGATGCGCGGCAGGAGGTGGAGCGATGAGCACTGCAACAACCGTTGTGCAAGCCGACAATTCGGCGGAGGTGGTCGGCTATAGTCGCTGGTTGCATGGTCTGGCGGTCATTTTGACGATCTCCGTATTCCCGCTGATCTGGGTCGGAGGCTTGGTCACGACGTACGACGCGGGCATGTCGGTCCCTGATTGGCCGGGAACGTATGGTCAAAACATGTTTGTCTATTCGGCCTGGCTTTACGGTCCGTTTGACTTGTTGATCGAGCACGGGCACCGGTTGCTTGGGTCGCTGGCTGGCCTGCTGTCGATAGGGCTGGTGGCGGTTGCCTACCTGGGTGAGCGCAGGCGCTGGTTCGTGGGCTGGACGATCTTTGTGCTGTTGGCGGTGATCGCTCAGGGGGCCTTAGGGGGCTTCCGTGTGCTGCTCGACGAACGGACCTTTGCCATGATTCATGGCTGCACCGGACCCCTCTTTTTCGCAATGGCCACCGCCACGGCAGTGATGAGTTCTCGCTGGTGGCTGACCGGCGGTGGTCGGGAGTCGGTCGGTTTCGTTTCGGGGAGGGGTGTCGTGTGGCTCGCTACTTTCCTGGTTTTGTTCAGCTATCTGCAGTTAATCGTCGGAGCGCAGTTGCGCCATGTGACTGGCACGACGCCGTCTAAACTGTTCATGATGTTTGTCCATTCCCACCTGACTTTAGCCGCCATAGTGGGGTTGCTCTCCCTCGTATTAGCAGGTTTTGCTGGTTTGAGTCGTAGGACACCGGGCCGCGTCAGCCGCCCAGCATTCTTAATAGTCTTGCTGGTTTTCACGCAGATCGCTTTGGGAATTGCGACCTGGATCGTAAACTATGCACTTCCCTGGCAGGAAATCGATGCCGCCTTGGCTGCTTACACGATCCAGGCCAAAGGTTATTCGGAGAGTTTGATTGTCACGGCGCACATGGCCACCGGTTCGCTAATCATTAGTTTGGGAACGGTGGCTGCTTTGCGGGCGTGGCGAACGCGGGCCGACGTGCGGATGGTTGGCGGCGACTCCAAGCCAGCGGTTGGAACATCACTTTAGAGGTATGCATTCAAGTGGAAACAGTCACTCACATTGCCGCTACGAGCCCCACGGTCCGCGAGCGGCTGTCGTATTACATCGAGCTGACCAAGCCGCGGATCTTGATCATGATCCTGTTGACGGTCGTGATGGCGATGGTCGCGGCTGGCAATTCCATCACCTTGTTGGTGGCTTTGCACGCCTGCTTGGGTACGGCCATGGTGGCTGCCAGTGCCAGTGTATTGAACCAGTGGATTGAACGCGATCGCGATGCGGTCATGAAGCGGACGAGCAAGCGTCCCATTCCAATGGGCCGCGTGGCCTCCAGTCAAGCCGCTTGGATGGGCTGGTTGCTGGTGATCGTCGGTTCGATCTACTTGGCGGTCTTCGTCAACTTGCCGACGATGTGGTGTGGCTTGGCCACTTGGGGTTTGTATGTTTGGATTTACACGCCACTTAAAATGCTCAGCTGGACCAACACCCTGGTGGGGACGCTGCCTGGAGCATTGCCGGTCTGGATGGGTTGGACGGCCGCCGAAGGCTCGTTGCTTGATCCTGAAGCTTGGGTGTTGCTCGGTGTGGTCGTAGCCTGGCAACTGCCGCACTTCATGGCGATCGCATACATGTACCGCGAGCAATACGAGTCGGCTGGTTATAAGATGATCACCGTCACCGACCGCTCGGGGCTCGGAGCTGGCTTGCATGCGATGCTCGGTTCGTTCGCCTTGATCGTATTGGCTGTCATGGCCGTTCCACCGACTGGGATCTTGGTCAGTTTTCTGACGCTATTGGCGGTGGCGGTGGCGGTTTGGCAAACGCTCGCAGCCTGGCGTTTCGTGCGGGCGCCGGAGATGAAAACTGCCCGCCGCATGTTGCATGTCAGCTTGCTGCATTTGCCCCTCACGATGCTGTTGATTCTTTTGTCCCGTTGGTTGATGCCATAGTCTTGTTGGTCTTTCCTCACGCGGGTTGACTGAAAACGCACGAGGCAGCAGGTTGGCGGACCGCCTGCGAGTTGTGGGGTAGAGGAGGGATAGTATCAACGCAGCTGAAACATCCCCTGCAAACCGACGCCCGGTTGATGAGCTCCCGCTGTCGGTTAAACCGCTAGCGGCCTGGCAATTGTGCGGCGTGCTGCTTGCTCCCTGGTGCATGCTTTTGTTTATTGGTGTGTGGGGGTACGCGCTCTCCTCTTTTCGGTGGCCGACCTCCGACGATCTCCAGTTGGGGTGGCTGTTCAGTTGGGCACCTGCTCAGTGCATGCTGCTGGCTGCGGTTGCGGCGCATTGGCTTGTTGTGCGGCATCGCAACCGGGGAACTCATCGAAGTGCAAATCATCGAAGTGGCACGCAAAATGTTCCGATCGAGAGTGCGGCTGCGTCGGCGACAACTGAATGGAAAGAAAAGCAAAAGCTCCCTGCGAGAGCGAGTTGGTATACGGAGGCGATGCCTGTTGCCTTTGCTTTGCTGGCGGTGCTTTTTCAGTGGGGCGCGTTTTACGATTTATCGCGCAAGGAGTTGGTGGGTCGTCTGGACGTCTATGCGCAGCCTGACCTACGGTATCTAGCGGCGGTCGCTGCGCGGATACAGCGACTCCGCAGCGATTCACAGCGGTTCGATGCCGATCAACGTGTGGTGCTCGAACAAGTCGAGCGAGATGTCGCTACCTGGACGGCTCGCCGCGTGACCCAAGCCAGTAAACTGTCGGAGCAGTTGGCGTCGCTGAGAGTCTTGGCGTTCGATGTTTATCCGCGCGAAGTCGAGCGGTCGAGTGTCGAAGGCTTCGTGGAACTAGAGGGTCGCAATTTGAACCAAGAGCTGGTTGCCTGCCAACTCGAGCAGCAACGTGTGCAGGGTCAATTGGCTGAACAGTCTGCCGAACTGGAGAGCTTGCGGACCCAAACCACTCGAAATGAAGCCACGCCAGAGGACGCAATGCCAGATGAAGCCACGGCGGCTGAGTCCACAGTTGTTGCTCAGCGGGCGGGGGTGGCGGCTTCGTTGACGCAATTGGAGATGGATGCGCAGGCGCTCAAACGGACTCAGCAGGCGCTGGCCGCTCGGCAAGCGTGGCGTTCTTCGTTTCCACTGGAGAGAGCTGGTCTCAACGCGCGTTACCCATGGCTCGCGTTGCCGGTGTCGATTCCGGGAGGGGTTGCTTGGTCGGGCAGCTACACCGGCTTGGTTGGCTTGCACACGGTGTATGTGGTGGTGGGGCTGTTGATTTCGGGTTGCTGGCGCAGCGCTGGAGAGGGTGTGACGGGGGTTGCGGGGACCGAGAAGGCTCGCAAGCTGTGCTTCATGCGAATTTACTGGACTTTGACGGCCATTGCCGTTTGGGCAGGTTGCTGGTTGCTATGAGTTTCGCGGTGGCTGCGTTCCCCGGTTTAGCTGGCTACCACAGCTCCTTTGCCGAGTAACCGCCGCGTGGCCTACTGCAAACTTGGATAACTTGGATAATGAGCACATGAACACAACACAAGTTAGCAGCATGGCGGCGGTGGACGTCGAAGCGGTCAGTCATCGCTACGGTACGCATGAGGCGCTGCGCGGTTTGACGTTGCGGGTGGAGCAGGGGGAGGTGTTTGCGCTGTTGGGGCCCAATGGTAGCGGCAAGACGACACTCTTTCGGTTGCTCAGCACGTTGGCTCGGTTGCAAAGTGGTCGGATTTCGCTTTTCGGGCATTCGGTCGCCTCTGAAACGGCCCTGGTCCGCAGTTCGCTGGGCATCGTCTTTCAATCCCCCAGTCTGGATCGCAAGTTGACGGTGCTTGAGAACATCCGTTGCCAGGCGGCCTTGTATGGCCTGAGTGGCACGGCGCTAGCAACTCGTATCGACGAAGTGGCTCGACAGCTGGGCATTCAAGATCGTCTCCAGAGCAAGGCGGAGGACTTGTCGGGGGGCTTAAAACGCCGCGTTGAATTGGCGAAGGGGATCTTGCATCGTCCGCGGCTATTATTGATGGATGAGCCAAGCACGGGTCTCGATCCAGCCTCGCGGCTGGACATGTGGCACACCATCAAGGAACTGCAGCGGACCAGCGGTGTTACGGTGTTGTTGACCACTCATTTATTGGAAGAAGCCGACAAGGCGGATCGCATCGCCATCATGCATCAAGGGAGTACGGTCGCCGTAGGCCGCCCGCGCGATTTGCGGCAAGAGTTGGGTGAGCAGGTACTGAGTATTAGCACTTCGGAGCAAGTCGATGTTATGGCCTGGTTGGTTGGCCAGGCGATCAACGCTAAACAGGTGGATCAACAGATTCGTGTCGTGGGAGCCCAGGCGGCGAACTTGGTGGCGCCACTGGCCAAGGAATTTGGTGAGCGGATACAGACGTTGACTCTCGGGCAACCCAGTTTGGAAGATGTTTTTGTAGCCCGCACGGGCCATCGCTTTTGGAACACGGTGAGCGGCGACAGTAGTAAGAAAATCGACTCGGTTGCCGGCAAGTCGCGCGGACGGCGGTCCTAGCAGGCTGAGCGCTTCGGGCACAAGGTTCGCAGAATACTTTTTGAAAACATAAAGATATGGCAACGATAGATTCAGTGGATGGAACAATAGTGGAGCAGGGGAGTGGGGAAGCGGCAGCCGCGATGTCGGTTCGTTTGGCAGCTCCCAGTCCGCTGGCAGTCGTGTGGATGCTGGCGTGGCGTGAGTGGGTGCGATTCTTTCGGCAACGGAATCGCGTCATCGGCGCTTTGGGGCAACCGATTTTGTTCTGGCTGCTCTTTGGGACCGGCATGCATGCAGCGTTCCGAGGGGGCGATCAGAATTTCATGACGTTCTATCTTCCCGGTACGGTGGCGTTGATTCTATTGTTCACTGCGATCTTCACGACGATTTCGATCATCGAAGATCGCCGCGAGGGTTTTTTGCAAAGTGTCCTGGTGGCCCCGGTGCCGCGGTGGACGATTGCCGCCGGCAAGATTTTTGGTGGAGCAGCCATCGCGTGGCTGCAGGCCTGTATTTTCTTGGGGCTGGCTCTGGCCACGGGGAGCGTGCCACTGGGTGGGGCGTTGGTTGGCGTTTTGGTCCTGATGGCGGTGGCCGCCTTGGCGTTGACCGCATTAGGAGTGTTTTTTGCGTGGCCCATGGAGTCGACTCAGGGGTTCCATGCCATTATGAATTTGGTGTTGATGCCGCTGTGGTTGCTCAGCGGCGCCTTTTTTCCGATCCCACAACCAGGTGTCGAGAGCCCGCTTGGGCAGTGGCTCATGCATTGGCTCATGCGGTGCAATCCACTCAGTTACACCATTGGCGGTTTGCGTACAATGATGGGTGTGGAGAGTCAGTCGGCAGAGTTTTGGGCACCCAGCTTGTTCGCTAGTTGGTGTGTCTCGTTGTTGTTTTTGTGTGCGACGTTGAGTGCGGCTGGGTGGATGGTCTTGAGACCAGCCAAAGGAGATTTGAAATGAGATTCACTTTCGGACCTGGGTTGATGCTGCTGGCGACATGCGGGCTGGCGCTCGCCACCACAGGCTGCCGCGAAAAACTGGATCCCGATCAAGCCGGTTACTCTTACACGGAGACCGAGTCGGGCGAACTGATTGAGAACCGGGGAGACTTGCCCACGGGTTCCACGCTGGCTCCGCCCAAGCGTGTACCAGCGGGGAGTGAGGCAGAGTGGTTGACTTCGTTTGACTTGATCGAGCGTTCGGGCCAGTCGATGACGAGCGAAGAGCTGCTTGGCCAACCGTATGTGGTGAGTTTTTTCTTCTCCCTGTGTCCCTCGATTTGCGTCCAGCAGAACGAAAAAGTGCAGTTGTTGGCTGAGAAGTTCGCGGGTCAACCGGTGCGGTTTGTGAGTATCTCTTGCGACCCCGAAGTCGATCGCCCTGAGGTGCTCGCCGAGTACGCCGCTAAGTTTAACGCCGATAAGCAGCAATGGTTGTTCTTTACCGGGGAGATGAACTACATTCGGCGGGTGGGTAGCGAGATGTTCTCTCTGCCGGTCATGCGTCGTTTTCATGCTGAAAAATTTGTGTTGGTCGACTCCGCCGGCAAGTTGCACGCCTACTATACTTGGACTGATCCTGAACAATGGCAGGGCTTGCAACGCGACATTGCCAAGATCATCGAAGCCGGTGGGCAGTTTGAGACGCCTGCCACCCCAGCGAACTAGTCCTTACACCTTACATCCCTTGAACGAAGAGTGTTCTTACGTGATCCAATGGCTGCCGCATGTCAATGTCTCATTAAACTTGTTAGCTACTTTGTTGCTGGTGATTGGCTTTGTGCTGATCAAACGGAAGCGGGAGGCGGCGCATAGGCAGGTCATGTTGGCGACCTTCGGAGTCAACGTCGTTTTTTTGATCTCGTATTTGACATATCACGCTAACGTTTTAAGCAAGACCTTTCCGACCGATACAGCGGTGGCGCCGATTGGGATCCGCTATTTCTATTATGTGTTGTTGGCCTCGCACGTGATCCTTGCCGCCACGGTCCCCGTTTTGGCCATTTGGACGATCTATTTGGGGCTGAAGGGACGTCGGGAAAGTCACCGTCGGTTGGCGAAGTGGACTTGGCCAATCTGGTTGTACGTCTCGGTCACCGGGGTGATCGTCTATTTGATGCTGTATCAGATCTATGTTCCGGCTCCCTGAGTCGGAGTTTGCCTGAGCCCCCGCAGACGGGATAGAATAGTCGCTCGGATGGTAAACGCGGGAAGCGACGTAGTATAACCGATGCAGGGCAGCTGACCTCGAAGTCTTCGACTAGAAACGAGTGGGCGATTCCGTGATGGATAAATCAACCGGGGTTCAGTTTCAGCCGACGTGTTGCCTGTATGGTTGGGTCGTGCTAGCTGCCGCTCTGTTTGGAGCGAGTGCCGCAACGGCTCAAGATTTTGATGCTACCTTTCCGCCCCAGTTGGCTTCGTCGGCAGAGCGTTTGATGATGGAGCAAGTGGTCGACTTAAAGCGGTCGGGGCAGTTCGCTGAAGCGTTGGGGACGTTACAAAAACTTTACGATCAAAGTAGAACGAGCTTGGTGGAGGCAGGTGCTAGTCACCAACTCGCAACACAGCGGGCGCAGCGTTACATTCCGCTCCGGCAGTGGTGCCAGTCCGTAACGCGTGAGCTTTTGGAGGAGCAACCTGAGCAGCGAGTGGTCTACCTGCAGCAAATGGACGGCTTGGCTGCAGCAGCTTTGGCGAGCCTGCACGTGCAGAAAGATCCGGCCGAGGCTAAGCAGGTGGCTACCCGCTACCGGCTGACTGCCTCGGGCAACGACTTGACGTTCTATTTGGCCGATTTGTATCTGGAACGCGGTTGGAGTCTGGCGGCCATTTCAGCGATCATGCAAGTCGCGCCGGAACTTCGCTACAGTGCACCCAAATCGTCGCCCAATTTTCCCAACGCTCTCAACGGCGAGGCGAGTCGCACGTGGTGGTGTGCCTGGCAAGCCTGCAGAGCGGACTCCGAGCGGGAGCTGCTGCGGGCGATGTGGCGCGAACAAGTTGGTGGGCAGCCAGGCGGCATTACCGAACCGCGGTTGGTGGAGGCGCTCAAACGCTTGTTAATCGCGGCTGTCATGCAACCGCAGTGCGTCGACCAATCAGCAGTCAGGGCTTGGGTTCAAGTGGTTGTAGAGGAATTCGCTGAGCCGCAGCGAGCTGAACTCCTCAAAATCTTGGACGCGAGTGCTCAGTGGTCGAGTTGGCCTGTATCCACGGCCTGGACGACATTCGCCGCCAATGCCGGTCGCGCGCCTGTTTGCAAGGGCAGCTTCGACTTGACGGTATGGCCCGAATGGCAGCACCCGCTTGAGCGGTATACGGCCAATAGCGATCGGGTGGCGGCGAGCAAGCCACGGGTCGGCGAGTACGAGCGCGGTACATTGGCTTATCATCCGGTTGTAGCCCACGGAAAAATTTATATCAATGAGATGAACCGGATTGTCGCCTACGATCTGAAAAGTGGCCAGCCCTGGCCCAACGTCGTGCCAGCCCTACCGTTGTTTGATAGCCGTATTCACGCAGCCGCTTACATACCGCTCGGCTATCCACTGGTGGGGACGCCACGCGGCACACTCACTCTGGCTGAGGATGCCCTATATGCACGCCTGGGGACGCCGATCACCGGTTGGGCTAATCGGGAGGCTGCTGAGGATGGCGGCTCGTTGAGCTACCTGGTGGGGCTTGACCTAAAGAAACAGGGGAGTGTCATCCGCGGCTTTCCGCTTCGCCTGACTCCGCCTGAATTTAACGGAACTGAGTTTGAAGGCTGTCCGCTTGTCTGGGGTGAACTGCTACTGGCACCTCTCGTCGAACGCGACAATGTGGGCTTGCGGCGGAGCGTGGCTGCCTTTGACCGGTTTAGTGGTGAGCTGGTGTGGCGCTCTGCCGTGTTGGCGGCCGGGACGGTTGAGGGGAGTGACCGAGCCAATCTGATTACTCATCAATTGTTGACGATGGCGGGAGGTCGTGTCTTCTACAACACGAACCTCGGGACCATTGTCTGTCTCGATCCACTAACCGGTGAGACCGAGTGGTTGACTCGTTATCAACGCTACGACCAACTGAAGCACGCGCACCCTTCACCGGTTCGCTTTCGCTATCGCGATTTGAATCCATGTGTCGTAACACAAGGATTGGTGTATTGCATGCCACAAGATTGTGCGGAATTGTTTGCGCTCGATGCGTCCACGGGTGACATGGTGTGGTCGAGCGACGATGTGGAAGTGGACGATGCGGTCCACGTGCTCGGGGTCTGTGGCGATTGCCTCTTGGTCAGTGGCGATCGCTTACTTTGGCTTGATCGATGCCGTGGCGGAGTGCTCGATCGCTTTCCCGGTAGTACGACCCCGGGCAGTCTGAATGCCCTGCCCAACCCGCGTGGACTGGGACGCGGCGTCATCTCAGCCGACATGGTTTATTGGCCAACCGCAGGTGAGGTATTCGTTTTCGATGCCGACATCTCCAAGCAAAGCCGGAAGGTGCCCCCGGCGATAAGGGCGCGACATCGAATCGATAGTCGCGGAAGCGAAGGGGGCAACCTAATGATCGCCGCAGACCATCTGGTGTTTTGCGGGCCGAGTCGGATCATGGTTTTTAAAGGCGAATGAAACGACTTGCCGTTTACATCCGCTAGCGAGCTAGACTTTCGACTGAAATGGTATGTGGCCAACCTGGAAATTGCTGGGCTCCAGGCTGCGTGACGTCGGCATAGCGTGGCCAGCATTCAAAAGTGACCTGCCGAGTACTTTTAACAAACCGCACCAAACCGTAGCCACCCCCAGCCGAATCACTCTCTGGATTAACGTAGGCATGCAGGCTGATCTTGTTGCTAAAGCCGTCCAGGTAGTCACCCGTCCATGCTAGCGGGCTGTCGCTGACGCGGTTGGCACCCCCTTGCTCGTCAGCCGGCCACCACCAGCGTCGGTAGTAGTTGTTCACGATCGCTGGAACGATGAAGGCCCAGGGACCGTCGCCAAAATCATCAATGCCATGTTGGATGAGCGTGGCCAAATGTTGGTCGCCAGCAATGTGAATAGCCCCCGCTCTTTGAATGGCTCGCAGTGCTCGGTTGCGGCCTGTTTGCGGCCAGCCGTTGGAATCGAGGTCTGCATGCAAGCGATTTTCTTTCGAACCATGCAAATGGGCCCCTCCGCAGAATCCGGTTTGCGAAAGGACTGCTTTCATCACCACTCCATCGGTTTGCGAGCCCCAGTCTTCCAAGAACTGCAGTTGGCGTTCGCCCAGCAATTCGAGCCCCGGGACATCGATCACCTTGGGGTCATAGTTCGGATCGAGGATATGATCAGGTCGCGGACCTTGCATCGGGTGCCGACCACGTGGCCCCGTTTTGAATTTGCGATCCTCGATGATGGCAAAGTCAACTCCACCGATAACGAGGCTCGTGTAATAGACACCGATGCCTTGTTCTACGGGGGTTGGATCGTAGGGGTCGGGGAGATGTGCGGTCTGGCAACGTTCGACCAGCTTGACATATTCGGAATCAAAAAAATAACCGCCGTCATCCCCAGCTGCCACGGAAGCGACCTTGCCTCCCTCGCCCCACAGATTGCCTTGTCCGATGTCGTGATCATCGGGAATCGTAACACAGGGACGTTCGCGAAAGACCTCGCGGAACTGCATGCCAAACTTCAACCAAGCGGCTGTGTGTTGTTTGTGGTCATACGATTGGTCGCCAGCAAAGAAAACAAGGTCGGGATTTTGATGATTGATATTCCGTACGTACTCTTCACGCAGGCCGCGATCTTTATTCGAGTTGCACGACAAGGCGGCGACAACAACCTCATCCTGTTCGATCGGATCGCTGCGAATCAAACCTTCAAACATGGCAGATTCGCCATGACGGATTCGATAAGGCACTGTTTGATCGCTTGGCCAATCCTCGACACGAAAAAGTGCCGACCAACCCAGATCGTTGAGGGTGGCCTGCGAGATCTCGCGCCATTGTTCCTCGCTCTTAATCTCCAATCGCACGGTGCGACTTTCGTTGGGGTAAAGTGGGAACAGTTGGGCTGAGAGCTTGAGGACTCCGTTGGATTGTGTGTAGATCCCAAAAGCGACTACTTGGTCACGGGGCACACGGAGGTCAATGATCTGATTGGCGGGCTCTTTCGGAATGGGTTGGTTCCACCAATCGTTGATGCAAAGTGAGTCCTCCCCTTTGGCGAAATCGACCCGCACCGGTGGCTCCCCAAATTCCTGCGGCATCGCCATGGGGCAGAGAGCGCTAAAGAGCAAGAAAAAAGGGGCGATGCGCATGGGGCAGTCCAAATTAGAGAAAACAAAAGGGTAGCTTGATTGCGAACCAGTCCTTTTTCATTCACGAATCCCTAGTTGCATGGCCATTATGGCTTTCAGTGCTGGGCGACGCAATCAATTCGGGACAGGCTTGCCGTGACTGGTTATGCTATGAGCAACGACCCTTGTTTGAGTAGTGCGGTGTGTCTGTTCCCGCTGTCCTCGCAAAGTGATTGGAAAGGAGCTGGGGTGTGGCGTTGAGTCGTTACCTGCCAACCTTTCTCCACCACCCCCTTTTAGTTGAGAGTTCGCCCCATGTGCATGCGTCGATTCCTCGGGTTGTGTTTGATAGTTCTCGGTACGGCGAACGTCGCATTTGCGCAGAAGCCCGGTTGGAAGCTGGTCTGGGAGGATAATCTCGACGGCACTTCGCTCGACTACTCGAAGTGGGAATGCGAGATCGACATTATGGAGCTCCGCGGGCAAACGCCTAACGAAACTTTAGGGACATTGCATTTCGGTAAAAGCTGGCCCGACAACGAGCTGACGAAGGAACCTCCTTACCGTCTCAAGTCGGGGAGCTTCGCCGATGACTTCCATACCTTCGCGCTCGAATGGGAAAAGGGAGTCATGCGATGGTATGTCGATGAACAATTATTTTAAACGGTCACCAAGTGGAATAGCGCCGGCGGGGAGTTTCCGGCACCCTTTGATCAACCTTTTCACATGATCCTGAACGTGGCCGTTGGCGGTGGCTTCGTCGGTAACCCCGACGCCTCGACTACCTATCCACAGCAGATGCAAGTCGATTTTGTGCGAGTCTACAGTCGCCATACAAAGTCCGAATAGGAAATATTTTTATTTTTGGGAGAGAAGTTCGTGCGAGAAAAATTTTGGATTGCCTGTGTCTTGTGGGGGCTTCTGCCCGGTCTGGCACAGGCCGAGCAGGTTCAGCCCCCTGCGCCTTTTGTGCTCGGTTACGCCAATCGAGTCAGTTGCGTGGCGGGTGAGGAACTCGGTATTCACATCTCATCGAGCAGCCCCGTGGTTGACATGACCATCGAGCGACTGGGGGGTGAACGCGTCAATGTTTTCACGAAGGAAGGCATCAACTGTGCGGTGCAGCCGATTCCCGATCGCGCTTCATCCGATGGCTGTGCTTGGCCCGTAGCGTTCACGCTGACCGTGCCCAACGATTGGCAGAGCGGCTATTACGAAGCGACGTTGACCGCTCAAGTTGGCGAACAACCGGTGAGCAGCACTTTGTTCTTCATTGTGCGAGCCGCGGAGCCGGGGAAGAGTTCCAAGATTTTGCTGCAGTTGTCAACCAATACGTACAACGCCTACACGGTTTGGGGTGGACACAGTCTGTATGCCTATCATGATCGTGATGGGTTGCAAGGACACCGCGTCTCATTTGATCGGCCGCTCACCTCGCAGTATGGCAATTGGGAGTGGCCGTTCGTTAAATGGGCTGAGGCTAACGGCGTGACAGTCGAATATGCTGCCAACAGCGATCTCGAGTTTCATCCAGAGATGTTACAGCATTATGAACTAGTGCTCAGCGTGGGACACGACGAGTACTGGTCGTCACCGATGCGCGATCACTTGGAAAAGTTTATTGGTGATGGCGGCAACGTGGCCTTCTTCAGTGGCAATACCTGTTGTTGGCAAGTGAGGAGCGAAGATGCCGGACGAGCGCTGACCTGTTGGAAGCAGTCTTATAACAGCGATCCAATGTTTCGCGTTGGCGACCAGCGGTTGCTGAGTACAACGTGGAGCCATCATCTGGTGGGGCGGCCCGAGAACGAACTAACCGGCGTGGGCTTTTTGTGGGGTGGCTACCATCGCAGTCACGGCGAGTTCATGGATGGACCGGCTTCCTATTGGGTGCACCGCCCCGAGCACTGGCTCTTCGCGGGAACCGAGCTCACGCGCGATAGCCGCTTTGGTGGTCAACATACGATCGTGGGCTACGAGTGCGATGGTTGTGAGATGGAGTGGCGCGATGGCTTGCCGTTTCCTACGCACCGCGATGGTACCCCCGAGTCCTTTACGATTCTGGCTACCTGTCCCGCCAAGTGGGCCCCGGGCGATTGTTACTGGTATGAACCGTTTCCAATGGATCGAGTGGGGGCTGCGGTTTTAGGGACCTACACCCGTGGGGGTACCGTGGTGACGGTGGGCAGTACCGATTGGGCACATGGGCTAGCGGGCAACGACCCAGCGGTCGTGCAGATCACGTTGAATATCTTGCGGCGGCTGGGGGGCTTGTCCGAGTAGCCCGCGATTGTTGTGGCCATTGATTTTCCTTAGAGACGGCGACACAGGCATCTTAAGTTGCACTCGATGGCGGTCTTGATTTATGATCTAGGGCTAGAGGGAGATTAAGTAAGGCGGGACTCGTTGCCTCGTCCACTTCCACAAAGCGGAGCTGATGAAATTTCACTTTTCTGCGCAGCCATTTGATCCCAGAGGCCCCACATGCCACCCCGTCCAACATCCAAACAGAACTTAAATCGTCGCCAACTGCTGGGCACCTCTGCTTCCGCCTTGGCCGTGTGGAGCTTTCCGCAATCTGCCGCCCGCGCGATGGCCAACGACGAAATCCGTCTGGGGTTCATTAGTTGCGGTGGTCGCGCTGGCGAGCATATGCGCGTGTTCGGCGAGATGACCGGCGTGGCGGTAACCGCCCTGTGCGATCCGGATGGAAGACGCGTTCATTCGGCATCCAGAGTATTTCCCAAGGCGAAAACGTTCAACGATCCGCGCGAGTTGCTGAACGACAACGAGGTCGATGCAGTGATCATCGCAACCTCTAATCATTGGCATTGTTTGGCTTCGATTTGGGCCATGGAAGCGGGCAAAGACGTGTATGTGGAAAAACCGCTGTCGCATTCCCAATGGGAAGGAGAGCAGACCGTCAAGGCGGCTCGCAAGTACCAGCGGATTTGTCAAGTTGGCACGCAACAGCGGTCCGATCCCATGCAAGCGGAAATCAAAAAATTCCTGCATGAAGAACAAGGACTCGGGAAGATCTTGAACTGCCGTGTGAATCGCTACGGTGTTCGTCCGTCCATCGGAAAGCGGAGTACACCGCTGGAGATCGACAAGTCCATTGACTACGACGTCTGGTTGGGGCCAGCTCAGGATGTGCCGATCTTCCGCGATAACTTGCAGTACGATTGGCACTGGGACTTTAATACTGGCTCGGGAGAGATGGGGAATTGGGGTGTGCACGTGCTCGACGATGCCCGCAATAATATCTTCCTGGACAAAGTGATCCTTCCGTCGCGGATCATGGCTGCGGGGGGACGCGTGGCCTGGGATGATGCGGGTGAGACTCCGAACGTGCATTTTGTTTACTTCGACACCGGCGACATTCCTACCGTGATTGGGCTCACCAACTTGACCGCCGGCGGCGATGCCAAAGACTCCCCCGGGCATCCTGGCCCAGGGAGTGGCTACATCGCCTATTGCGAAGGTGGTCGTTTTGAAGGTCAACGCGGCAGCGCAACCGCCTTTGACAAAGCTGGCAATAAAATCCGCGAGTTCAAAGGGAACAGTGGCGGCAAACTCCATCAGCAGAACTTTATCGACTGTGTTCGCAGCCGGGATGTTAGCGCTCTGAACACCGATGTGGAACTGGGGAACGCATCCACGGGCTGGTGCAACTTGGCCAACGTGGCCTATCGTGCCGGAGAAGCCTATTCGCCCGACGCGGCCGCCGAACTGGCCAAAGAATTGCCATTGTGGGGAGAATTGCACAAAGAGATGCAGCAGCATCTGGGCGCGCATTCCGTCGGCATGACCGATCTTAGCCTGAGTCCCATTCTCGAATACAATGTAGAGCAAGGTAAGTTCACCGGCGAAGGGGCCGATAAAGCCAACTCGTTCCTGAAACGCGAGTACCGAGAAGGCTATGTCGTTCCGCAAATTGCATAACGGGCTGTTGTTGAATCCCGACCCGACGCGTTAGTTTGAAGTTGCGGAAATAGGTGGTCGCTTGTACTCGTACTTGTACTTGTACTCGTACTTGTACTCGTACTCGTACTCGTACTCGTACTCGTACTCGTGCTCTAGACGGATTTGTCGAGTACGAGTACCGCGGGAGCTGAGTAAGAGTACGAGAACTAAACGGTTCCGCTGATTGCTCCAAACTAATTTTTTAACAGCACAATCCACTAGCTTGAATCCAATGAGATCTATGACAATTGCGGGCAAACTCTTCGTCGTGTTTCTGGGCGCGAGTGCAAGCTTGACAGCTCTGGCCAATGCCCAAGAGCCGGTGGCCATCGACTTCAGCCGCGATATCCAACCGATCTTGGCCAATCATTGCTTCAGTTGCCATGGGCCCGACGAGGCGACGCGCGAAGCCGATTTGCGACTGGATGACCGCGATAGCGCACTGGCCTCGGCCGCGATCGTGCCCGAGGAGCTGGAGCAAAGCGAATTGGTTAAGCGAATTCTTTCGCTCGATCCCGATTCGCAAATGCCGCCGCCTGCACACAAGCGTCCCTTGAGCAGCGAGCAGCAAGCAACATTGCAGGCCTGGATATCGCAAGGAGCTAAGTATGCGGCGCACTGGGCATTTGAGCCACCCGCACGCACGGTGTTCGAACGGGTTCCGGCCGAGCATGAGCCAGGGAGTATTGCTGTAGCCGATCCGATTGACTTCTTCGTGCGCAAGCAACTGACTGAGTTGCAACTGCCCTTCGCGGCAGCAGCCGACCGACGAACGCTGATCCGTCGCGTGACACTCGACTTGACCGGTCTGCCGCCGACGCCGCAAGAAGTCGAGGACTTTGTCAGCGACTCCTCCCCCAATGCCTACGAGAAAGTGGTCGATCGCTTGCTGGCCACTAAGAACTACGCCGAGCGGATGACGATGGAGTGGCTCGACCTGGCGCGTTACGCCGATACCAACGGCTACAACAACGATGAAGATCGGACGATGTGGCCCTGGCGCGATTGGGTAATCGACGCGTTCCATAACAACATGCCCTACGATCAATTTGTCGTCGAGCAGTTGGCCGGAGATTTGCTCCCCAGCCCAAGTCAGTCGCAATTGATCGCCACCGCCTTTTTGAGAAACCAAGGCCACAATACCGAGGGAGGAATCATTCAGGAAGAGTACCGCGTGGAGTATGTGGCCGATCGCGTTCACACCACTGCCACGGTGTTTCTCGGCTTGTCGCTGCAATGCGCCCGCTGCCACGATCACAAGTACGATCCCGTCTCGCAAAAAGAGTACTACGAGTTCTATGCCTATTTTAATAGCCTTGACGAAAAACAAGCCAGCTATAGCAAGTTCCTCGCGGCAGAACCTTTTGTTCGCGTTCCTTCGGTCGACCAGGCGACCCGTTTGCAAGAGTTGCAGCAAACGTTGGCAAACCAGCGACAGCTGCTGGACAGTCGCCGCCTCGACGTTGACCAACGGCTGGCTGAATGGCAGGTTGAGCGGCTGGCTGGCAATGAAGGTACTGAAACAACCACGCGTTACGCTCACAAGTTGCTCAATCACTTTTCAATGGAGCTACAGTCCGAGCGACCGCCGGAGCCTTCACCCGTCAGTACCGGAGAGCAGTTCTTGCATGACTCGGCAACCGGCACGGCACGTGGTCGTGCAGTTGGGCAGCTTGCGATTGAAGCAGGACACGTGGGTAGCGGGCTCGCGTTTGAAGGTACTGCACATGTCGATCTAGGGCAAATCGCCGCTTTGGATCGCGAGCAAGCTTTTGCGATCGGCGCCTGGATCTATCCGACCTCGAGCGAGGCGATGGCGATCTTTTCCAAAATGGACGATGCGAGCCAGCACCTCGGTTACGACCTGTTGCTCGAAAATGGAAAACTGGTTTCCCATCTGGTACATCGCTGGCCCGACAACGCCATCAAAGTGGCTACTCAACAACCGCTGACGCTAAATGCCTGGCACCACGTGGTGCTGGTTTACAGCGGCAGCAGCCAGGCGGCCGGAGTGAAACTTTATGTCGACAATCAACTGGCGCAGCTGGACACGTTGAGCGATACGCTGACGGCATCGTTCGCAACGCCGAAACCATTTCATTTGGGGCTGCGTGGCACTTCGCTCCCGTTCCACGGCAAAATCGATGAACTAATGATCGTGCAAGGGACTTTGTTTACAGAACAAATCGCGCAGTGGTTCGCTGGCCAACCGATCGAGAGTTTTGACAAACTGTTGGCGATAACAGCCAGCGAGCGGACCGAGGAGCAGACGCGGCAACTGCACGACTTCTTCTTGACCCATGTGGACGAAGAGTCGATCGAGCTTCGGAAAGCGATCGCGGGGGGCGAGAGTGAGTTACAGACGTTGCAAGACTCTTTCTCCGCAGTCATGGTCATGCGCGACATGCAACCGCCGCGTGAAACGTTCGTGCTGCAGCGCGGACAGTACGATCAGCCGCAGGATAAAGTCACCGCCGCTGTTCCGGGCTTGTTCGTGAGCGCTGTCGACGCACAGGCGAACAATCGTTTGGGATTAGCCCAGTGGCTGGTCGACCCCGCCCATCCACTCACGGCGCGGGTGGCGGTGAATCGTTGGTGGCAACATTATTTCGGGACGGGGCTGGTGAAGACCGTCGAGGATTTTGGCATCACGGGCGAACCTCCGAGCCATCCCGAGCTACTGGATTACTTGGCCTTGTCGTTCATCGACAGTGGCTGGGATGTCAAGTCGTTGCAGAAGAAGATCGTCCTGTCGGCGACGTATCAGCAGCAGTCGCGGGTCAGCCCCGAGGGGTTGGAGCGCGATCCCGAGAATCGTTGGCTTAGCCGTGGTCCGCGTTTCCGCTTGCCGGCTGAAACGGTTCGCGACAACGCCCTGGCCATCAGTGGCTTGTTGCAGCCGCGGGTCGGTGGTCCGAGTGTCAAACCGTACCAACCTGAGGGACTGTGGGAAGATGTCAGCGTCGAACGTCGCGCGAAGTATGTGCCCGATGTGGGCGAAGGTCTGCATCGACGAAGCATGTATTCATTCTGGAAGCGAACTTGCCCGCCGCCAGCGATGATGAACTTTGATGCCCCCAATCGCGAGGTCTGCTTTGCCCGTCGCCCGAGGACCAACACGCCGCTCCAGTCGCTGGTGCTAATGAATGATCCAACCTACATTGAAGCCTCGCGGATGCTTGCCCAGCAGATGCTCGTCGCGGAAGTCAACACAACTGCCGAGCGAATTCAGGTTGGTTATCGGCGTTGTTTGGCAAGAGAGGCGACCGACGCTGAGTTGACGGTTATGCAGGAACTACTTGACCAAGCACGGCAACAGTTCCGCCAGCAGAGCGAGGCGGCGCAGGCCCTGAATGCGATCGGCGCGATGCGTGCAGTAGAGGGCTTGGACGGGGTCGAAGTGGCGGCGTGGACGATGCTTGGTAGCACTCTTTTGAATCTCGATGAAACGGTGTCGAAACGATGAATGCTTACGATGTTCAACTACGCGAGCGTTGGCTGCGACGCGACTTTCTGCGACGTTCGGTTTTGGGTGCCGCCGCCCTATCGGCACTCGCTCCGCAGCGCGAGCGGACAGCTCAGGCGACGGAACTTTCGTCGCAGTTGACACATTTTGCTCCCAAGGCGAAACGGGTCATTTACCTTTTTCAGTCAGGTGGTCCTTCGCAATTCGAAACGATGGACTACAAGCCGAAACTGCAAACATTGCATGGCTCCGAGCTGCCAGATAGCATTCGGCAAGGCCAACGCCTGACCGGCATGACCTCGGGGCAAAGCAGCTTTCCGGTAGTGGCACCCAAGTTCAAGTTCACACAGCACGGCGGCAATGGAGCTTGGTTCAGCGAATTGCTACCGCATACAGCCAAGATCGCCGATGATTTGTGCATTATGCGCTCGATGCATACCGAAGCGATCAATCACGATCCCGCCATCACCTTCATGCAAACCGGCTCGCAGCAGCCGGGACGCCCTTCGCTTGGTTCATGGCTTAGTTATGGACTGGGGAGTGAAGCCGAGGACTTGCCTGCCTTTGTGGTGATGATTTCGCACGGAACGGGGAGCGATGCCAATCAGGGGTTGCTCGATCGCTTATGGGGAAGTGGTTTTCTCCCCTCGAATCATCAAGGGGTCAAGTTCCGCAGTGGCAGCGATCCCGTCTTGTACCTCAACGATCCAGCCGGTGTGAGCCGTCCGTTGCGACGGCAGATGCTCGATAGCTTGGCTAAGCTCAACGAACTGCACCTACAGCAGGAGGGTGATCCGGAGATTGCTACCCGGATCGAACAGTACGAGATGGCCTTCCGGATGCAAGCCTCCGTGCCGGGCTTAACCGACATGTCCGACGAACCGGAATCGACCTTCGAGTTGTATGGCGACCAAGCGAAAAATCCGGGTACCTACGCAGCCAACTGCCTGTTGGCCCGTCGCATGGTCGAACGTGGCGTCCGCTTCGTGCAACTCTACCACCGTGGCTGGGACAATCACGGCAACCTGCCATCGAACATCCCCAAGCAGTGCCAGGACATCGATCAACCGCAAGCTGCTTTGATCACCGATCTTAAACGCCGCGGTCTATTGGACGACACGCTGGTGATCTGGGGGGGCGAGTTCGGGCGCACGGTTTACAGCCAAGGTTCCTTGCAAGATGACTATGGCAGAGACCACCATGGCCGCTGTTTCACGATGTGGATGGCTGGGGGTGGGGTAAAAAGTGGTGCCGTGGTGGGCGAGACAGACGACTACGGTTACAACATTGTCCGTGATCCGATACACATCCACGACCTCCATGCCACGATTCTGCTTTGCCTTGGTTTTGATCACGAGCGCTTGACGTATCCTTATCAAGGACGCCTCTTCCGACTGACCGACGTGGCAGGACGCGTCATGCCGGAGCTCTTAGCCAATGCGCATTGATTCAATCGATTTTTACTATCTGTCGATGCCCGAGATCTTGGACATCGGCGATGGTAGTCAAGATGCCTTGCTGGTCCGTATCGGGGCAGGAGACCACGTGGGCTGGGGTGAATGCGAAGCATCACCGCTGGTGTCGATCGCCAGTTTGGTCTGTCCGATGTCGCACAGTGCCTGCAAGCCGGTTCAAGCTTCCGTGCTCGGGCAGTCGCTCGAGGGTGTCGACGATATCCGACGCATCGGTCATCTGGTTCGCGCCAATTCGCTGGATCTACTGCAAGCCGACCACACGTTGTCGGGGATCGATATCGCGCTGTGGGATCTATTGGGACGCCGCTTGAATGAGCCGGTTTGGAAGTTGCTGGGCTATGAGCGCTCGTATCCTAAGACTCCTTACGCTTCTGTTTTGTTCGGCGACACGGCGGAAGAGACGATGTCGAAGGCCCACTTCATTCGGACTCTTGGCTTTCGTGCGGCCAAGTTTGGTTGGGGGCCGTTTGGCGCGGGCGACGTGGCTGCTGACGAAGCGCAGCTGTTGGCCGCGCGGACGGGACTGGGCGATGACGGTATTTTGTTGATTGACGCCGGGACGATCTGGAGAGATGACGTCGAGCGGGCTCGGGCTCGTCTGCCGATCTTAAAACAGGTCCGTGCGCAATGGCTGGAAGAGCCGTTTGTTTCAGGAGCGTTGGCCGAGTATCAATCGCTCTCCGCGCAATCCCAGCCGGTGGGACTGGCCGGTGGCGAAGGTTGCCACAACTTTCACATGGCCAAGCACATGATCGATTTGGCGGGACTGAAGTACGTGCAGATTGACGCAGGCCGCATCGGTGGGATCACGGTGGCCAAAGACGTTGCGGACTACGCCGAAGCGCGCGGGGTGACCTATGTCAATCACACCTTCACCTCCAACTTAGCCCTATCGGCCTCGCTGCAACCCTACGCAGGGCTCGAGTCGCACAAGATCTGCGAATACCCCACCGAGCTCAAGTCGCTGGCGATTGAAATGACGGAGAATCATTTGCAGCTCGATAGCAACGGAGAGTTGAGTGCCCCCGACGCGCCCGGACTAGGTATTGAACCGAGTCAACCCGCTATCGCCAAGTACTTGGTCGAAGTGGAAATCCGGGTAAAGGGCCGGTTACTGTATCGCTCGCCTACCATCAACGCGTAAAATGGGTTGTAATGAGCGATGCGGAGAGAGGCTGGGGTGAGGGGAAAACGAAACGGTAACTTATTCTCGAACAGGTCCTTGGTTGATTTTCACAAAGCATTTCGATGGAATCTAACGTCACTCGACTCACACAACGCGATCGAGAACTCTTGGCTGAGATGCTCGATGACGAATCAACCAATCCCAATTCAGCGCTGGAAAACGCAGCCCTAAAATACAAGGCGTTCTACATGAGTAGCCCACCTGACCATGCTGTACAGGGAAAAACTTCCGCGGAGGCGGTGCAGGAATTGTATTCACAGTTGGCCTTGAATCCTGAGCAGGAGTTTGGCTGGAGCAAGGGGCTGGAGAATTCCAAGCAACTCGGTTACGACTTGCACCTGCTTGCACAGATGCCGGAATCGGTCTGGGAGTCCTCCGCAGCGGTTGGGAATCCGTTTGCCGTCGGGCCGATGCATGCGGGCGAAACAGTGGTTGACTTGGGGTGTGGTGCCGGGCTGATCTGTGTATTGCTGCGCTGGCTGTTGGGGAGTCGGGCCGAGTTTTCGGTATCGACCTCACGCCAGCGATGGTCGATATAGCTCGAAGCAATCTGGCGTTGATGGGCTTGGCCAACGCGGAGGTTGCTTGTGGCGACTTTTTGAATTTGCCGCTCGAGAGCAACAGCGTGGATGTGGTGATTTCCAATGGTGCGATCAATCTCTCGCCAAAACAGTCCTGTGTCTTTCGCGAAATCGTGCGCGTGCTGAAACCAGGCGGTCGGTTGTACTTGGCTGATATGATTCGCGTGGAAGCCAGCGCGTGCGCCTCGCAGGCTACCGCTGAGTCCTGGGCGAACTGCGTTGCCGGAACGCTGACCCGCGAGTGTTTGGAAAAGTTGATGGAGGAGGCGGGCCTGCAAGCGGTGACCTTTATCGGGACCACCGGTTACCATACTTCGCCAGCGACAGTCGGAGCCTTGTTTCGCGCCATCAAAGTGTAGAACGATTGTCCCCAATCGTTTTATCGTTTTCTAGAGCGATTGGGACAATCGCTCGACACTGATGGGATAAACGATGATCAGTCGAGCTGTGTTTCCAGTTGCAAATGGGTGTCGGGGCGCAGTCGTACGGTGGTTTGCTGGGGTGGTTTCGCTGGGTCTTGCTTCTTGGCTTGGATGCTGAGCGTGTAATGCATGCCGGGAATCAAATGCTCAAAGCGATACTGGCCGCGTTCGTCGGTGAGGCTGTGCTCCAGCTTTTGGCCCTGCTTGGGGTTGAAGTGCACAATCAATGAAACGCTTGCCCCTTTGACCGGTAGGCCAATTAAGCGGTCGGTCGCGACACCCGAGATACTGCCGAGTGGCTGCAGCGTGATGTTGGTCTCCGACGCACTCGCATGCAGACTGCTGGCCGCGTAGAAGGCACCGTACGTCTTGTCCTCACTTACGATCAACATTTGGAATGCGGCCAGTTTCGTTCGGGTTTGGTCTTGTGGCGTACCTAATCATTGCATTCGCCAAACCTACTCCGCTCGCTTCATCGATCACGCGACCCTCAAGTTTTATCCCACGTGACAATCGCACTTCGTGTTGGACAAGCAAGTCTGCTGTTGGTGTTTGTTGATTGACCACAAGACCACCGCGCCACGAGCTGTTTGCAGGCGGAGTGACCGTGGCTGTCCAACCCACGATCGCACGTTGGTCGATCTGATAAAAGTCAACCTCGCCATCGGTGCCACTTCGCTGAACAACGTCGCTGTTGGCGATTCGCGAGTTCACCTCAACGTTTTCAACAGGATTGCCGGTAACGTCATCGACGAAGACCAGTCGTAGGTGAATAGCTCGATCGAGCTTCCGCGTTGCTCCGTTTCTCATGATTTCGATCGGCGTACGGTGGTTGGTTAAGCGATCGAAGGCACGCGCTCTGCTGTCCAGTGGCTCATCGGTAGTGGCTGCATAAATGACTTCGCGGGAGACTCTTTTGTCTTCGACAACCAAATGCAGTCCGACGCGGCGCGGCAATTCGTCCAGTTCAAATCGCCCATTGATATCGCAGATCGCAGCCAGTGGCTTTGTGTCAGTCAGGTCGATAAAGCTGTCCCCGCCTCGATGTATCGAACTAAAATCGTCAGTATTGGTGAGTGTATTGAGCGACATGATACCAACAACTCGCACCATGGCCCCAGCAAGCGGTTCACCCTGGTCATGGAGCAGTCGACCAGAGAACTTGGTGAACGGAACAAGTTGCAAATCAAGCTCCTGGCGCGCCGCGTTGTTTGGACGTAACCAACGAATGGCGTAACCAGGCTTGCGGGCGATGACTTCCAGGAGAAACGCACCGCGGTTGTCAGAGCCATCCTTAAGTTTGTCCAAGACGGTTTGCTCGAACGCAAACTGCCCAGTCCCATCGGTTGTCATCGTCGCCAAATCGGCTTGGTCTTTTCCATAAAGAGGCATTTTACGCAGCACGACCGTGGCGCCCGCTAACATTTTCGCATCAGGCCCCAGGATAAAACCAATGATTGGCGCATTGGAAGAGCTTGTGTTAGCCACAACGATCGTCGACGTCTTGGGCTGAGATTCTTCAGCCTGGGTTGGCGCTACCGCACGGGGTATCAATACCCATAGCAGGACACCGAGTATGCTCAAGCTCCCGCCAAGTCCGAAAATGGAGGGGCGTAGATAAGTTGCCCTGGGTGGCTTGCCAAGGATGCGTTGAATGCGCGTCCTTAATGAACCCGAAGAGACAGACATGGCCAAGCTATTCCGACCGGCGGCAAGTTCTGCAATTGCGGCCAAGGCCCGCGCGTAAGTCATACGATTGGGAGTGAGTCTAACGACAACATCGTCGCAGTCAAATTCGCGTTCTTGGCGGAGTTGTGATCCCATCCACCATACGCCAGGATGAAAGAACAACAGAATCTCAACCGCGCGTTGAAACAAGTGGAATACGAAGTCGAAGCGGCGAATGTGAGCTAGTTCATGAACGAGGATTGCTTCGATTTCGGTAGGAGACAAGTGAGTTATGCAGCTTGCGGGAAGCAGAATCATGGGGCGCAATACCCCCACAGCCATCGGTTCCGCAATTGTTTGTACTAGCCGCACGTCAACCCACTGTTTTATCTGGAGTTTCACTCGAAGCGAAGCGACCAACGCAACTAGGGACTGGTCAGCAACTACCGAATGATAAATCCAACGTCGAAGTTGGAGCCAGTCGACTAGCATGCGCAAGCAAAGCATTGTTACGCCCACCATCCAAGCGACGACAATCATGAAGCTGAATCTGGAGCGAGCCCACTCCCGACTCCCACTCGCCAACGCAAGCTGCTCTGGTGGTCGATTCAGTTGGCGATGCAACTGGGGGTGCATCGACACTTTGGCCGGCATGTTCTCTGCGTTCCCTGGCTTGGGGTTGGACTCACTCCACGTAGACTGCGTAAGAGACTCTGATTTCCAGGGTGGCATTTGACTTGACGGTCCGTCGTCGGAGTCGCTCCGAGCAATATCTAGCTGGCGAGCGTCGTTTGCTGTTGCATAATTCTGTTCTGCCGTAATGGCTCGCGGTTTTTCATGGAGTGACTGCGACTGACGGGCTGCGATTACGATGGAAAGGACGGGTATTGCGCCCAGCCACATGAGCAAAAGATTGCACCTGATGCGTGCACTTGCATTCTTGAGAATGACCAGGGACAGCCAAGCACCCCCGCCAGCCAATGATCCGATCCACAGCGAGTGCAGCAGAAATAGCGACAGCAGTTCAAGCATCGCTGGACTTAACAAGTTCAATAGCACTTCCATTTACTCACCTTCTTCCATTCCATCGAGTAACTCACGGATCTCAACCAGTTCATTGGGTGTCAGCCGTCCGATGGCAAGGGCTTGCATCACCAATTGATTGGTCGAACCACCGAACACACGAGTGAGCACTTCGCCCAGCATCTGTTTTTGCGTTTGCTGCTTGGCCCGCTTGGCACGATAGATGTGGGTGCGTTCCGATTCATCCCGCACCACCAATCCCTTCTCGGTCATGATTTGCAGCAGCTTCAGCACGGTTGTGTAACCGGGAGCTGGTTTCGACGGCAGGGCATCGAGTACTTGCCGTACCGAACTTGGGCCAAGCTCCCATAAAATGGTCAAGATTTGCAGTTCACCGTCGGTCGGGCGGGGTGATTTGGATTTCAAGAGCAGTCTCCAGCGCGAACAAGCGACATCGTGTGGCTTGATTATTACGAAAGTCTTCGTAGGTGTCAACGAAGGTTTTCGTAGATCTTGTCGTGTGTAAAGAATCGAAAACGCAACTTACCCTCCCCGAGCGAACTTACGCGGAAAGCATGAATTCGCTCGGGGAGGGTCGGCCTATCAGGGCCGCCGCAGTTGTCCCCAAAGACTTCTGGTGACCTGCTTAGGTCGCTTCGGGGCGATTGAAGACTTCGCTGACGCTGACGTTGAAGCCGTGGAGTGTTGCGGAGTGGGCGGTTTGGTCGTTCGCATACCGGCCACTTTCAACATAAGTCGTTTGGGTCTCGTCAAGCACAAGGACGAGGATGCTTCGGTCACGCGGATCGACGATCCAGTATTCGGGTATTTTTGCTTGTGCATACTCTTCGCGTTTGACGACGAGATCCCGCTGCGGATCGTCCTCGCTAACCACTTCCATCACTAAGTCAGCGCCCTCCCAGAAAAGAGCTGCGCGGCGATGGCGGTTTCGGGCGCGCATGAAGAGCACATCCGGCTCTCGAAATTTTCCAGGCCAAAGCTGGACGCGAAGTGGCGCAATGAACGAAACTCCCAGTTGCGAGGCCTCCGCAAATAGCTGCAGACGAAGGCATAAGAAAAAAGCGATGGCCTGGTGAAGCTCCGTTGGCATCGTCAGTACTTCCAGCCTACCATGGTCAAATTCCACTAGTCTGCCAAAATCCAATCGCAAGTATTCGGTTTCGGACCAGCATCCTTGATGGGGAAACATGGCCGCGATCTCCCGCGTTGGGTCACCAGGCTCACTCTTGCGAAATTCAGTTGACATGATGGAGATTGTCCCCAATCGCTGTGCGAGTGTCGAGCGATTGTCCCCAATCGCTGTGCGAGTGCCGAGCGATTGTCCCCAATCGCTTCAAAAACGATTGAGACAAGCGTTCGATACTAAGCGCTGCCAACCCCACTTTTAAATCTGTACAGAGCACTAGTCTAGTTTACGCTTTTTAGTTCAGGAATGCAAAACTGGTGATATTCGGCAAGCGTCCGGGATTGTTTGCTTTCAATCTGATTCGCATTTTGGAACTTGAAGTCGGACTGTCGTTAGCACGTTTCAGGTTGCTACAATGAAAAGCCACGTTTTCACTTTTCCAAAGGACAATTTTGCTATTACTGTACGCTTTCCCCTCTAGTTGCCGACGGTGTCATGGAAGATCCTGATGACAACGCCGAAGGGGCCCTGAGTTTCCGAGGATCTGGCGAAGCTGGTCAGCTTGAAGCTGATTTCGTCGTGGAAATGGCGCGTTTCGATGTCGAGTTGGATTTCCCAGCCAGCGATCCGCAGAAGCTACAGCAGGCAGCGGTCGCTGTGCGTCAGGAGCATCGCGATAGCTCGCGTTGGAAGCGGCTCGTATGCAGCAAGGTAAGCGTCTTCTCCGAGCGTGATCGCGGTACCGTGTACGTGGTGCAAGTTGGGCGTAGCATCGAGTTCGATTGGACTTGGGAAGGAGCCAAGGCCTTTTGCCCCAGCGGCTTGGACGATCCATCCAGCAAGACCCAGCGACTGGCCGAAGTCGCTAATTTGTACGACCAAGACTACGCCGATGAACTGGTTTGGTCTGGCGAAGTTGTCGAGGTTGACGAAACGACCGGCTGCTTGTTCATCGTGTTGGATAACCCGGAAAAGGTTCCGACCAAGGGTGCATTCCTGGTACGGCCTTTCGAGTTCCTGTCGGTGCTGGACGCCATCTACAACAGCGATGAATATGAACTGGTCCGTGAAAGGCTGACGGACCGACTGTCCGCTACGGAAGGTTCCGTTCACCCTGCCGTTTCTTCAGTCAAGCAAGCGGGCTTGCCGAGTTTGCATGCCTGGTGGGACCATGCTTGGAGCATTTTGTGGGGACCACCGGGTACCGGTAAGACTTGGACTACCGGCCAGCAAATTGCCCACGTCTTAGCCGTCCCGGATGCACAAGAGAGGATTCTCGTCGTTTCGACGACGAACAAGGCGACCGATGCCGTGGCCCTCTCGTTAGGCCAGGCCGCCGCAGAGTTCTGTCCGCAAGAATTGGTAAACGACACTCTGCGACGGATCGGGCAGGGGGCCTCTTTACAGTCTTTCGCGCAGGAAGACTTGCAAGGCATGCTCGCCGGTACCGAGTCTGAGACGCTGGCCAAGATCGAACAGCTTGCAAAGCAACTCCCTCTGTTTGATTCCTGGGAAGAGAGGGCCTTAACGCGCAAGCTGATTGGCGATCTCCGCTCGAGCACCAGTGACCAAAGCAATCGACTTTTCGTCGATCCCGACAAGCAGGTAGTCATCACCACCGTTTTCAAAGCCATGAGCTATCTCCGTTTTCCGCTCATTCGCGAGATGGTTGAGGAAGGTCAGGCCCCGTTCACAACCATCTTCATCGATGAGGCAGGCTTGATATCGCGGGCCGCTGTGGCTGCGCTGTCGCTGCTGGCTTCGCGCCGCATCGTCTTGGTTGGCGACTCCAAGCAACTGGCTCCGATCAGTCGGATTTCCCGCGTCCTGCCAACGCGGCAACAGACTTGGCTAGCCAGCAGTGGTCTAACGCACTTGGACAAAACGGACCAGATGCCAGCCGCCGTGCACTTATTGTCCGAGCAACGACGCATGCATCCTGATGTCTGCAGCGTCGTATCTTCGTACCAGTACAACCAAGTGTTAAAGACAGCGCCTGATCGAGCGGCCCAACCATCACAGTTGGCTCCGTGGCTGGCCGACTACTCGCGCGCCATCTGGTATGTTCTGGATGCCGAGGAAGCCGATTTGGCAGAGATTCGTGCTGAGCGAGGTCCTGGAAATCGCAGTTGGATACGGCCGATCACCGAGCCGTTGCTAAAAAAGATCTTGCAGAACTCGCAAGTGCGCGAAGCGAACGGGTTATTCGTCGCCCCCTTTACGGCTCAGGCTCAGGCAGCGAGCGACTGGTTTGCTGCTTGGAAGATCAACTCCTGGGAAGCGTCCACCGTTCACAGTCAACAGGGCTCCGAGGCCGATATCGTGATCTTCGATACGGTCAACGCGGGGGGCCACATCTGGGGAATTGCCGAATGGAAGCGGCTAGTCAACGTCGCTCTCAGCCGCGCCAGGGAAGCGGTCATTGTGCTGGCCACTTGTAGTGAAATGGAGGAGCCCTACCTATCGCCTCTCGTCGGTCAGCTCAAAGCCTCGCGATTGGTGCAGGACGACGGAGTGCTGCGTTGGCGGGAAGTCCTCAATCCACTCAACACGCACGCGTTGCCTTACCTAACGAAGAACGACTCCCCCTCGTCGGCGTTCTCGTCAAGTCCGCTGGTCACGGCGGAGGCGGCTGCAGTCTATTCGCAATCGCCGTCGTCCTCGTACCGCATCGGCGACCAGATGCAGCAACGCGAGGAGCTGAAACCGCTCCTTTCACGAGAGCAGCAGCGCATCAGCAACTTACCGCTCGATGGCAAGCCGCGGTTGGTGCGGGGCGTTGCGGGCAGCGGCAAGTCGGTCGTGCTGTGCAATTGGCTCGCCAAAACCGCGTTGCGGCTTGGCTCCACACCGGATACGCGGATTTGGGCCGTGTATGCGAATCGCAGTCTCCACAAGCTGCTATGCGGGTCGATCGAGTCCGCTTGGGCGAGGTTAAACGACGGACTGTTGCTCGGGAAAACTAACTTCCCATGGGAGCAGGTCGAGTTGTTACATATCAAAGATGTCCTGGCTGGCCTGCTGCCTTTAGCCAACATGTCGCTCGAGACTTTTGGCTTCAATTACGATCAAGCGGCGGAAGAGTTTCTCCGGCGGCAGGATGCGAGCCAGTTGCTCCCGCGCTGTTCCGCCCTGTTTATCGATGAGGCACAGGACATGGGCCCCTACACGTTGCGACTGTTGTTGTCCGTAGTGGAACAATCCGATGCACAGGATCAAAACAGCCGTGCGGCACATATTTTTTACGACAATGCGCAGAATGTATACGACGCCCCAACCCCGAAGTGGTCCGACTTTGGGCTCGACCTGCGAGGTCGGTCGACCATCATGCGCGAGAGCTTCCGCTCGACTCGGCAAATCATGGAGCTGGCCATCAACGTGCTCGAGCGAACGCTGGGTAAAACCGGGTTGCCCGACCAGCAGGAACTGGTCTCGTTGGGACTGCTGAAGCCGACTTTGCGCGACGGTGAGTCATGGTGGGAAACGCTGTTCAGTCAAGTTGCGGGTCCAGCCCCCATCTTCCGCTGCTTTCGCACCCGCAAAGAAGAGCTGGAGATGATCGCCAAGCATCTGAAGCACTTGATCACCGTCGACGGAGTTCCTCCGAGCAGTATGTGCATTCTGTACAACGGACGCGCAGACGATCTCTTGAAGGCGCAACTTGCACCTGAGCTATCGCAATGGGGTGTCGAGCTCTCGTTTCAGAACAGCCGCTCGTTTACCCGTAAGTCGAACACGCTGTTGGCCACCACGCCCCACTCGTATAAGGGCTATGAATCGGAGGTGGTGGTGATTCCTTGTGTTGATCACTTTGTAGCACCCGAGGGTAAGCTGCTTGCCCAAGTACTATACGTGGCCATGACGCGCGCCCGTTCGCTGCTGGCAATTTATGGCATCGACGGTGTCTCCCCGGCTAGCCACCAGATCATCGACACCCTTACCACGTGCACTCGCCTTCAAAGCAAGTCAGGCGGGGCGAATTTCTGACTCGCTGGTCGACTAGGAATATTCACACACATGCCGCGAATGAAATCACATAAGTGAACCCCTCATGCACACCGACAATTATAATATTCGTCAGCTCATCGAAGAGCTTGCACCGCCTGCATCTGGCAAGCGGAGCGTGATTGTGACTGACGATGAGCATGTAAAAGTTGTGCTGTTCGCCTTCGCCGCCGGTGGGGGCTTGGCCGAGCACGTCGCACCGCTGCCTGCGATCATTCAGATTATCAAGGGCGATGCCAGACTGACCGTTGGCGACGAGGAGGCGTCAGGTGTGCCGGGCACTTGGATTCAAATGGTTGCTAAGACGCCGCATAGCGTATTTGCCACGACACCTTTGGTTATGCTGCTGACTCTATTGAAATAGAGTATCGGTTCGAACAAGCTCCACGCCGTTACGGTTAGAAAGAAGTGTCCGATGAAGAACATCAGCCTGACTGGTATACTGCTATCCCTCGTCCCACTAACGCTCTATGCGCAAGACGCGACCACGGTGGGGCGTTTCCATGTCGAGCATCCAACGCTATTGAATCTGGGCTTCGAATGGTCCATCTCGGGAGATGCCAATCGCAATGCGACGGTATCCGTTCAATTCCGAGAAGTTGGACAAGTGACTTGGAGGCAAGCGTTGCCGCTGGTCCGCATCGGGGGGGAAAGTGTATACCGCCGCCGCGAAAATCTCGACTACACTGTCCCCGATGGCTTTGCGGGCTCCATCCTCAACCTTCAGCCGGGGACCGAGTATGAATGTCACTTCGAAATAGAGGATCCCGACGGCGTCAATGGAGAGAAAAGCCAGACGGTAAGCGTCAAGACGCGGAGTGAACCCCAACCTTATGCGGCTGGACGTATCTTGCATGTCTACCCGCCCGACTACTTTGGACCGCGACAGGAGCCAAGCTTTACCGGGGTACTGCAAGCCTACTACGGAGCAGGGCTGGGAGACTGGTCGGTGGTCTGGGAACGGCGCGCTCAACCGGGCGATACGCTTTTGGTACACGCCGGGCTTTATCGGCCGGAGCGGCTAAACTACGTCGATCCCCTGATGACCCCCTTCGATGGTTCCGTGTCGTTGACACTCAAAGGGACGGCGGAGAAACCGATCACCATCAAGGCGGCTGGGGATGGCGAAGTAATCTTCGATGGTGCTGGCAACCATCGCTTGTTCGATGTCATGGCTTCACATCATCATATCTTTGATGGATTGACGTTTCGCAATACGGATGTCGCCATCTTTGCTGGCCAGAAGGAAGTTACCGGAGCGGTGGCGTTAACGGTAAAAAACTGTCGCTTTGAGAATATCGGCTTTGGCGTGTGGACGGAGTACGCGGGATCGAGCGATTTCTACATTGCCGATAACTTATTCCTTGGGCGTGACGATCGCTTTCGCTTGATTGGCTGGGGGGGCCGCCAGCGATCCCCAGACGGCCCAGCATGGGCTGAGCCACTGTACGGCTCGCATCAGGTCACCAGCTACTACGCGGTCAAAGTGTATGGTCCAGGGCATGTGATCGCACACAACGCGATCGCCTATTTTCATGATGCGATCGGGATTTCCACTTACGGTACTCCGGAGAGCGATCCCGAGCGACGTGCGTCGTCGATCGATATTTATAACAACGACATGCACGTACTCAATGACGATTTTGTGGAGACGGATGGAGGTGTGCACAACATCCGCGTGTTCAATAATCGCGGCATCAACGCGGCGCATGGTGGCTACAGTTCGCAACCCGTATTTGGCGGTCCCGCGTACTTTATCAGGAACATCCTGTATCACGTTCCCTCTGGAACTGCATTTAAATTTTCGGCGAAAGCTGCGGGATTATTTGTCTATCACAACACGATCATCAGCGAGAATCGTATTAGCGATCCGGCCGCGAACATGCACTTCCGTAACAATCTCTATTTGGGGCGGGATATTCCCGAGCGGGGAATCCTACGAGTGGCCAATGCGACGGCAGACTACAGCAGCGACTACAACGGCTACCGCCCAAACCGGGACGTGCCGGAGCAGTTTGCGTTCTTGGGGTCAAGCAGCGGACAGCGGTTGTATGAACCCAAGCCAGAGGAGTGGCAAATCTTCGCAACATTGGCGGAATTCCACCAAGCCACGGGGCAGGAGAAACATAGTATCGAGGTCGACTATGATATCTTCGAACAACTGGCAGCTCCCGATCCCGCCCAGCAGCATGCGGTGTATCACGCGATGGACTTGAACTTTAATTTGAAGGCGTCGAGTCCAGCTGTTGATGCGGGAGTCGTCATCCCGCAGGTCAATGAGGATTTTTCAGGTCGCGGACCCGATCTCGGTGCGCTCGAGACGGGCAAGCCTGCGCCGCACTATGGCCCACGCTGGTTGACCTGGCAGCCGTTCTACCGTTAAGCAGTTCGCCAAGTTTCTGTGGGACTATTCGTTGTAGGGTCAGGCCTTGTGTTCGGTGTTTGGGCCTGGACCGGTTTCAGTGGGCGCTCGGTGGGCACCCACCAACTGCTTGACATTGACCCACCTTCCACGCGCTGAGTCGCTTGATGAATCGCTGTTGAGTAGTGAAGAGCGTGAGCGTCGACTAGATCCTGGAGGCGGTTGCCGCGCATCACGGAGTGATGCAAGGAAGATTACGCCAGATTCTGCAGCCAAGCACTGGGGCGTGACAGGGCTGCCTGACCCAATGCCCCCCACGGTGGCGCGTGCTTCAGCGGCTACCGGCTTGGCCCATAGCCTGGATATTCCCAACGAAGATACCATCACTCTCACTGTCGATTGGATAGGCATCGAAAGTGGCAATAAGGCGACCGCGATCTATTACGACTCCAGTGGCGTCGCATCAGGTTAGAGCCAGATCGGCTAGTGCATGTCTGACGTGAGTCCAGTCGCAACTTGTCCTAGCCGTTGTGCTTATTGAGCGGGATAGAGGGTTGGTCCCGTGAAATTCCAACGCACTCCAGATCCATTTAAACACGAACTACTTGATCGTACGAACGACGCGAAACGTTTTGTCTGGCTCTCGAGAGAATTGGTCGCGACTGTGACTAATGTTGAATTTGAGTTGATTGGCCGATTCGCGAATTGAGCCACCCACGAGACGGCAGTCGTGCCGGGCTCCCTGCGAGGTCCATTCCCACAACCCTCCATGCATATCAAAAATTCCGAAGTCATTCGGCAGCAGCCTCCCGACAGCTTGCGACTGCCCTTCCGTGTTCTCTTTGCTCCAGCCATATTTCGGAAACAAGCCAACATCGCTTCCAAACGAAAAGTCGGTCGTTGTCCCCGCTCGACAGGCGAAATGCCACTCATCGAGAGTTGGCAAGCGATAGCCCGCTAATTCGAGTGAGTCGGTCTTTTCTTTTAAGTAAGCGACATGAGATTTTCCAGCAGGCAAATTATTGGGGTCTTGGATCACTTCATAATTCACTCGCTCATAACACCATTCCGCTGGCTGGATCCCGTCCTGTTGGCTGAGCCAATTGCAGTAAGCGCTGGCATCATGGCGGCTCACAGAGTTGATCGGATGAGAGCCGGATGGGGCCATTGACGGATCGTACCGGACCTTACTGTCAAATGCCTGGAATTCCTTGACCGTAATGGGGCAAGTGGAGATGGCGAGCGTGTAAGGGAGACGTTCGTTGATTCCAGGACGAGACAAGATGGCAAAGGTTGGTCCACCTTGACTTGTATACCACCTTCGTTTGCTTAGCTCTGTCAGTTCTTGCATGCTCGCCAGAGAAGTAGCCAGTTCCTTGCGGAGTTCGGTGATCACGTTGTCTTGATGGTGCTGTTCAAGCAGTTCGCGTTGGACTGCGGTTCGTTCTTGACGATCCAGTCGGCTGATTTGAGCAATCGAATCTCCATAAATTTCATGGACCTCGTAATCGGTCAAACGGCGGTCGAACAGCCGAATGTCGTCAATGGCGCCATGGAATGGAAAGCGATCTTTGGATGTGCCTTGACCTCCGTCATAACGTTGTCCGATGCAAAAAGGGGCTATGCTGTCGATGGGGCCGCTGATCTCAGATTCAAATACTTTCTTTTCAGCCTGCCGACCATTTAGATACAGTTGGATACCGTTTGCTTTTCGAGAGCCATCATACGTTGCAAACACGTGGATCCACTGGTCCGTGGGCAACTGGTGTGTGCCGGCGACCTTGATCATCCAGCCTCCGGTACCAATGCTCACCAAATGCATCCCAAGCGCGCCATCGTCGATCCAGAGGTCGAAGCCGGCGTCACCCGGAACTGATCGCGAAAAGATGGTTCCATATTGGTCCGTGTCGACGTTCACCTCCCGATGGATCCAGGCACCCATTGAGAACGGCTGAGCGACGTCCGGATAATAGCTCGTTTCACCTTCGATGGTATTTTCGTCACCCACATGAATGGCTCTTCCTGCAACGCCATCTACCCATTTGGCTTCACCGGGGCCGATCGTTCTTCCTCCCGAACCGGAGACCTCTTCCTTATATCGGTTCTCCGCGTTGTCAAAATTGTAGTGGACGACGTAGTCTTGCGGAGGCTGATATTCTCTCTCGACAAGGCGGGCGATCCAACGTTCATGATCCGGGGGGACTTCAGCGCTGATCAAAGCGATTTGTTCCCTTAGGCTTGACACATGAGTGGCTAATTCACTTAATTCCGGAAACGCATCGTTTGCTTCGGCTGGAGGCTGAGGAAGCGTTTCTCCCCACCTCCGAAAGGTTAGCCAGGCCGCGGAGTGAACGCCTGGATCGGGATCGGTCGCATAGAGTTGCGAGATTAGCTCACTAAGTTCGGCGCGGTGGGATGGCGACAGCGCAGTGACTTTCAGCGATGCAAGGACTTGAATGATTGATTGACGGATGGACGGATCTTGCTCTTGTCGCAGTCGTTGAATAAGCACCGTAGGTGTGATTTCTAAACGTGCAAGTCCATGAATCAAGGAGTTTTTGAGGGTTGGATCTTGCGATTTAGCCAGGCTTGGCCAAACAACTTGATCCAGTTTCAACATCATCAGGGCAGCAGCAGAGGCAACTCGCTGGTTTGATTCAGCGGCGGAGGGTGTGGCGGTGGTGGTGGTCCGCTGAAATACTTCGATCAATGCTCCAGCGATGCGGCTTACCTGCGGCAGCATGAATTCGACTGCAGTTTGCAATTCTGCTGCGGAGAATTGGCCCAGTTGGTCGATCACGTAAGCGAATTGCGAGGCATCTTGGGTTGAAAGCGACAACGCAAGGTTTAGCTTTTCAGGGCTTCCATCGACAGCCCTCTCGAGATACTGGGCAAGCCTGGGTTGAGCGGCGTCCCAATCGGTGCTCAACTCTTGTTGCAGGAATTGGAGGTCGGTGACATCTGCATCGCGAATTTCTTGCACGATATTCGCGATTTTGCGATCCCGCAGACTGTCGCGATAGTTGGTCGCTAGCCAACCGATCACGATCATCGCACTCAACGAAATGGCCATCATCGAAATGACCAAGGCAGCCACGCTTCGATTGCGTCGGGTCCATTTGATGATGCGTTCTGTGATCGAAACCGGGCGGGCTCGAATAGGTTCGTCACGCAGCCAGCGGCCCAAATCCTGAGCCAATTCGTCGGCAGACTGATAACGCTGCTCCGGACCCTTGGCCAGACATTTCATGCAGATCGTATCGAGATCGCGATCCAAACCAGGGTGATGCTTAGAGGGTAAATGGGGCTCGATTTCGGCGACCATTTTGAGAGTATCAAATATGTTTTCACCGACCAGCGGCGCCTTTCCGGTCAAGCATGTGTAGAGCACTGCCCCCAATCCATAGACATCGGTCGCAATTGTTGACGAAGCCGTTCCGGTGGCTTGTTCGGGAGATATGTAACTTGGCGTTCCCATGATCTGCCCCGTCAAGGTTAGATCCGCATTCGAACTCAGGTACTTGGCCAACCCGAAATCGGTGACATGGGGTTCATTGGAGGCATCGATGAGAATGTTGGCCGGCTTGACGTCTCGGTGCAACACGCCGTTTTGATGGGCATAGTGAATCGCCTCGGCCGACTTGCGAACGATCTCCACTTTGTCCCGTAGCGATCGTTCGGAGCGGAGCCATTTGGAGAGATCGACACCCTCGATCAACTTCATAGTGAAGAATTGACATTCCTCGCCACCGCCAATTTCGTAGATCGGAACAATGTTATGGTGGTTTAACCTGGCTGCCGCCTCCGCTTCCAGTTGGAACCGGAAACTATGCGGATGGGACAGGTCTGTATTGCCACGAATCATCTTGATGGCTACGGTGCGATTCAGGCTCTTCTGGTGGCCGCGAAAAATCGTTCCAGCACCTCCTCGCCCAATTTCGACCAGGTCAACGTAGTCCGCCAACAAAGGAGGGCTCACGGCGAAATTGGGTTCGGTTACATCTTCCTTGGTTGCGTTTTCCTTGATCGTGCCCAGCTTCATCCTCATTGGGTTTACCGGATCGGTGTCCTCATCCTTGGCGGTATCTGGCGAAAGATCGACCGATCCCCCAAGCTGTCTGTCCTTCTCCTCCAACTTCCGGACCAATTGCAGGACGATGGCATCGTCGACTTGGCCTTTGAGCCACAGCTCTCGGTCCGGAATGGGGATTTGACACATTGCATCGAAAAGATGCGTCGCTCGTTGATACTGCTCTGCATTCAAGAATCGAGCTCCTTCTATTGCACTTCGGGACTAATTTCTTTAGGCGCAGGCGGCGGGAGTGGTGGGAGGCGTTTTAGGAAAGTTTTCTGAATCGGCGGAATCCAGTTTTGCTTGCGGGCATGGCTGCCCCATAAGCGTTTGCAGTTTGGCGGTTCGTTGGGGAGATCGGTTTCGCGGGGGCCAAACGAGCTGCTAAGACGTCGTCTGTCGCGCAACAATCGAATACGCAGGTTCCATGTTAGCGGAGCTAACAGCAACCCGAACTCGGCCCGTCGCACAGCGAAGCTGCTCTTGTGAGTCATGTACTAGGGACTGAAAAGGAAGGGGGTTTCGAGAATTTCGTTGGTGTGAACACCGAACACAAGGCCTGACCCCAAGCTATCCGTCGAGCTTGGATAGCAACCAGGCTCGAGCCATCCGCCAGTCGTTCTTGACCGTCCAGTCGGAGACTCCCAACGCGGTGGCGGTCTCTTCGATCGTCAAGTCGGAGAAAAATCGCAGTTCGATGATCTTGGCATGCCGTGGGTTGAGTTGCTCCAATTCTGACAGAAGGCGGTCTAATTCCAGAATGTCCAGGTCCAGCCCGGGTAGCACTCGACAAAGGTCTTCTTGGAGCGGAACTCGGTTTGCAATTTGCCCACCTCGCTTCTTTGCATTTTGTTTTCGCGCATGACTGATCAAAATATGTCGGATCGATGTTGCAGCCGCCGCGCAGAAGTGTGCACGCCCCTCCCAGCGAGTCTGGCTGCGGTTGATCAGTCGCAAGAAAGCCTCATTTACCAGAGCTGTGGGCTGGAGAGTATGGCCGGGGCGCTCACGGCTCATGGCTGCCGTGGCCAGGGCCTTGAGTTCCTCGTAAACTCGCGGAATCAATCGATCGGCCGCCCCTGGCCTTTGCTCACACAATTGCAATAAGATTGCAGTTGTATCCTCGCTCCCATGATTGTCTGAAGCATTGCAATCCGTGTGTGGCATGTATTTCTCCACGGCCAAAGTGCGTTTGCGATTGCTTGTCGCGATTGATAGGTGTGTTCCCATAATAGCGAAGCCCCCGGCCGTTTGCACACCAAAATTTAGTTTATTTTCTCCCTGCTCTCTCCAGTTCGGCGCTCTTACTCGTACCGTCCGTCTTCCTGGTACCGTCCATCTTCGGAGATTTAGGTCTGTGAACCGTCGGCGGTGCCAGTTCGAACTGCCTTGAGGGGAAAGACTTCATGAGAGTAGCGTTTGTCAAAAGTTGGTCACGAAGTCAATCCGAGAAGCAGCGTCGCGTGCGGCGGTTCCGCCAGAACTTGCTCGCCGGCTTTGAATCGCTCGAAGATCGCCGACTCCTCAACGCCGATCCAGGCCCAAATCCAGTCATCTTCGTGCCAGGCTTCGGCGGCACTTTCGCAGCGGATCAAACTCCCCAAGGAATCGAGCAATGGTACATGAACCGGGGACTCCCACCCGATCAACTGGCTCTCGAACCAAACGGTCAAATCTACCAAAACATCGTCAAGACGTTGGAAGAGGTGGGCTATGAGAACGCAAAAACCCTGTTCGTTACCACCTGGGATTGGCGGGTGCCTGCCGCGCCGCTGGATCACGATGCAGCCACCAACCGCGATGGCATCCTGAGCGATGTGACTGCCGCGGGAATCAGCGACGATATCTTCGAGACAGGTCTAGACTACCTGGGCCACTCGCTCAGACAAGCCGCCGATGCGTATGCGGCCGCTAATGAAGGACGAGCACTTGAGCATGTCGACATCATCTCGCATAGCACAGGCGGGCTGGTCGCGCGGGCCTACATTCAAAGCACCGCATATGGGCAAGGCGGCTTACCCAAGGTAGCTAATTTTGTTATGTCAGGCGTTCCGAATGAGGGGGCTACCGAGCCGTGGAACTTTCTCCGGAATGACTGGGACGTCAAGACGAGCTCGAGGGCTCTCTCATGGGTCGTCGACAATGCCTTCGATCGCTTGCAGGCCGGGCAGACCGTGTTCGGACCAGATCCCAGTTCGACCGATGACGATATATCGGACCCTAGTATCGACCACCTGGCGTTTATTCGAAAGTACGTCGGCTCTCTGCAGAACCTTTTGCCTACCTATCCGGTCCTCGATTCCAACGGCGAGGGCATTAATGAAGTGGTCGATTCGGGCGACCAGGCGAACCTGCTCTTACTGGACCTGAACGGAGGTGAAGATAAGAACGGCTACATCGATAAGACTGCCCAAACGATCGTTCAGTTCTCCCAACAAGACGAGACGCGTTACGAGATCGACGCTTTCGTTGGTCCACATCCCAAGGGCTTCTTCACCGACTCGATTCTTCCGTTCACCAACTTCATCGGTCGCAGCCCTGAACCGGGACAGTCGTGGTTCCTCGAAGTGGCTGGTGAAGAGCGGGGGGATGGAACGGTTCCCACCGAATCGGCCCTCGGGCACTTCATCGACACCGCTCGCAACAGGCTGGTTCTGATTCCTATCAGTGCCGCGGCAGCGGCGGCGTACGAAGGCTTGCCGCTGGATGACCCAGACGCCCTGAAAGTGGTCAACCATACCGACCTTGTCGTACGTCCCTACGCGCAAAAGACGATTCTCGATGCCCTCGGTGTCACCGGGTATACCAAATCGAACATCGTGTCGAATCTCGAACTGTCGACAGTCCAGTCGGCACTCAAGATCATCGAACTGGGGGTCCTCAATCCGGCCGACGCCATCGTCGAAGCCATATCGCGGGTCAAGGAGATCATCGCCGATGCCAAACAACGTGGTTCGCTGGCCAAGAATGTGGCTTACTTCGGACGCACTCTCGCGCAGATCATCGATGTTGAGCAACTGTGGCAAGACAAAGTGGTTGCGCCACTTAGCAACAGCTCCAATTCCACGATCGCTGGAATGGTAGCGGCTTTGCAAAGCGTCGATGTGCAAGCAAGCGATGTCTCCTCAGACGATGAACTTGCAATCCGAATTGAACTGACTGTTCCCGCCGGGAGTGAATCGCCACCTACTGAAACTGGCGAACTCGAGTTGGCTGGCGTCACCCTTGGCAATGGACCACTGGCTCTAGAACTGCAGGGGCGACTCAGGTTAGCGTTGGAGTTGGGCTGGGACCTCAATCGGGGCTTTAACTCCGAGGCAGCGATCTTCATCCGCGACTTCAACTTGCTGCTGGAGGGACAGGTTGCAAGCCCCAACCTCAATTTGAACTTGAATATCGGTGAAATCACCGCCTCAGTGGATAACGGACGATTCGATATGCAAGCCACTGTCGAACTGGCTTCCAAATCCGAGTATCCCACCGGCAATATCTACTTTTCCGAGATCGGCGATAGCGGACGCACTTTCAACGACTATTTCACGATCACTCCAGGTGGCAGCGTCGATCTGCACCTCCCACTGAACCTAACCAACAGTGCTACCAGTTTTGATCTGGCAACCTACGGCACACCCATCCTGTCTCTAGGAAGCAGCAATCTGTTCGGCTCCACACCCGATGTGATGGTCGACATCGGACTGGGGCCTGTTCTGCAGGACGAGATCCTGACGGTGTTGAGTTCCCTGGATGACTCCGCCGATTCGATCAGCTCCTCCCTTGCCATGTCGAAGGTGCTACCCGGCATCAATTTGTCATTAAACGGGTTGCTGGACAGCGAGCCATCGGGAAGCCGTTGGGGCGACCTGCTGAAGTTCGAACAAGTGGCGGCCGACTACTTCGCTTCCTTCGATCCGACCAGCGCGCAATTTGATCCTTCAAACGTCGGACTGATTCCAACCGCCCTCGGCCTCCGCGATGCCATCGTCGATCATCTGCACGCGACTGATACGCCGCTGACCCTGTCTGGTGGCGTGGACCTGCAAAGCAACATGCTGACGTTTGACTTGGCCCTAGCAGTCAACGCGAACCAGCAGGTCCCCCTTTCGTTCGATTCAGCCGGAAGTCAGTGGACAGACACGGGGATCACGTTTGGCGCCGATGCAGTCGCCGCGGTCAACACTACGGCAAATATTCAAGCCTCGTTCGGAGTCAGCTTGGACCGCACCGCGGGCATCAAGCCTGCGTTTGACTTAAACCAATTCGATGTCGCAGTGGCGTTGGATGGTTCGGATAGCACCTTCGCATTCGAGCTCGGCCCCATCGCCGGGACGGTCACTGCGGAGACGCTGGAGCTTACAGTCGCTGCCTCCATCACGCTTGCGGAGAGCGTAGCCCCACTGCCTGACCGTGTGCGCATCCAATCCAGCGGGTCACTAGATGTTAACCTCACGTTGGCTGGTAGCCTGTACGGTACCGAACTCATGGGCTCGCCGAATCTTCCAAGTATTGGGATTCAGGACGCCAACTTGTTCGATACTCAGCCTCCCGTGTTTAATGTCGATCTCACTCCGCTCCAACTCAACTTCTCGGGCGAAGCAGTGGTCTCGGCGCTGCTGGATCTAGCGACATGGATGGACGAAGCGGTGCTGTCGGGGGCGGTTAGTCAAACCAAGATTCCGTTGATCAACAAGTCGGTCGGCGAATTGCTATCGACACCAGCCGAACAACGCGAGTTGCGTGGTGCGGAAGTCGTGAGCGTTACGTTGCCCGTTGTCAGTGGTGACAGCCAGCTGTTTCGAGCTACGCTGAACACCGGCGAAGATCACCTCAGTCGGCTGGGCATCAAGCCCGGGGACCAGATGACTTTTCGGTCCGCCAGCGGTGATGTCTTTCCCGCCACGGTTCACAGCGTGGGGGAACGCCGCGTCACATTGAGCTACCCTGCCACACGCAGGGACGTTCCCGATATCGTCGATCCAGTGCTCACCTTTCAAGTGGGTGGTACCCTGGGGGATCAACTGCGAAATGCCCTGGTGCACTACAACGATCCAACGCGGGTAGCGCCCGGTATCGGTCAGTTGCTCAACGAACTGGCGGGACCACTGGGAATCGATTTCGGCGACGTAGCCTACGATGCCGACACTCAAACATTGTCATTGACGCCAGCCTGGACACCAACCCCACTTGAGTTCGAATTGCCATTTGACTTTGGCGAAGAGATTCCCGGCTTGGAGTTTGAAGCATCGGGGACGTTTTTGATTTCCGCGGCACCCACCATCCGCTTGCCGCTGGGAATCAAGCTGGGCAATGACATCCTGCCGGGCGAACGAGTCTTTGTGTTCGAAGATGCTGAGCCGGAAGTGAGTATTGAACTTTCGGCGGTCCTCGACGATCCCCGTGCGCGAGCCGCTCTGGGCTTCTTGAGCGTTGCCCTGGAGGAGGACTCTAGCGTTGCCGTCAACGAAGGAATGAATCTATCGGCACTCTTCGCGATCAACATCACCGATCCTGGCACGCTTGCCGGGACCGATGGACAAGCCACCCTGTCCGAGATCACGGCCAACTTGACGAGCGCCTTCGAACCACGCTTTACCGGTTCCCTTGACATCGACGGAATTCAGATCCGACCTGAATTCGCGGGAGCCACGATTCCCGGCGCGGTTAGGTTGTTTACGACAACCGATGGGACCACACCGGGACCAGCTTCGTTTAGTAACTTGACGGAACTGGGGATGTTGTTTAGCAACAACGTCACGATCGAAAACACGATCGGCGACTTCAGCTCGCTGACACCCGAAGCGGTCGTGTCGATGTTCGTTCAACTCGGCAATACCGTCCAAGCCATGGCGGGTCAGTTGGACGTCGAAGGCGGAATTCCCTTTGCCGAAGGAGCGGTGAGCCAGTTCGTCGACTTTGTGGATACGACCCAGGATTTTGCCCGCCAGCTGTATTTCAACCCCAAGCTGATCGGAGCTGAAGACATTGCGGTGACCGATGGTGTGCTTTCGCGGGACGCTAGCTTTTCCATTCGGATCGAAGGAGGCGTTGCAGCCCTGGTCACCGTCTTGGCTGCCGACACAGCCGACAACACCTCCATCGATGATTTGTTCGCCGATGTAAACGCAGCCCTGGCCGCCGCTGGTCTGGGAGCTGACCTGGTCGCGGAAAGACACAATCCGTTTACCGCCAGTCGACTGCTGGCCGTCAGCGAGGTCACCGACGCTCCTCTGCCAAACTCGATTGAACCGTTACCAGCGGGCTTCAATCGTTTTCAATTTGACTTCAGCGAAGGCTTGAATCTGTTCAACTTGGGTTTAAAGCCTGGTTCCGTCGTTGAGTACGTTGATATGCGTGGTGAGTTCCAACCGGCAGTTGTCGATGAAATCAGGCTGAACGCTTTGTTTGTGCGATTCAATGGCGATGTGCAGACAGTTCCGGCAGATGGTGACCAGCGGAGCATCGCGCTGTTCGACTCCGCTCTGGCCAATCGCTTGGCGATTCGTACGACCAAGCCAACAGTCGGTATCTCTTTTGATGTAGGAACTGTTCAACTCACCGCGCCACGGTCAACCCCGTCACGCGTTCAAGCGGACGTGCACCTTGAATTGCAATTGGATGGAACAAACTTCGATTTGACCATCACAGCAGCGGATGCCGCGGCGAGTTTACAGCCCGCCGACATGGTCACCCTGTTGAACGCCAAGCTGCAACAGGCCAGCCTGGACACTCGGCTCACCTTTGTCCTCGCCGGCGAAGCGCTAAGACTGCTGGTGATCGATGGAGCGACGCGCAACCTGACCATCCGCGGGGCCATACCACTGGGTTTCTCGGAGGGACAAACTCAGGACGAGAACTCGGCTCAAACAGAACTCGGCCTGGCTCCCAGCCAGTCGGCTATCGGCGAGTTCCGAGCCAATACGATTCAAGACCTGGTGCATACGTTGAACGGCTTGATTCAGGAGCAATTCGCCGGTGGGCCCTTTGAGGCATCACTTATCTATTCGGATACACCCGTCCGCAGCGTGGCCTTCAACATCGCTTTGGGGACGGAGTTTAGCGAAACGGTTGCGTTGGACTTCAACCAAGGCTTCGATTTGGGGTTTGCGGCTCTGAACGTGGTGGGCGGGGCACAAGCTACCTTTAGCGGTGAAGCGGGAATCGAGCTGGCTGTTGGCTTTGATCTCGATCCACCTGGAGCTGGCATCACAGTCGACGAAACAACGCCACTTGTTTCTTTGGCCAAGGGACAGGGAACTCCCATCAAGGTTGGCTTGACCGGGGCCAATGCCATTCCGTCTGCCGGCCGCAACAGCCCTGCCACTTCTCAATCGCTGGTGTTTGATATCTCGCGTACCGGCGGCTTGATCGAATCGATCTCAGTAGCGGTTTCGGACTCGCATATCGCCGACAACACCAGCCTCGACGATCTGGCTGCGGATCTGAACGCTGAACTCGCTGAACAGGCAGGCTCTTCAGCCGGTTTGCCGCACGTCGAAGCAGTCGTTGTCGATGGTCGACTGCGGCTGATCGCTAATGATCCAACCATCAACGGTTTGACGATCACGTCCGCGACAAGCCTGTTTGGCTTCATCGCTGGCCAGACAGGCGATGCCGACGATCTGCGGATTCGTTTGCGAGATGGTTCGGACTATGCCGTCAACCTCGACTTTTCAAACACTTTGGGAGATATCCAAGCGAAGATCGAAGCCGCCGGACTAGGGAAATTGCAGGTTAACTTCGTTGGTGATCAGATTCAAGTTGTTGATCTGTCCATACCCAACGGCATTGACACTTTCGTGATTCAAGGAGTCACCGATCAATTTGGGCCGAGTGCCGCTGGTTCAATCCTTGGGATACTTGGGGCCGCCGTCATTGCCAGCGACATTCCTGATACTCCGCAAGACGAAACGCAGGCGGGCGATACGATTCTCGGTGAGCCGCTGTTTACCGGTTCCATCGTCGATCAATTCTACATCGACGCCACCCGCAGCCGGATCTTTGCCAACGCAAATATCGATGCGAATGACATCGAGTTGGTCGCCGCTCTGGGCATTCTAGATATCGGTATCGTCCAGGGGACCGTTGGCTTTACCGTCGATGCCGAGCTGGCGCTGGGCAGCGATGCCAAGCTGCGACTGAACGAACTGTCCCAACTCAGTTTGACCCCTTCGTTCACCTATGGTGGTCAAGCCAACTTGCCGATCGATGGTTCGTTGCTTGGATTTCTACCCGAAGACTTTTGGCTGGATGGAGACACTCCCATGTCGCTCACCGCTAGCCTGATTTCGGGGGACGATCCACTCAAGCCACAGATCGAGTTCGCTGCCAACAACGTCGAAAAGGCCATCGGTAGCTTTAAGAACTTTTCGGTAGCCGACCTGGCGCGGGTCATCAGTCAAGTTGTCGAACTGCTGCAGCAGAGCGATATCGAGGGGTTGAACACTCCCATTCCCGTGGTCAACAAGACGCCCAACGAAGTCCTGAACGTCGTCGGTGGGCTCGCGAAGGTGGCACAAGAACTATTGGCAGGCCCCGATCTGGATCTGTTGCGATCGAAGATCAGCGAAATCGAGGGTTTGCTCGATCAATTGGCGGGTACTCCAGCCGAGAACCAGGCTGTCATCGATGCGGTGAAGGCGGTTAAGGCTAGTCTCAATCCCGATCATACCTTTGCACTGAACCTGGACGCGATCGCAAGTGGCCCGACCATTACGCTGGATGCAAATGTATCGGCGATTGAGGTCCAAGATGCACTGGCCGCGGTCTTGCCCGCTGGATCGATCACCAGCGTGACCGGCAAGCGTGGCGGACCGTACACGATCACCTTTAGCAGCACAGCTGGCAATGTACCAGCCATCGAAGGGAGCAGCGCCACGGGGCTGACCATTCAAACCAAGACCGAGACCGATGGCGATGGCAGCACTCCCGAAGTGCAAACGTTGAGCTTTATCACCTCTGGCAGGCTGGTGGCTGCGGGACGGTTGTTGCACAACGCCGTCCGTTCGCTACCGGCCGGTACCGGTGGTAAAGCGGCTCTTGCACCTAAAGTCGAGGAGCTGAACGACTCGATCACCTCCGGTGGGAGTATCGGCAAGATCATCGGTGATGCGATTAAAGCAGAGCTCGGTTTGCCCGATAATGCATTCAGCCTCAACTTGAACTTTGTTGATGCCGATGCGAACGTCGCGGATTTTCAAGCAGCATTGCTCGTTGAAATCGACATTCGGAAATCGATTACCGAAACGGTCGCTTTCGATTTGAATCTGCCCGAACTGGGGCCGGTGACCGTGGGCTCGACCGCGCAGATCGATTTTATCGTCGAGGGGGATCTCGACCTCGACTTCGGTTTTCGCTTTGGGACCTTCACACCTTACTTGATCAACACCACATCGTTCTCGATGAACGCTTCGATCGCGTCGAATCTGAGCCTGGCAGCTGGCATCGGTGGCATCCAAGCGGAACTGGCCGGCCCGTTGCGATTGCAGGCGACGACTGAAGAAACGATCACTGCACAGGTCACTCAATTCCCATTGGCGGCTGCTCCAGTTTCAGGCTTGGTTGTCGTGGCTGGTGCCAATGGAGTGTTGAAAGCGGGCGACGAGCTGAACAATCCGCAAAAGCCTGCGGACTACATAGTCGATCACGCGACTTCTCCCCCCACGCTGCGATTTGCCAATGGGATTGCAACGACGGGACTAACGATTCAATACGCTGTGGCCAACGCGACTCCATCCTCAATCTCGGTCGCAGTTGACCCAGGGCTGGTGCCCGCCGATGCGAACACGATGGGTGGTATTCCCTTTTCACAGCTGTTCGACTCCGCGACTCCACTCGGAGACAAGTTCGATTTCAATTTGGATGGCATCGCGACAGCCGCGTTCAGCGCCAGACTGGGTGGCATCGTGGTTCCCAATGCGATCACGATGGTCCTCAGCCTCGACCATCCGGGCTCGCCTCAGTTCAGCTTTGATGGCGTTCAGGACTACCTCGATAACTTGACCGACCTAAATCAAATCAGTCTTGGGCAGATCATTCAAGGGACGCGGGCTGTACTCAACTCGGTCGAGTCGGGGCTGAAGTCTGATCTGCTGGAACAGATGCCACTCATCGGCGACATCGCAGACATGGGCGGTACGTTCATCGGTGATTTGAAGCGGATGGTAGATCAACTAGAGGTGCTGATTCGAACGACGGATAGCTCGATTGATGCGATGGTCGGCGAACTCCAGCAAACCATCTTTGTAGCACTCGGTCCCGCGGGGGCGAATATTATCAGGCTCAACCCACTGTTCCACAACGATCCAAGCCAGCCGGATAGCCGAGAGCGAGCCGATTACCGCGACGTCGAGATTATCGTTCCGGATCTGGCAACCACAACGCTGGACGATTTGGAAGTCGCCATTAATCTGCGCATCGACGGTCGCGATACGCTGGACGTGGACTTTGATCTGGGGCTCGAGTCGCTGGCGTTCGGTATCGATACCACTGGCGGTGTCGAACTGGTCTTGGAGTACGATTTTCAGTTCGGCTTTGGCGTCAACCTGCGGGATGGCTTCTTTTTCCAGCTCTTGCCCAATCGAGTCGATGGAAACGGGGCGGCGGAGTTTGAGATTCTCGCTGAAGTCAACCTAAAGCCTGGGACTTCGCTTACCGGACAGATGTTCTTCTTGAACTTGTCAGCTGAGAGCAACCCCATCGAGGACTTCAATCGCGATGGCATTATCAACGATGGTTCGAGCGAACCGGGACATGGTCCGCTGCTTAACGAAGTGGCTGACGGCATCGATTACAACGGCGACGGTCGCAAGACCGGTCTCATCAGCGAAATCGATCTCAATGGCGATGGACGCTACAGCAAGGGGACGGGCCTTAGAGGCAGAATATTCATCGATATCGACAACCCCGATAATGATCCGAAGAACCGTTTGAGCTTGGCTGAATTAGTCGGACCGCCACGAACGACTGGTGCTCCAACACCACCGCCGACAGCAAGCGACCGACCGTTGTTCGTGTTTGGCATCGATGCGGAAGTCTATGCTGATCTGCGGCTCGTGGCCAATACCGATGCGGCTGGACTACCGGAGATCACGGCTGATCTAACGTTGAATTGGGCCATTGGCTTCGACACCTACCAAGGGCGAACTGGCGGTGGTTTGCCCGACGTGGCCATTCGCGACGTCACGCTGGATATCGGTAGCTTTCTCAGCAGTGTAGTGACTCCCGTCTTTGAATCGTTCGATCGTTACGTCGGCCCACTGAAGCCGCTGATCACGTTCCTTAATTCGCCTGTACCCGGCTTGTCGGACCTTGCCAACAAGTTTGATGGTCCACGCCTGACGTTCTTGACACTAGGCATGCTCAGCCAGGGGGCGACAACGCAAAACATTCAGCGAGCCAGGGACGCGCAGCGGGTGGTCGACTTCCTTCAGGAGATCTTTGCCTTTTCCGATCAAGTCAATGCCTTGGCGGCAGACGGCGACGATATCAAGATCAACTTTGGGACCTTCTGGTTGACAGGCGTCCCAGAGTCACGCGAAAACGAGCTGACAACTGGATCAGGTGCCGAACGGATTCTAGAAGCCAACCCGAGGACAGGCACGCGGGTCGATGTTTTCAATGCTGGTACACCGGTGCCCCGCGATCAATACAGCGTTGTCAAATTCCTTGAGGCTGGTGTCCCCAGAACCAAGATCGTGTTCAACGTCGCGCCAACCGGCGGGCCCATCACGGCTAGTTACACCACAACGCAGGGCGGTACAAAGGATGTCTCCAATCCGAATGCGGCGGTGCAAGTCAAGCCCGACATGCTCGAGCCGAAGGTCCCCGCCGGTCCGAACGGAGATAGCTTGCCGAATGTGATCGCCCAGACGCAAGCCGCCGGTACGGCTGGGGCCGCCCGAACGGGCAGCCTGCTGTCGAGGTTGGCCGCCGCGCCAGGGCAAGCTCGCGGCTTGGGCATCAGCTTGCCGTTGCTTTCGAGCCCATCGAATATCTTCAAGCTCTTTACGGGTGAAAAAGCGGACATCCTGCGATGGGATATTCCCCGCCTGGATCTGAACGTTCCTTTCGAGATGAAGTTCGGACCTGTCCTGGCCGTTCCTCCCGTCTTCGTCCTCGCCAAGGCCGAGCTGAATGCGTTTGCCGATTTCTCAATCGCCTTTGATACCCGTGGCATCGCTCGAACTGGCAAGTTCTTTGACGGACTTCACTTTGCCGATTGGGATGCAGCCGGTTTCGACAAGCCTGAGTTCGGTATCAACCTGCAGGCGTCGCTTGGGTTGGAGTTGGATGTTGGGCTGGTCAAAGGAGGTGTCGAAGGTGGCATCCGCGCCAACCTCGAATTCAACTGGAACGACTTGGACAACGACGGCAAGATCTACTTGGACGAGCTGGCGGATATGTTCATGCTGCAACCGTCGCCTCGTCCGTCCACCCACACCCCTGGAATTTGTGTGTTCGATGCCTCGGGGGGGGTGAATGCGTTCGTGGACTTGTATTATCAGGTGTTCGGGCTTGCCAAGACCTCGATTCCAATTGCCAACATCAACCTCTATCAATTCAACCACTCTTGCGCAGCCCCCGGCCTGGCCAGCTTGGACGACCAGGGAACGCTCCGTTTGTTCGCCGGTGACTTGGCCAGCGAACGGCAAGGCATTTATGGCGATGACATCAATGAAACCTTCCGTGTTCGACAATTCGCGGACCCTGAGTCGCCAGGAGAATTCGTAACCCTAGTCGAATTTGATTACCTCGATCGCGACAACCAACCGGCCACAACCACGCGGACCTACAAAGGTGTTCGAGAAATCCACTTTGACGGCGGCAGTGGCAACGACTCGATCACTATCGACGAAACGGTAACGGTCCCCACGCGACTGATGGGTGGTAGTGGCAATGACATTCTCATTGGTGGCAGCGGCAACGATCTCATCGATGGTGGTCTAGGCAACGACATTCTCCAAGGTGGTGAAGGGAATGATCGGTACGTCTTCGTAGGTGACTGGGGACGCGATCAGATTATCGAAAGCGGCACAAGCAATAACGACATACTTGACTTTAGCGCGACAACGCGTGCCTTGACTGTCGACTACGGCAGCGTCGTTGAAAATGCAGGCTCGAACACAGTCACTGGCCCCAATGGCGCTCCGATCGAAGGCATCGAGCGAGTCATTGCTGGCAGCGGCAGTGACACGCTAAAGGTTTCGCAAGTTATTGAGGGAAGCGATGAGGAAAGCGATCGCAACGTCTGGCGAATCAACGGCCAGGGAAGCGGATCGGTGAATTCCTTTCGCTTTGACAACTTCGAACACCTGACCGGTGGCAGTCAAATCGACGAATTCCACATCGAACGCGGCGGCTCGATCAGTGGCACGATCGATGGAGCAGAGGGGACTGACGCGCTCAACTTTGCCAACTACGGGGCGGAGGTGCAGGTCAACCTGCGGCAAGGCTTGGCCAACGGAATGCGCAGTTTCCGGGGCATCGAAGTGCTGATTGGATCGGCAGGGAACAACTTGATCGTCGGTCGTGACCTGGACACGATCTGGACACTTACGGGAGCAGATCAAGGGACTATCCAAACCGACGGTCAAGCGACCATCTCCTTCAGCCGTTTTGGCAACCTGACGGGCGGAACGCGAGACGACAACTTTGTCCTGACAGCCAGTGGTTCGCTGACCGGCAACCTGCGAGGGACTCGGCTTCCCGCGATAACGGACTCGGACAAACTCGATCTTAGCGCGTACACCACGGCATTGACCGTCGACCTGCTCTCGCACAGCACGGGCAGCATCGCAGGGGGTGCAACGCTGAATTTCACGTCGATCGAAAATCTTACCACGGGCGCAGCAAACGACACGATTCGCGTCCGCCCATCGGCTGGTATAGCCGGAGTGCTCAATGGCGGCGGAGGAGCTCGCGATCATCTCGATTATTCTCTCTGGAGTGCGCCGGTGGTGGTCGATTTGTCGGGCTCGAAGTTTATCGGCATTGAAGACGTTACCGGTGGTGCTGGTGCGGATACCATCACCGGCAACAGCAGCGATAATCGTCTGATCGGCATGGGGGGCAACGATACGTTGCACGGCGGCGAAGGCAATAACCTGCTCATCGGTGACTCGGCCACGATCGGTTTTAACGGCAGCGACATCGCTTCGATTCGAACGACGAGCCGCTATGCTGGAAACGATCGGCTGACGGCAGCCTCTGGAAACAACTGGGTTTTCCCCGGCAGCGGTGATGACATTGTCGAGATCCAAGGGGGCAACAATGTGGTCGCTGGCGATCAAGCCTTGGCCATTTTCAGCGAAGGGGTGGTGGTTTCACTCCAAAGCCTGCAACGCGCCGATGGCGGCAATGATGACTTGCGAGTTCTGGGGGAGGGCAACAATCTAATCCTAGCTGGCAACGGAGACGACTGGATCATCACCGGCGATGGACGGAACGTCATTCTCGCAGACCGCGGCGAGATCCTCCTGGTCAACGGCTTACCCGTTCAGGCCCGTAGCTACGTTTCCGCGCGCTCCGGTGATGATACGATCCGGGCGGGAGCTGGTACGAACGCAATCATCGCCGGTGGTGGAGCGGACGACATGGGTGCCACCGGCAATAACCATATCCTGGGTGATCATGGAAGCATCCGCTTCTTCAACGGCCGCCCCGTCGAATTGCTCCCAACTCTTTCCGCGCAAGATGGCAATGATGTCATCAACACGGGAGCGGGACGCGATGTGATCCATACTGGCAATGGCAACAATACCGTCAATGCAGGAGCCGGTGATGATGACATCATCGGCGGAGATGGGATCGATATCATCGACGGCGAGGAGGGCAACGACTTTATCGTTGGCATGGCTGGCGATGATGATTTGACTGGAGGCCCTGGCAACGATGTCATCTTTGGTGATCGCCCGTTCGGCAGCCGCAGCGAATATGACCTAGGGCTAGCGGCAGGCTTCGTGGTCACCGTAGTCGATGGTGTCCCCATCGCCGCGCCCAGGGTAGTGGGTAGCGCGCCAAGCTTGCTCGGTCAATTCTCGATCGACGGCAACATTGGCGATGGCAATGATCGAATCCGTGGGGGTGATGGCAACGATATTCTAATCGGCGGCGCGGGAGTCGATGACATCGCTGGCAGCGATGGACATGACTATATCGACGCCGGTGCGGGCGATGAAACCCAAATCAATGGAGGTGACGGGAACGACGTCGTTCGCGGGGGAGCAGGTAATGACATCGTTCGTGGCGGGGCAGGCATCGACGAAGTCCTGGGCGACGACGGCGATGACCAACTGTACGGTGAAGCTGGCGATGGCGATGTGCAGGTAGGACAGCGACTATGGGGAGGCGCTGGTAACGACATCTTGTACGCCTACGCGCCGACGGATAGTGCAGAGGAACACAACAAAGAAGGAGACCAGTTGTTCGGCGGCCCAGGCAACGACGTGCTCTACGGAAACATTCGTCGGGAACAACTGTGGGGACAAGGGGGGAACGATGTGCTCTTCGGCGACCAGTACGCTGGACCGACCAGCCCTGACATCGTACCGCAAGTCAACACTAGCGTACTCTTTGGAGCCGACGACGTGCTGTACGGCGGCAGCGGCAACGATCAACTCTTTGGTGGCCCCGGCGACGATACGCTGTGGGGTGGGGCTGGCACCGACTTGCTCGATGGGCAAGCCGGAAGCGACAAACACTATGGTGGTAGCGGTATCGATATCTTCGTTCTCCCAACCAGCTTGGGACCCAATGGAGATTTCGATGAGGGTGTCGATACCTTTGACGGGCATTTCGGTAATGAGCAGCAAGGAGATGTTCCCGACGACAATGCCACCGATATCATCAGCGTCGATGGCACGCGCGGCAACGATATCATCTTGATCGGTCAATTGCTGGATGAAAACAACCGACCGACGGGACAAGCCCAAGTCTACTACAGCGGACAGAACGGGACGAGGGTCAAAGCCATTCCGGTCAATATGCTGGATGCGAATGGGAGATTACTTGTCGAGCAGTTTCGAATCGCTGGACTCGCCGGCGATGACATCATCGGCTTCTGGACCCCCGAGGCCTTGGCGGCAGGGGCTCTGGCTGCACCGATTCCCGGCTTGGGAACGCTGGATACGTCATCGCTCAGCGGGCGATCGAACGACTTCGTCGGCGTGTTCGATGGCAACAGCGGCAATGACTTGCTCCTGGGCTCGGCTGGCCGCGATCGGCTGGATGGTGGCATTGGTAGCGACACCCTGTATGGCTTTGGTGGTGACGATCGGCTGTGGGGCGATTCCGGCGGAGGAACCTCAGTTGACCTGGACGTGCTGTACGCTGGGCAAGGCAATGATGACCTAGTTGGCGGGCAGGGGAAGAACCGTTTGTTTGCGTGGAGCTTTGCCCCCTTGCCTGCCATCGTTCCCCCAGGTACGCCGGAGACTTACGAACAGCAATTCGGCGTCTTTGTTGATGAGCATGGTGCGTTGTTTCACGACGACGGCGACTTAAATGACAACGGCATTTTTGACCCAGACGACGATGTTCAAATCGGTCCCATTCGACTCGCGTTTAAAGTGGAAACGACGGGGCTCAATCGGATGCTGGGAGGAAACAACGATGACGAACTGTTCGGCGGCACCACGCTCGATTTTATGTATGGCAATGGTGGCCGGAATACGCTGTATCGCGTCGACGGATCGCGGTTCGAAGATGCGGATGGAGGTTTGGCTGGCGACGAATGGAAAACTTATGCCCGCGAATCGGATCACGTCTGGTATGTAGCCGGCACCAATGCCAATGACCAAATCAATGTCGACTTCGTAACCGAGCCCGGTGTGCTGGCCGATCGGCACTTGATCACTCGACTGACCAACAACAACGGCAACTTCAGTTTCGCGGCTCAAGTCAGCTTGGACTTCCAAGCCACCGATGGGGATGGCAATCTGATCTGGAATCCAGCCGACCTCAGCTTCAAACTCGATCAACTGCTTGCCGATGATCCACTGAACCGCACCGAGGGTTCGCTGCAAAAGATTGCCAAGGACGCGGTGGAGGTTACTGAGTCGGACCTGCTCAACTCGCTGCTGCCGCCCGAGGGTGACTTTATGGTCATCTTGATCGATGCCCTCGACGGCAACGACCACATCACCGTTGGCCCGACGGTACAGAAGACGGTGTGGATCGATGGTGGGCGTGGGGACGACCGGATAGAGATTCTGGCTGGCAATGCCATCTTGGTTGACAAAGCGGAGAGCTCCCCCGGCTTGTCTGGGCTTCGCAGTCGCAACGATATTCCCGGCCAGGCCTTTGAACTGTTGACGGGTCAAACGGGAGATGGAGCCACTGCGGGGGATGAACAGTTGGACAACGGTTTGGTGACCTTCACCACCCTTTCCTTGGACAACCCCGACGACGTGGACTGGTTCCGATTCCGGTTGCCGACAGCTGGCGCGGCCAATGGCGTCATCAGCACGGCCAGTGGTTCCCCCATCGATCGGTTGCAGATCAAAGTCTACACCGAAGATCAACTCGATCGACGAACCGGCTTGTTGATCGACGGTGCAGCACCAGTGCTTGAATCGTTCCTCGAGGTCAACAACCGCTCGGCGATCCGCGACCTAAGCGGTCTGGTGGCGAATGAGACCTACTTGCTCTCCATAACGGGCAATCAAACGCCGACCCTGTACGATCTGCGTTTCAACCTCAACGGGCTCAGCGAATCGCAGATCGCTGCCATGGCGGTAGCTCCCGAGGTGAGCATGTCGTTGCGGGGCGACACCGTGCGTCGCGATGTCATCATCGGCGGTGACGGTGACGATATCCTGCGTGGTGGCGCGGGGGAGGATTGGATCTTCGGAGGGAACGGCAATGACGTCTTGACTGGCGGTTACGATCGCAATGCCAGCGATCTACTGTTTGGTGGCCCCGGCAACGACACCTTCCAATTGATCCCCGACGACTTGCCGCTGCTCGGCAACCAACCCAATACGAACTTTGATCCCGCCACGCAAACTTACATTCCCACGTACAGCGACGTGTTGGATGGTGGAACGGGGATTGATCGCGTGCTCTACTTGGGTGGCGACTTTGACCGCCGTGGATTTCCCGTTCCCGACTTTGTATCGCTGCGGTACAACACGGCCCTGCATCGCCACGAGTTCACTAGTCTGGTGTGGGACATTGGCGAGTATAAGTATCGCACCACGTTCGTGGATGCCAATGAAAACGGCGAGCAGGATACGGGGGAGCCAACGGTCTATCAACAGCAATACGCCTTCTATCAAGCTCGCAACGTCGAGCGAACGGAAATACTCACTCAAGCTGGAGATGACATTGTCCGCTTGGATTCCGGATTCCAATTTTTGCCCATCAAGCGCGAGCCTGGGCTGCCAGACACTTTGGACGGTGCGTTCACAGCCACTGGCAATTTCGAGGAGTGGGGCTTCAACCGCGGGGACGTCGAGCAAGGTGCGGCTCGAGAGATCATTATCAACGGCGGCGACGGCAACGATCACTTGTTTGGAACACCGTATGCTGACGCCATTTTAGGCGGCCCCGGAGCGGACTACATCGTCGGTGGCCTGGGGAACGATCACCTCGATGGTGGAAGTGGTCCCGATCGAATCTTCGGCAATCGCCCTGAGTCGGTGACTGTATCAGCCTTTCCGTCGAGTCCCGCTCGGCCAGAACAGTTTGAACTCGCTCCCAGCGAGGTCTACGTCCACACGCTCGCGGCCCCATTCTTTCAAACTCAGGCTTTCATCCCGGGTGTACGGATTGACGAATTGATCGGAGAACCGCAGGATCAGGCCAACATCGTGGATGCGGCCTATGGCTTGTTCAGTACCAGTGACGGTCCACTGTCGGTCCCGATTCGCGTGGGGGACTTTAATGACGACGGCGAGGTCGACTACTTGGTTCAGGGCCGCGTCAATAGTTATTTGATCTTTGGACCGTTGAACATGGAGACTCGCGATCCAATTGAAGAGCGAGCCAATGTCGTCATTCCCCATGCCGTGTTTGGACTGCCAGCCACTCAGTTCGGCGACGTCAATTCCGACGGCATTGCGGACTTGGCCTTTATCAAAGCCGACGATGGGACCACCGTCACCATCGTAGCCGGTGGACGCACGGCCGACGTGGGCAGCTCTAGAGCCTGGCCGCGAGACTGGACTGAGACGTTTCGAACATCGCTCTTGAATTCCGCAAGCAATAAAGCCTGGCAGTTCTCGCTCGACCGCACGCAGCTCTCCACGGATGGAGCGAGTGTTGCGATTCTCGAGAATGAAAAGACTCGCAATACCCAGATTCTCGTGACCAGCAATTCAACGCAAGGTTCGCTGCAGCGCGATCCGAGTGTCGACTATGACCTGAGGCAACCGATCGATTTTACGGAATTAGAAGTCTTCGGGGAGATGTTTGATCTCGTAGTGCATACAGATATTGGACTACTGGGTCTTGATAGGCGAAGTTTTTTGGTAGATGGGAGTAATGCGATCTATCTGTTAGAGAATCAACCGAGAGTTATTATCGACTTCGACTCGAGGAACGAGACCCTCAGTGCTGGTACGATACGCGATGGTAAGTTGGTCTTCGCGACTACATCACCGCTATATCCAACTGAATATCGAGTTTATGAGCTGATAGACCTGCTTCCAAACCAACAGCCTGTCATTACGCACCTGCTTACGATTGACAAGGGATCGAGCGGCGCCGATGGTATTCAATTGGTGACACGACTGAAGGCGAACACCGATGGTTCCTCTTCAGAGGCAGTCTATGCGTTTGCAAAAACTGGAGATTTTGGCATATACCTCCAGTCGCTTTTCGATATGACTGGTGCGGAATTAAACTCCTCTCGCACTTCGCTCAACGCGGTCGTACCGCGAAGGCTTGGAAATACAATCAGCTGGCGTGGTGATGAGTCGCCTTTCCTATTTGTGTTCGATCCACGATTGCACTCTCTACCTCTTCTGATTGGTAATATACAGGGGTCCGCAATTGATGCTGGCTTCGAGTATCAAAAAATCAGTCGTTTGGGTATCGCCTTCCTTCCCAGCGAATCTACCTCTGGCACCATCTTCTTCGAGGCCGAGGGCAACTTGTGGATGGGGCGGAATGATGGTGGACCACTGGACGCTTCCGACCCAAACGGTCCGAGGATCCAGTTTGAACGAGTTGCAGTACTGGACCATAAAGAATTTTCTTATCCAGAGGACCTGACTGTCATCGATGACGTTCTCTACTTTACCGCCAACGCTGGTCTCTCGGAGCGGCAGCTATGGCGGATCAAGGGCGATGAAGACAGACCAACGCGAGTGTTGGATCGAAATGGTGAAGAGGTCATTGGAATCACAAACCTGCAGGAACTTGAGGGAACGCTTGTCTTTGCCAGAGACAATCGACTTTGGCGGTACGATGGCCTGGATGTACTTCCAATCCTTGGAGCAGTGGGCGTTGGTGATCCCAATGAGCCTATCGTGATTTCAAAGCGAGGCGACGCAATCTACGTTAAACAGTCCGGCGATCGATTGCACCGCTACGCCCCCAATAACTTCGGGTATTTGTTCAGTGCTGCGACTATCACGAGTTCATCTCCAGTAGGGAGCACGCCCGTCCCTACACAAACTTTTTCCTTACTTGATTTTGACCTGCCGACTGACCAAGCAATGGAGACGACTCCGCTCGGTGATCTCAATGGCGATTCGCAAGTTGATCTGGGGTTCGTCGGCGGAGGTAGGATGTTTATCAATGATCGGGAATTAGTGATCAGCGGGCCTGCCAGCAATCTTCAGTTATTCGCGCTGGGAGATCTGAATTTTGACGGCTTCGATGATTTCGCCTACCAGGCGGCTGGAAATCTAACGGTAGTATTCGGACGGCCCGACCTGGCTTCCCTGCTCGCCTCGGATAACCAAGTGGTGGTCACTGATTTCTCTGGTGCTCCGCTGCAAGCCAGCGGTGGCGACCTGCTCTCCATCGGCAGTGGTGACCTGTTCGTCGTGCATCGCGGGATGCTGTATGGATTCAGCGATATCGCTTCGCGGATCGGCCAAACCATCACGGCCCAAGTTGCTGATATCAAGACCACCCCCGACACCATCGTCAGCACAATTCAAACCGGATTCGCCGCCGGTTTTTTGGTTCGAGAAACGTCGATGACACCGCGCGCCATGAGCATTGAACTTGCCTCTACGCAGGACTTGCCAGCCACGCTCAGCCGAGATGAGCTACTGACGTTCACGATCGCGTTGAACGGCTTCCGCGTTGCCGAGAGCAATCAAGGGGGGGTTTCGCAAGAGCCAGAATTGTTCGCTGCGTCGGCCACCATTCGCATTGAAGCATTAGAAGGTTTCAATCCAGCCTCAATCGCAGCAAGCCTCAATCAAGCCCTGTTGGGTACCGAGCTCGAGCCTTACGAACTTGAATTTGTGGCTGTCGATCAAAAGTTGAGGCTGACGTTTGACTCGGCCAGGTTCAATGAGGACTTGTATCAGATCCAGCTCACCGCCCAGCAGCTCGATTCAAACAGTCTGTCGCTGCTGGGCAAGGGGCCTTTGTTCGATTCCACAGGGGATGGAATCGACGAACTGTGGATCGCCTCGAACGATCCGGCTGGTCGCAACTTCCTGATCGCTGGCAGCAATTCGCTGATCCCGCAAGAGTTCGATGTGCTGGAGAACTTTTCCGTCGCCGGAAGCGGTTCGTTTGTGGTCGGTCGCGGCACCGAGGCTCCGCTGTTGTTCGACGCGGGAGATGCTCCTTACAGCATTAGTCCCGGACAAAGCGAGCGCTGGTTCCGCTTGTCGACCCTCGGCGATGGAAATCCAGGCAACGTCATTCGTTTGAATGGCGAGGTCGTTGCTGATCTGCTTGACGAGAACGGCAAGGTCCTGGTTGGACGCAAACGGGTGATCGACTGGCGACCTTTTGAAGCGGGTACTTATTTCTTAAGGATCACCCGCGGTGCAGCCTCCGCCGACACGCCTGCCGCTTTCACCATCGAGTTCACGGCGCCGCGTCGTGGCCAGCAGCAGACGATTGAAACGGCCACCACTCCCGACAACGACTACATCCTGGGCGGCGATGGAGACGACTTCCTCGAAGGCAATCACGGCTTGGACGATATCCGCTCAGGCAGCGGTGCCGATGCAATCATCGCAGAACGAATCGAGCTAAAGGATGCATCAATCGTGGATCGCAGGCAGGAACCTACGGATCCAAGTCAATTGTCCGATGTCCCTCCGCCACCCCCGGTCAATGGAGTCGTGACTCGCGACATGATTGCGGATCCCAATCTGTACGCAGCCATCGCCGAGGCGAGTGGGATTCCGGTGACGGGAAGCGGCAGTAGCTTGGTCGTCCACGGCACCTTACGTGAATCAGACCTAATGCAGTTGGTTGAACTGAACGCAAGTGGCATTCAAACCATCGCTGGACTTGAACGTGCAGTCAACTTGGAGTCATTGACTCTCGCAGGCTCGCTCTCGACGATCGTCACGCCAAAGCTCAATTTTGACGCACGTCGAGCGCAGGCTGGGGCCGTAAGTTGGGAAAGTGGACTCACCGGATTTATTGGACAAGTGAGTCCATCTGTGATCTTGAATAGCAACGTCCAGGCTGGCGACATCACCGCGGCATACGAGTTCAATGGGACAGGTGGAGTCACATTTCCCTCGCTTCAGGAAATTGACAATGTAACAGTTACTGGTCAAGGGATCACCGGCTCATCTGCGGGATTTGAAATCGTATTCAGATCCAATGCCTTGAATCGTAGGCAGGTGATTTTTGAAACGGGTGGATTTACCAATGGAATGAGTCTAACCCTCGAAAATTCCATACTAATTTTTGCAGTTACCACCAACGGATCGCAGATCGCAGAACTCCGCGCACCGATTAGAGCCAACGAATTTACAAGGGCCTTTGCGACAATACGCAGAAACAGTGCGGGTACAGAGTTCTCGCTCTACATTGATGGAGCACTCGTTGCCTCCAGCTTGTCTGCCGCAGAGGTAGAGGTAGACTGGTCGGGGGATAGGCCAGCTGCGATTGGTACGATCAATGATCAACTTGGCGGGTTCACAAGCGCTGAGCAATCAGCCAGCAACTTTGTGGGATCCGTTGCTTCGCTACGATTTTTCGAATTGCGCGATGATCGAAGTGAGACGGCAACGCCGCAACTTGCAAGTTTGCAGCGTTTGAATGAGCTTAATCTAACGCAGACGTCAGTTGATTCGGCGTCGCTGGAAGTTCGCGAGCTTATTAAAGCCCTACCATTACTCGAAACGTTGCAACTTCCGGATATTCGACTCGAAGATCGAAGTGCCTATGAAGACTTCGAGGCAGGTGTACTTGGGGACTCATGGACAATATTTAGTTCAAGAGCAAATGGGCAAATACAGTTATCTAATGCCCTTCGAGCCGCTGCAGACGGTCAGCGTGCTCTCTGGATGGATACTTCGCAGAACCTAACCACTTCAAATCTGAATGAGGCAATTTGGACTGTAGACGTTAGCCAGCTTAGCAGACCCATATTGCGATTCTCCCATGCATCTTACGATGACGAAGCTCTAGCTTTGCCGCCAGAGTTCGTCGGCCGGCGAAACGGAGATGGGGTTGCTATTAGTGGAAACGGAATCGAGTGGTTTACGACATTTTTTCCAACCAACCAGACATTCGCTATCTGGCAGGATTATTCAGTCGATTTACGTGAACGGGCATCCGAGTTCGGGATTTCTTTAGATTCCACGATCCAAATTAAATTCCAACAGTTCGGTCGCTTTTCAATGAACAATATCTTTTCCGAAAGGGACGGTAGAGGCTTTGACGTGATCTCGATCACGGGAAGGTACGAAACAGATATCGCCACAGCCGACTTGGCGATCGACGAAGGTGATGAACTGCTCGTCACTGCTGTTGACTCGATCTTAGGACCGCCTATCCAGGTGACCGAAACGCCGACGACAATTTTCGGCAATGATGATGGCATCCGTATCGTCGGCTCGGGGCCAACTGCTTTTCCGGTGAGAATACGGAATGTGGCGCCGACGGTGACCGCGTCTGCTATCGTGGGCGCAAGCGAAGGGCAAGTGCTCTCGCTGGGTACGCTGAACGTTACTTCCACGCAGGTCGAACAAGCCATCGAGCTCAATCAAACTGCTGCCGGTAACATCGTCGTGACCGATCCTGGTCTTCTCGATCTGCCAGATGTTACAACCCAAGTCACCATCACCGATCCGCGAGGACGGATTTCGAGCCTCTCGCGCGGGGCGCTCCGCTTTGATAATGATGTGCTCAGCCTGCCGATCGAAGCGCTCGATACGGCCAACAACTTCTCGATCGCCTTTTGGCTGCAAGCGGATTCAAACGTTCCAAGTACTGTGCTCAGCGGGGCTTCTGCAAGCGAACTGCAGGAATTCGAAATCAGACTGATCAATGCGTCGACACTCCGCGTCTACTTGAATGGCGTCTACCTGCAATCAGGCGGCGATTCGCTCGAGTGGACTGTGCCAGTCTTGACCGCAGAACGACACATCGTCCTCACCCGCGATCTAAAAAGCGGCCTGCTGGAACTGTTCGTCGATAACCAATCGATGGGGACGCGAACCCTGACCGACTCGCTCAAACCCGTGCGGCTCGAGCCGGGTCGATGGGTGCTGGGACAACGGCAGAACGGAACGCAGGTGGGTAGCTTCGCTTCCTCCGCGGCCTTCCGCGGCCGGCTCGATGATCTGGCGATCTGGGATCGCGCGATCTCGCTGTCAATGGTCGAAGCGGCCTATGCGGGAACGATCGAAACCGTCGATGCCAACCTGCGTTTGTACCTTCCCATGGACGAAGGTGCCGGGGATGTCCTGGCCGACCGTAGCCCACTGGGCTTGGATGTAGGACTGACTCCAGTCGGAAACGTCTCAGCTCCCGACCGCACCGCGCCGATGTCGGCTCTCGCCAGCGGCGAAGTCGAATTGCGGGACAGCGGTACCTATCTGCTAACGGTCACCGCCTACGATGGCGATGGCGGTGTCGATCGGACCGTCAGCCGCTTCGACGTTGCCAACGTCCTGCCGACAATCAACAGTTTGAATTTCTCGCACAGCGGGCCGATCTTTGCAGGACAAGCCCTGCAGTTCGACGCAAGAGATGTCACACCAAGTGATCCAACGCGTTTCCGCTATCTATGGGAAGTCACGTCGAACAACGGCCAGCCGCTGATGACGTCGAGCGATATCGAGTTCGAGTTCGTCCCACTTTATGCCGGCAACTACTCCGTCTCCCTGACCGTTACCGATTCGCGGTTTGACGTGCAAAGCGGCGATGCCAGTGCTGCCGATACCTTCACCCAGGAGCTTGTCGTGTGGCCAGTGGCCAGGATCGACGCGCCTGCCGTTCAGCTTCGCGCGGGAGAAATCGTTTCTCTGACGCCGGCCTTGGTCGAAGAACTCACCGCCAGCGGCTGGGGCGCGTCCAGCCCCGTCGCCCCTGCCGGGAACCTTCGTGGTTCGCAGTTGTCCGTCCGACGAGAATACGAATGGTCGGTGGACTCATCGGGCGGCTTGGGGCCATCTAGCAGTGGTTCCGGAGCTGAGTTCCAGTTCGTCCCCGGTGAAGCGGGTGACCACGCGGTCATGCTGACGATCGTCGATATCTTTTCCGAAGATGGCGTGGAGACCGAGCGACGGTCGGACACGACGAGCATCCTGTTGCAGGCTGGAGAGCCGAGCCAGATCGGCATTCGCACCACCAGCCCGCAGTTGATCGAGGGGAGTTGGGCCGATTTCGAAGTAACCGGCTTGCCGGAGCTGCCCGAAGGTGCCTCGCGCAATTACGCCTGGACAGTCACACCCGACGACGACGGCTCGACTGGCCCTCGCAATGAAAAAGCCTTCCGCTTCCAACCTATTGCAGATGGAACCTACAGCGTATCGGTGACCGTCACTGACACCGTGCTCGGCCAGCCGATCGTGCGGACCGCGCCGACCAGCAACGTCGTCGTGGAAAATGCACTGCCTGTGATCATCACCAGCAATGTGTCTGGCAATGAAGGCAGCCCTGTGACGCTGACCGCCCAGATCGTCGATGCCAGTCAAAACGATAGCCACACGTACGTCATCGACTGGGGAGATAACACCAGCTCGGAAGGCGATGTCGTTAATGGTCAAGTCATCGCCTCGCACACCTACGTCCAAGATGGCATCTACCAGGCGCAGCTCACGGTAACGGACTCTGATCTTGGAAAACGAGTTCAAACGATCGTGATCTCGATCGATAACGTAGCCCCGACCGCCACGGACGATGCTGGCTTTGCGACCATTGAAGATACGGCGTTGCAGATTTCCGCGGACGCTCTGCTGGCAAACGACACGGATGTCGGCGTGGCGGATGTGCTGGTCGTATCCAGCTTGGATCTCGTCTCGCAGCATGGTGCTCGGCTGAGCATCGATCCATCCGACCATCCGGGCCGCCAAATCACCTACGACCCAACCGGACTCGCCATCTTCGACAACTTGGCGGAGGGGGACGTCCTGGTCGACTTCTTCACGTACATCGTCTCTGACGACGCGGGTGATAGCGACGCGGCGACGGTCACGGTGAGCGTCATTGGAGTGAACGACGCACCGGTAGCCGCCCCCGACACCGCGGGCGTTTCAGCCGATCAGACCACGCCGGCAGTTGGCAACTTGCTCGCCAACGACAGCGATGTGGATGCTCGAGCAATCCTGACGATCATTAGCTTGAATGGCTCGACCAACCTGCTGGTCGCTGTGCCGGGCGAGTATGGCAGCCTGATGTGGAGCAGCGATGGCAGCTATGAATACCAGCTGGATGTCGATCATCCGGCGGTGCAACGCTTGTCAGTCGGTCAAACGCTCGACGAGCTCTTCCACTACACCGTGTCGGACGGTCTGGCGACAGACCATAGCCAGCTAACAATCACGATCACTGGAGTGAACGAGAAGCCTACCGCCAATGACGATTCATTCACTACACCTGCGTCTCAAGTGCTGCGTGTCATCGGCGGAAGTTATGACGATGTGATCCTCCGCGACGAACCGGTAGCTTACTTCCGGTTGGCGGATTCGCAGGGGACGATTGCTCGCAACGCGCTCTCGCCGGAGACCCCCGATGGCACCTATGTGTCGGCAGGCGTTGCCAGCCCAACGGCTGGTCTCGTTCCGGGAGATCGCGATCCAGCGGCTCACGTCGATGGTGAGCGGTTCATTGTGATTCCCGACCACGATCGCTTGACAACTTCTCCCGAAGCCCTGACCGCGCGGTCGGTCGAGCTACTCTTCCGAGCCGAGGACGTCTCACCGCGTCAAGTCTTGTATGCGGAGGGGAACGCCAGCGAGGGGTTGAATCTGTACATCGACGATGGCCAGTTGTACTTGGGGATCTGGAGCGACGGCGTGGCTGCGGAACCGATATCAACCGCGATCACTCACAGCCAAAACTATCACGTGTTTGCTGTCTTCGATGCCCCTTCGATTCGGTTGTTCATCAACGGAGCTGAAGTCTCTCCCGCCGGCGGCTCGACCCTGGGTGGCTCAGGTAGCCTGTCCGCACGCAGTGGCGGAGTGCGGATTGGAGGCCAAGGGGGAGCAACCCGGTTCCATGATGGCGTCAGCCATGATGCTGGACGGAACTTCAGGGGAGTGATCGACGAAGTCGCCATCTACAACACGGCACACGCGGGGGACCAGATCACACAGCATTACCAAGCCCTGGGATTGACCTTCAACGATCGCGACGTGGATTCGCAGTTCGCCATCACGGCGGTCAACGGTAATCCAGCTGCTGTGGGTGAAACGCTGGTACTACCTTCTGGGGCAGTCGTGCAGGTGAACGCAGATGGGACGTTCCGCTACGATCCCAACGGTAGCTTTGATCATCTGCCACTGGGTGTCACCGCATCAGACACCTTCTCCTATACCATCACCGACGAGTTGGGTTCGGATAGCACTGCCACGGTCACGATGACCATCGATGGCATTAACGACGCACCGACTGAAATCTTGATCTCTGGCAATTCTGTAGCCACGGACGCAATGCCGAATGAGCTCGTCGGGCGACTCACCACGATTGACCCTGATCGAGGCGACACGCACGTCTACGCACTGATTAGCGATGACAGCGGCGCGTTTGGAATTAGCGGAGCGGATTTGGTCGTCGCCAATCCCAGCAATTTGACCGTCGGAACGCACTTTGTCGTCGTCCGCACCACCGACCAGCACGCTGCAGCCAGCTTGAGCCATGAACGACTGCTACAGATCAACGTCCGCCCGGCGCCGGACACGATTGCTCCAACCAGCAGCATCCAGGCGCTGCCTAACGAGGCGGACGACCTGATCATTCCGATCACGGTCAGCGGCGTCGACCATGGTTCTGCGGGCGGCGAGATTAGCGGCATTAAAGAGTACCGGCTGTATGTCTCCGAAGACGCTGGTGAGTTTGCGCTGTTTGCGACCCTACCCGCTACGGAGTTGTCGAGCGAGTTGTCGACTGAATTCATCGCCATCAGCAATCGCAACTACTTCTTCCGCAGTATTGCCGTAGACAACGCGGGGAACGTCGAGTCCAAGACGGGAGCAGACACTCAGATCAGCATTGGCGACTTTGATGCACCGGAGACCAACGTGGTTTCGGCGGTCGCCAACAGCTTGGGGTTGTTCAATGTCACCATGATCGGCAGAGACACGGGTGGTGGTACCTTGGCGTTCTTCGATATCTACGTATCGGTGGACAATGGGGTGGCTCAGTTGATCGGCACAACTGGCGGTGGCGCTCCCGATACGGAGGGGAACTACCACGGTTCTGTCCCCTATCAAGGTCGCACGGATGGAGCGTCACATACCTATCGCTTCTTCAGCATCGGTCGCGATTCGACTGGCAATGTTGAAGCCGTTCCGCGATCCCGCACCAGTGACATCCGAGTCACCGCCACCTTTGCAGACTTGGGATTGCAGGCCACCGGTATCGATGTGCAGCAAGGCGCAACGCAGCGCTCGTTCATTCGCACGGTGGATGTTTTGTTTAACTCGGAAATAGGTCTGAACGACCTGCTGGCTGCTGGCAGGGTTGCGATCGAACGCTTCGCACCCGATGCAACCAACGTCGATGTCGGCACTGGCGTTCCGGTCACCGACTTTAGCATCGACCGCATCCGCGACCGATTGCGACTGGACTTTGACCTCGATGGCATTACCAGCGAGTTAGGGAATTCCAATCCGACCAACAATCCAGCCGGGGATGGATTCTATCGCGTCATGGTCGACATGAACGGAGATGGCGACTTTACCGACGACGGGATCGATTCCTACTATCACTTTCATCGCTTGCTGGGCGATGCCAACGGCGATGGCGTTGTTAGTGGAGACATTTCTCCAGCTACTGGAGATCTTTTAATTATCGAAACGCAGAATGCCCAATCGGGTGAAAACTTGGATGGTGATATCAACGGTGATGGAACCGTCAACAGTACGGATTTCGTGCTCACAGACCGCCAGCGCAGACGCAATGCAAGACTCGACGCCGCGTTGATCGCACTGCTCGATGACTGATGACTTTCACTAGGTAACGATTCACATAGGTAACCCGCGCACACGCCCACTTCATTGATCGAAAGGCCTACAATGCAATTGAGTATATTGAGACTGTTTCCCTTAGTTTTAGGGGTGATCAGCTTAGCTGTGAATGTCGCTCATGCGGACTTAATTATCGAGTTTGACAACGTGCGGATGGATGCGGGGCGAACTGGTGTCATCGACGTATTCGTCCGCAGTAGGGACATCGACCAGGTCGCCGAGTACAACCTCCAGTTTGTAGTGGAGCATGTTCGCGGCCAGGGGATCATGGAATTTCAACCCGATGCCTTTCAGAGCGACTCGGAAACACGCGAAAGCAACTATCTGTTTGCTGGGGAATCGCTCGCCTTCCGTGCAAGACGCGATGCAAACGAGCGCAACCGAATAACACAGAGTGATTTTGCGTTGGAGAACGTCACGGTAGGGGCTAGCTTGGCGGGTCGCAGGTTGGTTGGTCGGCTGGAACTCAATCACATCGTACCTAGCGACGCATTGGCCACCTTTCCAGGAGCCGAGTACAGGATCAGTCTCTTTCGCAGCAACGCTCAAACTTTCTTCGCAGACGACTTGCTGGAACGCATCGCCATCGACAACGTCAGTTACAGCAACTTTGGCACGATCAGCATCATGCCAGTTCCTGAACCGTCAGGCCTGTTGTTAATTGCGACATTCGGTGCTGCAGTACTCTTCCGTCGCCGAGGTCGAACGACGGTCCTCAACGGTTCTTGTTAATAGTTTGCAGCGATTCATTTGACCTCTCTAACAACGCCAAATCCCGTGAGCGGAACAGCATCGGCAAACGCGCGGATTGGGCAGCGAGCGGTGGCGGGTGCACTGGCGTAGCGGCGACTCTCCGTGCCTTTGCTTGCTGCGTCAACACTTGACCCAAGAAATCAAGCTAGCAGGCTATGAGAACGGTGATGACTAGAATGTTGCGAATCCAAATCGTTCCCAAACTATTTACGGGACTCTACATACTTGCGGTCTTGGCTTGTTGGCTCTGGTCGACGCAAAGCGTGGAGGCTCTCACTTTGCCAGGGATTATCTTGATCATCCTCTTGGCACCATGGATCATTCTATGGATCGCCATCATGGATGGCCTAGACCCCAATCTGATCGACCAGCCACTCTGGAGCGGGGTGGCTATTCTGGTCTCGGCATCACTTAACGCAAGCCTGATTTATGCGTTCTTTTGTCTGTCGGGTCAATTGGTTGCTTACGCGTTTGGGTGGATTGTGCCTGAGAAGCCAACGAATCCAGAGAACCCTGATGTCTACCGGCCTCCGGTAGGTTAAGACTGAGGCGATGTCGCACAATGAGTTCAGCCTTTTCTGCCGATCTTCTGCAGGTATCGCCTCAAGGTGTTGTATCTGCACCGGGCCCCCCAAGAGACGCGGTGGTTCTGTCTATGAATAGTAGGTTTAGTGGTTGATCGACGGTTCTGTGCGATCAATACTGGAGACCAACTCTCTCTGGCTGACTCAAGTGATTCGCAGTTGGTTGTGCTGAGCGCCTGTGAAAGTGGTGTTGGCGAAAGGGTGGTTGGCGAAGGAGTTTTCGGGCTCCAACGGGCTTTTCATGTCGCCGGAGCGTCGCATGTGGTCGCCACGCTGTGGCCCGTTTCGGATGATGATGCCGTGCACTTCATGGAAGCATTCTATCGAGCCCTGCTCGCGGAAAGGCTATCCCCAGCGGCAGCTTTGCAAAAAGCCCAATTGTCGCTTCTGCAACATCCTTCGCCCGAGAACCTGCAACCTGCGAGGCTCGCCGCTCGACGAGGAATCTTGTTTAAGACCCAAGATGAAGGCGGTGACTCAGAGACAACAGGCGACGCGGCTCGCTCGGATTCCAACAATAACTACTACGACTCGCCGACGCGATCGACCTGGGGAGCTTTCTTCCTAAGTGTTGACTGAGCGACTTGAGGCCATTTTACAAATGCTTTTCTGCCGTAACACCCTTTCCCTCACTTCATTACTGCCTCTCGATGCGCATGCCGCCCTTGTCCCGCTGCCCTTATCGGCACCGAACAACTAGTGATGGCGGCTGCAAGGATAAGCCGTTAACGATTCAGAATCGCTGGCAGCTTGCGGAGTTCTTCTGGGCTCAAGTGATCGTTTTGGTCGGTGTCCAAACGGTCGAAAAGTGTCGTTGATGCGGCAGGGTTGTCTGGGTATTTGGCTCGCACCTCATCCCGCGAGAGGCTGCCGTCTCCATTGGCATCGAGTTGTCGAAATAGAGCAGCGATCGGTTTTTCTTCGTCAGACGGCACGGTTGGCAACCCCGTCCCCAACGAGCGCTCGAGTGCCCCGCTCAACGCCTCGCGAACCCGATTCCGCGGAGACAATGGGGCTGGGTCGTTGAGGTCTGCACCGGGGACGATGTATTCGACATAACCCAAGTGCATTTCATCATCGGTTTGGGGGCCCCAGCCAATATTGGCATGCGGATCCGGGTTGGCGGGATTGTTTGCGCTGTTGTCGTACCAGGCGGTGAATCGCAATGTATCACCCGCTTTCACCGTCACGGGCTCGGCATAACGATAGAGCAATTGCCAGTTGAAGTCGTAGCGAGGAATGTCGAGCATCGTCTGGGTTTGGTCGCCAGAGATGAGATCGTAGCGAGCCGCTTTGCCGCGCAAGTGCATGTGCGGCAAGAAGGCCAACACTTGAACGTCGGTCGGTACCGTGATCGTTTTTGACACTTGATGATTGTCTGCCCCAGCCGGAATATTGAATTTGCTTCGAGCGATGCCGGCCACATGCACTTCGTGCTTAGGAGGCTCTTTAGCAAATACCAGTCCAATCCGGGTGCTATCTTCGGTGGCCGTACCGTTGGGGGTGTAGTGCATTTGAAATCGCAACCGGGCTCCCTTGGGGATTCGCTTGGCATAACCTGCTGGATAGACGAGCGTGCTGTTGCCCGGGACATAGATCCCCCAATAACCGGACTGCTCGTCGGCTGCATTGTCGCGGGAGTCATCGCCGCTGTCCGAACTATCGACAAAGACCAAGACATGGTGCACCACGTTCGGCGCGCTGGGCCGTACTTCGATGGCTTGTACCCACTGTTCCTGTTCGAGATGTGTCTCGACCGTGATGTTTTGGTAATCCATCGTTCCGGTCGCTTTGACAGGGAACGGCTCGGCGAACTCAAAGACGGCATCCGGCTTGCCAATCAGCCAGCCGTCGGCAAACTCCCTCGGCAACGGCGCTCTTTCAGGATCCCCCGCCAGCCGCTCATTGTCCAACCAGGCAAACAAGGTCTGCTTTTCAGAGGTCGAAAGGGAACGATCGTTGATCCAGGGTGAACGGGATTGGGAGGCATCTTCGGCCGCGAACCAAGGTGGCATGATGCCGCGCTCGAGCACTTCGCGGACCATCGGGGCGTGTGCCACCGCATCGGCATAGGAGTCCAAGGCAAAAGGACCGACGCCTCCATCCCGATGGCATCCAACACAATGGCGTTGCAACAAGCGCGAGACCTGATCGTAGTAAGTTACTTCCGAAGTACTGATGTTTGCTGGCTGTGTATCGAGCAAGCAACCGGGTGCAGCTGTCGCTGCGACAAGCACCGGTCGCTGATCCAGTGCAGCTTCGAGGGCGTTGTGCAAATAGGTGTAACGCGGCGCGTCTAGAGCATAGCCAAACCCGTACTGATCGTCGATCGCGCCATGGTAAACAACGGTTTGAGAGCGGTCGAGCACCACGACATCCGTGGTACTCATTGCTGAGATATGCGAGGCCAACTGTCCATCTGGATCAAAGCCATACGCGATCGCTGGTTCAAATTGAGACGCAGCCGTTGCCATCTCAGTTGGCTTGTCGCTGGCTACGGAATTGACCAGCACGAACCGCACACCTCGCGGAGCAAATTCGCGATTGAGTTCGACGAGTGTTGGCAAATACTTCTTGCTCAGTGGACAACTGGTGCTGGTCAGAGCGAGCACGGTCAGTTGATCGTCCGGCCCGCCATGCAGCTGCCGCTGCGTGCCGTCAAGGTCTGTGAAACTAAAATCAGCCACATAGCGACCGATGCCGTGTTCGCCTGGGGTTAACAGTTTCGGACCTTGACGAACTGGCACCGCAAGCGACTTGGCTGGCTGTTCCGGTACCTTTTCAATGGCTTGCTGGGCCTCGGCCCGCGTCGCCAGTCCGAAGCCGAAAAATACGGCAACCAGCAGGGCTAAACTCTCCGTCATGGCACGCTTCCGCGTCATAAATTCCTCGTTTCAATATAGGATCGTAAATTGTCGTTACTCAATCTAATCGGAAACGGGCGCAGGGCCAATGCATCGGAACGCAAGTCGACCAAACCATTATTGTTGCTTGCGCCGCGCCAAGTTGCATCTCGTGCTAGTAATGCTTGCACGGCTCGCGATGACGCCGGGGAATTGTTAGAACTTCTTGTGAGCAATGAGTTTTGTTCCAGGTAGAAAGGAAGGTCGAGTGTGAGCAAGTGCATCGGAGTGGACATCGGTGGGACGACATCCACAGTTTGCGTTGGTGATTCGCTGGGCAACGTACAAATTCTCTCGGATCAATTCGCCACGCGGTCGCATGCCGGACCGCAGGCCACGGTTGGAGATATCGCTGATGTAATCCATCGGTTACTCGCCTCCCATGAGATTTCTCTTAAAGAAGTTGACCAAGTCACCTTGGCGTCGCCGGGTCCTGCAACCGTGGACGGGGTACTATTGAAATCGCCTAACTTGATCGGTGATGCTTGGAACCGTTGTCCCATTCGGCAGCTGCTGCAGGACAAATTGCAGCAATCCAACGGCAAGGTCATCGTGCGTTATCTGGGTGACGGTCAGGCGGCTGCACTGGGGGAATTTGCGGTCCGCCGAGGGGATGTTCGGTTCACTGCTGAAATCGTCGAAAAATTTGAGTTGCAGCTAGGTGCTGCCGAAGGCGACCTGCAGTCGCTTTTCATGATCGCTGTGGGCACTGGTTTCGGTGGTGGCGAAGTGCGGGATGCCAAGGTTGTCAGGGGTAGGGCAGGTCGTGCCGGCCACGCCGGTCACTTGATGCTGCCAGAAGACGCATTTCGGCATCCGCACGATCGGCAACTGGTAGTAGGTAACTCGACAAGCACCGTCGAATCGGCTGTTTCGCTGACCGCCCTGGCCCATCAGCTTGCATACCGGCTGACGTTGGACCAGTGGAAAGAGCACTCACTCCACACAATCGAAGGCAGCAACAAGGAACGTGCCAAACGCTTACGAGAGTTGGCTGCTGGAGGTGATGCACTGGCAATGGAATTGTTTGACGACCAGGCGAAAGCCCTTGGTATCGCTTTGTTGATCATTCAATACATCGGTGACTACGACCTACTTGTCGTGGGGGGCGGTGTCTGTGATCTGGCGGACGATCTGCGAGAAGGCTACTTGCGGATTGCCAAGGAGTCGTTTTTTGCGCACGCGCTAGACGGTTTTCGCGACTTCGATTCGATCGAATTTTCTCACTGCCGTGATCAAGCATCCGTCATCGGTGCCTATGCCGATGCGCTGGAAGGCTGTGAACTTGCACGGAGACGGCAATGATGGCTAGACCATCATCTTCCAATCGAAAGCGTGGCTAGCTGATATCCCAACCAGCTCGATACGGTTTGCTCAAATAGGTGTTGGCCTCGGGCAGATTGGTAATCCGCATCGAGGCGGGATCAAATCCAATGGACTGGCCGACGCGATAAGCCACGTTGCCTAGCAAGACGACTTCGGTGAAGGGGCCGGCGTATGAGAAAGGACTGCCGGTCCGGCTTCCCGTCTTGCAAGCTTCAATCCATTGCAGGTGATGACCCGGCGATGGGGGGAGGTAAGCCTCGGGAGCTTTGAAGTCGGCGAACTGCTCCTCGGGCAGCAACTTGGGCATGCCATCGTGGGCGATGGCGATGCGACCTCGTTCACCGATAAACAAGGAGCCGTTCATCGGTAACTCTTCCGCGATATCGGCTCGCGGCTTGGCTTCCCCTTCGTACCAAAAGACGTTCACGGGAGCCAAATCGTCGCGCGCACCAAATTCGAACTTGGTCTCCATCCAAGTCGGCGCACTATGCGCACCTACCGCCGGACCACTCGACGTTACCTTGACCGGCCCCCCCAGCTTCAAACCCCAAAACGCCGGATCCAGCAGGTGGATCGCCATGTCGCCAATCGCACCGCAACCAAAATCCCACCAACCTCGCCAACGGAACGGAACATATGCTGGATGGTAGTCGCGGGCAGCTGCAGGGCCCAGCCAGAGATCCCATTTGAGTCCCGCGGGCACTACGGGCTTTTCGCTCGGTCGTTCAACCCCCTGTGGCCACCAAGCACCAGGGCGATCGGTGATGACATGCACTTCATGCACTTGACCAATCGCTCCAGATTGCAATAGTTCAACTAACCTCAGATAGCCTGGATGCTCATGATTCTGCGTCCCCATTTGCGTGGCCAGTTTCTTTTCGGCGGACAATTGGGTAATCAACCGCGCTTCTGCAACAGTGTGCGTGAGCGGTTTTTCGCAATAGACATGCAAGCCCCGGCGCAGGGCGCGGACTGTGGCTGGCGCGTGATGATGGTCGGGTGTTGCGATCACCACTGCATCGAGATTGTCTTGCTCCAGCAGCTCGCGGTAATCAAAGTATTTCTTAGCTGCGGGATGGTTGTTGGCGGCGTTCTTTAAGGCCCCTTCGTCGACATCGCACAGGGCCACAATATTCTCGCTGGCCACACTTGCCAGGTCACCTGCTCCCCGTCCGCCCACGCCGATGACTCCGATGTTCAATCTTTCATTGGCTCCTAAAACTCGCGATGGTTTTAATAATCCAAGGCTGCCAGCGAGAGCCAGCGCGCTGGTCGACTTCAGGAAACTCCGACGCTTTATGAAGTGGGACATGATTTGCTTGGTCCTGGGAAAGGTAGGGCGGGGGATAGCTGGGAAGGAAGTGCTTGCCATCAATTCTACTCCGATCACGCACCTGAATTGTAGTGGAGCTTGCTAAAGCTCCTCTTGCTTGAAATCTTCCGTCCTCCATCTTTCTTCCTTGAGCTGATTCAAACATGATAAGATGAGCCTGCTCGGTTCCAGGGAGCGGACGAAAGATGTGAGGCGAAAAATGGTTTGCGATGGCAGGGGGATCTTTAGCAAGATCCACTACAGGAAGAGGATCTTTAGCAAGATCCATTACGGGGAAGATCCACTACGGGCCGAAATGAAAGAGTAACAATTCAATGTTTGCAATCGATCGACGAACGTCGTTGAAGCTGGGGATGGGAGCTTTGTTGGGTAGTGGTTGGCGATTCTCAGCCAATGCCCGGGCGGCCCAACTTGCACCAAAGCTCCCCGAGGAGGTCAAGTCGGTGGCGGCCGTCGTGACGTGCTACTTCGAGAACTCGCACGCCGACGTCATCCTTGGGAAAATTCTCTCAGGCTGGGAGCACACGGGTCCACCGGGACCTGCCTTGAAACTTTCAGCCGTCTACATCGATCAGTTCTCCGATCGCGATGTTGGCCGCGCAGCGTGTGCGAAACACGGAGTGCCGATCTTCGACTCAATCGAGAAAGCGATCACAGTCGGAGGTAGTCGTATTCCCGTCGATGGCGTCCTGAGCATTGGTGAACATGGCGAATATCCTCATAATGCGATCGGGCAACACCTTTATCCTCGCCGCAGATTCTTCGAAGAAATTACACAGACGTTTGAGAAGTATGATCGCGTGGTTCCAGTCTTTAATGACAAGCATCTGGGGCCCGTGTGGGAGGATGCCAAATGGATGTACGATCGAGCTCGCGACATGCAGATTCCTTTGATGGCCGGATCGTCATTGCCGGTTGGCTATCGCCACGAGCCGATCGACGTACCGCTTGGTAGTGAAATCGAAAGCGTGGTGGGGATTGGCTACAGCGGCTTGGAAATCTACGGCATTCATGCGCTTGAATTCATGCAGTATTACGTTGAACGCCGTGCCGGAGCAGAGCAGGGGGTGGTATCGGTTCAGTTCTTAGAAGGCGATGCGATGTGGCAAGCTGTGGACGATGGAAGGGTCTCGCAATCGACGCTCGATGCTGCTTTGGCTGCGGTACCCAAGTCGGGAACACCCAACCCGCGCGACGATGAGCAAGCGGGCATGTTCTTGTTCGAATACGCCGATGGACTGCGCGGCGCTGTGTTTATGCTCAGTTGTGTCGCTGGTACGTCGGTCGCTTTGCAAATCAAAGGTAAGCCTCAGCCGCTGGCCGTGGCCTTTGACGAACGCACCACACCTCGGTATCCCCATTTTGCTTTTCTACTGAAGGCCATTGAGCAGATGATCTACACTGGCAAGCCAACGTACCCGGTCGAACGCACGTTGCTCACCAGTGGTATTCTCGATCGCGTCTTAAATTCTAAAGCTCGTAACGGTGAACGCTTACAAACGCCCGAGCTGGCCATCGCTTATCAACCGGTCGATTACCCCCACGCCCCCTTGCCCACGCTGAACCCGTAGTGGAGCTTGCTAAAACTCCCGAATTTGTAGTGGAGCTTGCTAAAGCACCTCCCGCTCGCTCCGAGGGAGCGGGCGGAAGATATAAGGCAAAAAATGGTTTGTGATGGCGGGGGAGCCACAAAGGAAAATTCGAGGTCTCCTTTAATTCGTTGGAAGCCCTGCAGTTAGCTTGCTCTAGAGCTATCAGTCCAACGAATTAAAGGAGACGACGAATGAAAAACAAGATTCGAGGTTTGGGGAAGAGGAGCTTTAGCAAGAGCCACTACGGGGTCTAAATTTCATTCAACATTTCGCGGGCATCGCCGAAGGTCTCGGGGTGAACATCCATTTTGTCCATCATCGACATGAACAAGCGACAAAGTTGCCGCTCGGATTTGTCTTTGTAATCGATGACGCGGCCACCTTGCAGACGACCAGCGGCACCACCCAAGACAATCACGGGGAGTTGATCGTTGTCGTGCCTGGCGCCCGCCATCATGCTCGAACAATGCAAGAGCATGGTGTTGTCGAGCAGCGTCCGCGAGCCTTCTTGAATCGAATCCAGCTTGCGGGCCAGATAAGCGATCTGTTCGACGAAAAACTGGTTGACCTTGAGCCAGTCTTCACCATCCGAGTGCGATAGCAAATGGTGGATCATGTAGTCGATCCCTTGCCCGACTTGCTCGACGCTGGATAAGTTCGGAAAGCGGAGTGCGCTATGGTCGTTGTTCAGCTTCAGCGTGGTGATCCGTGTCGTATCGGTCTGGAATCCGAGGACCAGGATATCGCACATCAACCGCATGTGTTCGGCGATATCCTGCGGAATACCATCTGCGGGGCGTTCGATGTTGGGTGCTTCCAGCGTGGGCCGCCAGCCTTGCAGCTCTCCGCGTTTGCCCGCATTTTCGATTCGATTCTCCACATCGCGGACCGAGTCCAGATACTCATCCAGCTTTTGCTGATCGCTGTGACTGATCTGCCGCCGCAGATCCTCAGCATCTTCCAAGACAGCGTCGAGCACACTTTTATCTCCCGGCGCCACCTCGTCCTTGAACAAGCGATCGAAGGCAAGAGCTGGATAGATTTCGAGTGGCGTTGGTGTGGTCGGTGAACTCCAAGAAATGTGCGAGCTATAGAGCATCGAATAGTTCTTGTGCACCGAGGGATTCGAGCGTTCGCAGCCAAGCACGAGGCTCGGCACCTTGGTTGATCTTCCGTACGATTGCGCCAACACTTGATCGAAGCTGGTACCTGATCGAATTTCACCGCCAGCGGCAATGGGAGCACCGGACAACAAGTTCCCGGTTTGCGAACTGTGGATATTGCCTTTGCGAGCCTCTTCGTGGTACAGACCGCGGACGAACAAGAGCTTCTCGCGGAAGTCGTGCAATGGTGCTAGGACTCGTCCCAGTTCCATCGACTTGCCCTCCCCCTTCGCCCACCATTCCTGAGAATGAAAGCCGTTGCCGGAGAACAAGACAGCCAAACGCACCGGTGCCTCGCTGGCAGGTTCACTCGTCCGGGCTTCGTCACCCCAGACTCGCAGCGACTCGAGCCACGGCAGGGCCATCGAGACACCGACTCCACGCAGGAAGGTACGGCGTATGAACTGATGATTAGGCATGGTTCTTCTCTTTCGTCGTTGGTCAATGACTGGTTAGGAAATCGCGCCCGCGCACTTGCTGGAACTGAGGACTGCGAACGATGAGTTCAATGGCTGCGGAGACTCGGTACTCGTTGGCTTCTAGTTCAGTCAGCATCGCCTCAATCAGCGGCTTATCGGATAACTGCACGCTCCGACCTAGAGCATAGCCGACCAGTTTGCGACAGAACTGCCGCAGGAAATCTTCGCGTCGCGCCGTGATCAAATAATTGCGCAGACCGTCGATCCCCGCCAGAGCCTCACCGTTGGGCAAAGTGGTAGCTGTATCGATGGACAAGCCTGCGGTATCGATTGTGCGAATGCGGCCGATGGCATCGTAGCCTTCCAATGCAAACCCAAACGGATCGATGCGGCGATGGCAGCCAGCACAACTTTCGTCACTGCTGTGACGCTCGATTAACTGTCGCTCGGTTAGACCTTGCGGCGCCTCTTCGGGCAAAATCGGTACATCCTTGGGTGGTCGCGGCAAGCGTTCACCCAACACAACTTCGCTTAGCCAATTACCTCTTAAGATTGGGCTGGTCCGCGATGCGCCACTTTGCTTGGAAAGCGTAGCGGCAAAGGCGAGCATTCCACCGCGTCCTTGGCTGTGCAGTCCATCTACTTTTTGCCATCCAGCTTGTGGATCCATATCCAGTCCATAGTGAGCAGCCAAGGGACCGTTGATAAAGCTGTAATCGGCATCGATCAGTGACAGCACCGAACGGTCTTCTTGGAGCAGATCGATGAAGAACCGCACCACTTCTTCTTGCATGTCGTGCCGCACGTCGACAAAGGTGGGAAAGTGCCGTTCACTTTTTTCATCCAGTGTTTCCACATCGCGCACATGCAGCCACTGACATCCAAACTCGGTGGCCATGCGACGGATTTTTGCATCGCGAACCATCCGTTGCATTTGTGCAGCCAAAATATCTGCGTCGTGCAATCGACCAGCGGCCGCCAATTGCCGCAATTCCTCATCAGGTGCTGTTGACCACAGGAAATAACTCAACCGTGTGGCTAATTCCCAACTGTCCACTCGAGACGCGTCCAACCCAGCTTCGCTCTGTTCACCTCGGTATAAAAAGTTTGGCGCCACCAGGATTCGAGTGAACAACATCCGCACGGCAGAGTCGTGTGGCAAATCCTGGTTGCGAAGCTGGCGATACAGGCTATGCAGTTCCGTCGTTTCTGATTCCGTCAGCGGCCTGCGCCAAGCTTGTGAGGCGAAGGCGATGACCGCATCGACTTGGACTGGCTCTGCCTCGAGCACTTGCCGTTTAAAGAGCTCGGCGGCCTGCAGGATCGGCACACGCATCGGTTCAAAGGCCGAGGGGTCTGCGTCTTGCGTTGCGAATTGGTAGAGTTGCTCAAAGCCATCGACCTGTTTCAGCGGTGATTGACTGACAAAGTGCAATCGTTTCCACAGGCGATCGAGATGGGCGATTTGTTCGTCGCTGAGCATCAGGCGGCTCAGCGCCTCATCCTCACGGTAAAACAGCGTCAAGGTCACGACCTCATCCACCGGCACGATTTGGGTGTAACAAAGTGCAATTGGGAATACTGCGCGAAAATCGGTGAAAGCTGTTTCAACCTGTTTCCGAGTCTGACTTCCCTGCTGAACGATGACCGGCGCACTGTGCATGGTTCGCAAGTTGTTGTCGGACCATTGTCCGCTGGCGAACGAAGTTTCTGCCACGCTGGCCGCCAGCCCTTCGTTCATCATGGGCTTGGTTGTCAACAGTTGCATCTGCACGCTCCCTTCGTTGCCCGTGGTGGCGTGGAGTCGTCCCGTCGCGACCAACTCAGCACCTTCCGTCAAGGACTTGGGTAGTCGCAACTCCAGGACCGCGGGAGCTTGCACGCAGAGATTCAGTTCACCCACCGCTGCGAGAGTGTTCGAGGAGTTTGTCTTGGTCCGATCCGCATGGGGATGGATGCCAAAGAGCCCGGGATCGATTCCGTACTCGGCGGATAACTCGTGTTCGGCTGGTACTTCAATCGCTTGCCACACGGAACCCACGATGGGACCATTTAGCGAAAGCACCTGTTGGACGACCGCTTGATCGGCAGGGCTAAGTGCAGTGGTGTCGCGCTCCGGGTGGGTCGCTTTGGCAAAAAGCTGTTGGAGTTGCGCCGTGATGAGTTGCCTAGCGGCCGAGTCCTTCGTTTTTCGCCATTGGCCGAGGAGTGAGTCCGTGGGGATAGTAGGGGCAACTTCCGAGGTGGCTGGTTCACTGCAGAAGTGCCAGACGGCGGGATGGCCATGCCGGTCGGCATGCGGATTGGACTCAAGGATGTTTGCTGCGACATCGCCTGAAAGGCTCCACTCGTGCACTTCATCGTGGATCACGAGATCGATGGCCGTAAGATCGCACACGTGACTTCCGTCGCGGGGGCCAATAATCAGGGCCAGCGCATCTCCGTTCAACACTTGCACATCGGTGAATGGTCCCAGTTCATAGTGCGTTGCACCCTCCGTAACGCCACTCGTCAGCGTTTCATGCGTGTTGCCTCGACGAGCCTCCAGACGCCAGGTGACTCCATTGCCACAGTCGGTGTGAGCGTCTTGGACATAGCCTGAAACCCGCAAAGGTCCGCGTGTTGGACTCTTCCAGGCAATCACGGACGCTCGGGTAGGCGAGGGGTGCGTGACGACGCTGTGAGGTTGAATGGTTCCAGGCGTTCGTACGGCTGAATCCGAGGAGTTAGCTAAAACACCCAGCGCGTCGGCGCCGTTCCAACCCTGAACAAAGTTGTAGTCGGGAGTGCCAGCCATGCGGTCTGTGAGCAGTGGTCCGAGTTGGACTTCGCCGGCGGAACCGATTCCCAAGTAATTGAGCCAACTGGCCAGTAGGACAGGTGCAATGCTATGTTTTGTTGCCATCGATGCGACATCCGTGCGGGTTGGTGTTCGCTCCACTTCGTCCGCGGCCGTTAGGCAATTAGTTAGCGCACTAATGATTAGCGTTTGGCTGCGGTTCAGCTGCTCAATGGCCTGACGAGCGTGTAGCAGCGGTATATCCGCGCGACCCGCTGCGACGATTCGGGCATTCTCCCACACGGCGAAGTCATCTGTGTTGCCATCGCCAGCATCCGAAACGGAGAGGTAGACCGTTACATCCCCACCCTCAGCCGCAGCTGGGAATGGCAATCGCAATTCCTGTTGTGCAACGATCGGATCCACCGCTTCCTGCCAGGCTTGGGGACCGTTCACTTTGCCGATATGTCCCACACTGGTAAAACGCCACAGAGATTGTTGCCAGGCTTGGACTGCTTGAATCAGGGGTTGCGATGAGTCTGGCGTAGCTTGACGGTAGAGTTGCTGAATGCCATTAATCACCATCGAAGGCTGCGGCTCGTTCAGTACCTCGAACAGCTTGTTGAGGTACTTGGCGTTCACTTGGTGTCGGGCTGCGACGGCGTTGATCGACGTGCCGGTGCGCAGCGCCTCGCGCTCGCGCACCAGTACATCCAGGTATTTTTCAACCGCCAATCGCCCACCGCTGTTCGTGTCAAACTGAATTCCTTGTAGATTGACCGCTGTGGCACCCCCGCCGTCGGCGAAGCTTGCATAGAAGTCGCGAATGGCCTGCAAGGTGTCGTTGGTCCAATCGCTTGATGTCGTGCTGGGTGAAAACTGAAAGCCATCGGGAGTCAACATCGCATGGCTGGCAACTTCTTTGGCCGCGTCCAAGTACTTGGTCAAAAGTGAGGGAGACATTACGAGGGCTGCACCCGCGTTCGTAAAACCTTCACCTGCGGCGCCATCGATGGGGAACTCGCGTGCCGGGTCCAGTGAATCGACTCCCGTAAGATCGCGGAGAGTGTAGGTGTATTCCATGTTTGACAATCGCCGCAGGATGACCGGCCCCGGGTCACCCGCATTGGCCAACGCAACTTCATCGAGCGTTTGTTGAATCCAGTCGGTTAAGGCACTCTTCTCTTCGATTGTTAACTGCCGTTCGCCTTTGGGAGGCATTTCATTGTTGGCAAGTTGCTCGAGCACCCCCTCCCAGACTTTGGTTTCGGTTTTGATCGTCGCCAGCGATACAAACCGCTCCAAATCCAATTCTCCTTCCTGCTGATCGGTCGAATGGCAGGTGAGGCAAGCATCTTTGAGGATCGGTTGGATGGCTTGGGCGAACCGATCGGAGGCCAGCAGCGGTGATGAGACGCTGAGCAATAGCAGTACCGAACACGAAACCAGGAGTGATTTCAGCATGTGAATTGGCAGTGAAGGGAGGAAGGGGGCCGTGGGATTGAGCGAGTAGGGAGGTGGGATACGACGAGTCGGGAGGTTGACGGTCGCGGCGGCCAGTGTTTAGATTATCCCAGCAACCTCCCCCAGTCAAATCGGTGACCCATTATGAAACTTATTCGTTATCAAAATACATCCGGCCACGCATCTTACGGTTGCAGGCACGACGACGGCAGTATCACCCGCGTGGAAGGGGATATACTCGGCGATTTTCACGATTCCGGTGAAGCCGTTGTACCAGCCAAGCTGCTCGCGCCGCTGATGCCTCGCGACATTTTGTGTATCGGCTTGAACTACCGCAAACATGCGGCCGAGGGGAATCATGCGATTCCTGAGTATCCGGTGCTATTTATGAAAAATTTAGGGACGGTGCAAAACCCCGGTGATCCCATCGTCTTGCCGCGACGTTTGCCAAGCGATGCGGTTGACTACGAATGTGAGTTGGCTGTCGTGATCGGCCGCGAATGCTACAACGTCAGCAAGTCGAGCGCTTTGGATTATGTGTTGGGATATACCTGTGCCAACGACGTCAGCGCTCGCGATTGGCAGATCAAGAAGGGTGGAAGTCAGTGGTGCCGCGGCAAGACCTTTGCCACTTTCTGTCCGCTTGGGCCGTGGATTGTGACGAAGGATGAGATTCCAAACCCCAATGCATTGTCGATCAAAACGGTGCTCAACGGTGAAACCATGCAGGCTTGGAATACAGATGACATGATCTTCGATGTCCCGACCTTGATTGAATTCCTCAGTGGATCGACCCGGCTGTTGCCCGGAACTGTGATCCTGACAGGCACACCCCACGGCGTCGGAAGCGCTCGCAAGCCTCCTGTGTTTCTGCAGCCTGGTGACAATGTGACGATTGAAATAGGAAGCATCGGAGCGCTGAGTAATCTGGTGGTTGCTGAGTAATAAATTTATCGGGGGATGCGATGCAACAACACGAACAGCCTATCGGCGTTATCGGACTCGGATTAATGGGCACCGTGATCACCGAGCGGTTGTTGGAGCATGGCTACCCGGTCGTCGTTTGGAATCGTTCACCCGAGAAGGCAACTCCTTTGTTGGCGGCGGGAGCGACCTGGAGCGACAATCCACTGGCTGAGTGCCAACGCGTGATCTTGAGTCTCTATTCCAGCGATGTGGTGACTGAAGTGATCGCTGACTTGCAGGCTGGTTTACATCCATCCCAGATCTTGATCGACACAACCACAGGGGAACCGGAAGCCAGTCTGGCACATGCCCAGTGGCTCGGGGAGCGTGGCGTGGCCTATTTAGACGCGCCTGTCTCGGGTTCTAGCCAGCAGACGCGGCTCGGTGAAGCGTTGATTATGGTTGGTGGCGATCATTCGACCTTTGATGCTTGTAGCGACTTGTGGAAGGTTCTCAGTCGCCAAGTCATTTACACAGGTGCAACCAGTAGTGCATCACGGATGAAGTTGGTGAGTAATCTGGTACTCGGCCTCAACCGGATCGCCTTGGCGGAAGGGCTTGCGTTTGCCAAGTCGATAGGGGTGCAACCCGCTGCGGCCCTTAAAGTTCTGCAGGCCAGTGCCGCTTACTCGCGGGCCATGGATGTGAAAGGGGCGAAGATGCTCGCGGGCGATTTTAGCGCGCAAGCTAAGCTTTCACAGCACCTCAAAGATGTGCGACTGATTCTACAAGCTGCCTCTGCGGCGGGAGTTGCATTGCCACTCTCCGAAACGCACCGTCGCTTGCTGGAACAAGCCGAAGAGGCTGGCTACGGAGAACTCGATAACAGCTCGGTGATCAAGCTTTATGAAGGCTGGCAGGATGGTTGATCAAGCGCTCGCACCTCGCCTATCGTCCCGAGCCAAGCTGGCGGTATTGGCCGCCGCATTCTTGGGCCTGCTCTTCGATGGAGTCGAGCTCGGCCTGATGCCCGTCGCCTCATTGTCGGTTTCGCAGAGCTTGCTAGGGGATGCCTACACTCCCACGCTGGGTGGCGAGTGGTTCGCAAAGTTCACGGCGGCGCTGCTGTTGGGCGCGGCCATCGGGGGTATCGTGCTAGGCTACTTCGGGGACCGTTACGGCAGGACGCGGGCCCTCGGTATCAGCATCTTGTTTTATTCCGTGTTCGCTGCACTCGGGGCCTGGGCTCAGACTCAAGAGCAAATGCTTGTTCTCAGGTTTCTGGTGGGTTTAGGGGTTGGAGGTGTGTGGCCCAACGGGATCACACTGGTTGCCGAATGTTGGTCAACGGCATCGCGGCCCTTGGTGTCTGGGGTTATGAGTGCCGGCTTGAACGCAGGTATTTTGCTTCTGTCTCAGTTGGCACGCGTTTGGCCCATTACGGCCGATTCATGGCACTGGATTTTCTATTTGGCTGGCGCGCCTGCCTTGTTAGGGATCGCCGTGTTGGTGGCGCTCCCCGAATCACCTGCATGGTTGGCGGCGCGCGGGCAAGCCAAACGGACCAAGGCGCGTTTGAGCGAGTTAACCAGCCCACCGCTGTTGCGAATCACGTTGATCGCCATCCTGATCAGCTCCATTCCGATGGTGGGAGCTTGGTCGGCGAGTAAATGGATGATCCCTTGGGCCGATTCCATCGGGGGTGTGACGAACGCGGGCTATAAAGCGGCGACGCAAGGTTGGTGGGCGCTCGGTGCCACGCTGGGCAGTTTCCTGGGAGCCCAGTTGGCGAGTTGGTTGGGGAGACGCTGGAGTTATCTGTTGATCAGTATCGCAGCCACCGGGCTGACCATCGCCATGTTTCAATGGACCGAACCCTTGCAACCCTCGTTTCATCCGATCGTGTTTGCGCAAGGTTTGGTGGCCACGTTGTTTTTTGGTTGGCTGGCGGTCTATCTCCCTGAACTTTTTCCGACACACGTGCGGGCTTCCGGAAGCGGCTTAGCGTACAACTCGGGTCGGTTTGCCACCGCGGCAGGAGTCTTGCTGGCGGGTTGGTTGTTTACCGCGCTCAGTGGAGATTATCCCCAAGTTGGCACCCTCTGTTCGCTCGTCTATGCGTTGGGAATCCTCGCAATCTGGCTGGCACCCGATACCTCGCGATGTGAATTGAATCGGAGCATCACGACGCGGCGCTGGCGGCGGCGGGGCGACTGAGGACTTGAAAATCGATGTCGTCAGGAACCAGCGTGGTGAGCACTTCGCGGGTGAGCGGAGTGATGGTCACAATCCGCGTGGCCATGCGACGAATGGCATGCTCGAACAAATTACGTACGACCCGTCCATTGCCAAAATGCTCGTCTTTTTTGGCCAGGATAGTTTTGAAGCCGCTATACAAGCTTTGCTGAGTCTCCCTGGGAAGCCGATAGTGATTCTGTTTGCCGATCGTGTAAAAAATGTGCAGCAACTCTTTGGCGTTGTAGTCCGGAAAGAGGAGCGTGCGTTGAAAACGGGACGTTAAGCCTGGATTGGATTTGAGCATTTTTTCCATGAGCGCGGGATAGCCTGCGAGGACAACTACCAGCCGATTGCGATCGTCTTCCATCCGTTTCAAAAGCACTTGCACGGCTTCTGTTCCGTAAGCGTCCTCGCCACGCTCGGGCACCAACGAATAAGCCTCGTCGATAAACAAGACTCCATCCAAAGCTTGGTCAACGCACGCGTGCGCTTTGGGGGCCGTTTGGCCAGCGTATTGGGCCACCAGATCCGCCCGGTCGACTTCCACGGTGTGCCCTCGCTCCAATATCTGGAGGCCAGCCATCAGATTGCCGATGATCCGCGCGACGGTTGTTTTCCCAGTTCCCGGGTTACCAGCAAAAATCGCATGTAGGCTCATCGGCGGCGTGGGCAACTTCATCGCTTTCCGCGCAGTTTGGATCTGCAGATAGTCCACGAATTGATCGACATCTTTTTTGATCGCATCCAGACCAATCAGTGCGTTCAGTTCCTTGCGCGCTTGTTCAAACATCTGCTTGCGTTGTTCGGAAGTAAGCATCCCGTCCCCTAGTTCATCCTGAGTTGTCGCTTCAGCAGTCGCGCCAGGAATCGTAGCTTTTGTGGTTGATTTGGGACCAGTTCGCGACATCGATCCCGAAGTCGGTCGAGTCCCAGATGTAAGCGTTGATTTCCCAGTCGCACGTCGTGCCGACGAACTCGGTCCGTGGACCGTCTTCAGCAAACGCTCGTCTACTTCCAACTTGATGTTCGACTGAGTAGCGCGACCAGGTCCCGAGCCTCGGGGATTGGAAGCGTTGTTGGGCGTAGCGGATTCGAATTCGCGTCGAATGATTTCAAGTTGCTTAAGCTCCAGTGCAGAAATATCGCCATCTGCCTTGGAGACGATATTGGCTAGACGCAGAACAACCACCCTTAGTCGATTCAGGATATCTGCATGTTCGGGGAGCTGGATGAGCGGGCCCAGCAACTCGGACCATTTGAGCATATTGGTATGCGCGACCACTTGTTGCAGCGACTCTTCCAAGGCTGCGCTGCTGACATTGACACCCCACACATGCTTCAAGATATCGCGGGCGACCAACTTTTCGCCGTCGGTCCAGCGGCGATCGCAATGTGCGATATCGATCAACGTCTTGAGGAGCACTCCATTGTGAAGATCAAGCATCTGCTCGACAAATTTGTCGCTCGGGACGGAAAGCCGATCGGGGTACTCCTGGACGTAGCGTTGTGCCAGCTCGGTATAAATCCGTTTGCAATCACGCAGGGTTCCTTGAAGCACTCGCCGCAGTTCGGGGTCAAACGTCGAAGTTCCCAGTGTTGCATCGAAATTGACAATGTTCTGGATCCAATCAAGCATGTCGAAATCACCTGCGACAAAGGGACAAGCGAATCACCAATCCCCTTATAATAGCAGGTTCCACAAGGCGATTCGACTCTAAAGGGCTAAGACGGAACCAGTATGCGGGAGAGCGAGGCGAGCGATCCGCACTCAATGCGGCGGGAAGTTGAAGGCAGCAGTAGAGTTCCCAAGTGAGGCAGGAGCCTCAAGGCAGCGCGTGCCCAGGCAGAGCCGGGGCACGAGAGACGCCCTCCCTTGCCCGTGTCGCCCTCCCTTGGCCGTGTCGCCTTCCAATCAAGCGCCTGCTTGAGATCGACAAGACAATCGACAATACACACAATCGGAAACGCTTATGGGGAGGCGGGCGCAGCTACCGCACTCAGCCACAACCAGGGCTGCCCACTCTCGGTAGCGGTGGTCTGGAACTCAGCGCCCGAGCTTATCGACCGTCCAATCGCCTTGACCGGTCCTTGAAATGGTTCAGAGGCGGTCAAGCTCAACGTGACGGTTTTGGCCGAATCGTTGCCTGCGACCGACGTTACGGGTGTAACGCTAACCGAGGCGGGGAGCCCGGTCAAAGTGAATGTGAGCTCATCGGCATAGTCGAGGTGCCGTTTGATGGTGATCGGTATCTCCAAACTCTTGCCAACCGTGGCTTGCAGCACTTCGCTGGCGACAGCCAACTCGGCTGAAGGAACATCCTCTTCGATCGTTAGTCGATACAGATGGTGCTCGCCACCTTCTCCGAACAGATCGCTGACGGCGATGGAGAACTCGCCTGCACTTGGAGCCTGCCACTGGAGCACCGGATCCGGTTTTCCATTGGAATCATCCTGCCGCACCAGTTCCTTGCCCTCGCCGTCGCGCAGCGTTAGCACGCCATCGAGTGGATAGCCGAGCGCGCGGCTCTCCAGCACAAATTTCCAGCGGACAGCCGCTTGGGTCTCCAACGCAAATCGATCCGACTCTTTAGGAACAGCCAAACGCCCGGTGACGCAACAGGGAACCGGCAGTTTCTGCAGGACCGATGCGGTCTCTGAAGATTCGCTTTCGATCAACACCGGCAGCGACATCACCGGCAACCGCAGCGAGCCGGCGGCGTTGGGGAAGTGAACAGCCATGTGCTGCGAAACTGCGGCGGGAGATGGATTGCCAGCAAGGCTTTCTCTGGTCACACTTTGGCTTGGCAGGCCATCGACGTTGTACCCAACAGATTTTAGCTCGGTGGCTTCTCCAGCAGCGATCGCCAGTGGCACGGTCGCTTCTATGTAGGGACCGGTGGTCAATGTCAGTCGATAGATGAATGCCGCAGCGCCGGCATAAGCGATAGTGCTATCAGGTGCTTCCGGGAAACCGAAAACACGCACATGGAATGGACCATCGTAAGGAGCCACAAAGGTGAGCTGCGGATCGAGGCCATGGCAGTCCATGTTTTGTTCCAGCACAATCCCATTGGCGTTGAGGATCTGCAGGGTGGCGTCCACGGGAGAGCGGGGCCCGCGGTTGGCATCCAAGCTGGCCACCAGTTGCTCCCCTTGCTTGAGTTCGACTGAGAAATTGTCGGCAGCGCCGCGTTTATCAAGTACCCCGTTGATAGTGACGGGTAATTTGTCAATGGGTTGAACCAGAAGCGGTTGTTTGTCATCTACGGGCGTTTCATGGATCTCCGGCGTTAAGCCTACCACGAAGGGACGCAGGCCGGATGCGCCTTGGTCATTGTAGATGCGCAACCAACGGACACCGGGAGGAGCATCGTCGGCGATAGCGATGGTCATCTTTCCTGATTCGGTGGAGGGGGTGCCAACACAATCGGCTTGATCGCACCAGACCTGCACTGGCCAAGTAGGAAACGCGCCAGTCAGCGTCACTTCGCAAGTCGTACCGAGCTGGCCACCGGCTGGGAAAATGCTTGTCAGTTGCGGTGCTTGCGCCATCGCAGGGACGTGCAACGTCCCCGCTCCCATCAGACACAGGATCGGAAATTTAAGGAGTGTGGCAATCCGCGATGGGTCGCACATAGGCTCAACTTTTAGTTAAGTACATTGTCGAACAATTGTCCCCAATTGTTCTGGCTGTATTAGTGGTTTTTGATGAAAGTCAAAGAGTTAGAGATAGTTGCTTGGGGAAGTTAGGATAGTTGGGGGTAATTGTTCGGCACTGGTGACAGTTGGGGACAACTGTTCGACACTGGTCAGGCCATTAGCTCTTTGATGGGGGTTGGGTCGCTTACTAAATGCGCCGGTCGACCGATGGGGGTGTAATAAACGCTGTCGGGGTTAATGCCCATCTTCAAGTAAACGGTCGATACAAAGTTCTCGGGGGATAGCACTCGTTCAATGGCCGAGTGACCTTGGCGGTCGGTGGCTCCAATGACTTGCCCGCCCGGCGTACCACCTCCCGCAAAGAGTATCGACATGGCATTGGCCCAGTGATCGCGGCCGGGTTTGCTTTGACCTGCAAGCGTACTGATTTTTGGAGTTCGTCCGAATTCACCCAGAGCGATCACCATCGTGGTTTCCAGAAGTCCACGTTGGTCCAAATCGTTGATCAAAGCTGCGACCGTTTGGTCCCAGGTCGGTAGGCGTGTCTTTAATGCTCCGAAAAGATCGGAGTGGTGATCCCAGCCGCCGTCGTTGATGGTGACGAAGGGCACGCCCGCTTCCACCAGCCGCCGAGCAAGCAGTGCCCGCTGCCCAAAGCCGTTGCGACCGTAAGCGTCGCGGACTTCGGCCGGTTCGCCGTGGATATCGAACGCTTTTTGTGCCTCCGGTGTGGTTACTAGTTCATAGCCTTGCTCGTAGTACTCATCGATCGCGGCTACCGGGTCGGCTGTGGCGGGGTCTGCGAAGCGGGGCATCCGGTCAACGATGCTCCGCAGATCGCGGCGCGTTTGAAAGCGAGGTGGAGTGATACCGCTTGGTAACTCGACATCGCGGACGCGAAAATGTTCGCTGTTGGGATCGTTGGCAACAACAAACGGAGCGTACTTGGCGCCGAGGAAATTCGGGCCACCCGAGCGCGACATGCTGGGCATTGAAAAATAGCCGGGTAGCCCGTGCGGCGCAGCCCGCTCCTTGGCAGCGACCGAACCCATGCTTGGATGAAAACTCACAAAGGCGCCACAGCCAACCGGTATGCGGGTCGGCGCGCCGGTCATCATGTAGTGATTGCCCGCGCCGTGATTTGCTTGGTTATGACAAACCGAACGGATGATCGCGTATTTGTCGGCCATCGCTGCCAACTTTGGCATGTGTTCGCAGATCTGGATTCCGGGGACGTTGGTTGAGATCGGGTTGAACTCGCCCCGTATTTCCGCCGGTGCTTCAGGCTTCGGGTCAAACGTCTCAAAGTGCGTGGGGCCACCATCCATCCAAATCAGGATGCAATTGCTGACTTGCTTGACAGGCGTCACTCCCTCGCTGGCTGCTGCGTTGCGCAGTCGCAGGAGTTCGTGGAAGCCGCCGGCCAGTCCAGCAATACCGAGTTGCAAGCAGGAGCGTCGAAGCATGGTAATATTCCTAATCTTTGTACAGGAACTCGGGTGAGTTCATGAGTGACCACAGGATGTCTTCAATGACTTGGCGACGATTGGCATCGGCCCGCGCGAACTCTTTCAGCAACGCCTCTTGTTCAGTCCTCGTCGGCTGACGGGCGAAGGCGAGCAAGTAGAGTTCTTCGATGATGCTCTCCGGCGAGCGTTCAGGGGCTTCAGCCAGACGATGGCAAGTTCCCCCATCGGCAACGATGCGACTTTGAATGGCTGGCGAATTCATCAGGTGCAGCGCCTGGATGACAGTCGCATTGGGGCTCCGCTCACACGGCGGATCTTGGTTCGGATCGGGACGGCCAAACGCATCGAGAAAATCCGACTCGGTGCGATGGGTCCATAACTGCATGGCCCGTGTGCCTGTGGGCATGCCGCTGAAGTCTCCGGGTTTTCCAGTGACATCGGCCACCGCGTCCATCAACACTTCGGCTCGGAATCTCTGGCGATAATGCCGCGAAAAGTTTCGGTTGTCGGCGAAGTTCGTTGCGTTGGGACGCGATGACAATGAGTAAGCATGCGAGCTCAAAATCGTGCGAAGCAATTCTTTTTGATCGAAGTTAACCGCGCGAAAGTGCTCTGCCAACGCGGATAACAACTCGGGGTTAGACGGTGGGTTAGTGGCCCGCAGGTCATCGACCGGATCGACGATTCCAATCCCAAACAGATCGGCCCAAATGCGATTGACGGCGACATGCGCGAAGTAAGGATTCTCGGGCGAGGTCATCCAGTCGACCAACGCCTCGCGCGGATCATCACCCGCGGGCACATCGACCACCGCGCCCATTAAAGTTTTGGTTGGGACCGGCTCTTGAGTAAGCGGATGCCGCACCTGTCCTGCGGAGCTGACGTGGACCATCTCTTCACCGCCGGAGATCGGCGCCGAGATACCCGTTCCTTTAAATTGCACGCGGGAAAAGAAAGCGGCTAAGCCATAGAAGTCGCTTTGACCATAAACTTCAAACGGATGTTGGTGGCACTTGGCACATTCCAATCGCACGCCGAGGAAGAGTTGACTGGCGATGGTCACCAGTTCGTCGGGTTGCCTTCGGTCGCGGAAGATGGTCACAGCCCCGTTACGCCAAGTGCTACCTTGCGCGGTAAGCAACTTGCGCACGAATTGATCGTAAGGCACGTTGTTGCGGAAGTTGTCGCGGAGCCAGCCGTCGAGACTCATCGTGGCCTTGATGCCGACGTGATACGGATTGGGCCGCAATAGGTCGGCCCATTTGTTCGCCCAGTAATCGCCGTATTCCGGACGCTGCAATAAACCGTCCACCAACTGCTGTCGCTTGTTCGCCTCCACCGAGTTTAAAAACTGCCGAGCTTCCTCGGGAGTGGGTAAGCGTCCGATCACATCGAGAAAGACGCGACGCAGGAACTGGCTGTCGTCGCATGGTTCACTCGGGAGCACATTCAGCTCAGACAACTTATTGTACACGAGCCGATCGATGAAGTTGTTCACCGGCAACTGTTCGTAGGCGACCGCTTCTACCGGCTCAGGACGCGGGATGGCAGAACTCCAGGTTGCGATGTGCCCCATGTAACGCGCCATGACCGTTGCTTCGCCCGGGATGGTTCCCGCCCGCAACGATCCGTCGGGCTTGACTGAGATGACCGACGCTTCATTCGATTGATAGGCACACGTTTCAGTGACGTCGCGCACGGTGCCGTTCGAATAATGCGCCGTGACATTCAAGTTGACAACTTGGCCCACCGTCATCGGATGCGGTTTGGGAGAAATCGATATGCTCTCTAGCCTTGGGTCCTGGGCAGTAATGCGGGCGGTGCCTTCACGAATCCACTCGATCAATTCGCGATAGTCGTCGCTGTCACGTTCAATCCGGATACCACCTCCGTGTGGCAATTCCCCGGTTGCTTTAAGCACCAGCAGACTCTGATCGGGGGCGGAGGGAAACAGCCGTCGACCGCGGGCTTCTTTGACGATCGCATGGAAGTCCATGTCGGCATCGAATCCCAGCAGCGACAGGGCAAAGCCGTTTTGTCCGCGGGCCTTGCCATGGCATGGACCCGCGTTGCAGCCTCGCGCGGTCAGCAACGGTTGGATGTCGAGTTCAAAACGGCGACCATCGGTCCGCATTTCCGCAGGCAACGGGGCGGGTTGTGCATCGTTTTTGCTATCCGCCGGGAGCGGTTCGGAGGGACGAAACGCCCAAGCCTCGCCAAAACCAAGTAAGGCGATCAACAACGCAAAATATCGAACCAATGGCGTTCGATGCATGGGCAAGCCTATCCAGGAAGGAGACGGACGGCAACAACGGGTGGGGGTGGGGCTTTCGGATGAGGGGAAAGTACTCCCGTCAGGCAAAAAACCTGTGTCTACACTAACGCAATGACCCTCTCGAGTCTACTCACCGCTGGTCGAAAACGAGGGATCTAGCATAGAAACAGCCCTTGTGGCGGGGTTGGTTGTGCGTGGCCAGTTGTAACGCTTGCGGTGCAATGCAAACGGATAAATCTGTAGCCAGAGTTAGGGTGTTTACGTTACGAGGGGGCAAATCGACGTAGATTTCCAAGGAGCGCCTTGCTCCATTGCGGAACGAGGAGCGTGTTATCTCAGCTTGCGAAAGCCAAACATGCTACACAACGAACGCAACTCGCGTACCCTCAAGAATACTCTCAAACGCCCGCTGCAGCTCGAGCAACTTGAGGCTCGACTGACCTTCTCGGTCGATCTGATTTCGGAGAGCCTGGGGACGCTTTTCGCGGCCAGCGAAACATCGCTTCCGTCTGTATCTTCGGTCAACAGCACGAATCTGCCACCAGCGGTTGCCAGGCCGATCATGGCACAGGGTGGGACGCTTGTAACCCGAGATCGAGTCTCGTTGTCGGTGTTGGGGAGCGATGATCAAGGTGAACGTAGGCTGACTTATCAATGGAGCGTTGTGTCGGCTCCCAATGCCGCCAATGTAAGGTTCTCCGCCAACAACAGGAACACCGCCAAGCTGACCAATGTGCAGTTTAATCGCGCTGGCTCGTACACGCTCGCCGTCACCATCCGCGATACCGCCGGACTGACAACGAGCACTCGTTACAACGTGCAAGTCGCACCGACCTTCACGCGGCTTGGCCTCCAAACCACCACGGACGAAACACTCCGTTCCGGCCAGAAGTTAACGACCACCGAATCGAGAACCCAGCTTCGAGTTCTGGCGTTGGATCAATTCAATCAACCCATGGCTTTACCCGGTTCACTCAATGCCACCGTTACATCGACTACCAGGGGCGCCGCAGCGACTGTGCAAACAAGCGGCAACACGCTGACGGTCAACTACAATCGCAGTGGCAACTATCAGTTTCGAGTCAGCGTCGGCAGTTCGACAGTCACTGCTGGAGTCACTGTATCCCCAAAGCTTTCGAGTATCGCCATCACTCCCTCTGCGGGCTCGATTGCGCCCGGAGTCAAGCATCAATTTGTCGCCCGAGGGCTGGATCAATTCGGCTTGCCTATGGCACGACAGCCGAGCTTTCAGTGGTCAAGCAGTTCTGGCGCGATCAGCCGGACGGGTTTGTGGACCGCCTCTAACCAAACGGGCAATGTGCAAATTACTGCGGTTAGTGGTACACTCATGACCCGGGCGACGGTTTCCGTTCAGCCCCAACCGAACTTTGGTGGGTTTCAGAACAATGCATTGAGCATACTAGTCCAGACCCATTTTGCGGATGGCTCGATCACTCGTCCGGATATGATTCAGATTTTGCGAAGTGCTGGGATCGATGGCCGCATCGACACCACGGAACTTAGCGACTTGCGCACGCTGGTCAATAGAGCTGACCAGTATCGGATTCCCGATTACGTACGCGTCCTCGCCAACGATGTCGTCAACGCCAACCCGGCCAATGCCACCTTCCAAGGTAGAACACTCGGTAATTTATCCACCAACAGCACCGCCGGTCAACTCAATCTATTGATCGATAAATGGTTTTATGGTGCTGATCGCCCAGCCTTGACCGGCTCCAACCTCACCTATCGGATCGCCAATGGCAGTCTCTTCAACGGCGCGCCGAGTTACCAAGATCAACACCAGGGTGCGGTGGGGGACTGTTACTTGATTTCGTCGCTGGGCGTTATCGCGGCTACAACACCGGATGCCATCCGCAACATGTTCATCGATAATCGCGATGGGACTTACACGGTTCGCTTTTTTACAGGGGCCTACGGTGCTTTTCGGAATGCCGATGGGAGTACTAGCGATGGATTTAGAAATGGTGTCGGAGTTGCGGATTATGTAACCGTCGATCGCTACTTCGCCAGCACCTCGGCGGGGCGATTTGCCTACTCCAATGCGGGTGCCCTGTTGAGTTCTTCCAGCAATGCTCTGTGGATCGCTTTGGCAGAGAAAGCGTATGCGCAGTGGAATGAAACCGGCCAAGCGGGTCGCGGCATCGCGGCCAACAGTTACGCATCGATCGAAGGTGGGTGGATGTCAACCGCCAAAGCACAGGTACTGGGCTACAATTCAAGCAACTATCACTTAACGAATGCTAACCAGCAGACACTAATTGATGCACTGAACTCGGGTAAAGCAGTCACGATTGGTACCAAGTTGAGCGGTCAGTCAGGGGCACTGGTTGCGTCGCATGCCTACAGCATCATGGGGTACAACGCCCAGACCGATCAGTTCCAGCTACACAATCCCTGGGGAGTCCACCATGCGGGCGGCATGTCGTACAGTCAGCTCCAAGCCAACTGCACCATGTTCGTGGTCGCCGATGCTTCCCGGTTTGTGCGGTTCTCAGCGGTGGCCGCTACCCCGGTTGTGCGCAGTGGTGCTTTTGGGGCCGAAATGTTGGAGTACAGCCTGCAAGTTGACTTTTCGACAATTGTCCTGGATGCAGCCGTTAGTGATGACGTTGATCAGAGTCGGCTGGCTGCCATCGATGCGTCGCTAACTGCCGCGACAAGTGCTTTGGTAGGCAATTACTCACCCAGGGTATCTCCAACTGCAGTTTCCACTGACGATGGTGAGCGCGCTGCCTCTGAGTCAACCAGCGTGACAGCGATCGAACAAGCCTTTGACCAAATCGACTCACTGTTTGCCGAGCTAGCCGAAGATGAGCAGTTTTTCATTTAAAATGAATGGTTCCACCGTAACCGCTCTACTTTCCAGCGGTTAGAATCACGCACTCTTTGATCTTCCAGTTGTCCAAGGAGTGTCCGAGCGTGAATCAGCTCAACCGATTTTTTGTCGACATTGATTCTTATCGCCACGCTGTGTCCCCTCCCCGCTCGCTTGACTATGGCCTCCGCCGAGAGGGAAGAGTTGGCATGCTCGCGTTCAGCGCGAAGTGTCGTTTCGCCACTCTACTCTGTTTTCTTTCGATCTATGTGTCGACCGCTGTCTTGGCAGAAGATCCTGTGACACTGCGGGTCATGTCATTCAATCTATGGGTTGGTGGCGTTCAAGCTGGCCAAGAGTTATCCCAATCGGCTGCCGTTATGAAGCTGGCCGATGTGATCGGTGTTCAGGAAACGCACGATGCTTCAGGCGATAACAGCGTTAAGATCTCCAAGGAGCTAGGTTGGCACCATTTCGCCCAGGGGGGAAGGACGGCAGTAATCAGTCGTTATCCAATCACCGGACATACTCCCGCAAAATGGGGTGTCTTTATCGAAGTTTCACCGACGCTCACAATTTGCCTTTTCAACGTCCACTTTCCGGCTGCTCCGTATCAACCGTATCAACTCCTGAACATTCCCTATGGCGAAGCTCCGTTTATTAGCACGGAAGCCGCAGCCATCGATTGGGCCAAGCGCTCGCGCGGCGAGCCATTGCAACGCATGTTGGCTGAACTCGTCGAAGTCCGCGACCAGGGAGTACCCGTGTTTGTGACGGGTGACTTCAACGAGCCCTCGCACCTCGATTGGACACAGCGGGCTGCCGAGCAGGGGACTCATCCATTGAAAGTCTCTTACCCGACGACGAGCCGAGTCACTGAGGAGGGATTGCTGGACACTTACCGCACGCAATTCCCCGATGAACTCGCGAATCCCGGATTCACCTGGACTCCGTTGACTCAAGCGGCCGACACGCAAGATCACCACGATCGGATCGATTTTGTGTTTGCTGACAACCGTTTTTGCTCGATGGACAACTGTCAGGTTGTTGGCGAAGATCCGAAGTCAGCGGACGTTGTCATTGCTCCCTGGCCTTCCGATCACCGCGCCGTGTTGGCCACGATCCAGTTAGAGAAACCTAAGTAGATCGTAGATGGGCAAATGACGAGTCTCATTGATTGCGAAACGCGTCGATTTTTTCTTGAATAACATTCATGGTCAATTCATGGCCGGTCATTCCTGGAATGCCCTGCCAACAGACCTTGCCAGCGGGATCGACCAACAACACATGCGGGATTCCCTTGATGCCGACTGTCTTTTTTGTGCTGGCTTCAGGATCGGTCCCTGAATAGTACTCGATCTTGGGACCAGACATGGCATTGATCTTTTCCACTGGCTCGTCGGAAAGTCCGATCACAGCGAGTTCTTCGGCGAAGTGGGCGGCGTACTCGTTAAGTTCCGGAATCGCTTGGCGGCACGGCCCGCATCATGTGGCCCAGAAGTCGATCAGCACAAACTTCCCCTCGATGTTGGGTTCTGGTCCGATCCACTCGGCGACGATCAAGTCGGGGGCGACTTGTCCCAGCAGGCTGTTGGTCGCATAGAGGTTTTTGTCGGGCGCTGGCCCCCACTCAGGCGAACTCCCGGTGAGTGTTGAAAAGCGAATTGCTTTTGCCTCAGACTTTACGATATCGGCGGGTGTGGGTGCAGCGATATCCACCACACGCTCGCTCTCCATCGCTTCGGGCTTGCACCCAGCGATAACGACGATCAACAAGCCAGCAAAAATGCAACGCAGCACACTAGTTTCCGTGCCTTTTCTTTCCGTGCCTTTTCGATCGATCGGTCTCTTTTGCTCACGGTAATGCATGTCGAATCTCCCAAGTCAATGCATGTCGAATCTCCCAAGTCAATGTGCCGCTGCAGTTTGAACGCTCCGCTCATCAGCTTACACCATTCGTTCCCATCCGTGGGGCGAGTTCGATGCAACGATGGATTGCTGCGACTGCAGTCGCTAGAATAGGAGTGGACCCCCACCTCTTTAAACATCTTTCATTGCGATTTAACCAGTAGAATATAAAGTCGGGAGAGCGAGGCTCCTGCCGAGCTTTTTTGCACAGCCACCTAACGTCCACAAGCCAAGCGAGCATTGTCGCTTGCTTGTGAACGGCTGGTGGCGGCCCATGAAGGCTCCGCAGGAGCGTCGCCCTCCCGTGACCGCGTCGCCCTCCCGTGACCGCCTATTTCGTAGTTCATAGATGTTTACAGCCGTGGGTTTCTTCTCCCCGCCTTCTACCTCCCGCCTTAAGATACCTTCCGATGCTCAAGTCGCTTTTGCTGCTGACAAGCTGGCTGGTCCTCGCGAGTTCGCTGTCGGCGGCCAATGAGGGTGTCGAGTTTTTTGAGCGGAAGATTCGCCCAGTTCTAGTCGAACACTGCTACCAATGCCACAGCGCTCGCTCCCAGGCGCTCGAAGGTGGCCTGCGACTTGACTTGTTGGCGGGCTGGCAAGCAGGCGGCGATTCAGGTTCTCCAGCCATCGTGCCGGGCCAGCCAGACGAAAGCCCACTCATGCTGGCGATGCGGCATGACAGCAGCGCGTCGGCAATGCCACCGACACTCAATAAATTGCCTGAATCGGTGCTCGATGACTTCGCGACCTGGATTGCGATGGGAGCCCCCGATCCGCGCGATCTTCCTCTGGAACAGCTGGATCCAACGCAAACATGGGAAACCGAATTTTCACAGCGACTTGCTTGGTGGAGCCTACAACCGGTCGCGGAAGTTGCGATCCCCGAGGTGCTCCAAGAAACATGGGTGCGGACCGACGTGGATCGCTTCGTATTGGCCGAACTGGAGCGGCAGCAATTGGGACCAGCCCCTGAGGCCGATCGAAAAACATTGGCTCGACGTCTGAGTTTTGCCTTAGTCGGTTTGCCACCCACTCCCGAACTCGCGCGGCAGTTCGAGTTGGATGATTCGCCGCATGCCTACGAAACGCTGGTCGATCGTTTGCTCAGCAGCCCACAGTTCGGAGAACGCTGGGCGCGTCATTGGATGGATGTCGTTCACTACGCCGATACGCATGGTTACGAATGGGATGTGCCCGCCAAAAACGCCTGGCATTATCGTGACTATCTCATTCGCGCGTTCAACGATGATAGGCCCTACGATCGAATGGTACTCGAACAAATCGCCGGGGATCTGCTCGAGCCACGACTTGCACCCGAGTCAGGAGTGAACGAAGCCTTGATTGGACCGATGATGCTGCGACTGGGGGAACGCCGGCATGGAGACAATTCGGCTGCTGAAGGGGTGACCCAGGAAGCGGTCGCCAATACCATCGATACGTTGGGCAAAGCCTTTCTTGGGACAACGCTAGCTTGCGCTCAGTGCCATGATCACAAGCTGGATGCCGTCGAGCAACGGGACTTTTATTCGCTCGCGGGGATGCTAATGAGTACCCGCTACAGTGCCCGCGCAATCGATGGCATTGATCCCAACTTGGCCACGATCGATCAGATGCGGGACATTAAGCAGAAGCTAAAGCAGGAGCTGAGCCTGTTATGGTTGGCTGCCACCGACGTGGACTCAGCTGGCGGCGCGGTCGACAAACTGCGAGCGCTGGCCATCGCTGAACCACCGGCAACTCCTTTTCCAGGAACATTGGCGGAGTTCTGGAAGCGATCGCAAGCCGCTCCGCTGACGCAGGCAGAGTTTGTCGCCGAACGCGAGCGGCGAGTTGCGGCTAATTTCGCGAATGTAAAGCTTGTAGCGGACTTTGGCGATGCAGAAGGTACACATGGTTGGCAGTGGGATGGCTTCGGCATGCAGCACGGGCTGGTGGCCGACGGCGAATTGGTAATCAATGCCGAAGGGGAACAACTGCTGCAGCACTTGCTTCCAGCCGGCCGCTACTCGCATGTCTGGTCGCAGCGACTGGCGGGGAATCTACAAAGTCCGAATCAAAATCCCCTTGAGCCAGTCACGTTCTCCCTGGAACTGGTCGCTGGTAAGTTTGCGTCATCATCGTTTGTCGTCGATCGTGCGTTGAATCCCGAGCGAATGCAGTTCCCCGCTTCATCACTGCCCAGTTGGCAGACACTAGTGGCGGGCAACTTCGATACGCTGGAAGGGAGTATCGATCGGCTGCCGCGCCGCGTGTACTACGAGCTGGCAACCAAGTCGCTGAACAATTATTTTCCACCGCGCGTTGGTTACGGCGGAGTGAATGAGGCCGAAGTGAGTGATCCTCGCTCTTGGTTTGGTGTTTCGCGAATCTATCAACATCCCGCTGGCCAAGCACCGCAGGATGAGTTGTCGCGGTTTGCGCCGTTGTTCGATGAACCGGCGGATGAACTGGCCGCTGAACCCGATTGGGCACGTCGCTTGACGCGGCTGGTGCGCGGAGCTGTCGAGCGCTGGAGCCGCGACGAGTGCACGGCCGACGATGTGCGATTGCTGAACGATGCGATGAACCTAAATTTGCTCCCCAACGACATCGCTGCCAGCCCTCAAGTTACTAGCCTCGTCGCTACCTATCGGCAATTGGAGCAGCAGCTTCATCCCGATCGCACCGTGGGTTCGGCAGCCGATTGGAACGAAGGAGAAGACGAATGTTTGGCTATCCGAGGTTCTTATACCGACTTCGGCGAACGGGTTGCGCGTGGGCAGGTCCGCTTTTTGCAGCGTGTGTCCACCACCGAACCATCCACTATCGAATCGTCCACTATCGAACCGTCCACTGTCGCAGCTTCGCTGTCGAGCGGTCGCTTGGAATGGGCGCAAAATGTTGCCTCGGCCGATAATCCATTAACCGCCAGAGTTTATGTGAATCGGGTTTGGCATTATCTGTTTGGTGCCGGTTTGGTGCGCACGACCGACGATTTTGGGCACTTGGGTGAATTGCCCAGTCATCCGGAGTTGCTCGATTTTTTGGCACAGCGATTTGTCGACGAAGGTTGGTCGACGAAGAAACTCATTCGAATGTTGGTCACATCGTCCGTCTGGCGGCAACAAAGTGTTCCGGACGTTAGAGCAATCGAGCGCGATCCAGAGAATCGACTGTGGCATCATCTCCCCATGCGGCGACTTGAGGCCGAGGCACTACGGGATACTCTGCTCGCAGTGTCGGGACGGCTCGAGCCCAGTCTGTTTGGGCCACCGATCGAACCCTATCGAGCCGCCGAGGATGCGCAGAAACGCTTGTTCAAGGGACCGCTCGATGGTCAGGGGCGGCGCAGCATCTACACAGAAATGACCTTGATGGAAACACCCCGTTTCTTGGCTTTGTTCAATCAGCCGCTCCCCAAACAAACCGTTGGCCGACGCGATGTGACCAACGTTCCGGACCAAGCCTTGGCGATGCTCAACGATCCCTTCGTGCTGGAGATGTCCAGTTATTGGAGTCAACGACAGCTCGCCGATGGAGCTCAGACCATTGAGCAACGCGCGAAGTGGATGTTGGAGCGAGCCTTATCGCGGACTATCAAAGCGGATGAAGTCGACCGGTTGGTGCAATTGCTGCGACAGAGTGCAGAGCTGCATGGAAGTTCAGTGGATTTGCTGAACGACTCGGTGGCTTGGCGGGATGCGGCGCACGCGATCTTTAACCTCAAGGAGTTCATCTATGTCCCGTAACTGGACTCGGCGTGAAATGCTCCGTCGATCGCGATTGGGCTTTGGTTGGTTAGCCTTTGCGGGGTTGGCGGCTCGCACACAGCACACGGTGCTGGGGCAAGACAAAACCCACTTTGCTCCGCGGGCCAAGCGGGTCATCTTCCTGTTCATGGATGGAGGGGTGTCGCACGTCGATACCTTTGATCCCAAGCCGGAACTCACTCGACTCAGCGGTCAACCCGCGTCGTGGCGTCCGGATCCGCGCTCGCAAGCCGTCAGCGCAGGACGCAAATGGCTCGGCAGTCCCTGGGCGTTTCGCAAGTACGGCGAGTCGGGATTATGGGTCAGCGATTTGTTTCCGCGGGTGGCCAAAGTTGTGGATGAACTGTGCGTGATCCGCTCGTTGACGGGCGAGACCCCTTTGCACGGTGCGCAGTCATTGCTCTTGCACACGGGACGCTCGATCGCAGCGGCTCCCAGCATGGGTTCGTGGGTTTCGTACGGGCTGGGACGCGAGAACGAACAACTGCCAGGCTACATGCTTTTGAACAACGACTGGATACCCAACGGCGGCTTCCAGAACTTTGCCAGTTCGTTTCTGCCGGCAACACATCAAGCCACCTTGGTGCGTGCCCAGGGAGTTCCTGTCGACAACATTGTGCCTGCCGATCCCAAACTGGTTCAACGAGCCAAGCTTGATTTTCTCCGCGAGCGAGACAGCCACTTTGCACTGGAACGAGGACCAGCCAGCGAAGCGATTGAGTCAAGCATTCGCAACTACGAAACCGCCGCGCGGATGCAGTCGCTGGTACCCGAGTTGTGTGACATCAGCGGCGAGACCCCCGAAACGCTCGCCCTGTATGGTGTGGACCGAGCCAACGACTTCGACAAGTACTATGCGTTGCAATGCCTGAGGGCACGGCGTTTGGCTGAGGCGGGAGTACGGTTCATCGAGATTACGTGCCCCAGTACCCATGCGAACAATTCACCTTGGGACCAGCATGGAGAACTCAAGTTGCGACACGAGGAGAATGCCCGCATCACGGATCAACCGGTAGCAGCCTTAATCGTTGATCTCAAGCGCCGCGGCTTGCTCGATGACACGTTGATTGTGTGGGCTGGCGAGATGGGGCGGACGCCTCACAGCGCCGGGACCGACGGCCGCGATCATCACGTCAGTGGCTACACCATTTGGATGGCCGGAGGTGGCGTGCGGGGTGGCATGACGTACGGCATGACCGATGAAATGGGGATGAGTGCCATTGAAAACGCCCTGGACATTCACGATGTGCACGCCACCATTTTGCATCAACTTGGGTTGGACCATCAGCAACTCACCTTCCGCTTTGGTGGTCGCGACATGCGTTTGACCGACGTGCATGGCCGAGTTGTGCATGAAGTGCTGCTGTAGGTGATAAGGTCCTACTCGGGAGCGGCGAGCCAGCGGAGGCTGGTGTTGAACTCGGGATCGCCACGCGGATAACTAGAGTCCTGGCTATGAAAATTGCCTTCGGCCATGGTGACTTTGCCGGTCCAGGGTGAATAGAACCAAAGGGTGGTTGGGTATTGAGATGTGTTGCCGAGGTTGGTCTTGTTCAGAACTTTGGCGCTCCGCGCATACCAAGCAACGCACTGACCGTCTGGGGATACTGCCACGTGTTTGTAGTACAACTTGTCGCAAAGCAGCTCGTCGCCGTACCACAAGGAAGGTTCAAAGCGATCGCCCCGCAACTCGTACCTTGGCGATAACTTGCGGTCCTCGCTCGCTGTTTGCCGCTTCAAGTCGATTCGCAGGTCCTTTCCGCGGTTGCGCAACATAATCGCCCCATCACTCCGCCGCCAGAAATCGACGGATTGGACTCCGCCCAGGTTGAGCTCGCAATATGTTTGAGTCGCCTGGCTTTCGACGTTGACTCCGATCAAGTCATGCGTGGGGGTTAAAAACTCGCCATCCTTCATCACAACTTGACCTTCGAATCGACTCAAATCGAAGGCAACTTGATCGCCCACGAGGTCGATTACCGTCCCTGCGGAGTTCACCAATCGTTCGTTGGGAGTAGCGAAGATCACCGTTTCTTCGTCGGCCCAAAATAACGGCGGAGCATTTGCATGTGGAAACAGTGCTCCGCCCAGCGAAGTGTCTCCGCGCACTCCTTCTCGAATTCGTTTTGGCCGGTGTTGGTCGCCTGATTCGATCTGACTCAAGGCTTTGGGAAAGGCGACCACCGGGATAAACAGGTCCAGCACATAAATGTCGTACAGAGGGAAATCGTTGGGGTCGTCATAGTCGTGCACCGCCAGCAGGGCCACAGCCAACTTGCGGCCGCTTGGGGAGAGTGCCGTCCGCACGAATTCGGATGCGAAACGCAGCTCGGAAACATCGGGTCCCTCGATCAGCACGCTTTCCTGTTCCGTTCCATCGCCCCGCAATAAGACCCTGTTGCCCTCCACGACAATGGACTTCCCCGGCCGGAAGAGCTCGTACGGTTGCGGGACGCGGTCCGGCGCAAGTTGCGGAATCGTCGCTTCGGATATGGGAATGGGCTCAGCGACATTGCGATTTGCGGTGGGTAGCGGTTGTTTGACGGTAAGTGACAGAAGTCCACCGCCATCTCTCGGCAGGGCCTGGTCGTATATCAAGAAGTGATAGGATTCGGCGGGTCTTGCAAACTGCGCAATGTCTTCGATGTGCAACGCGTTGGAGCCACTGCCGCCAGTCGCCGTCGACTCCGTTGCCACTTGCGCGATAAGAGTCCCGGCAAGCAGGCAGCACAGCAAGCCGGTTAACAGAGAAACGCGAACCATCTTAAGAACTCCACCATGTTACATGGAAGCAAACGATTAAACACGGAGGCACGGAGGACACAGAGTTTCCGCGCCGAGTCCTCTGTGAACTCCGTGCCTCCGTGTTTTAAAAAATGAATCATTGTTCACCACCGACTATGAACAGACCAAGACTTAACGGATCATCTGCCAAGTTGCGTTGTCATGCCTCTTAGTCATGCCAGGATCTCCTGAATCGCCTGGCCGTAATCCATTTCCAATCGCTTGCGACCTGGGATTTCCAGTCGCCGAGCGTCGATGCCCAGGAGCTGGTAAAGCGTGGCGTGCAAGTCGGTGACATAGTGCGGATGCTCGATGGCGTGAAAGCCAAGCTCATCCGTAGCACCATGGATGCCGGGCTTAATTCCTGCCCCCGCTAGCCAAATGGTGAAGCCATGGGGATGATGGTCGCGACCGGTAGCTGCCTTGTTAAACATCCCGTACTCGACACCCGGTGTACGACCAAACTCGGTGGTGAAGACAACCACAGTGTCTTCAAACATCCCTCGCCGCTTCATATCCTTGAGCAATCCCGCGATGGGTTGATCGATGCGCTGGCAGGAACGCGAGTGATTCTTTTGCAGGTCGGTGTGCGAATCCCATTCGCCAAAGTCGCTCAGGTACAACAACGTGAATCGAACGCCACGCTCTGCCAAACGCCGCGCTGCCAAGCAACGTTGGCCGTAAACGGCAGTGGTTGGGTTATCAAGTCCATACAGCCGCTGGGTCTCGCCGGTTTCGTCGGACAGGTTGAGTGTCTCGGGTACCGACTGCTGCATGCGGAAAGCAAGTTCATACGCGTTGATGCGAGCTTGCAACTGTTCATCCAAGGGGTATTGTTCGGCCGTGATGCGATTCAACCGTTGCAAGTACTCGAATTCTCCCTGCTGTTCGCGGGCGGTTACGTCGGCGACTCGCTTACCAAAAGCCAGTGGATTGGCTGCGTCCAAGTGCATGTGCACGCCGCTGTAGGTCGGTCCAAGGTAGTGCGCATCAAAGTTCTCCTTGACGCGCTGATCTTTGAACTCGCCCAGGAACACGAATTGAGGCAGGTTCTCGTTGAGGGTCCCTAGCCCGTAGTTGATCCAAGCGCCGAGTGTTGGTTCTGGGGCATCCAGCTTGTGACGTCCATTATGCATCTGGAACTCGGCGGCATGATCGTTGTCGGTGGTCCACATCGAACGCACGACCGCCAAATCATCGGCGCAGGTGGCGATCTGTGGCAACCAATCGCTAACCTCCAATCCAATCTCTCCATACTTTCTGAAACCAACTTGCAACGGAAATATTTTCGAGTGCAACTCGCGATCCATCCCTACCACCGACCGCGAACGCTCGAGGAAAAGTGGTTGCTTCTGCGGGTTGGGCAGGGTGGTTTCATCGTAAGTTTTTCCCTGCAGCGAGTTGAGTAGCGGTTTCGGGTCAAAGGTCTCCATTTGGCTCACGCCGCCGGATAGAAAGATCCAGATGACATTCTTGGCTTTGGGGGCCGCGCGCGGTGGGCCGCTGGGTTGTTTATAGCCTTCGGCGGCATGTGCCATGCGATCGCGGTCCAGCATAGCGTTGAGAGCAATGCCGCCAAATCCCAATCCAAGATTGCTCAAGAACGTCCGACGTGTTCGGCCGCAAAATTGTGTCTTGTTATTTTTCATAGAAATCTTTGGTGTCGAACAGCTGTCCCCAACTGTTCAAGGTTTACAGTGTCGAGCAGCTGTCCTCAACTGTTTCTTTTCGTCGCAAAATTTTGAGAAGTTTATTCAGAACAATTGAGGACAATTGTTCGAAACTTTATTTAGAACAATTGGGGACAATTGTTCGACACTACCTAGCGGATGGTAACAAAATCGTTATGGTTCATTAAAGCATGGATCACATTGGCGCGGGCACGTTCCTGTGGATCAAACTTGGCATCGCCGAGCGTTTGGGACTGCTCCAGCAGCACCGACTGCTCCTTCAGAAATCGCAGCGTCGCTTGCAACTCAGCATCCAGCGGCTCGCGATTCAAAACATGCAGAAACGCTAGCCGCGCAAATCGGACCAGAGGTTGATTTAGTTCGTGCGCTAACGATTCAGCATCGCTCTGTGCATCGCTTGCCGTATCCTGTTCAACGGCTTGTAATACCCGTGAATGCGCGGGGGGCTCTTGTGCGGTGCTCCAGAGTTGCAGGGCCAGCGTGCGACTGAGTGCTTGCGTCAATTCGCTATTGGTGAGTGCAAGTGCCTGTTGGGGTTGTACCGACAGGGTGCGTTTGTAGCAATCGCTTGGGTTGGCCCCATCGAACAATTCCAGGAACTCCATTTTTTCTTCGCCATGATGGGCAAAATAAAGACTGCGACGATGCGACGTCAGACCTTGCTGATGGTCGAGCTCATGTCCACCCATGGTATTTTCTAAGGTGCCTGCAACCGCCAAGAGGCTATCTCGGACCACTTCGGCTTGCATCCGCCCGACCGGAAAGTGCCAGAGGTAGCGATTGTCGGGATCTAGTTCATGCGATGCACTCGCTGTCTTTAACTTGGGGTGATCGGCCGGCAGCATGCTGGCCAAACGATAGGTTTGGCTGGTAACGATCAAACGATGCAGGTGCTTCATCGACCAACCGGAATCAACTAGCTCAGATGCGAGCCAATCAATCAACTCGGGGTGCGTGGGTGGGCTCCCGTTGCGCCCAAAGTCGTCGGTTGTGTCAACAATGGCTTGGCCAAAATGGCGGATCCAAATGTGATTTACCGCTACGCGGGCGGTTAGCGGATTATCGGGACTGGTGATCCACTGGGCCAAGGCGGTGCGGCGACCGCTGGTTTGCTCCGGATACTTTGGGGACAACGGAGTGTACTCTCCCAACTCCTCAGTCAGCTTAACCTGGGCCTCGCGCAGCCGTTCACTCGCAGCCGAGTGGAGTTGTTGCGAGGCGAGCAGCGCCTGCTGTGTGGACTCAATGGCCGCTGCATCGGACTGCTTGCGACTCTCCGCCAACTGGATCTCGGCTACTGCAACTCCCACTTCGGTGGCCAACGCGTTTGCCTGGGCGGTCGCCACCGTCGCCCGACGTTCGACTAGGCAAGCGTGTTCGATCTGCGCTTGGATGTGCTCGTCAATCGATTCAGTCGACGACGATGGAGAGTGCTCTTCGTAGCGGGCGAGATCGGTAGCGATGCGCAGCTCGAGGCTGGCCAGCTCTTGTTCGGCGGCATCCCATTTGGCGGTCGCGGCGCGGAGTTTCAGATCGGGTAAGCGGCTGGCTTGCCGAGCAGCGAACGTTCGCGCTAGTGCGGCTTGGAGGTCGGCATCGGACGATACGGCCGAGATAACTTTCGATGTAGCTGGTGGCTGACAAAAGTTGGTTGCTATCCAACGCATCGTTCCGGCGTCTGCGGTGGTCTGGACGATCTCAAGGCCATCTTCTTCGGGTGGCGTTTCGAAATCGAACCGCAGGAGCGGTGCGCCGTCAGGTTGCATGAATGCGAGTGCATCGAAGTTGGCAGCAGTCCCTGGTCGGCAATCGATGAACAAGCCACGTTTCCCATCTGCTTGCGGCTTCCAGCCATTCAGCGCAGCGGGCACGGAGTCGACCAGCAGGCTTTGATCGGCCAGTGAGGTAACGCTGAGCAAAAACCGGTCATGTGCCAAGTCGAGTTGCAAGCGAACTTCAAAGCGATTCTGCCCGGCGGCCAAGTCGTAGGTGCCGGCAGAGAATTCATTGAAGCCGCCTGGTGCATAGGTCTTGATACTTCCCGCTTCAAAAGCGACGTAGCCACCCGTCAGGCCTTGGCTGGTGTCGAGTGCCAACTGCAAGTTGGTATGTCCGTCCTGCACGATCTGGATTAGGTACGACACGTGCGCACCATCGCGGAGCGTATCCAGACCCGGTAGCGCATGCGAAAGCAATCGACGTCCAAGCTTGGCATCGATCACCAGAGATTGTCTACCTTCGAGGATGTTCTCGTGCGGTTGGGTGTCAGAAGCGGCGAGTCGTTGGTAAGCTTGTTCACGAGCCGTTTCCAGGGCCAACTCGGCGGCTTGAAGTTCTGCCTGCAGCGGGAGTGTGTGGCCTGCGGTAGGATGCAGGGCTTTCAATTCTTCGCTCGTCGTCTGAACTTGCGCACGAAGCTTGGAGAGTTCTTCGTCCTTGATAAAATCTCGTATGCCTGGATAGGCCGCAGCGAGAGGGAGTTCCAGTGGAGCGATGGGCAGCGGCTGAGTCTGCAAGAAGGTCGGAACTCCAGGCTGAACCGGAGGCTGGCCGTCGATGATCAAGCGTGCATCGCCATTGGCAAACATCCGGGTCGGCGCATCCAGGTACTCGTCGAACACCCGCACCAAGCCACTGTTGATCGGACCGTAGGATTCTACATACACATACTTGCGAAATTTTCCCGGGTCGGCTTCTCCCGGCACTCGGTCGTGTCGCAATTCGAGTGGTTCGAAGAAGGCGCGAAAACGGAAGTAGTCTTCTTGCGAAAAGGGATCGTACTTATGGTCGTGGCACTGACAGCAGTTCAAGGTGACTCCCAAAAAGGCCTTGCCGGTGTGTTCGACGAGGTCCTTCTTCCACGTTTCGTAATTCCATTTAAACCAACTCCGCACCAAGAAGCCTGTGGCGACGACATTGAGCTCATCGGTCGGCAGTAGCTCATCGCCGGCCAGCATCTCCGTGACCATTCGATCGTACGGCTTGTCTTCGTTGAGCGAGCGGACGATCCAATCCCGCCATCGCCAGATCATCGGGTAGCTGTTCATCACATCGGGGACGGAGCGGCGACCGTACCAATCGCTGTATCGCCAAACATCCATCCAATGCCGCCCCCAGCGTTCACCATGTTGAGGTGCAGCCAACAAGCGATCGACAACTTGTTCGAACGCATCGGCGGAGTCATCATCAAGAAACGCTTGCAGCTCTTCCAGCGATGGTGGCAGACCGATTAGATCGAGATACAGGCGGCGGAGCAGCGTCGCTTTGTCGGCTAGCGGCAGCGGCTGGATCGATTGCTCGCCCCGTTTCGCGGCAACGAACGCATCGATGGGATGAGTGAGAGCGGACGAATTGCCGTTGTCAGGCGCTGGCAGTGCAGGTCGGGTCAATTTCTGAAACGCCCAGTGTTCGCCCGGATCCTTCTCGGGACTTTCGTCGCGTGGTCCCTCCGCGCCCCGTTCGATCCAACGCCGCAGTTGCTCGATGTCTGCTGCAGGCAGTGGACTACCGTCGGGTGGCATGCGAGTGTCATCGTCAGCCATTAGCCGCGTAAGCAATTCACTCTGCTCGGCGTCGCCGGCGATTAGTGCTGGCCCGCTGCTGCCACCCTGCAGGATCAGCTCGCGGGTATCGAGTCGCAGATCGGACTCCTGCTTCAGCGCTCCGTGGCAGGCATAGCAGTGTTTGGTTAGCAGCGGTTTGACATGCTCGATGTATTTGAGATGCCCGATGTAGTCGGTCGTTTCGTCCCCCCGCAGCGGCTCGCCGAGGCAGGTCAGCACGCCGAGAAAGATCGCCATGGATGGAGAGAGTAGTGCTTTCACGCTGAAGCTCCGATCGAAATAGGCGAGTCACGCTCTGCTCGCTCGCATTGCCCATTGTAGCAGCTCGATCGGCCTAGTGGATTTTACTAAGATGCCAGCATCCCGTAGTGGAGCTTGCTAAAGCTCCCGAATATGTAGTGGAGCTTGCTAAAGCTCCTGAATTTCGTATCTCCGTGGATATAGCGATTTGGCAACGGTCAGTCGCGCAACTTACCCTTCCTTAGTGAATTCAAGCGTTCTGCTTGAATTCACTCAGGGAGGGTCGGCCCACAGGGCCGGGGAGGGGCGCAGCAGTTTATCCCCGATAACTTATGGCGACCTGCCTGAAGCTCCCGTGTTTTTCTATCTCCGATAGAGATAGGATAAGAGGATCTTTAGCAAGATCCACTACGGCAGTCCCTTACTTTATTGAGGTATCCATCATGGCGGTAATGCACTCTACCAATCGTCGGCAATTCTTGAAACGAGCTGGGGTGGCCGGCGCAGTGGTAGCTGCTTCGGCACTCAGCTACTCGCGGGTGTATGGGGCCAACAGTAAAGTCAATTTGGCTTCGATTGGTACAGGCGGAAAAGGATGGTCCGACCTGACGGCGACAGCGGCCAGTCCTCATGCGCAGGTGGTGGCGCTGTGCGATGTGGATGAATCGAAAGCCCATTTGGGTCAAGCCGCCGAGGCTTATCCGCAGGCGAAGTTGTTTACCGATTGGCGACGACTGCTCGATGCAAGTCAAGAGATCGATGCGGTGATCGTCTCGACGCCTGATCACATGCATGCACCGATTTCGTTGGCCGCCATGCAATTAGGAAAGCATGTGCAGTGCCAAAAGCCACTGACGCATACGGTCTTCGAGGCGCGGCAGATGCAACTGGCTGCCCAGAAGCACAAGGTGGTGACGCAGATGGGGAATCAAATCCAATCGCACGAGGCATATCGTACGGCGGTGAAACTGGTTCATGATGGGGCGATCGGCAAGGTGCGCGAGGTGCATTCGTGGCAAAGTGGAGCCATGGGTTGGATACTCGTCGATGATCGACCGCCGGGGAGCGAACCGATTCCTGACTACCTGCATTGGGATCATTGGCTGGGAGTCGCGGCAGAACGCCCTTACTTATCGAAGATATATCACTCATTTAATTGGCGGGCATGGCAAGCCTTTTCCAACGGGCAACTGGGAGATTTTGGCTGCCATATTTTGGATCCGGTGAGTATGGCTTTGCAACTCACTGCACCAACATCCATTCGCGCCGAAGCGCCAGCGATCAATCAGGAGATCTGGAACAAGTCATCGACGGTCCGTTATGAATTTCCGGGAACGGAAATGACCGCGGAGCCGACGATTCGCGTTACCTGGTATGACGGGGCAGGGTACTTTCCACCGCGCGAGGCACTTGGCTTGCCCGAGAGCTACCCATTACCCGGTTCGGGATCGGTGCTGATGGGCGAACTGGGGCAATTAGTAATCCCCCACGTCGGCATGCCCAAGCTATTCCCTGAAGAGAAGTTTGCTGAGTTTGAGATTCCAGTGGTTCCGGGAGTCGATCATTACACGTCGTGGGTGGACGCGTGTCGTGGGGAGGGAGAGGCCACGTCGCACTTCGACTACTCGGGGCCACTCTCGGAGACTGTTTTGTTAGGAACGATTGCCATACGTTTGCCTGGCCAGGCATTGCGGTGGGAGGCTGCCGAGATGAAGTTAACCGGCGCCCCGCAGGCAACTGCGATGCTCACCAAACCCTATCGAGCTGGTTGGGAACCGAGTTGGATGGCTGTGGGCTGAGCGGATTGTTCTACTTGGGGCGAGACAACTTGCCCCATTCGCTGAGAGTTGTTGGTTCGCTTGCGGGTTGGCTAGCGCAGCCTGCGGCAAAGAAAAATGCGCAGGCGAACAACCATAAAAAATAACGCGACATGCTTGAACTCCACATGCTCTGGAAACGACCCGTCGGCGCCGGATGGGTTCACCGTTAAGAATGCCGTGGGTCCATCTGCCTAAGTAGGTGATTCCGTCGGTCGAGACAAGTCGAACTCAAGGAATCCGTCTTTGGCGCTGCCTGATTTAAGCGGGTCGAACCCCCACATGCCGAAGATGTGCATACGCTAATTTAGGCATTGGGGTATCCGGTCGCACTAGCGAATCGTAGGCCGGCTTCCTGAACGCGTCCGGACGTAATCGTCGAGCAATTGTCCCAATCGCCTTGCCATAGTCGAGCGATTGTCCCAATCGCTCTCGTAAACGATTGGGACAATCGTTCTACACTGAGTTTTACCCGTTAGGGCTTGGGGATCTCGCGGATGCGGATATCGCGCCAGCGGACTTCGAAGGGGCCGCTGTCACCGACACCGTGGACCTGCAAGCCAATAAACCCCTCCTGGAAACTAGATGGATCGTACAGGTCTGCGATAGGCTGGCCGTTGATCCAGGTTTGAATGCGGGGCCCGACGGCGCGGACGACGTAGCGATTCCATGCATCGTTCTTGAAGGCCTCGGTGGCGGGTTGATGGGGGCTGAGCCAACCGCGACCGGTAGATTCACCATAGATATAGCCCGACGTACCAGGGCTGGTCTCAATCTCAACCTGCGGACCATGCACGCGGCCATTGTCGAATTCGTTCAGACTCTTCGAACGGATCTGCACTCCGGAGTTGAGTCCGGCTTGCAGCTTAACTTCAAACGTCAATTCAAAGTCGGCATAGTCGCGTTCGGTGCATAGGAACGAGTTGGGGCTGTTCTTGGCAGTGCGACCCACGATGGCTCCCTCGGAGACTTCGTAGGTTGCCAAGCCGTTCTTTTGCGACCAGCCGCTCAGATCCTGGCCGTTGAAGATCGATACAAATGGGTCCGAGGCGATGTCGGGCGTCTTCGCCAAGTCGACTTGCTGGGGATCGACCGCAGCCATGGGCTCAAGCTCGAGTGGATTGCGCGTGACCGCCTCTTGAGAACTCATCAAGGCCGCGGTGACCGCTGGCTGCGTTACAGCGCCGGTGGCGGCCCACTCGGCCCCGCGCTGCAAAGTGATCTGAAACGCCGTGCCACTCATCGAGGTCACGTCGTGTCCCAGGGTGGTATGAAAAACGCGTCCTTTGCCGAACTCGATGGCCATCAAGATCGGCTCGTGCTCGCCGGTCCCTCCGGTATCTTGGCTGCTAAAGGCGGTGGCCAAGACTTGCATGTTGCTGGCGGGTCCGCGCAGTTCAGCGTACAGTTCATCTTCGGCTTGCATCCAGCTCGCTGGAATCCCGCGAGTGATCGGATGCGTGGTATCGCGGACGATAACTTCGAAGGGGTGCCGACGACCATGGCTCCCACCGCGTCCCGCCTGCGTATCTCGTTCGAACTTATCGTTGCGCCAGCGGACATAGGGTCCATCTTTCTCGGTGCGGTCTCCCCAGCCTCCGAGGCCGATCATCTGGTTGTACTCGGGCCACGCCGGGAAGGCATTGTTGGCGGCATGCACGCTGACAAACCCACCTCCCCCGCGGACATACTCGACGAGTGCGGTGTTGGTGGCTGCCGACCAAGGCTCGCCGTTGTAATTCGAAATGACGACGTCATAGTCCGCGAACTTCGGTTGGAAGGCGGACATGTCGCCGCCGGCAGCGGGCGCTGTCGCTACGTCGCACGAAAATCGTTGCGTGTGTTCCAAGGTGGCTTTGATCAGCGGCGTGGTAGCTTGCCAATTGTGATTGTTTTGGCCATCCAGAATCAGAGCTCGCAGCACCGGCTCTTGAGCCAGTGCGGCCTGCGTGACTACCAGGTAGGTCGCGGTGGTCCAGGCGATAGCCAAAGCGATCCGCGCGATTGGTGAACACGGCGCGGAGAAAAATCGGTTCATGGTTTTACTGTCGGTAGGGATTCAGCGGGAGTGGCGGAACGATCGCGGACGATTCATTGTGAATGGGATGCTGCTCGATTGCAACGGTTGCTTTGAGGGGATGGCTCGAAACGCATTGAGTCCAGCGGTTAGCTCACGAGTCAGCCGCTCGCTTGAGCTCCTGGGGTCGATTCTTTTCCGACGACTCGCTGCTTGACCCACCATGACTTCGCGTCCCCTTCTGTCCCGCAGCTGCGGCGCCTGTACCGAGCAGGATTTCCCAAAGCTGGTAGTGACCTACTGCCCCGCCGGTTCGCCGCCCATGCGTTTCCAGTGGGGCGAGCAGGCTGGGGGGGATGGCTTGCAACCAATCCAATTTTTCGCTGAAGCGGTACAAGTGACGGGTTCTACAATAGGGGGTTGGTTTGGTGTTGTAATTGAGGGCGTTGTCGGTATACTTCCGAGTTCGTCTGGGGGCCTTAGTCCCAGGAACCGGGCGCGTTGCGATCCACTTGAGCTCCATGTACCTTCAATGGGAGGTGTGGTGAGGTCACGGGATTGCGGTGAAACGTCAGCATTTCGGCAGTCTTTTGCCGGGTAACATCATAATCGTCTATTTTTTGGGGGAGCCTCTGATGGCCCGTCAATGTGCCGTTTGCGGTAAGCAAGCATCCGTTGGAAACAGCATCGAAATTCGTGGTAAGGCCAAGTATTTGGGTGGTGTGGGTACCAAGGTCACCGGTATCACGCGGCGCAAATTCAAGCCGAATCTGCAGTGCATCAAGGTGCAGTTGCCCAGTGGCGAACACAAGAAGTTGCAAGTCTGCACCCAGTGCATTCGCAGCGGTGTGATCCGCAAAGTGGTCAAGCAGAAGCCGTTTGCACTGCCGACGACTAAGTAGATCAGCTGATAAACAGATCAGCCGATAAACAATTAACTCTTTAGATCAACTGTGCGACCGGATCGGGTGCGTTCCAAGCAACACTGGTTGCAAGATCCGCTCTCCTGGGGAGAACTCCGATGGAATTGAGCCGCGATGATGTCCTGCAGGTTGCGGGGCTGGCCAAGTTGGAGTTCCCGGAGGCTGAGCTGGACGCCTTTGCAGTCCAGTTGGGCAAGATCGTCACTTTTGTTGAGCAGTTGTCTGAAGTCGACACGGCGGGAGTCGAGCCCATGGCCCATCCGCTGGATCTGCACTCGGCCAAGCGGGCTGACGTACTGGTCGCTGGGTTGAGTCACGCACAGGCCCTAGCCAATGCTCCCAAGAGCGACGGCGAGTTCTTTTTGGTGCCGCCGGTGTTGGTCAAGAAGCCGTAGTAAGGCAAGAAGCGGTCACTTGCTGGTTTCAGCTAGCTACTTTAAGCTCTGTGGCATGAAACTTGAACACCTATCTGCCGTTGAGCTGGGGCGAAAAATTGCCTCGCGCGAGTTATCCAGTCGCGAAGTCACCGCTCACTTTCTGAAGCGAACCGAAGCTGCCAACGCCTCGATCAATGCCTTTGTGCGTCTGACTGGCGACGAAGCCTTGCAGCGGGCCGAAGGGATCGACGCGCGGCTGGCCTGCGGCGAGAGTTTAGGTCCGTTGGCTGGAGTCCCCGTGGGGATCAAAGACATCCTCTGCATGTCGGGAGAGCTCACCACCTGTTGCTCGCGGATGCTCGAGAACTTTCGGTCTCCGTACACCGCCACGGCGCTCCAGCAATTGTTGGATGCGGGGTTGGTGCCGATCGGCAAGAACAATATGGACGAATTTGCCATGGGCGGGAGCACCGAGACGGGGGTGCATGGCGTGACGCGAAACCCCTGGGATGTGGCGCGCACGGCGGGAGGTTCCAGCGGTGGTTGTGCGGCGGCCTTGGCGGCCGGGATGGTGCCGCTTGCGATCGGCACCGATACGGGAGGCTCTGTGCGGCAGCCAGCTGCCTTCTGTGGCGTGGTGGGGCTCAAGCCGACCTATGGTCGCGTCAGTCGTTATGGACTGATTGCCTTCGCCAGCAGTCTCGATCAAGTCGGTCCGCTGGCGCACTATGTCGAAGACATCGCGGCGTGCATGGAGTCGTTGGCGGGGCACGATCCGCGCGATAGCACCTCGCTCGATACCCCCGTTCCTCAGTACACCGCCGAGTTGGGAGCTTCCCTCAAGGGTCTGAAGGTGGGTGTGGTGCGGGAGCACGTCGATCATCCCGCCTTGGATGATTCTATTCGTCTGGCGGTGGCCCGAGCGCAAGAGACGCTGCAGTCGCTGGGGGCCGAGTTAATCGATGTGCATCTACCGCATACGGCCTATTCGGTCGCAACCTACTACATCGTGGCTCCTTGCGAAGCCAGCGGCAACTTGGAACGCTATGAGGGAGTGCATTATGGTTTCCGCAAGCTCGGGGAAGCGGGAGCCAGTTCGCCGCTCGATGCCATGATCGCTCGCAGTCGCAGCGCGGGCTTTGGCGACGAAGTGAAACGCCGCATCATGCTGGGGACGTTCGCGCTGAGCACCGGTTATTATGAGTCCTACTACAAAAAAGCGTTGCAAGTGCGGCGGTTGATCGCCAATGATTACGAGCAAGCATTTGGACAAGTGGATGTGGTGCTCGGGCCGGTGACCCCCACCACGGCGTTCAAGATTGGTGAAAAAATTAACGACCCGGTGCAAATGTACCTCGAGGATTTGTTCACCGTCGGTGCCAACCTGGCGGGTCTGCCCGGGCTGGCACTGCCTGCCGGGGCTTGCCCCAGTGGCTTGCCCACGGCGATTCAGTTGCAAGGCCCCGCGCTGGGTGAAGCTCGTTTGCTGAATGTGGCTTATCAATTGCAGCAGAGTGGACTCCACCAGCCGTCCCTGGCTGCTGGGGTTGCCTGAGCCGCTTGAGTGGTTGAGTTGCCGCGGGTGAGTGGGATTAACGGGTGTGCGGGACGGCTTGCCGCTCGGGATAGATGTCCTACCAGATTGTTTGTTTCGGTTGAAAGCTTTGTTATGGATAGTGCTCCGTATAAGATCGTCGTTGGGATTGAAGTCCACGTGCAACTGGACACGATCACCAAGTTGTTTTGTGGTTGCTCCACCGCTTTTGGTGCGGCTCCCAATACGCAGGTTTGTCCTGTCTGCTTGGGATTGCCCGGCGCCCTGCCGGTCATCAACGAACGGGCGATCGAGTTGGCGATCCGTACCGGTTTGGCGCTCAATTGTGAGATAGCCCATGAGACCAAATGGGATCGCAAGAACTATTTTTATCCCGACTTGCCGAAGGGGTATCAGATCAGTCAATTCGATCAACCGATTTGTGACGTCGGTTATCTCGATTTTCCGAATCCCGACGCGCCGAGCGAAACCATGCGTGTACGTTTGATTCGCGCGCACTTGGAGGAAGACGCTGGCAAGAGCATGCATGATGAAGCGGCGGGCAAAGCCGACAGTCGCATTGACCTCAACCGGACCGGGACTCCTTTGCTGGAGATCGTTTCGCAGCCCGACATTCATTCGCCGCAAGCCGCCAAGGCTTACCTGACCGAGTTGCGACTGTTGTTGACCTACCTGGGTGTCTCCGATTGCAACATGCAAGAGGGAAGTTTGCGAGCCGATGCCAACGTGAACTTGCATATCGAACAAGACGGTGAGATGCTGGCGACTCCCATCGTGGAGGTGAAGAATCTCAATAGCTTTCGAGCGGTCGAACGGGCACTCGTGTATGAGTCGCAGCGGCAATACGCGCAGTGGCAGAAGACGGGGCAGAAGCTTGGCGAAGCGCCTAAGCAAACGCGGGGCTGGGATGATGCGGCTGGAGTCACCATTCCGCAGCGTGAGAAAGAAGAGTCGGCCGACTATCGCTATTTCCCCGATCCCGACTTGGTGCCACTTCGCATCACCGACGCTTGGTTGACTCGTGGTCGTGAGCAAGTGGGTGAGTTGCCTGCCGTCTTGCGGCAGCGCTTGGAGAGTGACTTTGGGCTGAAGCCCTACGATGCGGATGTGTTGGTTTCGCAGGGTAGGGGAGTGGTTGAGTATTTTCAGCGTGCGGTGGCAACTGGTGCTAATCCCAAGCGTGTTAGTAGCTGGGTGCAGCAGGATGTTATGCGCACCCTCAATGAACGGAGTGTCGCCATCGAGGACTTTCCGCTGGGGGCTGAGCAGTTTTCTGTGTTGTTGCAGGCGATCGACTCCGGGGATCTGGATAATTCTCGCGGTAAAGATGTGTTCCAGTATTGGTTGGAGCACCCCGCACTGAAGCTGGACGAGGTCAAGGCGGCTCTGGGGATTGCCGTCGTCGATCGCGGTGAACTGGAGTCGTTGTGCCGTGAACTGTTGGTTGAGAACCCGAAAGTGGTCGAGCAGGTCAAGGCAGGGGATCTCAAGGGCTTGGGGGCGTTGATTGGAGCGGCCAAAAAGAAGAACCCCAATGCAGATCCCAAGTTGGTGCGCGAGCTGTGTCAAACTTTGATCCAACAGATGTAGGTCGCGACATCATGGCACCGGTGGCAGTTTTCCTGGCGGAGGGAGGTGAGTTGATAGCAGTGGCGAGGGAATCGCACGGGCTGCAAAGACTAAACGCAGCCCCAAATGTTCCATTGGATGATGGAGCTTGGCTGCTGTAAGTTGTTGGGATTGACCGCTTCGGGAATGTTCTTATCGCTGCCAGCGGTGAACTATCGCCAGCGGGCTTGGGGTCAAGATTAAGATTCGTCGCGAATAATCAGGAGAAACGTAAATTCCGCTAGTAAAGGTGGCGTGAAGATGGTTACAATCCCAAACGGTAAATCGGGGGGGCGAAGTTCAGGGAATGAATCGTTGCCACACGACGCGTCAGGATGATGCATGTCACGTATCCTATTTGCGAGGCGACGCAGTGTCACAAACGCTCACAGGAAAAGTTGTAGCGGTCGACGACTCGGGGAATCTGATCACAGATATCCCAGTCGAGAGTCTGGTGGGAGCCCCGCAAGATGCGTCGCTACGAGTTGTGGTCGATGAGCACGAAACCTATGGACTCTATCCCGTAAACCATAGTCAGCCTCCGCTGACCCTGGTGGCCATTATGGAAGATAGCGGTCCGCTCAAGATCGTGCTGACAGAAGATAGTGCAAGTGCCATGCTAGGTGTTCGCGTCGGGGCAGCGGTCGAAGTACACTGGTGATCCTGGAGTTCGTGGGTAAGTCGGCCAACAATTGACAAAGTTCTCAACCTTCTCATCAATGTCTACCGCTTCGCCGATGTCGCCAGAGCAATTGTTGCAGATCGATCGCGAGCAATATTGGCACGCGTTCACTCAAATGAGCGAATACGAGCCCTTGATCATCGAGCGGGCTGAGGGGGTCTGGCTATATGATTCCACCGGCCGCAAACTGCTCGACGGGGTCAGCAGTATGTGGTGCAACGTGCATGGCCATCGCCACCCACATATCGATGCGGCGGTCCGCGCGCAGCTTGAGCGGGTCGCGCATGTGACTTCGTTGGGGATGAGTAATCCCACGACGATTGAGTTCACCCAACGCTTGTTGGAAACCACACCGGGTGCACTCGAGTGTTTGTTCTTCAGTAGCGATGGTGCCAGTGCGGTGGAAGTGGCTTTGAAGATGGCTTTTCAGTATTGGCGGCAATGTCCGCAGCCAGAGCCGCAGCGCGACCGATTTTTGGCGGTGGGTAACGCTTACCATGGCGATACGTTAGGGAGTGTGAGTGTGGGTGGGGTCTCGCGATTTCATGCGATGTTTGCTCCGCTGTTGTTTGAAGTGGTACGCGGGCCTTGTCCCGACACCTATCGCTTACCGGCTGGCGTTCGTAAACAAGATGCGGCCGAGTTTTACTTGGCCGAATACGCCGAACTGCTGGAACGCTTTGGTGAGCGGATCGCGGCTGTCATTGTTGAGCCGTTGGTGCAGGGTGCCGCCGGCATGGTCATGCATCCTGTTGGCTTTCTGCGTGGACTGAAAGCGCTGGCAGATCGTTATGGCGTGTTGTTCATTGCCGATGAAATCGCCGTGGGTATGGGACGCACCGGGAAGCTGTGGGGGAGTGAATGGGAAGGGTTAGCGCCTGACTTTCTGTGTGCCGGCAAGGGCTTGAGCGGCGGTTACTTGCCACTGGCCGCTACGATGACCACCCGCCGTATCTGGGATGCATTTCTCGGCGAGTACTCCGCCTCGCGGTCGTTTTTCCATGGTCATACGTATGGAGGCAATCCACTGGCCTGTGCCGCCGGTTTGGCCACGCTTGAATTGTTTGAGACCGAAGACACATTGGCCAACGTAGCCCAGCAAGGGGAGTTGCTGGAGGCCTGTTTGCGTCCACTTGCCGAACATCGCTTGGTGGGAGACGTGCGTTGCTTGGGATTGATCGCCGCAATCGAACTGGTCGCGGACAAGCAGCAGCAAACCCCTTTTCCGTGGGCAGAGCGGCGGGGGCATCAAGTGTGTCAAGCCGCGCTCACGCAAGGAGTTTGGATGCGTCCCCTTGGAAACGTCATCGTCGTCATGCCGCCGCTGTGCGCTACCGCAGAGCACATCGAGTTGCTGGCTGCTGCCGTGGCGTATGGTATCGCTGCGCTCAGCGATAACTGAGCGCATGCTGGTTGTTCCCACAGTCGCTGATCGCTCCGCCGATCAGTTCAGCTGAAATCAGATCAACTGAAATCAGCTCAGCGCGTTGCACAATTGCTGATCGCAATGGTTCGCGGCGTCGTTTGATTGAAGAGAGTGGGATCGGCGGAGCGATCCACTACTATGGTTATTGGTCTAGTTCTAGAGGGGCCGATTCGCTGACTGGGCTGGGCTCGACTTCTGCGGTGCCTGAAGTGCGGTTCCGCGGGGTAGTCGCTGGCTGCGGCTTGGGGAAGTCAGGTCGCGCGCCGGTTTGCAGGACTTCCCAAGGCTTGGGTGCAAAATACCGTTTGTACATGGGTGGCGCGTGCTTTTCATCGTAGTTTCCGGCTTGCACATTCTCACGCCAAACCATCGCTTCTTGGCTCGTGCGCGAGATTTTGTGAGCTAGCCAGCCGGTGTGGTAACGGGGCCGATTGTACTCGCGGCGGTACTCGCTGGTTGCGTAGTACAAATGGTAGGGGAGGATATCGGGTCGCGGGTCGCGAGTGACTTGTAGGGTCGGGCGTTCCGCACACGGCGCGGTCGCGCACAAAGGTGAAACGCAAAGCAGTCCCGACGCCACCAATTGCTTTAGAGTCTTTAGCATCGCGAATCCATCCGCTTTTGATAGGTGTAGCTGAAATCGATTGAAGCCTGTCGGTGAGTCCCAAGCCTCCTGCTCATCGCTCACCAGTTCCTTAGGGACTTCCATCGGTTGAATCGGCAGCGCGATTCAAGCTCGAAGGCTCGCGTTAAGGTCATAACGCTTGGAACGATTCTTAAGCGCCGACTCTGCGGGTTATTCCATAGAAAACCATGAATGCGGAGCGGGCTACGTGTTAAACTAAGACAGGCGGTTTGGTGCACATCGAGTACTCCTTAGCTCAAAGGCAGATTATGTCGGGTCATTTACTACAATTTTGTTTCGTCGTCTGCTGCCTCGCCTGCATCTGCTTGGCTGCCGTGTTTGACACTTCAGTGTTGGCTCAGTCCGGGTTTCCCCCTGCGAGCAACTACCAGGCTGCCCGCGAGCAGCTGATAAAAGAGGTGTTGATTCCAGGTGGGGTCACCGACGAGCGTGTACTTTCCGCCATACGCAATACGGAGCGGCACGAGTTTGTGCCGCCCAACGTCAGGAACGAGGCCTATTTTGACCGAGCATTGCCCATTGGTTCGGCCCAGACCATTAGCAGTCCCTATATCGTGGCGATCATGACGCAGGAACTCGATACGCGGCCCGAGCACAAAGTGCTCGAGATTGGTACCGGTAGCGGTTTTCAAGCGGCCGTGCTCAGCCCGTTGGTCAAGGAAGTGTATTCGATCGAGATCGTGCCAGAACTTGGCAAACAAGCCAAACGTGTCCTCGATTCACTCCGATACGAAAATGTGTTTACCAAGATTGGGGATGGGTTTAAAGGCTGGCAAGAGCACGCCCCGTTTGATCGGATCATTGTTACCTGTTCGCCCGAGGATGTACCGCAACCGTTGATCGATCAACTTGCCGAAGGAGGCTTGATGGTTATTCCGGTCGGAGAGCGCTATCAACAGACGTTGTACTTAATGCGCAAAAAAGCTGGCAAGCTGGAACGCGAGGCATTGCGGCCAACGTTGTTTGTCCCGATGACCGGCACGGCAGAAGAGAAACGCAAGGTTCACGCCGACCCAGCCAATCCCCAGATGGTTAACGGTGATTTTGAAGACGAGCCTTTGGAAAGTGGCGACATCCCAGGCTGGTATTATCAGCAGGGACTGAGTCGGTTCGAATCGGACGAAAACTTAGTCAGCGGAAAATTCTACGTTGAGTTTCAGAACGATGTGCAGGGCAGGCCCACTCATTTGCTGCAGGGTGTGGCGCTCGATGGCCGGCTGGTCAAACGTGTCAAGTTATCTGCCGTGCTGCGACTACAAGACGTCTACCCTGGGTTGGAGCAAAGCGAGTTGCCCTCCATTTCACTCAGGTTCTACGACGAACGTCGCGCACTGTTGGGTACACAATGGCTTGGCATGAGCCGCGGTACGCGGGGCTGGAAGAAAGAAAGTCGCATTTTTCGAGTTCCCACAGAGGCACGCGAAGCGATTGTTTCGATCGGGCTGTTTGGTGCGACGGGCAAAGCGGCCTTCGACAACGTGCACTTGGAAGCGGTCAAAAACTAACGCCCAATGTCACTCGAGCTCGGCTGCACTGCTCTGGCTCGCTCGTTATACAAACTGTCTAGTGAGCTGGCTGAAATAGTTGTTAGCTACAAACGGGCGCGCGCGGATAAGCACGGTTCAATTAGCCGTATTTTTTCTGCTTACTTGCAGGTTGTGAGCTAATGTTGAGCAGCCGCCAAGTTTGCCGAGCTATCCCAGGTGTTAAAATCTGCCCGGCCTGCTTGATCGTCCCCCCTTAGCGGATATGCTAGAGGTGAACAACCGGCCCAACATTCTGTCCGGCGAGAGTCCAACTTTGAGGTTTACGGAGTAAGACAAGCATGAAGTACACGAGCGTTCGAATTGCATCTTTTGTTGTTGGTTCACTGATGGTCCTCAATGGTGGAACCGTCAATGCGGGCTGGGGATTGCTAGGGGGTAGCGGAGGTAGCTCCGGTGGCGGTAGCTCCGGCTATATGCCAGCTGCGTATGCAGGCTCAACCGGTGGCTCGTCGGGTGGCTCGTCGGGCTACAGCGCGGCTTATGCTTCGTACGGTTCTACCGGTGGTGCCTCATCGGGTGGTGCTTCATCGGGTGGTGCTTCGTTCGGTGGCGCCTCATCGGGTGGTAGCGTCGGCACCCCAGGACTCTTGCAGCGAGTTCACAGTCGCGTTCACGAGCATTGGGCTGCGAAAAAAGCACGCCATGCCGCACGTCGGGCTGGCTACGGTAGCAGCGGCGGAGCAGGCTTAGGCAGCAGCGGTGGCAGTTCCGGCTACGTGGCTTACTCGGCTTCCTACGGCAGTTCCGGTGGCAGCGTTTACTCGGGTGGTAGCTCAGGCGGCGCGGTCAGCTACGGCAGCACGGGTGCAGGCTACGGTAGCGTGGGCGCAACGTACTACGGCGCATCGACCTCAAGCAGCAATGCTTCAGCCTCGTTGGTTTCCAATGTCGATGCACTCAGCGACGCAATTTACTTGACGGTCAACGTTCCCGGAAATGCGAAGGTCTTTGTCAACGGCAACGCGACGACCAGCACCGGGGCCGTGCGACAGTATGTTAGCCGCGGCCTTGAGCCAGGCAAGAGCTACAAGTTTGAGATCCGCGCCGAAGTGGAAGGTGTGGATGGCACAGTCATGACCGAAGAAAAGTCGGTCGCAATTGCAGCAGGTGAGCGCGAACAACTTCAATTCGCCTTCGCTGATAGCGAAAGCACCATTGAAACCGCCGTCATCCTGAATCTTCCCGAGGGAGCTCAAGTGATTTTGGCCGGCAAGTCGACCAAAGCGACTGGCACGCAACGCACGTTCCGCACCAGCCACCTCAAGCCCGGCCAAGTCTGGGATGACTATGAAATCGAAGTCAAGCTGGGAGACGAAGTCAAGCGTCAGACCGTACGTTTGATCGCTGGCGACTCCTTGCAACTGAGCTTCAATTTCGATGAGGCTCCTGAAGGCCAGTTGGCGTCTCGCTAATCATGTGCAGTACTGCACGCAGCCAGCGACACGCAGTTCGCTAATCGCTAGCTGGACATTGGCTCGCTTCGTCTTACGAATTACAATCAAGCCCTCGTTGCCGTCGCAGCGAGGGCTTTTTTGTTTGCAGACTCTTGTCCTGAACTTCAGCGGTGTGGCGAGCTTCCCGATGGTTGTGCTTAAGAATCAATGATGACTGACTCTGTTTCAGCTTCTGGGGCTGCGAGCTCCAGTGGCGGTATTGGGCTCCCCAGCTCGCGATGGAAAATCTTGCTCAGTGGAGTGATCGTACTGCACCTGTTGGCCGTAACGGCTGAGCCGCTGCGGTTCTTCACCCGCAGCAGTCGCGGCACATCGCCGGCTACCGATCCAGCCCGCGTCTGGCTTGCTCCGTATATCGAGTTTGCCTATTTGAATCATGGCTACTTCTTTTTCGCCCCCGAGCCTGGGCCAAGTCACTTGCTGGAGTGTCGTCTGGAGTACGGCGATGCGAAGCTTGGCAATTTAGAGGTGGGGCGACTTCGTTTTCCCGATAAGCGGGCACAACGGCCGCGGTTGCTATACCATCGCCACTTTATGTTGGCAGAGTTCTTACATCAACTGCACGTTCCACCGGTACAACCAAGCATCGTTGGCGATGACAGACGGCTGCTGGCAGATTGGCAGGCGGATCGCGCGCGTTATGAAATGATTCGCGATTCGATGACGCGGCATCTGGTGGCTCGCTACGGTGCGGATGTGGCGGTCATCGAGCGGGTTGAACACCGTTTGCCCAGCGACGTAGAGGTTCTCACGCAACGCCTTCCCTTGGACGATCCTTCGCTGTACGTGATCCTTCCCGATGCTCCCGTCTTTCTGTCTCCCGAAGGGGTCGCGCCACGGGTCCCAGAGCAAGCGCAGCCAGTGCCTTTGAAACCACTGGTTGCACCCGAAGTTCCCGCGCAGGCCGAAGAGGTGTCGAAGTGAGTGCGAAGTCGACGCGATCTTTGCGAGTCAACCCGGTCGTGCCCGCCCCGCAAGCTGAGTCGCTGGCGGCCGAGGGCTTTACATGGCAGAGTTGGCTGCACGGTTGGCTGCACGGGTGGGTCGTAGGTTGGGACCGCTTTTGGTTCACCCCCGCCGGCCCCCATACCCTGGCCGTGATGCGTATGTGTTGCGGGGCCATGCTGGTTTACGTGCACATCATCTGGGCCAGCTTCCTCAATGACTTTATGGGTAAGTATGCTTGGATTGATCAAGGGGCGATCCGCGAACTGCATCGCCTGGATTGGGGCTGGAGTTGGTTGTATTACGTCGAGAGCCCGACGCTACTGCTGCTGCACCAGTTGGTTGCGATTGCAGCCAGCTTGATGATGGCTGTGGGATGGATGACTCGCTTGGCGATTCCCATCGCCTGGTGGATGACCTTGATGGTCTGCCATCGCATGACCGGCGCGCTGTTTGGGCTCGATCAGATCGTCATTATGCTCTCGATGTACTTGATGTGGTCGCAGTGCGGTAGCGTATGGAGCATCGATGCGCGGTTGCGTGAGCGACGTGGAGCCAATCGCTGGTGGCCAACCGCCGGAGCGGCCGTTTCGAATAACATCGTCACGCGCCTGATTCAACTCCATCTGTGTGTGATCTACATCTTCGGTGGCTTAAGCAAGATGCGGGGCGAGATGTGGTGGGATGGCAGCGCGTTGTGGTACACGGTGGTCAATTACGAATACCAGTCACTCGATTTAACTTGGCTCGGGCACTTTACGTTTGTAATCGCGGCCCTGACAGCAGGCACCATTTTTTGGGAAACGTTTTATTGTGCGCTGGTGTGGCCCAAGCTCACTCGCCCGCTTGCGCTGGCCATGGCGGTGCTCGTGCATGGTGGCATCGCTCTGGCACTGGGGATGGTGACCTTTGGAACGATCATGATTGTCGCCAACTTCGCCTTCATTTCACCCGCCACGACCGAGCGCTGGCTCAGTCGCCTTGACCAGCGGGTGAAAAGGTAAGATTGGATTGTAAACTCGAAACTAAACTCGAACTCAACGAGTTTGGAGATGGGACACCACGGAGGTTCCACTCAGCCATGCCTAAGCAGAGGGCTTTTCCGAGCCTCTGATCGGGCAGGGAGCAGGGTACTGCAGAAGTTTAAGTTTAAGTTTAAGTTTAAGTTTAAGTTTAAGTTTAAGTTTAAGTTTAAGTTTTGCCTTACTCCTTACCGCTTACTCCCTACTCCTTACCGCTTACTCCTTACCAGGCAGGATGATGCGACCTTTGACCCCGAGGTCCAAGCGGAAGAGACTTTTCAACGGATGCAGAGGGCTTGTAGACACTTTTTAAAAACAGAAACCACGGCGTCTATCCGCCGTGGTTTACTGAAGTGACTGTTTTAGAGCTAGCAGCATAAGCCTTATAGTTTAAACCTTTAGCCTTACGCCTTATGGCTCCCAGCTTCCTAACTCAACCTCAATCCTAGACTTCGGAACGACGTCGACGAACTGAGCAAGTGGACAAGCTGCCCACAAGTCCTACTAGAATCAACGAGGAAGGCTCGGGAACAGAGGTGAAGTTAAGAGAATTAGCGTTCAACTCAAATGCGACTGAATTGCGACCGCCAAGGTTTACGAACGCAAAGTCAGATGTTGAAAAGCTTGTAGCTCCTATTCAGCTTGCAAGCGTAAACGCCCCGAGGTCTGTTGCACTGAGGAAGTCAAACGCAAAAACGGTTCCTGATCACTTGGCAAAATTCCCATCAAGGATAAGCCGATCCTGGCACAACGACGAGGTTAATGAAACTAGGCACGTCGACGACGCAGAGCACCCAAGCCCAAAACCGAACCGAGCAACAGCAAAGCCGATGGTTCAGGAACTGCCGAAAAAGTCACGTTGTCAAAACGCCATGTACCACCGGTACCGTAATCGCCGGTTCCAACACCTCCGTCTGGGGTGAAGCTCGCCTGAGCATTGGCTCGCATGTAAGCTGTGTTGGCTGCAAAGTCGGCAACCGAGGCGTTTTGATCAAACGCCAGTGGCGAGAAAATCGAAACAATTCGAACACCAAAGTCTGCGTTGTTATTCGCGCCAGCAACTGACGAGAAATCCACATTAAACGAGTAAAAAGTATCATGCGGCGAAAGTCCACCGCCATTGTTCCAGAAGCCAACCTGCCAATCGGTGCCCCCATTCAAAGTATAATCGACTTGCGCCCAACGAGACGCTGTGCCAGAGGCACGATGATCGAACGAAAGTTCGACGTTGCTGTAGCCAACCGTGCTGGTAAAGAACGAAGCACCGCGGGTACCACTATCGGTACTTTGAGCAGCGTATGTGCTCGTATTCCAACCCCTGCCGCCACCATTGCCGGTCGCGAAAGTGGCGGTAGTTCCACCAACGAGGCTTGCTGTCCCCGCGCCCGTGGTCGGCGTAATAACATCGCCTTCGAAAGTCCATTGCGTAACCAAATCCGCCTGCGCATTCCCCACCATCATTGCTACGACCATCGCAGCCAAAACCAAAATCTTCTTCATGCTTTCCTCCGTGGCTCGAGTCCGAGCCGATATCAAGTTGCAAAACTTCAAAAGACAGAGTGACAAATGCTGCCTCGGCTGTCGGAGAACTTTCTCCAAATCCTTCATCTTAAAGAAAATCCTGGGGTTGTTAAGTCTCATTGAGGTTAATATTCGATGAAACTTTCGTGAGCCAAAATGCCTGTTGATCAGTCGAATCTCTCGTAAACGCACCATGGTCAGCTGAGGGGGGGATGCGCGGTTCCGCCGTCGAATGTCGAAACCACGTTCCTCTACGTTTGGCTGCTGTCGCTGTTGTCCGCCAATCAAAACGTGGTTCGAATCTCAACCCAGGCGACATCGGTCGTGACGCTGGCCTGTGACTTGATTGCCGAACTTCTGAATCAGCTGCAGTTTGCGAAACGACGTCGAGCGAATCGGTTTGTGCATTATGGGCACCAGCGGGAGGTCAACGACCATTTTTCGGCGCTTTGTGACGTGCCGGTGGTGTGGGGTAGTGACCAGACAGTGTAGACGAGAGGCGGGAGCCTCCGAGCAGCGCGTTCCGAGGCCGAGCCCTCTTGATACCCCGATCTTTTCGGAGCATGTGCCCCATGCCAGCTCATCTGGCATGAGCCAAAAGTTTTGATTGTTAGCATGACGCAAATCAACGAGCTTCCCACCGTCCCAGCCGCTTGACGCCACGGGCGGCAAGCGGCTGGGACGGTGGGGAATTGGGTGGGAACGCGAGCTAACTTCAAAACTCATTCACCCATGAGGCAAGCTCATGGGGGTCTTGAAAAGAGCCCCCGAACGAGCCTTTAAGTTTTGCCTTACTCCTTACCGCTTACTCCTTACCAGGCAAGATGATGCGTCCTTTGACTCCTAGGTCGAGGCGGAAGAGACCGCCGGGATTGCCATCGGCATTGATTCCACCGGTAACAAACAGTTGGTCATGCTTGGGACCGCCAAACGCGACGTTGCTGGTTTGCCTGTTGCCGCCTGGGTACTGCCGCAGTAGTTTGCCCTTTGGATCCAACACTTGCACTTGCCGCATGCCGTAGTGGGCTACATACAGATTGCCAGTAGCGTCCAGGCACATCCCGTCGGGTTGATTGTCTTCCCATTTGCCGCTGGAGTGCTTGGGTAAGTCCGCAAAGACATTCCTTTCCCCCACTTTACCGGGTGCCAGCACGGGATACTCAAGCACGCGATTGAATTGACTTTCGCCAACCAGCAGGCGTTTGCCGTCTTCGGTCAGCACAATTCCATTGGGGAAAGCCAGGCCTGATGCGACGAGGTGTGTCTTTCCCTCGGTATCAACGAAGTGCACCGTACCGATCAAGTTCTCTTGGGTCGATTCGCCAGGATCTGTAAAGTAAAAACCACCTTGGGGATCGAGTGTCAGGTCGTTGGGACCACGCAGCGGCACGCCAGCGCATGCGGTCGAGGCTGGTTCGAGCAGTTTACCATCGACAGAGACTCGCAGCACAGCATGTTGGCTGGCATCGCAGATCAAGTGCGTTCCATCGGCCAAAATCTTGTGGCCGTTGGGAGCGCCTGTGACGACGAACGTTTTGTGGCTGCCGTCGAGTTCGAACTGGGTAACAGTCTCTTTCCATGAGACATAACCCGTCCCATTGTGATCGAAGACAACTCCTTCGCAGTAATTGTCAACTTCGAAGAGTTTGATCGCTTGCACGGCGTCGTTGGCAGGTAATGCTTGGGCATGAAGGTGAATCCCAGAGCTGACCGCATGTAACATCGCACCATAGCACATAACTTGAAGAAAACGCATGGCAGGACTCGCTTTTCGAGTGGGGTGAAGGGGGGGTAGGAGTACCATTGTACTCAATCACTCGCCGGTTGGGTTCCAACCCGCTTACCCCCAAAATCCCATGGCGTTTAAGTTCAAAGACGGGTTCTTCTCCAATTGCGCCTCCCCGTTCAACCAACGAAGTTGCGAAATGGTCATACGAAAACTACCAAGGAAGCAGGTGAGCAAATTCATTCCAACGAATCAAAGGAGACCTCGAATCTAGTTCTTCCATTCGTTGTCTCCTTCCATTCGTTGGAAGGGATATGGCTACTTGTACAAAAATAAGAACGCCGCGAGCGGGTTAGCTCGCGGCGTTGGGCGACGGTGCTGCGTTTAGTTGTGCAGTTGTACTATTGATCAAGCAAGCGTACATCGTCTGAGTCGACCGAGTGCAAGCGGCGCGAGGCATGCGCCAAGTAGCAGCAAGGTCGATGGCTCGGGCACACCTCTAATGAAGACATTGTCAATACGCCCGGTTCCACCAGCAGCGACCGTCCCACCACCGATCGACGTGGTGTTTCGAATAACCATAGTGCCTTTGCTTAAATGAAGCGTGCTTCGGAAACTGTTTCCTTTCAACACGCCGTTATCATGTAGGTGGTTTAGGTGCTGTGGGTTGTTTTATTGGATTTTCTTTCGTATCTAGGCAGGTAGTGTGGGCTAGCGTACGCTCCGTAGTTCGGTACTCGCTATTGCTTCGGTTTTTGCGGTGTTAAAGCTGCCTCGGCGATAGGCAGTGTACCGGCGTACAGCCCGCGGATGACCTGCGTCATGTGCGGCAAATTCATCTTTTCGAATTCATCGCTCGGCTGGTGGTAGTCCTCATGCAATGATCCGGCAGAAAAGCTGTGGGCGATAACCCCCTGCTGCACAAATGCAAAGTTGTCGCTGGCGCGGTAAAGCTGAGCGCTCAGCCGAGGATGGTTGAATGTCTCGACGGCAAGTCGCCGGGAGCCCATCGCCATCAATTCACCCAAGTCGGAGGCTTCCCAGCCCGTCATCCACATCCGATTCTCGGCGCCCGCTTCGGGGCGGCCGATCATCTCGATGTTGATGTTAGCGATGATTTTTTCGAGTGGCCAGGGAGAGTTCTTGACGAAGTGCTGCGAGCCGAGCAGTCCCATCTCTTCGCCCCAGAAGGCGACAAAGATCAGCGAGCGTTTGGGTCGAGGCGTTAAGGTCGCAAAGGCATCGGCCAGCGTCAGGACCGCCGTGACGCCACTGGCATCATCGTCCGCGCCGTTGTAGATCGGATCATCACCGGGTGCACCCGTTCCCAAGTGATCGATATGGGCGGAGAAGACAATTGCCTCTTCAGCGAATTGCGGATCGCTGCCGCGCAAAACGCCTGCTACGTTGCGGACCGGCGAGGCCTCGGCTAAGTTGGCCGGGATGATCACTTGGCCGTCGTTGCTGTCTGCCAGCTTGCCCGCTTCCACAATTCCGATCGGCAATGGATAGCGACTGCGGGCGACATCAATTCGGGAGGTCGTTTGACGCGATTCGGCGAACTGCCAGAAAGAACTTTCCGGACTGGCTTCCAATAGAACTGCAGTAGCCCCTTGCTGCTGCAAGCGCAAGGCTTCACGCCGTAGCCAGCGCACGGGTGGCGGGAAGGTCTCGTCCGCTTCGCCGATCGGCAGTAGGACGGGACCGCTATAGGTCGCATCGGCGGCAGAGGTAGCTCTAACAATCGGACCTTCGTACTTCAATTCTTGTGCGCCCCCTTCCATCAAACTAGTGCGCAGGTTGTTGCTGTCCTTGATAGTTAGCAGTTGGGGTGCCAGAGGCGTGCGGACGGTATCAATGGTCGACTTTAGGTAAAAGCTCCCCTCTTCGCCCAAGCCTTCGGCCCCCGTCGCACGAAGGCGACTGGCCGCATACGCAGTGGCGACGTCCAGTCCACGGGATGGTGTGCCGCGTCCTTCGAGTTCATCCGATGCCAGGAACGAAAGAGTCCCCGCCACGCGGGACTCAGTGATCTGTTCCAGTCCCGTGTATTCCAGGGCGGTCAGATCTTCCAAACGGGGTGGCTCCGCGACCTGGCTTGCAGCAGGGCTGACCAGTAGTCCCAGTAGAAAAATTGCGAGGTAGGTTCGGGAGATCGGATAGGTCACTCTGGCACCGTCTGGTTAGAACTTGGATAAGGGGAGTTGTGGATTGGGGAAAGGGTGCATTCCGGACGTCGTTGAGTCGTGCAAGGAATCAGTCGACGGGTTCGTGAGTTGCGTTCTTACTGTTCGGAATGCTGGCCGCATGGTGCTCCGCTTGTGCGAGCACGCTATCGATTCGCGTTCGCAGTAGTTGCAGGTTCTTCGACATCATTTCGACGATTTCAGCAAATTGCTCCGGTTCATTCCGAATGCCATTTAAGCAATGTAGCCCCATACTAATCACCGCAAAATCATTGGCGATTTCATGTTTCAATTTTCTTCGACTCAGATCTTCTTCGGAAGGCTGTGTTTCATGCATCAGGCATCTTTCGAAGGTTGGGATTGGCCGCAGCTTCTAAAAGTCGTTCGATCTCGGCGGGTTCAGCTGGCTTGACCAGATGGTAATCGAAGCCCGCTTCTTTCGTTCTTTTTTGATCATCGGCTTGTCCCCAACCAGTCAATGCGATGAGCATGGTATTGGTCCCCCAGCTTTGTTGGCGGATCCACTTGGCCAGTTTGTAGCCATCCATGTGTGGCATGCCGATGTCTGACAGGATGACGTGAGGACAAAAATGCTCGGTCGCTGCGCACGCCTCGCGACCATCGTGCGCGATGCGCACTTCATGCCCTGCCATACGAACGGCGATCCCCAGTGTCTTTGCGGCGGCCTCGTTGTCGTCGACAATCAGAACCGATAGCCTGGATTTCTGTTGCTTCTCCAACGTCCCGAGCGGGGCAGGTTGGACAGCGACAGCGGCTAAGTGCTCTGAAATGGGAAGACGGATTGTGAAGCGGCTACCCGGCTGCGGTCCAGCACTGGCTACGGAAACCGTTCCACCATGCATTCCGACGAGCGATTTCACCAGGGAAAGACCAATTCCAAGTCCGGCAGTTCCAGGTTCATCGGCATGGGGAATTTGAGCAAACATCTCGAACACGCGTTGCTGCATGTCGACTGGGATTCCGATTCCATCGTCACGGATGGTCATGCTCAGTTCGTCACCGATTACTTCCGCCCTTAGCGAGATGTGGCCGCCTGCCGGGGTGTACTTCGTTGCATTGTTTAACAGGTTGCTAAGTACTTGTGCCATTCGATGGGGGTCGACATGCAAGAAAAGTGGAGATTCTGGTATATGAACCGTCAGCTGCTGTCCAGCGTCGAAGATAAGAGGTTGGCAGGCTTCAACAGCGCTCTGCACTATGTCGTTGAGTAAAACTCGCGATTTTCGGAGCTGGAACTTGCCCTGGGTAATGCGTGAGACATCCAGCAAGTCGTTGACGAGTGTCACCAGCTGCATGGTCTGGCGCTCCATCGTCTCTCGAACTTCTGCTAGCAGCGCTGGATCATCCATGGCGCGTTTCATTAACTCTAGGCCCGTACGGATCGGAGCTAGGGGATTGCGAAGTTCATGCGCCAGCGTTGCCAAGAATTCGTCCTTGCGGTTGTCTTGTTCTCGCAGTAAGGATTCCGCACGCTTTCGTTCCGTAATGTCCATGTGACTCAGAATCACACCGCGATGGCCATAGTTGAAGCGTTGTGCATGCATCAAGAACCACCGCTGACGGTTGGGCGCGTGGCACGGATACTCAACCGCACATTTTTCTTGAGTACCAGCCAAAAGGGCTTCTAACTGATTGAGTACATTAGTCGCACACTCATCACCGGCTTGAGATGAGCGTCGGCACACGTCGAGGTAGTTTACGCCAATCGTTAAAACTTGGGTGTTTCCAGCGTTTTCAGCAGTGAATTTCTCCCAAGCTTCATTGACGGCACACACCACACCCTGTTCATCAAGTACAGCAATTTGTTCTGGAAGTGAGTTCAACAGTCCCCGCGCGAACTCTTCACTCCAGCGAATCATGCAAGTTAGACCGATCAACTCGCTCGCCCGATTACTCACCGGACTTACCGTAACGCTCAAGCGATGGAATTGGCCGTCCGCGGAACGCAGGCGTAGCATCACGTCACCGGCTTCGGGTGTCCGAAGGCGGCAAAAGTCGCTCCAAGCCTCCGCATCCTCTACATGCACAAAGTCAATAAACTTGCCAGGCTCGTCTTCAGTTCCACCGAAAAACTTTAAGAAACGCCGATTGGTGTACGCAATCCGCCCATCGTTGAACTGAAACCAAATCGAATGGGGTAAATGGTCGGCCACGGAGCGTAGCAAGGCGAGTGGATCAAACCCGGCACTAAGTAGCGTTTCAAAGGGAGTCTGCTGGGGCGGCATGAGTAGCCTGGAATGGTGTTACCGCATAATCATCCGAATGTCCCCCTCAAGTATAGCGAATATTGGGTTGCCTGCAGTCCGCAGTTTCGAGGTAGCTGCAATAGAAATCAAGAGAGCAGTAGGGTCCCTGAAGCGCCGTGTCGATGGGTTGGTCGACCGAACGCCGCGTGGCCCCCTGCTTGGCAGGAGTTAAGCGTGGCCCCCTGCTTGGCAGGAGTTAACACGTTCGTGGCTGCGTGCCCCGGGTCCCTCCAGGGTAGGCCAAGAATCTCTTCAGCGACAACGTGTTGTTAGACTGCTGTGATGTTAACCCACAGCGTTGTTGACCCCACTGTGCCCCCTGAGGAGTGGCCGGGTCGCTGGATGCTATACACTGCGGCCGGTTTCGGCGATGTCTCGGCGTTGTACAGGGCGACCTTCGTAATCGAGTCGTTCGGTGGTCTCTGGATTCGTTGCGAACTCGGATTCGCGACGTGAGAAGTCGTACGCGTTGTAGCGATCGAGGATGCGCTTTGCGTCTACGGCCGATGCAGCCGTTGCTGTTCGCACGGTGATGATCGTCCGTCCCTGTTCAAACTCCTCATGGTAGTATTCGGCTTCATCTTCGGGCAGACCCAGGCCAATTTAGGCACCCACCACTCCACCCGCTGCGGCAGTGCCGGCCGCACTGGCGACGATGGCGGCCAACGCGCCCCCGGCAATAACAGGACCGATGGCAGGCAGTACTCCGGCCACAATCCCTAAGCCCCATAGAGCGCCCGCCCCCAGCCCGGCGGTCGCGCCAATGGCTGCTCCTTCGCCAGCCCGGTTGTCGTCCATTTGATCTTGATAGGTTCCCTCGCGATCCTGAGTGGCGATGCCGATTTGCTCGTCGGCGAACCCAGCTTTTTTAAGATCATGGACCGCTTGCTGCGCCTCTGGATGGGAATGGAATGCAGCCACCACGGCTCGTTCACCGGTGTTTTTAGTAGCCATTTTGAAATGCTCCTTAGGATGAGTGTTGTACTGAAGGCCCACTGGCGCTTCAGCTCCCTAGGCTCCGCATAAGACGTGCCAAGCCGTAGTGGATCTTGCTAAAGATCCTGTTTCCAACTTGGCCTTACCGTAGTGGATCTTGCTAAA
>JBGSHW010000163.1:0-49693 GCA_041751975.1 Pirellulaceae bacterium
GACCGACCTACGTGGTATTCAAGCAGTACGCTTGAATACCGTCGGCGAGGGTAAATGCTCGTAGCGCCTGTTAGGGTAGCTGCAGAATCCAGTCGGTGATGAGGCTTAACACCTGTGGGTTGATCGTCTCTTCGATCTCGGCGTACTCGGAGACATTGCCAGTCTGGCAGGTCTGGAACAAGTGGTTGAGCTTGGGAAGCTCGACGACCTGGTAGTGGGTCGACGGCGAGGCTTTCAGTGCGGCTTTAATGGCGGGGAGGTTGAGTTTGGGGTCGACCTGTAGATCCTTCTCGCCGTTCAACACGAGGGCGGGGCATGTGAGCTGCTTTAAGTCGTCGGTCGGCTCGTGGCTCAAAAAGAAACGGAACCACGGGGAGGTCAACTGCGCGGCGGCTTGCGCTACCGACAGTTTGGCTTGCTCGGATGCAAGTTCCTCTTGGCTCAAATGGGGCTCGATGGCTGCAAAGGCTTGGGTCTTGAATGCGTCGAGCGAGAGCGGGGGGGATTGCTTGGCGAGGTCAATCAGGATCTGCTGCGATTTGGCTTGCCGCTCAATCTCCACCGCAGGCACTCCGCTCGCTTCCAGCAGTAAACGCGATTGGCTAATGAGGATCTCTTCACCGTTCACACCGGTGCCTGCCAAGAGAATCACGAAGGCAACGTCGGGCTCGCGGGCAGCGACCATCGGGGCAATCAACCCACCTTCACTGTGTCCGCACAAGCCGATGCGACTGGCATCAATGCGGTCGTCCGATCGCAGGTACTGAAACAGGGCACGCACGTCGCTGGCAAAGTCGACCGAGGTCGCAGTGGCGTGATTCCCCTGCGACTTGCCAACACCGCGGTCATCAAAACGGAGCACGGCGATCCCATTTCTGGAAAGGTGGTCGGCGATCACCCAAAATGGTTTGTGGTCCACGATCGTTTCATCGCGATCTTGTGGACCAGAACCACTGATCAAGATCACTGCCGGAGCGCGCTCGACGCCGTGCGGTAGCGTCAGCGTCCCGGCCAACGCTACACCGGCTTGCTCTGGGTTGGTGACATTGAAGTCTTCGGTATCGTATGGGAAAGGGGGTTGGGGTGTTTGCGGGCGCTTGGGGGGCGCAACCTCGAGCGCTTTTAGGTCGGATTTCGTGAGGGTTAAACTCAGTGGCACAATGCCTTGACGCCAGCTACCGACAATCTCGCTCCCCTCCGCGTTTTGCTTGCCAGTGAACTTGGCTTTGATCGCTGGGACTTCGAAGAGCACTTCATCGCCGTTGATCGTCTTGGTGGCGACGAAACCCCCGGCGCGCTGCGAGAGGCTATCGAAGAGCACTTGCCCCGATGCGAGTTCGCGGAAGGCAACATCCAGCTTCTGAACCACGGCGTTCAATTGTCCGGTCCACAAGGTAGTTATATTCTCAGGGGGAACGGCGTCGACGCGGACGAAGTTCAAGTCGAGCGAGGCGGGACCCTGCTTCCACTTGCCACCGGTTGTTTTGTCTGCACTTAGTTTTTTTGCATTTGGCTTTTCGGCATCAGCCAGCTGGCTTTCGAAGCGAGCGGATGAGGCCTTGATTTCAAAACTCAGCTGCTGGTCATCGCGTCGCAGCGAGTCGAGTGGGAACTTGGCCCGTCCCTCGTCCAAACTGAGCAGCGTGCCGGTCCACTGTTTGTCGTCGTTGTCGTCGGCCCGCAATTCCAATACAAAGCGAAAGATGCGTGATTCGGCGTCGAGGGTGCCGTACCACATTTCCTGCACCCCCTTGCCCTCTGGCTCCTGTTCGGCAGTCGCGTTTGGTTGAGGGGGTTGCGCATGCAGTTGGGTGGGGGCAAGCATGAACTGCAGGCAGCTTGCGAGTACCAGTAGGAGAGCGAGCTGAGGCTCCACGACTCGCGTCAGGTTGCGACTTGCCATGTTGAATCGTGCCATGTTGAATATTTCCTGGGTGGGTTGGAAAGTATACCGTCGGTTAGGCCATTTCGGCTTGAACAACCTGGCGCGTTGTGCTGCTACGGCGGAACAGGATGACAAACATGGCTATCGAAATTACGATACTAAGCAAGACCCAGGTTGTTTGGTAGTGCCAACCGTCTGCATCGGCGCGAATTGCCCAACTGAGGATGGGGGGGAGGTCAAGTTTTCGGGCCGCACACCAAGCGAGGCTGATCGAGAGAGTGTTGTTGACGAGATGCACGATGATGGTGGCGAGCACCCCACCGGTTCGCCAGGCGATCAATCCCAGGACGACCCCCATGAGACTTGCCGCGATCGATTGCTGCAACAGCGTATGGGTGAAGCCAAAGAACAAGGCTGAAACGATGATTGCCCGTAGGGCACCTTGTTGACGCAACAAGCCACCAAAAATGAAGCCGCGAAACGCCAGCTCTTCGCAAACGGCGGGCAAGACGGCCATGAACAGCAGTACAGCCCATAGCGGTTGTGCGACGACCATCCCTTCAAAATGTGCCAGCACCAATTTCATTTCGGGGCTGATTTCATAAATCTCTTGGATGGCCGCCCCAAGCGCCATGTAACTTGGATGCAGTGCTACGCCGATACCAGCGGCAGCGATTAAATGGGAGAGTTGCGGTCGATGGATGCGCAGCGCGCGTCTTGGCGAGCGGGTCAGGAAGATCGCCATCAAGATACTTGGCATGAGAATTAAACAGACTTGCACAATCACCGTTGACTTGACGATGTCGAGCCAACTTGCGATGCTGCCACCCGCCACGAACTGGGCGAAAAACATACCGACCAGAATGATCACTCCACACAGGATCGCTTCGGAGGGTGAGGCGGTATCGCCCCGTTCGCGCCACAAGTTATTCACCCACAACTTCAAGTTCCAGCGATCTGCTTCACGGAACATGACCGATTCACTTTCGAACTGACGGATGGCCCAGCGGATTGAAAGGAAACAGCAGAAGGCAGTCACCATGAACACGATCGGTAGGTGCGTAAGCGCCTCGGCGTAGCGTCCTTCAATCAACGAACGGACTAAGAACACCGCACCGGTGACTGGCACAAGGCTGGTCCCGACACTGATCTCCAGACTTGGAATCATGGGGAGAGCCACTAGCGGCAGCGTCACCAAGAGCAATGGCATCAAATAGTACTGACCTTCTTTCGTGCTTCGCGCCAGGGCGGCCACCGCTAAGGCCAGAGCGCTAAAGAAGGCGGCCATTGGCAATAACAACAAGATCAACCAACCTAAGGCATGGACCGGCATGGGGCCCAACGCCTGAGCCAGCTCGGTAGTTCCCTCTCCGGCCAACTTTTTTACGATGATGCCGGCAGTCAAGTGCATACTCATTAAATTGAGGAGCGCGCTCCCCACACTGAATACCGATATCGTTAACAGTTTGCCCCACACGATCTCCCGTCGTCTGGCAGGACTCGAGAGCAGCGTCTCTAGGGTGCCGCGCTCTTTCTCACCTGCACACAGGTCAATGGCAGGATAGAAAGCGCCGGTTAAGGCCCAGACCAACATGACAAATGGCAAGATCTTTGACCACAACATCGCGCGGCGGACTGAAGTTGGGGCCGTGTCGGTTTGGGTGACTTGCAAAGGTTCGATCAGTCGAGGGTTGAGACCCGCCGAAGCGAGTTGCAAGCCCACCCACTCCGTTTGCCAGCGATCGACAATCACGTCCATCCGCCGCTGAGCAATCTGTGAATGGTCACGAGCGAGGTTGGCGATTAATTGTAGGCCGTTTACTTGTGCCTCCAGCGAAAGCTTGGACGCCGGTGGAGTGTCCGCAGTGGACGCACTAACCCGTGTGGGTTGGCTGGACTCAGTTGACTCAGTTAACTCAGCGGAGGGGGCAGCCTGCGACTCGCTTTGGGCAGATTCGGGACTCCCTACGAGTTGCTTGATGGGACGACTCAGGTCGGGGTTTGTGTCGGGAGGCGTAACGGATAAGCGTCTCCGCAGTTGTTCAATAAAGCTGGGTTCGACGAGCAGGACTGCATCGACTTCATCGAGGCTGACCGCTAAGCGCGACTGGGCCACGAGTTCATCGCGGTTCGTTGCCGCAGGCCAAGCCAGCGTTTCGAATTCGACCAGTTTCCCGAGGTTATCTGTCCCGGCGCGTGGCACCAACTGTTGGTCTTCGCTGAGCAGTGGAAGTTCCACGGGCCAGTTCTCGAGGCCTACCACGCGAATCCGCACGGTATGCTCGCGATTGAATTGGGCAATCTGCATCATCAACATGCCAAGCAATGGATAGAGCAAGATTGGCAAAATCGTGATCGTGAACAACGTGCGTCGGTCGCGCAGTTGGTCGTTCATCTCACGCTTGAAGATGAGCCTGACGTGATTCCAATTCATGTTTGGGGCCTCATGCTCAGCGGTGTGTTACAGCAGGTGATGGAGGGGATGTGTGGCGGCGTTGTTCATCCGACTTTTGCAACAAAGTGAAGAACAACTCTTCGAAATCGTTTTCACCAAATTGTTCGGCCAGTTGCGGAAGGGTACCTAAGGCGAGCATGCGACCGTGGTAGAGGATGCCGACCCGGTCACACAGGCGTTCGACTTCGCGCATGATGTGGGTCGAGAAGATGATGCACTTACCTGCGGCCCGCAAATCCGAAATAATTTCTAGCAGCGCTCGAGCGACGAGAACATCGAGGCCAAGCGAGGCTTCGTCGAACACCAACACCGGTGGATCGTGCACGATGGCACGAGCAATCGATACTTTTTGTTTCATACCGGTCGACATGCGGGCGCCTGCGACGTCACGAATTTCGTTCATCTGTAGTTGCTCAAAGACCGTTTCCATGCGGGCCCTCAGAGGCTCAGGGGCAATACCATACAGTCGCCCAAAATACTCAACCATCTCCCAAGCGGTCATGCGGTCGTAGATGGCCGTGTTGCTCGAGACGAAGCCAATGCTGTGTCGAACTTCATAGGGATGGGTTGTGACGTTATAGCCATTAACAATGGCCGTGCCGCTGGTGGGTCGAAGGACCGTACTAAGGATTCGGAGAGCGGTTGTTTTTCCAGCTCCATTAGGGCCAAGCAAACCGAAGATCTCACCGCGACCTACGCTAAAGCTAACGTGATCCAGGGCGACAAACTGCCCCGTTTGCAAGTCGGGATAGGCCTTTGTGAGTTGCTCAACTTCTAACATCGTGTTCCTTTAAATGATCATCCGCCGTCAGCGTGTTGCGCGCCCGGTACTGGTCAATTGAAGTGTCCTATTGCAGGGGCTTGCGTACGGAAGCTTGGTTGAGCAAGACACAAGCCAGTGAGCGATGATGCGCCGACTAGCTCCGCTTCTGGCTCAGCGGTGTTGAGATAGGGTGTTGGGAAATGATCCAGTGAGTGTCGTGGGCAATGAGGCAGCAATTATGGCTTGCGCCGTTTCAACGGTGACCCCCTCTAATACTTGAGCCCCATGTTTGGCATTTGCGTCGGGGAGGTTTGCTTCGGGTATCTCTTTTACCGCTCGGGGCGGTGCGCTACAGGCCTGCGATGTCGGCTGTGATTTTGGCTGGGAAGTGGGGGGCGTAGGTGGTTCATCGCAGAGCTGAGCGTAGTTGACAGCGGGTGTCATCGCGGCAATTGTGTCGGTCGATGCGGGGGTGCTTGTTAGCACCGGGGAGTTGTGGGCTGCAGTGGCTAGTTCTGAAATGTGGTTGGCAGGACTGCGTCGGTCTTCGGACGCGCGTTGGAGTGTTGGACCGGGATAATCCTGTTGCCGACGTCCAAAGTTCGTGTAGTTAGTGAGTGGTGTGAGCAGAAACACGATGCCGAGACCGAACAGTAGACCGCTGGTGGTGGCCCCCGCCAGAATCACGGAACGACCGGGGCCGATGGGGCGTTCCCCAAGTAGCGGCTCGTCCAACCGCGTCAGCAAGCTGGAAGTGATCGCTGCATCGCGCGAAGCGGTCGCTTGAGCGAACTCGCGCTGAATGTCTTGCAATTGTTGATTTCGCGCACGCACATCGCTCGCCACGTTGGCGTATTGAGCTCGGATCTCAGCCAGCTTCTCCAAGCGTTTCTCTAGTTGACTTTGCTGGGCTTTCAATTGCGTCAACTGCTTATCGGTGACTTCGATATCCTTGGATAGTGTCTCGATAGCAAGTCCGAGTTCTTCGCGTAGCTGTAAGCGAATTCGATTTTCTGTTTCGACGGCAGCGATGACGACCGGATTGACTTCAGTGAAGCGTCCCTTGAGTCCAGCGGTGGTAATGCTGGCGTCTGCCAATCCCTCCCGCAGTTTCTTTAGCCCAGCTTGGTTGGTAACTAAGCGACTGGGGGTCAGGAGTAGGGCATCGGGGTCTGCGAACGACTCCTTGGCGAGGTTCACGTCGATTTCAAGTTGATGGCGTTGCAGTTCAACCTGTCGCAGTTCGGATTTGATCGTATCGAGTACTTGACGGTTGGTGTTGCCGCCAGTGTTTGTGTCGGTTAAGCCGCGGAGGTCGGCGAGGTCAGCACCCGCTTCGCTTTCGATCACCTGCAAACGCTCGGTGGCTTCCGTCAGGGAGGTCTCAGCAGCCTGCACGGCGGTTGTGAGTTCAGAGATCACACCATCGGCCCGAGCTTTGCGGACCGTTTGAAGTTGTTCTTCGAGTGCGTCGCAAACCGCAATATTCAATTCGACGGCTCGCGTCCGGGACGGCTGTTTGACATCCAAATAAATCACTTCGGTGGTACCCAGTTCAGCACCGCGTGGCGCGCGGACCTCAATGCACTTGGCCAATTCATCGATCTCGGCGCTGGTGGGTGGTGTTCCGTCCTGCAGCATCTTCAGCAGGCTAGGTGGGCGCCCAGTTTTCTGGAGTGCGATACTGAGAACATGACTGTTGCGGGCCATTTCAAGAATCGTTTCTTGAGCGGTTTTCATTTCGGTTTGACTTTGGAAACGTCCCAAACGCATCACAGCACCGTTGGCTTCGTCGCGAACAATCAGTCCCTGCGATGCGACCCACACGTCCGCCTTCAGAAAGAGCACATAGGCTAAGCCGAGCGAGGCAAAGCAAACTGTGGTTGTCATCCAAAGGGTGCGCCAAGCCCAATAGGTCTTGATGACGTCGAGCAGCTGGCGATTTGTTACTTTAGGTGCGTTCATAGTTTCGATGCAGGTCTGTCACGTGGGCCAAAGGCAAACAATCCGCAGCGCGGAGGCTGTTCACCACCCACAGCGTGAGCAAGGGGCAAGCCGTCCCTCGCTCACGCTGCAGGTTGGGACTGAAACAACAGCCCGCTTGTGCCGTACCGCAACCATGTACAGAACGGTCAACTTGAGCATGTGGTTATGCAACCGTAGCCCATCGTTAAGACGGTGTGTTGGCGAATGGCCAACGACTGCTGGAAAAGGGGCGTTTCGCCAGTCCAAGGAAATGCATTACCGATTCTGACGATGAATGCGAATGAACGTTCTGAAACGGTTCCGCAACATCAAACGATTAGGCGCCCCGCTCAGAGATCGGCGGGGATTGAGAGCGCGTCATTCTTGGGCAGAATGATGGACTTGGTCGCCTCGCACAAACTGGAATTCACGACCATGGCTTGCAAAGTAATAGACAACACCAATTCCGGCGATTGAGAGAGTCAACAAGCGATAGACCGTGGCAACGAGAATGCCTCTAAAGTTAGCTGGTAGGTCGGGGAGCAAGCGGAATAGTCCCGCCAGCGCTCCTTCTTGAAGGCCGATGCCACCGGGGGCGAGCGGAAGGGCGCCGGCCGCCATGCCGGGTGGAACAATCATAAAATGCTGGCTGAGTGACGGGGCATCACGATAAACCCCGTGAGAAATTAAGTACACGGTGTACGTTAGCAGGGCATGGATGAACAGCGAACCGGCCAGCGTCATAGGGATGACGGCCGGTTGGCTTCTCAGTAGTCGTACGGCCCGCGCCATCCTGGCCAACGTTTCGCCAAGCCACGGCAGACGTTCGATCCAAGTGAGTAGCTTTTCGAACCAGCGGCCAGCGTAGATGTTAACGAGTAAAGCAATGATCGAAACGGTGGCGATGGTTCCAGCCCCGCGGCGGATACCGACAAGCAGCGCAGGCATGTTGTCATCTGCAAACAGCAGCAGGCTGATCCAAGCAAGGATGACCAGCGCCAGTAGTCCGATCGCTCGATCGAGCAGTACCGATGCCACCGCTTCCGGACGCCGCTCAGGCTTACCGCGCGCAACCAAAATGGCCTTAAAGAGATCGCCACCCACGCTCCCAAGCGACACGAAGTTGAGCAAGTAGGCTAGAAAGCCAAGCCTCAATGCCTCCTTGGTTGAGAATGGAATGTGAAAGGCCTGCACGAAGATCTGCCAGCGGAACATGCTGAGCGTGACCGCGAGCAGCGCAACAACCTGGGCTAGGATGAGCAGATCCCAGCGTTTTGGTTGTTGCCAAAACGCTTGGTAATCGGCTACATCGACAGACCATAGCAAAAAGGAAAAGAGGCCAACCGGGAGTGCCAGTTTGACGACTACTAAGAAAAGCTTTTTCAACTCGTGCGTTATACTCCCGAAGAAAATACGGCTGTCGGCAGAAGATTTTTGCCTAACGGTCGAAGAACTTCTTTAGGGAATGCACCGTTGCGGCTCGTCCTGCTTTACCGATGGAGGTCGTCAACGGAATCTCTTTGGGGCAGACCGCCACGCAGTTCTGCGCGTTTCCACAGGCCTGAATGCCGCCTGGGCCCATCAGTGCCTCAACGCGTTCTTCTTCGAGATTGCGGCCGGTTGGGTGCGAGTTGAACAAGACGGCTTGGCTGATGGCCGCCGCCCCCAGGAAGCCCTGATCGAATGCTCCGCGTTTGCGGTCCTCGAACTGATCATCGGTTTCACCGGGGCGGCGATGCAGTTCGATCTTGGAGTACTGCGGGCACGCTTCCAGACAACATCCGCAACTCATGCATTGACTCAGCGGATACGTGACTTCTTGTTCCGCTCGGGAAACGCGAGGACCGGCACCCATGTCGTAGTAGGTGTCGACCGGCACCCAAGCTTCGACGCGCTGCAGCGCGCGGAACATGCGTGAGCGATCCACCATCAGATCGCGGATGACGGGGAACTTCGTCATGGGACGGAGTTCGATTTCGCTTGCATTATCTTCTAGCAAACGGTCGACCAATGCCGAGCAGCTTTGCCGCACTCGCCCGTTGACCACCATCGTACACGATCCGCAAACCTCTTCCAAGCAACCGCAATCCCAGGCAACGGGGGCCACGTGCTTGCCTTCCACCGTGGCAGCTTGCGCGGCGATCTTTTGCAAGACGCTGATGACGTTCATGTTCTCTTCGTAGGGAACTTGATGGTGTTCCCAATAGGAGGGCTGTCCGGGGCCGTCCTGCCGCAAGACGCGGACGTTGACGCGTTGTGGGTGACGGTTGGATTCGAGTGTTTCCGGAGTACTCATAAGTCGTTCCGATATAGCAAATACGTAGTTTTTTGTGAGATTAAATCAAAGCTGATGAGAACGAAGGGAGCGGCCAGGCTACTTCGCGACAGACACCAATTCTGGTTTCTTCGCTCGGGCTGCCAAGCGCTCTTTCCATACCTGCTCGATCACTTCCGCACCGACCAAGCCGTACAAGCGGGGGCGGGGGGTGATACTTCCAGTGTCGACATCTTCGTAAGTGATGATGGGGTCGTTCCCTTCCATGGTGGCGATCGACGATTTGAGGAACTTCTTATTGTTTTCCTCAAAGCGGTCGCACCAGTGTTCGGCCTCTTTCCGCCGCGCTTGTGGATCTTCTTCCGTCAAACTGGGCATCGCGAATTCAGGCTTGTAGTGTGCACCTCGGCATTCGTCTCGCATCCGTGCACCCTTGAGGATCGCTTTGGCGATCGGGAACATGTCCTGCAACGCCTTGGTGAAGATGACATTTTGGTTCGTCCAGCTTCCGGTATCGGCCATCGAGCATTTAGCGACGCGGTGGTGAAGCTCATCGACTTTTTGATATGCCTCGTCCAACTGCGTGTTCTCGCGAACGACGGTGGCGGCCCGGGTCATGATATCCCCCATTTCCTGATGGATCAGGTAAGGATTTTCGCCGCCCGTCGAACTGAGGAGCGCATGGTGGCGACTCTCCTGCTTTGCGACGGCTCGCTCGTAGATGGCTGGCGCGATGTCAGCCGCTGACACTTTGGCACTCTTGATGTAGTTTTCGATGCCGGGGGCGGTGAACAAGCCGCTGAAAATGCAGCTGAGCAACGAATTTGCACCGAGCCGGTTGGCGCCGTGGTATTGATAGTCGCATTCACCCAGGGCATACAGCCCTTCGACGTTGGTCATTTGATTGAGAGGATTGCCGGCCGCTAGGCCGCCATCTCCATTCTTGGCGTATCCAGCCCACAAGCCGCCCATTGAATAGTGGACGGCCGGGAAGATTTTCATCGGTACATCGCGCGGATCAACCCCTTGGAATTTTTCATAAATCTCCAAAATGCCCCCCAGCTTCCGATCCAATTCGGCCCGCGGAATGTGGGTCAAGTCGAGATAGACGCTCATCCGACTCTGCTCAACACTCAAGCCTTCGTTGACGCAGATGTTGAAGATCTCGCGTGTAGCGATATCGCGCGGTACCAAGTTTCCGTAGGCTGGGTAGCGATCTTCCAGGAAGTAATAACGCTCGGATTCCGGAATGGACTTCGGCGGTCGAGGGTCATGGGCTTTACGCGGGACCCACACACGGCCCCCTTCTCCCCGCGCCGATTCGCTCATCAGCCGCAGTTTGTCGGCACCAGGAATGGCCGTCGGGTGGACTTGAATGAACTCTGCGTTGCCGTACTTTGCTCCAGCCTGCAGGCAGCGACTGGCCGCACTGCCGGTGCAGAAGACCGACATGGTCGAGCGGCCGTAGATCAAGCCGTTGCCGCCGGTGGCGACCACGGTGGCGTCGGCTGGAAAGGAACGGATTTGCATCGAAACCATGTCTTGTGCGACGGCGCCCACGCAGCGACCGTTGGCATCGGTGATCGGTCCGAGGAAGTCCCAAAACTCAAACTTGCGAACCCGTCCTTCGGATTCCCAGCGTCGGACTTGTTCATCCAGTGCGTAGAGCAGTTGTTGGCCGGTGGTCGCACCTGCAAACGCGGTTCGCTTGTAGAGCGTTCCACCGAAGCGTCTGCGATCGATGAAACCTTCCTGCGTACGGTTGAAGGTCACCCCCAAGCGGTCCATCAAGTCGATGACTTTCGGCGCCCAAAAGGACATCTCTTTAACCGGCGGTTGATGCTGCAGGAAGTCCCCGCCATAAACCGTATCGTCGAAGTGCTTCCACTCCGAGTCGCCGAGTTGACGCGTTTGGTCGTTGCAGCTGTTGATTCCCCCTTGGGCGCAAACACTGTGCGAGCGTTTGACAGGAGTTAAGCTAATTAGATCGACTGAAATCCCCAGTTCAGCCAACTTCATGGTGGCCGCCAAGCCCGCCAATCCACCGCCGATAACCACTACACGTTGCGCTGCCATCAATTAACTCTTCCAAAATCTGCAAATAAGTTCACGATCACAAGAAGACACCAAGCAAGACGAAAACTGCGAAGTTAATGGTCGCTTTGGGAGACCGGTGCAACCGACGTACTCCCGGACGTAACCGAATTGTCGACTGGCTTTTCACCGCGTGTTTCGCTGACGTCGGTTTTCGGAGTTTCCGGTTCTGCGGAATCGTCTCCCGTTGCTTGCACTCCAGCAGGGTGGGGCTCTCCAGCCTGGTGGGCTGCATGTCCGTCGGTCGTCTTGTGCGGAGTCGGCTCAATTTCACGCGCATCGATCCGCGCCTTATACATCGCATCCTCAATGACTTTGGCTTCGTTGGCATCGAGTTTCTTCACACCCACCAGCGCGCTGAGCCCGACCAGCAGCAATCCAACTCCCCCCGCCGCACATACAAAGGAAGCGTCCCTCTGGGCTCGAGGGCTGGTCCAAACGCCCCAGGTAATGCCCATCGTCCAGACGCCGTTGGCGAAGTGAAAGACGCTGGCCACGACGCCGATTACGTAAAAGATCGGCCAGAAAAAGCCAGCGAGGGCCGATGCCAAGGTGCTGGCGGCGTTGTATGGGCGGAATTGGGCCATCCCCCAAGGCTGCACTTTGCTCAACCACCAATCGGTATGAAACCAACCGTGTAGATGGAAGACGTGGAAAAAAATGAAGACGATGGCGATCATCCCAGTGACGCGTTGTAGCGTGTACCGCCAATTGTTGACGTAGCGGTATTGGCTCGTATTCGATTTCCCCGTCTTAATGATCCACACACCGATCACGGCGTGGAAAATGATCGGGAGGAAGATGAACAGCCACTCTACCAGAGGTAGCGCGGGTCCGAGTGCGTGGATTCCATTGACATTTCCCTGAAAAGCCGCAGGACCGTTCAGTATCGAAGCGTTCACAAGGAGGTGCACCGTCATGTACGCACCGACCGGAACCAACCCGGTTAGCGAATGCAAGCGTCGGATCAAAAATTCATGTCTTGTGAAGAAATCTGGACTTGAAGTGCTCATCGAGTTCCGGCACAAAGAGGTGGGTATTTAGTGGCCTAGACGGACGCCGACTCTACTATATCGAATTTGCAATCCCTAGGGCAGGGCAGTGTGAAAGCATTCGGTTGCCTTGAAAGCACTTCGGAATCAGCTGGGGATTTGAGAATCAAGAGTCCAATTTTCCGCCAATCAGTTTGCCAGTCCTCCGGCTTTTACTTAATATCGTTCGGTGTTGCGAATGACGAGCTGCGGAAGGTGCGTCGATTTGCCTCGCGATTGCTTTTTCATCAATGGCCTTTTCACCGATAGCTTCTCCTCTGGGGGATCAACACCCATGGCAATTCGTTTCAACTGCGGGCACTGCAATGCGACCTATTCGGTCTCCGATAAGTTCGCTGGGCAAGCGGCGAAGTGCAAGAAGTGTCAGCAGAAAATGCGAATCCCAACCTTGCCCCAGGCAGGGGCTGACGGGGTGGTTGAGCTGCCCGCAGCCAAAATAAGGGCTGAGAGCCGCGTTGTCACGCCGGCCGCGGCCCAGCTGCAGAACGCGCCTGTGGTCGCCATTCCTATCGCCGCCGGTCATGTCCGTCCCGCAGCACCGCCAGCTAAGGTCATTCCGGTGGCGGCGTCGATACCTTTGGCTTCGAGCGGCCCATTGGAGTCGAGCGGCCCTTTGCCTTCGAGCGGCGACCCGTTGGTACCTGGATTGACATCAGCGGAGCTGTTGCGGGCGATTACGGGAAAGATCCAGCCGGTTCCCACTTCAATCAGTTATCGCATCGCCGCGTTCGCCTTGGCTTGCCTGATGATCCTGTTGCCGCTGATCTACGTTGGCCTCATCGGTCTCGCCATGGCCGGGGTATGGTGGTACGCAATCCACGGGACCTCCATTTTTGAGGGGGGAACGCGAGCGAGCGGTCGCGGTGGATTTGCGTTGGTGCTTCTTTATGTCGGGCCGCTCGTGATCGGCGCTCTAACCGTTCTATTCATGATCAAGCCACTCTTTGCCCGGTCTGCCCGCAGCGATCGCCGACGCTCATTGCGGCGCGAGGCTGAGCCGAAGCTGTTCGCCTTTGTCGACAAGTTGTGTGAAAGCGTGCATGCGCCGAAACCCAAGCGGATCGATGTCGATTGCGAGGTCAATGCATCGGCCTCATTTCGCAATGGGATGCTGAGCCTGTTTGTGCCAAACGATCTCGTACTGACGATCGGTATGCCGCTGGTGGCTGGGCTCACCGCCAGACAACTCGGCGGAGTCTTGGCGCACGAGTTTGGTCATTTTAGCCAAGGTTTTGGAATGCGCGTCAGTTACATCGTGCGAACGATCAGCTACTGGTTCGCCCGGGTGGTGTATGAACGCGATCGCTGGGACGAATGGCTAGCCTCGGCGGCGCACTCACTCGATTTCCGTATTGGGATCGTGCTTCATTTCGCGCGATTGATGATTTGGTTAACTCGCCGGATTTTATGGTGCTTGATGATGGTCGGGCAGATATTTTCCTGTTATCTGTTACGGCAAATGGAGTTCGACGCCGACTTGCATGAAACTCGTTTCGCTGGCTCCGATGACTTTCGCAAAACATCCATGCAACTCCGCCGCCTCGGGATCGCTTATCAACAGAGTTTAGCGGATCAGCAAGGGTTCTTCATGAATGGCAAGCTGGGCAACGATCTGCCGAAGCTCGTTCAGCTCAACCGCGATGCTCAGGATGATGAGCTGGTCAGGAAGATTTTTGCCGGTGTCATGGAGGAGAAGACCGAATGGTTGACGACTCACCCGGTCGACAAAGATCGTGTGGCGCGCGCCAAGGCTGCCAAAGAGCCGGGTGTGTTTCAATTGGAAGCTCCGGCGAGCGTTTTGTTTGAAAGGTACGCGGAAACTTGTGAGGCGGTCACGCGCGATACGTTTAAGGAAGCGTTCGGCGATGAACTCAAGCCATCCATGTTGGTGCCCGTTGAACAGTTGGTGCAACACAAGACGGCTGCGCTGGAAGCCAACTTGGCGATGCGCCGCATGTTCGGCAATCACTTCTCGGTGCCGCGGCACATGGTGTTTCAGTTGTCCAGAGATACGAGCGAAACCTGCCAAACGCTACACTCGCGTTTGCTGAGCGCCCGCACGGCGATGATAAAATTGCTGCCGGAATATGCGAGTCAAAGCAAGGCGTTCGATGCATTGGATTCAAGATGGTTGATGTGCCATCAGGTCCGTGCGCTGCTCGAACTGGGGCTCAAGCTGAAGCAGGCGGATTTCCAAGTGCCGGTACAGTCGGCAGCGGCCGCCGCCACGGCCGGAGATGAATGCCGCGCTCAATTGGCAGTCATGCATCAAGAGTTGCGACCGCTCGAGAGCGCCTTCGAGCAACGGGTAGCGGCAGCGGGTGGCCTGTTGCTCGGCGCGTCGGCGGATGCGGCAACCCTCGAAAATTTGTCCGACGAGGAACGCACCGAATTGCGTGAGCAACTGCATGCCATCTGCGAAACGCTGCCAGAAATTGACAAGGCCTACGGTGAGAGTGTGCGGTTGCGGAACGAATACGCGTCGCTCGCCCTCATGCTGCAGGCGGTGGGGGGGCAGGAGCTGGCAGCCGATGCGGCGCAGAAAATCATGGCTAAAATCGAACAGCTGGCACTGGCCATGCGAGCCATGAGCGAACGCTTTCAAATGGTCCACTTTCCCTTCGAACATGCCGATGGTCGACTTTCGCTATCCCAGTACCTGCTCCCCAAGTTGCCGGCCAAAGATGATGTGGCAGAGGTGGTGGGAGGCGCCGAGAGATTTGTCGAAAATTATCATTACGTCTATTTTCGCAGCATCGGCGCCCTAGCCCACATTTGCCAGCGGATCGAAGGGGCATTGGGGTTCGAACCGCAGCCCGTTGCACCGCACGAGGAAAAGTCCAGCGAGGAGATCGGCGCCGCTGTCGTATAATGAGGCCAGGACTCAGACTTCAGGAGTTAGACTTCAAACAAAATGCCTTAAACCTCAAGCCTCAAGCCTAATCCGGGCTTGGCACTTGCTAGAACGAACATCGAGCGATAGCCTTGTTTTCAGCTCACCGTCACCTCACCTCTCACTTCCAACCAGATGCGGCCCATGATCGCCATTGACAAGGCTACTCAACTTCCCGACGACCAACGCGTGGTAATGACTGCGGTGGGGCTGACCAGTCCCAATGGCAACGACCTTGAATCGTATCGCGAGAGTTTGCTGAACGGTCGCAGCGGGGTTCAGCCTTACGAGATCCGGTATGTTGGCAAGACGCTGGCCGGGATTTGCGATTTTCCGACGACGCAATATCAGTCGAAGAAAGACGCGCGGCGCGGCACGCGGGCCGGGGCGGTGGGGATCTGGGCAGCCAACGAAGCGATCCGCCGCAGCGGACTCGATTGGGAAAACGTCGATCGCTCGCGCGTTGGAATTTACATCGGCGTGACCGAACATGGAAACGTTGAAACCGAAAACGAAATCTATCAGATCAAGGGTTTCGACTACGATACTCAATTTTGGTCGCACCATCACAACCCGCGAACGGTCGCTAACAATCCCGCCGGTGAAGTGGCACTCAACCTGGGAGTGACCGGGCCGCACTACACGTTGGGGGCGGCCTGTGCAGCGGGCAATGTGGGGATCATTCAGGGAGTGCAGATGCTGCGACTCCACGAGTGCGACTTGGCCATCGCCGGCGGGGTCTCCGAGAGTGTGCACACCTTCGGAATCTTTGCCAGTTTTAAGAGCCAAGGCGCTTTGGCTCATCACGAAGATCCGACCAAGGCCTCGCGCCCTTTTGACACGCAGCGGAACGGCATCGTGGTTTCCGAGGGAGCGTGTTTGTATATCCTCGAACGACTAAGCGATGCCAAAAAACGGGGCGCGGAAATCATCGCCGAAATCGTTTCTTACGCAATCAACACCGATGCAACCGACTTTGTGCTCCCCAATCCCGAGCGACAAGCACAATGTGTGGAGCTAGCGCTCAATCGCGCTGGACTTTCGGCCGATGCCATCGATATTGTTAGCACCCATGCGACGGGGACCAGTAGCGGCGACTCGCAAGAGTGCTTGGCACTCCGCAATGCATTTGCCAATTCCGAAAGCACTCATTTCAATAATACGAAGAGTTTCATTGGCCACACGATGGGTGCGGCCGGGGCACTGGAACTGGCGGGCAACTTGCCCAGCTTTGCCGACAAAGTATGCCACGCGACCATTAATGTCGATGAGTTGGATCCGAACTGCGCGCTCAATGGACTGGTTCAAAACCAACCTAAGGAATTGAACCGAGTGCGTTACATCTTGAACAATTCATTCGGGATGCTGGGGATTAACTCCGTGCTGATCGTCCGGCCGTTGTAGGTAAGGTGTAAGCGGTAAGGCGTGTGGAGCAGGCAGCATTTTTCGGTGCTTTAAGCTGGCTCCTGAGCCTCAGCCCTTTTTGCCCGAATCATCGCTGTTGCGTCGGCCGCCTTCAGACTTGCCGCCTCGGAGACCACCGCGGTTGGCACCCGGTGCTCGGCGGTTTGAATTGTTTGAGCCCATATTGGGTAGCCTAGTTCTCGGTTGGCTCAAGTTGGGTTGTACGCGACCGCGGTCCAGGTTCGGTCGTTCAGCGCTACGGTTTGAATTCGGGAGCTCAAGACCTCGCTCGATGCGCGTGGAACGATCGGGGGAACCGCGGCGCGCGGAGTCGCGGAGCGTGGGGACGTCCGGAAGCTGCAACGAGCCGCGGCTGTCGACGTTACCTCTGATGGACGGACCACTTCCTGGTACGGCATCCCTTGGCGGTCCCCGGCGGTCGCGATTCGTCGAGTCCGCCGCTGCGACTGCGGCAAGGTCCGCCGCTGCGCCCCCGGCAAGTTCCACCCCTCCACGACCGGACGTCTCGCGTCGCCCAGATGGCGTGCCGTTGCGACCACCACGACCAGCCGCTGGGCCCGAAACGTCACCGAGCTGACGCTCGATTTCGAAATCCCTGCGTCGGTTGGTCATCTCCCGCACCGGATTTTCCAGCTGCTGACCGAGTTGATTCAATTGAGTCGTGTTCAAGCGCGAAAACCGGCGAGCTGAGTTGTTTTGTCGTGCCACTGTTTCCAGTTGCTGACCGATGGTGGCCAGTTGCAACGCGTTTGGATTGGAGCGGGTCAATCCCGAGAAGCCTGATAAATCGGAGTTCGCGAACGCGCGTTGGGCAGTGACTGTATGCCGGGGCCGCAGGTCGCTGTGCTGCGCGAAGAACTGATGGTGTTGGTTAACTTGGCCGAAGAAGTTTTGCTGTTGGTAGCGAGAACTGCGTGAATAGAAGGTGTACAGCGGGTCGTAGCCACGACCACCCTGCGCGTAATTCACCCAAGGGTAATAGTTTTGTTGAAAACCCGCTCCGTAGTAGTCGCCAAAATAGTATTGACGGTAGTTCGGCCGAACAAACAAGTGCACGAGAAGATTCATCCCTGTGTTGACCACATAGCGCGGGCGGTAGACAAACCTCGGGCTTGTGTAGATGGTTTGCTGAAAGTAGACGGGGGTGAACATGACCGCCCTCTGCTCGGGTGCATAGTCCCAGTAGCCGGGGCGATAGATGCAGCCGCGCGGCGTCCAGGCGTACGACGCAGGAATCCAAATCCACTCGGGCTGGGTCTGCGTCCAATAGCCGGGTGTCCATTGATACTGCTGTGTCTGATAGGCCCAATTGCCCGGCACGTAGAATGCGTCCTCGCGCGGTGCAGGCGACGATGGTCCTTGTTCGAGCGATTCGGGGGGGGGCGGCAAGTAGGTCACTTGTTCGATTTCGTTGGCCAGCCACAAGCCGCTGATCCAGCGATGCCCCTCTTCGACCGGCTCCCAGTAGCCTGGCAGCCAGCGCTGGCCAGGGGGAATGTCCCGCCACAGCCCACTGATCCAAATGAAGTCACTCCGTTCGTCATCCCAGGCCCAATAGCCCGGGATCCAGGTCACACTATCGCCACTCGGCTTGAGGTCCGGCGGGAGCTCGCGGATCGGTTCAGGGGGAGATGCCGCGACGACCGGATTGGCCGCTGGGTTGGCAGCGTAGGGGTCCGCAAACGCTTCATGCAAAGGTCCGCGGGTCAGGTACTTCAGCCCCTCCACGTCCTCAGCTCCCTGCAGTTCGATTTGTTGTCCGCTGAAGGCGTTTGAGCGGGCATTGGTTTCTAGAACACTCCAGGGCTCAGCGGGGATCCCTCCGCCCATACTCGGCAACTCGTTGAACTGCGCCACTGTTGGCGGGCTGATAATTGCCAAACAGCAGACCACTCCTCCCAGGATGAAGCAGCGCCGCAGTTTTGACTGCGGTTTGTCATGAAGTGAAAGCCCTGCGCGCAGGCGGCCAACGCAGGGACCAAATTTAAGGGGGTTCGTCGTCGACGTATGGGTAGTCAACATGTGACCGGCAATCCGAAAAAGGGGTGCTCAAGCAATGTTCACTGCTTGATGATGTAGGCAGCCAGTCGATCGGAGCAAAGCTTGTGCCGCCACACCGTGGCCTCACGGCCACGGCAAGGGTTGTGTCGGCCTCTGGCCTTAAAAGCTGGCGGCCGAAACGCTCAACCTGATCGCATTGACCGATGCCATCGAGCTCGTTTGGGGACTGTCCCCCGAAACGAGCTCGTTTGGGGACTGTCCCCCGAAACGTCGAGCGAGCTCCGTTGGGGAGTGTCCCCTGCAGCATTGTCGAACGTTCGATCTACTGGTAAAACCGACCTCAAAAGGAAGCGCTGCTCGATCTGCACTCCGCTCAAGCTTCCCAAATACCCTATCTCACCCTCGGCCCTCATGTCGCCTACTTCGCTAATTATGCCAATCGCTGCATTTCTCCTCAGGAATTCAACGCTACTCCTCGGGAACCCAACGCTGAACAAAAAGCACCCGGATCGACAGGACAAGTCGACGAAGCCGCAGCGGGGTTTGTGGAGGCCAGCCTGATGTCGAACGAGAAGACGACTGAGCCGCAGGACTGGATCCGATCTCCTCTGTGCGACTGCTGGTTTCTGACCGGACCGACCGCCAGCGGCAAGACCCCTTTGGCACTGGCTGTGGCTCAGCGATTGGACGCCGAGATCATCTCGCTCGACTCGATGGCCATCTATCGCGGCATGGATATCGGCACCGCCAAGCCCACGCTGGACGAGCGGCAGATGGTCCGGCACCACCAGCTGGATATTGTCGATCCCACGGAAAACTACAGTGTGTCCAACTATGTCATGGACGCGCACGCGGCGGCGGAGGACATTCGGCGGCGGGGGCATCGCGTGCTGGTTTGTGGTGGCACTCCGCTGTACTTAAAAGGACTGTTGCGTGGCCTTTTTTTGGGGCCTGCCGCTGACTGGGACTTCCGGCAATCGGTGGAAGCGGATGTGGCTGCCTTTGGTTCGCAGGCACTTCGCGAGCGGCTCATGCAGGTCGATCCTTTGTTGGCCCACAAACTACACCCAAACGATCACCGGCGGATGATACGAGCTCTAGAGGTGGCCAGGCTCACCGGGCAGCCGTTAAGTCACTGGCAGCAGCAATTTGAGCTTCCGGCATCGAGGGCCGATTGCGCGGTCGTCGTGCTCAAGCTGGACCGCGCATGGTTGCATGCGCGGATCAACACCCGCGTGGAAACGATGCTGTCGGCGGGGTTGGAAGCGGAAGTTCGCGGTTTATTGGAAACGCATTCAGCCTTGGGAAAGACGGCCAAGCAGGCGGTGGGCTATCGCGAGATGCTCAACCAAATCGAAAACCTTGCCAGTCCTGCGGAGACTTCGGAATTGATCAAAGCGCACACGCGGCAGTTCGCGCGTCGACAGGAAATTTGGTTTCGTGGCATGCAAGAACTGCAGGGGATTGAAGTCACGCCTATCACGGAATTCGGGACGCTCGTTGACCAAATCTGTGCGATCTTCGAACGAACACCTCAAACTGGATACCAAGCATATGCCACTTGAAGCGGGTCAATGGAATGCAATTGTGTGGCTCAGCCTTTTGATTCTGTTCCCGCTCGGCTACTTGCTGCTGCACGTTCGTCGAAGCGTTTATAGCCCTTGGGAATGTTGTCTTTACTTGCCCACGTACTTGATGGGGCGTTTGCTGTGGCGGGTGCATTTTAAGAACGAGCCGCCAGCCGAGATACAACGCGGTGCCATTTTGGTTGCCAACCATCGCAGCAGTGTCGATCCGTTTTTCGTCCAACTGGCTGCCCGACGTCGCGTCCACTGGATGGTGGCCAAAGAGTACTGCGAGCACGCGATTTTTGGCCCCATTTTGCGAGCGGTGCAAGCCATTCCCACCAACCGTAGCGGCATGGACACCGCTTCGACCAAACAAGCCATGAACATAACCAAGCAAGGTCGTTTAGTCGGGATGTTCCCCGAAGGACGACTCAACCACACGAAGTTGCCGTTGATCTCCATTCGCGGTGGCGCCGCCGTCGTAGCGGCTCGTTCTGCTGTGCCGATTATACCGCTGTTGATTGAGGGGAGTCCGTATCGCAGGACGGTGTGGAGTCCCATCTTCATACCTGCCCATGTTGCCATCACTTTTGGCACACCGATCTATCCCGCGCCGCAAACGCCTCAAGGGGCTGAAGCAACAGGAGTTGCGGGAGAAACCGAAGCGGCAGAAGATGATCCAGACTGTCTTTCCGACTCCGATGCGCTCATTATAAAATGGGCACGGCAAGTGGTTGCGATGGCTGGCGCACCTGATTTCCCCATCGAACTCGCTTCCAAGCGTCGGCGGAGACCACGCAACGGACAGCCACGCACTCGCGAACTTTGAAAGGCAACCATTTTTTGAGTCAGTTCAACGGCATTCAGTCTTGTGAATATTGCACAGTTGCCTTGCCCCCCCCGCAAGCTGATCGCATCGACAGTCCCTTGGTGGCGGGCCGGGTTTGCTGGTGGCTGCTATTGACTCGAAATTTTACGTCCAACTATTTGATAATGCATTCGTGTTCGTTAACCCAACAAACCGTTACCACCAACCTACGAGCGAGAACCGAAGATGAGCGACGAAGCTACCCTAATTAATCTGACAGAGTGTTTATTGGAGAGTATCGTCGAGGGCAATTGGGATGCTTATGCCGACCTGTGTGACCCGAGCATCACCTGTTTTGAGCCGGAAGCGCTCGGCAACTTGGTCGAAGGGATGGACTTCCACCGCTATTACTTTTCGCTAGAGCGTCCCAAGGCACCTAGACCGGTGCAAGTGACATTGGCCAGCCCTCATGTGCGAATCTGCGGTGACACAGCGATTGTCAGCTATGTGCGTTTGACGCAGGTGGTCGATGCAGCGGGTAGTCCGCTAACTCGTTCATGCGAGGAAACACGCGTTTGGAACAAACAAGCGGGGGGCTGGAAGCATGTTCATTTCCATCGTTCCTTAATTATCCGTTAGAGAATTACCCGTTAGAGTCCTGCCTAAAAGCCCTCGCGCGCGCTTAGGATGGGTGCTCGGGTAGGGCTGACACTGTTTCATTCAAGCAGCTGTTAAGAGGTGTAAGCTGGCTAACACTGGGTTCTGAATCTGAATTAATTTTTCGTTTTTGTGCTTCCAGGCCCCCTTGGGCGACTTTCCTCGCGCTGTGGACCGCCTAATATAGTAGTCGTATTCCGGTCGGCAGTTGTTGCTGCTGGCCGTGTTCGCCGATTGTCATTTTGGCTGTCCGGCGATGGCTTTTGGCTGCTCGGCGTCGCAGCGTACACATTCGTGCGTATACGTTTGAATGCTGAGTCCGTTGTTCCCACTAAGGAGTTTTCGATGAAACGTGTTCTAAGCTTGTTTGTTGCTGCGGCACTGATGGTTTCTGGTTTTGCTGTTGCCGAGGAAATCAAGAGTGGCCTTAAGGAAGGTGCAGGCATCGGACCTTTCTATGTGACCAAGTGCGCAGGTGCTGAAGAAGACGGCGTAGAAGTTGGCAAAAATCTGTGCTACCGCTGCAAGAATGGTGCTCGTCCGCAAGTCATGGTGTTCACCCGCAGCAGCGACGAGAAGGTGATTGCACTGGTCAAGAAGATCGATGAGCAAATGAAGAAGCACGAAGACGCACAACTGCGTGCTTTTGTAAATGTCATGGGCGACAGCAAAGACGCCGCCATGGACGAAGCTAAGAAGTTGGCCACTGCCAGCAAGGCCAGTTTGGTTCCATTCGTCGTTCCTAACGAAGTAGAAAATGGACCAGAAGACTACGGCATCAACGCCAAGGCCGATGTAACCATCATCATTGCCAACGCGAGCAAGGTCGTTTCGAGCCACGCTGTTGCCGCTGCCAAAGATCTCGATGTTGACGCTGTAATGGGCGCCATCGAAAAGGCAATCAACTAGTAAATCGACTTAAATTAGTGGGTTCCCTGCGGGCCACTTGTTTAATGTAGCTCAATCCTCGAGTCATTGTTCGCAGGGTGCCCGACAAAACGTCAGGGTGGGACCCTCCAAAACGCTGGTCGATGTACACTATCCGTCACTTCCCTGGGAAGTGGCGGATTTTTTTATACCCTCTGCGTCGTCGCTTGAAGGTCGAACCAAAGTGAGTCGAGACTTTTTTCTGATCAATCGAGCGCATCAGCTCGCCCGCATTTGCCAAACGTCGGCGATTGAATTTCCTCCGGCGAAAGTAAGGCAGAAGCTCCCCGAGGCGCTCCAGGAGCTGCTGCAAACGCTTGAAAGCATCTGCAAGACGGTCCAAACGACGCTGCAGGAGGACGAATCCAAACTCTCCGATCGCCAGCGTTCTGAGCTGTTGCAGTTCGAAAAACAGATTGTCGAGTACCGCTTTTCCCCGGACGATCGGGTGAAAAAGCCAGCCGTTGCGCTGATTCGAGCCATCTTCGCCGACGCCGCTTACTTTTCGGGGCTCAAGCCACTTCCGCAGTATACCGACGCCTTCGCTTATGAACTTCTGTTTCCATCCTGGCTGAATCTACTGACCGCCCTGATGCTCCCCAGCACAGGCACGGGCAAAACCAAACTAGACAGCCGCCAACAGGGAGTTCTATTTCATTACTTTGGAAAACTGACCAAAGCAGCGCCCGAACTGGAAAGTGGATTGATAGGTCCCGCAACGTTCATCGCTAGTCGTTTTGACGCGCCCCAGTGCGAACTTCTCCTGCAGCGACTGGTCGATCTCGCTGGCACGCAAGGGGCGGCTTTACTGGTCGCTATCGAGAGTTTCGAGTTGAACGCCCGCGATGCGCGTGAGTTTCGGCAGCGGTTGCAAGCTTATCTGTGCGTCAAGCACTCGAGCTTTCAGTGGCCGTCGGTTGCCGAGCATCGCATCGCTGGCATTCGACCCCAAATTCGCGTCTTGCCTGCGGCGATTCGTGATCGACTTGAAGGTTTGGAAGCCAAAGGGGACCCATGGGAGGAGTACTTTGCGATCGCCATACCGTTAGGTTACTTGGTGCTATCCGAGCAAATGCTGGCTGACGATTACACTGTTTTGTTAGAACGCTATCCGGAACGAGCTGCACAATTGCTGGCGATGTTGGTGCCAGACAAGACCTCTGCGCTGTTGAGTGTGGAGAGTCAGGGCTGCGTCGCGAAGCTCATCGAGCGGCAGATCGAGCTCGATCCGGCGACCGAACTCCGAGAGGTGGACCGATTTGTGCGTACTCTGGCGCAGAGACTGACCGGCTATAGCGAATCGACGTTGGAGTTCTTTTGTCGCCAATTCATCGCAGAGGATGCTCATCGGACAGCCCTCCTCGACTGCTGCCAAGCCGAGGAGAGTGAACGCCGCGCGCGGCAACAGCAACTAACCAGCAAGGTTCTGTCCGCCGCAGCCCAAACGCGCGATGACAAACGTTTTCTTAACCTGCTGTGTTGCATGACTGTCATTACTCCCGAACCGGCCGAGTCCGATGCCAAATACGCCTTGCAGGCACTCGAAGGGGTGGTCGGCAATCGCTCAATCGGCAACAAAGAATTCGAAGATCTGTTGGGGGATCTCCACTCCAACGCCGCCGCCGCACTGGGCTACTTGGCGAATCCAATTATGGCCGGGGCTGGCAAGACTCCGCGGTTGGCAGCCCTCTATCTAACGCTCAACGACGTTACCGAAACATTAAGATCGACGGGAACGATCGGCAATTTTAGTGTCGTTCGCGCCCGCTACTCGGCACTCACGAAGCTCGACGGAAACTAACCCCTCCGATTAGGGAGCTGCCTGCTTAGCGACTGACTTGGACGCGCTGTTAGTGGCAGTAAAAAACATCTTCAATAAAAAATTTACTTTTCTGCATCCAGTCTCGCTCCCCCTGCGAATACCTATCAGACCCGGCCGGTCTAGACGACAAAGTAAAGTCACGAAGTTTCGTGGCTAAGTCGAGAGAATTCCAATACACACTCAGGGGTTTGCAGATGAGAATGATGATGAAAAGCATGCTGGCTGTGGCGTTGAGCGCCATCGTAACCGCGTCCAGCTTCGCAGCGGACAAAGATATCGTCGACACCGCAGTCGCGGCTGGCAAGTTCAAGACATTGGCTGCCGCACTTGGCGCCGCCGACCTCGTAGACGCTTTGAAAGGTGAAGGTCCATTCACCGTGTTCGCCCCAACCGACGAAGCCTTTGCCAAGCTTCCTAAGGGTACCGTTGAGACGCTGCTCAAGCCAGAGAACAAGGCCAAGTTGGCCAGCATTCTGACCTACCACGTTGTTTCCGGAAGCGTGATGGCCAAAGACGTCGTTAAGCTGACCGGGGCTACCACTCTGAATGGTCAACAAGCCGACATCAAGGTTGACGGTAACAAGGTGACTGTGGATGGTGCAACTGTTGTCACCACCGACATCGCCTGCTCCAACGGCGTGATCCACATCATCGACGCCGTAATTCTCCCTGCCGACAAGAACTTAGCCGAAACGGCGATTGGAGCCGGTACGTTCACCACCCTTGTAGCTGCTGCTAAGGCTGCCGGTTTGGTTGAAGCCTTGACTGGCGAAGATGCGCTGACTGTATTTGCGCCGACCGACGCTGCGTTCGCTAAGCTCCCTGCGGGGACGGTTGAGTCGCTGCTGAAGCCCGAGAACAAGGCCAAGCTTGCCGCCATTCTAAAGTATCATGTTGTGGCTGGTCGGGTTTATTCGTCCGCCGCAGTGGCAGCCAAGTCGGCTGAGACGCTGCAAGGTTCGTCGATCAAGATCTCCGTCAGCGAGAAGGGAGCCATGGTCAACGAAGCGAAGCTAGTGAAAACCGACATTGACGCCTCCAACGGTGTTATTCACGTAATCGACGCGGTCCTTCTGCCACCTGCCAAGTAAAGAGCGATAAGGCCGACTTGCCCCAAGCGGTGCTCTTGGTCGAGCACCGCTTGGCCGTCCCTTAGGGCGTGGTGCAAATTCAACAGATCAGAAACTTCGAATGTCCACCGCAAGCACGACCTTTGCTGACAATCCTAAAACCGCCAAACTGGATTCGTTGACGATTCTGGAACGGATCGCAGCTGGCGACCATGACGCCGTAAGCGAGTGCATTACTCGTTACGGCGATTTGATTTGGTATTTGGCCAAAAAGTTCTCTGCCTCCAGTGCAGACGCGGAAGATGCGAGTCAGGAAATCTTTCTAGAGCTGTGGCAGAAGGCCGGAGCATTCGACCGAGCGTTGTCCAGCGAAGAGACGTTTATTGCATTGGTCACCCGTCGTCGCCTGATCGATCGACGCAGGCGCGTCAATGCAGCGGTGGAGACCGTGGCCTTGGAAGCCGAGCACTTCGAACCCGTCCATCAGTTGAGGGTGGATGCCGTAGAACTTTGCGATGAAGCCGCCAAAGCCGCAGCTTGCATGGAAAAACTCTCGTCTGAACAACGCAGTGTACTTGCGATGTCTATTCAGCAGGGAATGCCCCATTCGTCCATTTCAGATTGCCTAAAGATGCCTCTGGGCACCGTCAAGTCGTTCGCGCGACGCGGGCTGCTTCAACTTCGCGACTGCATGAATCGTAACTCCTTGGTCCACGCCGGAAGCCGCCCGCTATGAATCAGACTGGAACTGATAGTGAGTTGCAACGGCGACTCGAGCTGCTGGCCGGCAAGGCACTCGGAGACCTATCAGCTGAAGAGCAGATGGATGTCGACGAGCTTTTGCAGGAACGCCATTGGCAGTCAGCCCTGTGGCAGCTGGAAGCTACTGCAGCGGCCGTCGATCTGAGACTGCGTCCCGAGCAACATTCCCCCCTGCCGCTCGGCCTGGCGCAACTCGTTCAAAAAGATGCGGTGGCTTTTTTCAACCGCGAATCGCAACATGTCGAACTCGACGCGACAATGCGCCAGTCGAGTTCAGTGTCGAGTCGTTTGGGTCCGGAGAACCACTCTGTTAGTCAGCCAACATCCGTTGAACATACTGCATCCGTTGAACATACTGAGTCCGATCGGCCAGTCCTCGCCCAACAATCCGTGTTGGCGGAGTCAGCGTTGCCTACTGTTTCATTGATCAAGCCTACCTCTTCATTGGACAAAGGGATCTATTCACATAGTCGTCGCGAGTGGTTGGGGTGGATCTGTTGCGCCGCGAGCTTGCTGTTGGCTTTGGGGTTGTGGAGTGTCAATCGTCGTCCGGTAGAGTCATCGTCCGCTGCAGCGGCGCGCGACATGTTGCTCGCTTCAGCTGCCGACATCGTGCAAATTGATTGGGCCGCCGGTACGACCCCCTTCTCGGCTGAGGTCGTGGGTGACGTCGTGTGGAGCACGGAACGCCAGCTTGGTTTCATGCGATTCCGTGGGATGCCGGTAAATGATCCTACGGTGGAGCAGTATCAACTGTGGATAATCGATCCGGAGCGCGACGAGCAACCAATTGACGGTGGCGTATTTGACATCGCCGAGAATGGCGAAGTCATCGTGCCCATCGATGCCAAGTTGAAGGTGAACGTGCCCAAGGCCTTTGCCATCACCATCGAGCAGCCCGGTGGCGTGGTGGTCTCGGATCAAAGCCGCTTGCCGTTGTTAGCGGCGGTTGAGTAGGGGTTTTGAGCCGATCACCAAGGCGGGTCTCTCCGAGACCCGCAGCCGCTTAGGCAGATCTATCTGGAGAGGCGTTGATCGAGCTTTTCGCTCGATTGTGCGGGTCTCGGAGAGACCCGCCTACGTGGGTGCAGGTCTCGCGCTACGAATCAGCGGTCGCGGCCTAGGACAGGCTGGAGGGCTTCACCGTCGGTGGATAAGAGCTGGGTGTTGGTCAGTGCATTTCCGAAGCGCTCAAAGTCGTGGAACTGCCATACGACTTGTTTGTCGCGAGTGATCTCGATCACCTGCGGATTGGATTCGCCAGCGTGGCAGTTGCCGATCACTAAGTTGCCGTTGGGTAATTGTTGCAAGGTGGTTACCCAGGCGAGCTGAATACCGGGAAGTTCATTTTGCTCGAGCTTCCACACGATCTTCTTGGCTGGCGTGACTTCCAACACGCTGTGGCCATTGCCGGTGGCGATGAGTGTATTTCCATTATCCAGTCGCAGAGCCGAAAAACACTGGTTTCCAAACGCTTCCGGACCATGCCCGCCGGCCGGTTGGCGGCCGAACAGTGGCACCGCGTATTCCCAAACGGTCGCACCCGAACGATCGTACTCGCGGACCAAGCCCTCGCCCTCGTGGCAGACCAGATAATTGCCGCTCGGCAGCTTGCGCACCAAACGCGTGTCGCGATGGGGATGGAATTGATTTAAGTTCAGTGCAACGTTATGCGTGATTTCCCCCGCCGCGTTGACTTCAATGATCCTTCCGACACCACTTTCCACGAGCATGGTGTCGCCATTCTCCAGTCGCTGAAAGGCGTGAACTTCAAGCTGTTTTCCCTGGTTGCCACCCGCGCGGGCGGCGTCGTACTCCCACACCTTTGCGTTCGTTGCGGGGTTGATCTCAATGATGTGGGTCCAGCTGTCTTGGAAAAGCACGTTCCCGTTGGGGAGGAGATGCAGATCGTGCAAAGGTCCGATCGGGTGCTGCCACTCCACTTGGCCCTTTTCGTCGATGATAGCGATGATCCCCTTGGAGGAATCGGCGGTCAGCAAGCGGCGCTTGGGGGATTCGGCCGCAGCCTGCTGCGTTGTCACAGCCTGCACAGCCAGTGCTGCGAGCATGCCTACGGAAAACCAGCGCCACGAAATTGAGTGAAACATTGGACAAACTCTTGCTAGCATGATGGGTTAACTGGTGGGTTCCACCAAAGTGGACTTATTGGTAAGCGGCGAGGGACTTGGAACCGGCAACTTATTTTAAGACGAGGCCTTAACGCAGTGCCTGCTGCAAAAACTCAACCAGTACCTGGGGCTGTTCGCGCCAAGCGACCTCGGTGCTGGTCTTGGCCGCCAAGTCCTTGACCTGACATGTGCCCGCGTCCAACTCGTTGCTCCCTGCGATGATCGCCAAGCGAAAGCCTCGTTGGTCGGCATATTTTAATTGCGACGCGACCTTGCGTGGCTCGGGATACAATTCGGCACCGATCCCGGCGGCGCGGATGATTTGCGACAATTGCATGTAGTCATCGAGCCGTTCGCGATCGAAGTAGACGACCAGCACCGGAGCGGGGGTCCGCACGGGTTCGATCATCTGCAAGGTTTCCATGGCGGTCAGGAGCCGATCGAGTCCGAGGGAAGCACCGATGCCGGGCAGGTGTTGTTTCGTGTAGAGTTCCGCCAAGTTATCGTAACGTCCGCCGGAGCAGATGCTGCCGATACTCGGGAGCTGCCCCAGGACGGTCTCAAAGATGACACCGGTGTAGTAGTCCAAACCGCGGGCGATCGAGACATCAAACTTGTAGCGTGCTTGTGGCACCCCGGCCCGTTCCAAGGCGTGAGCCATCTGCCGCAAGCGCTCGAGGCCCTGTTCGCCAAGTTCATTGCCGGCGACCAGCGGGGCCGCGCTGGCCAATACCTCAGCCGGTGAACCGGTCACATCGGCCAGCTTCAGGACCTCGGCAGCCTGTTCTGCAGAGATTTCCGCGGCGGTTTGCATTTCAAGCGAGACCGCAGCGCGTCCGATTTTGTCGAGCTTATCGAGTGAGCGGAGAATGGGGATACTTTTCTCGGAGAGCTCCAGGCGTTGCAGCATGCCGCTGAGCACTTGTCGATTGTTGATCCTCAACTGAAAATCGCTAATACCAATTTCGAGCAACAGTTCGTGAATGACCAAAGCGGTTTCGATATCGGCGACAACCGACTCGGTACCGATCGTGTCGAAATCACATTGCATGAACTCACGGTAGCGCCCCGCCTGAGGGCTCTCGCCGCGCCACACCGGGGCGATGTGATAACGCTTAAAGGGTGTACCGAGGGTGGCGATGTGCTGCGCGGCGAAGCGGGCTAAGGGGACCGTCAAGTCGAAGCGCATGCCGACTTGCCGTTTGCCATGGTCTTCGAAGCGATAGAGTTGTCGGTCGGTTTCTTCGCTCCCCTTGCCGGTCAAAATCTCAAGGTACTCGAGGACCGGCGTGTCGATCGGGCTGAAGCCGTAGCGGCGATAGACCTTGCGGGCCGTTTCCATGATCGCTTCGCGCGGAATCATCGATTCGGGCAAAAAGTCGCGGAAGCCCTTGAGGGTGCGAGGCTGAATGAGTTTTGACACGAAAGCAAAAAACCTAGAAAAAAAGAGGATGATTGTCAGCCACGGGCGGGGCTCGAGAGCTTACGAAGTCGCTAGATCCAACATCCCTAGATCGTGACAATCGGCAGCAGCGGCGGTTCGGGGGTTCGCCCGCACCCCAACTCGCTTTGGAGGACCGTGGCTTCGACGTATTCCGCAACTTGCTCGGGGGTCTCGAAGTACTTTTCGTAGACCGTGTCCTCGTCGTATTCGCAGTTATCGGTAGTGTATTCGCGGCAGATCTCTGGACGGGTCTCATAAATGCCACAACGATTGTCCGCCTGCAGGTGCTTGCAGACCGTGTGCACCAGCAGATACCAGCTCACATCTTCCACGAAAACGCTCGACTGGCCGTGCAGCAAGAACCAGCGCACGTAGTCATACTCCTTGAGCGTGTCGGGGACGTCGATGGGCAAGCAAAAATAACGGCAGCACTTGGCGGTGCAGTACTCGCACAGGCAAGCCCCCTTGGGGAGCGCATCGCGCGTCATGCGTTTGGCTGGTGGCGGCGGTGCCACAACTGGCAGTTGTTCGGTAATCATGCTCGCTATTTGTCTCCAGCTGGCAAATCAGTACACTTTAGCACCGCACACTTTATCACTCACCGAACCGGTCGCCCAGTCCAGGGGAAAACCAGCCAAGTTCGCTCGGCAGCGTTTCCCGAGAAGCATTCTAGTTGTCGCGACGCTAGGGAACGACTGCCTTGCGAAAGGACTCGAAAATTACCTGCGGGTCGTCGCACAGTTCCGCTAGTCAAACAGCCCTCAATAGTCAAACAGGATCAAATATCAATGGAGATAGTTGTCACCGCAGTCGGACCGGACAATGTGGGGCTGGCCGACCCGATCATTCACGAGGTGACTCGTCAAGGTGCGAGTATTGCCGAGATCCAGATGTACGATCACGACGAAGCGGCTATGTTTGCGATGATGTGCCGACTGAATATCGAGGGGGAGCGGTGGGAGAGCATCCGTCAGAGCATGCTGGAGATTGGTGCAGCCAAACAGCTGTCGGTCCGCGTGTGGACCCCTACACCCCTGCACCGTAAGCCGAGGCTGGCCATCTGCGCGACCTATCAAGAAAGCACGCCACGTGCGGTGCTCGAAGCGGTCCGTTCGGGCGCGATCCAAGCGGAAGCGACGGTGATGATCGGTAATCGACAAAAGTGTGCCAAGCTCGCTGCGGAGTTCGCGGTTCCCTGGCACAATATCGGTCGCGAAGATGGCTCGGCCGATGACGCTCAGTTTGTGGAGCTACTGGATCGCTACGATGTCGACTACGTGGTGCTCGCGCGCTACATGCGCGTGCTTCCTCCTGACATGTGCTGGAAATTCGCCGGTGGACGCATCATCAACTTGCACCACGGCCTGCTCCCGAGCTTTCCGGGATTTCGACCTTACCACGATGCTTACGCCGCCCGCATGTTGACCTTTGGAGCCACCTGCCACTTCATCGTGCCGGAACTTGACGCAGGCAACCAGACCATTAACCAAACCACGTTTTATGTTCCACCCGGTAGCAAGCTGGACGATGTGATTCGCATCGGACAGGAACAGAATGAACCGAAATGTTTAGTCGAAGGGGTGCGGCGGGTTGTCGACCGCGAAGTCCAGTTGCACTTCCATCGTATCATTGCGACTCAGAAAGCCGTCTGAGCCGTTCAACAATCATTGTCTACTGACCCTAAAAACCTTTACTGGATGTCTTCTTAAGATGCCGCACCATCATCGTTCATTCGCGCCGCAGTCAACGCTGCTGGCCCTGTCGCAAGGGCTGATGTTCGTCTGCCTACTCGCCGCCGAAGCCCTGGCGCAACCTTTTGATCCCGCGCCGCAGACGTTGTCGATCATGACGTGGAACGTCGAGTGGATGTACGACGATTACACGGGAGACAATCGTAGCCAACTTGCCAAGGAGCAATCAGCCCCGAATGCTCAAGTGTGGAAAGACAAAGTGGCGGCGGTGGCTGAGGTGATCGCCAACTCCAAGGCGGATATCGTCGCGCTCCAGGAGATCGAAGGGGATCAAACGCTGCTTGCCATTGCGGACCAAATTAGGTCGGCACATCAGACAAGCTTTCGCCAAGCATTCATCCAGGGGAGCGACCGCTTCACCGAACAAGATGTCGGTTTACTCGTCCGCGGGGGTTTGGTTTCCTACCGGCGGCAAGAACAATCGAAAGCCATGTTCGACAGTGAATTGTACTACAATTTGTCCAAGCACTTGATTGCTGAGTTCCGTTGGGAGAACGTGACGAGCCCACTGACCGTCATGAACGTGCACTTCCGGGCGACTGCCGAGGCGGAAGATTTTCGTGTTCGACAAGCCAAGTTGTCCCGCCATTGGCTTGAGCCTGCACTCGCCCGTGGCGAAGATGTGATCTTGCTGGGTGACTTCAACTCCGAGGCCGCCCCTGGAGTCTTGCAAGCTGACATCGCAGCGATCGCGGGGGAGTCGGACGAGCCGCAGATGGTTGATCTGCTTACCCGACTAGAGAACCCTCAAGCCTCCACCCATTTGATCCTTGATCGCCAGTTCGATCGGATCATGGTGAGCGCGAGTTTACTGGAAGATGGCCCAGGGCTCGATTGGAGCTTTGTTTCGATTCGAATTTTGACCGACGAAATCATTCGAGGCCAGCGCGACGGTGAGGAACATTGGGATAAACGGCTGAGCGATCCAAATGCCGAGCTTGATCTCAGCGATCACTTCCCCGTCCTCGCCACGTTCGAGCTAAAGTAGCGGATCGCTCCGCCGATCCGTAACAACTTAATAAATAAATCTTTCACTGATCGACCAAGCGATCAGCGACTTATTCACCCTTCACTTCTCGTCACACTTGAGTCCACTCTCATGTCCAAAGCGACCTGCGCCGTGTGCGTTACCTTCCACATTAAAGAAGAATTCATCGACCCGTTTCGCGAGGCGGTGACGGCTCAAGCCAAGAACTCACTCGAAAAAGAACCTTGGTGCCATCAGTTCGATGTTTGCACCACAGCCGACTCGCCGAATACGTTTATGCTCTACGAGACCTACGACGATCGCAGTGCATTCGAGGAAAAGCACCGCAAGACCGATCATTTTGCCGTGTTTATTCGCACGGTGGAAAACTGGATCGAGTCGAAGCAGTTGGGGGTCTGGGAAATCACTTGATCGTTCCTGGGGATCGCGCAGGGGGTGCGCCTGGCGGGGAGTACTCTCAACCAATACCAACTGTCAGCCCCAATGCCAGCGAGTTTTCGCTTGCATTCACCGGCTTTGAGAGCTTTCCGGCAACTACTGGGGGCGGTCCGTTACAATGCGCATTGGCCCTAGTTCCAACGGGAGACTCAAATCGGTGGGACTCGTCGCCGCGTCCACTGGGAAGCGGTGGACAAAAGAAATTGATTGAATGAAAACGCTGAACAAACATGGAGGCAAGGGTATGAGACGCACGCTCCCAAATAACTTAGTTCTTCTCGGTCTCGTGGCGGTGCTCGGATTGTTGCTTCAGTCCGCGGCGGAGGCGCAGTTCTTGGACAAGCTGGAGGCGGCGGTGCGGGCGCAGCTAGAAAAGGCCCAGCAGGCAACCGACACTTCAAACGAATCCAATCCCAAACCGGCAAATTCAGAAACAACGAACGGAAACCAGTCTGCCGGGAATTCCGGGACACCTGCTCAGTCCACCGAAGAACTTCCTGCGCCCCCGACGCAGCCTCCGCGGCGAACAGTACCACCCAAGCCACGGCCGATCGCACCTGGGGATGAGATCCCCTCGATTCTGGAACTGACCCCTTCGGTCCCATTCATTGTTCCGAATCCAGTGGATGAAAACGGTCGGAATGCGGCGGATGACCCAGCGTTGCCGTCGGTCGCTACTCCGCTGGATGCCGGGGAACCGCTGGATCGGATCTACCTTGGGTTGGAAGCTGAGGATCCGGTGGGTGGAGGTATTGGGGTCCGCGTTACTTCCGTTACCAAGGACTCGCCAGCCTGGAAAAGTGGTTTTGAAGTCGGCGATCAGATTTTAGCGGTCAACGGATTCGCAATTGCCAATCTCGACAGCATGGTCGAGCAGCTATCGAACACGGCTCCCGGCGAATCGGTCCGTTTTCTAACCAAGCGCGGCGGGAGGAACCTCAATCTTGTGGCGGTCCTGCAGAACGCGGGTACGGCGGCGAACATCAACCGAAACTCGATCATCAACACCGGCCCCGGTTGGCTCGGGGTAGTGGTCAACGACCTCTCTGGTGCGTTCCGCCAACAATTTGGAATCAACATATTTCGGGGCGCCGCCGTGACTTCCGTCACTCCTGATTCTCCAGCTGCTTTGGCGGGCATCAAAGCGGGGGACGCGATTGCGGAGATTGATGGCATCAAAGTTGAGAGTGCGGCCCAAATGATGACGATGGTCGCTGGCCTGCGTCCAGGCGATGTCCTCTCCGTCAAAGTTGCTCAGGGAGGATTTGTCAAACCGATGGCAATTACTCTCGCCGCTCCACCCAGCGACATTCCTCCCAAACGCAGTTCCAGTCGTATCAATGCAGTCGCTGACGGGGCAACGCGCCCCGCGCCAGTTCGGAACGCTCCGCAAAACCAGCTCAGCGACGATCAAGCGGATCAGCAACAGGCAGTCGACCAGCAAGTTGCCGCAGAAGCTACCGCTGCCGCCGAGCGTGAAGAGCTGCTGCTACAGAAGATTGCTCGCCTGCAAGCGGAACTTGACGCTGCCAACGCGCGGATCGCCGACACGGAGCGAAGGCTCAACGGGATCCTCGAAAGCTTGAATCGCAAACGCTAGCCGACTTTGGATCAAGCGACGATTGCTAAACGGCAGTTGCTAGCAACTCGGGTGCTCATTGCTCAGATTTTTCTATTATTTCCATTCAAGCGGTCGTGCGGGTTGTGACGATTATCAACGATAGTGCCAAGGGGGGGTACTAAGCAGGCGTCGTAGATGCATGCAAAGTTGGCGAACTGAGTTTCTGATTCATTCTGTCTGAATTTGCTCGGTACGCTTAATTGAAGGAATCCGGTGTGTTGGTTACCGGACACAAACCCCCACAATTTCACTTACAACTCGTTTGGTTGCCAGCACTCTTGTGTTTGCTCGCAACCGCCGGTTGCTCCCTCGTGCCCGATGTGCGGCACAAGCCGCAATACTTGAATCCGTTCCCGCAGATTCGCACGGTAGCTGTTTTGCCGTTCGTCAATCAGAGCAAGGAGCCGACGTTAAGTGGTGAGCGGGTGGCGGCGGCCTACATCAGTGAGTTGCAGGCCATTCGCGGATTTGAAGTGGTTCCGTTGGGGGCCGTTCAAATCAAGATGCGCGAGTTCCAGCGGCCATTGGGCAGTGGAGAAGATTTCCAAGCGTTCGCGCAGTACTTAGGGGTCGATGTGGTGATCATCGGCTCGGTGACCGACTACGACGCTTACTATCCACCACGGATGACGATGAACGTCAATTGGTATGCCGCCAATCCAGGTTTTCATCCGATCCTGCCCGGTTACGGACTCCCTTGGGGAACCAAGGAAGAGAAACGCATCCCGAGTTGGATTCACCAAGAGGCGCAACGTGCGCTTGCAACCGAGCAGTTGAAAACGCAAGCTCCGGAAATGCCGGTTACGGCTCTGAACACAACTCCCGTTCCGGCGCGGTTGCCGATGCCGGAACGAAAGCCAGTGCCAGTGCCAGTGCCAGGGCCTGCGGTGCCGGGGCTACAACCATCGGCGGCCGAGCCGTCAGCGCCAGATTTTCCAGAAACATTGCAGCCGTCAACTGAGCATTCGCAACCACCCATGATGCCCGAGGATCGTCAGTTGCCTGATGCAACAGAAGAGCTTCCTGCCGGAACTGTCTTGTCAGCCTCCGCAGTGGTGGTCATTGACGATGGGCTGCACGGTGGTGTGGATCCGCAGTTACCGGGCGACTGGCCCGACCCGCGAGGGTTTATTCCGGATGCGCCAGTGCCCACCCGGCCACCTATGCTGGCTCAGCATGAGCCGATCATATCTTACATGCGAAGCTTTAACGGTCATGACGAAGATTTCACAGAGCAGCTTGCCGACTATTTTTACTTCCGTGACGATGCGCGGTTTGGTGGCTGGCAAGCGTATCTACAACGCAGCGAAGACTTTATTCGTTTTTGTTGCCATCTCCATGTCACCGAAACGCTTGCTTCCCGCGGTGGACAAGATAAAAGCCGCTTGATCTTTAGGTGGCCTATCGACCGATACTCTCGTTAAGCCGAGGTGAAGGTCAGATGTCGGCACGAATCTGACCTTTCAGACACTTCGGCGTCTGCCACAAGCCAACGTATGGGGACACTCACCTTGGGAGAGGGAGTGTCGACAGCGCTTGCTTTGGGCAATCGGGCAAAACCAACACAGGCGAGCGTTACCCCAGATTTCGCTTGCCGATCGCGGTGCATCACCATTTCACTCAGCCAGTGGCTCGGCCGTGCAATGGATGCGTCTCGATTCTAACTTGCTTTAACAAAGCATCATGCAGCAGGGAGGCACCGCATGAATCAAGAGATCAACGTCTTAGCGATGGTCAAGGGTGAAGAACGATACATATTCATTTACGATGACAACAATCGTACCGAGACCTTACGGATGCTCGGTCGCTACGCGGCCGATCCCCAATTGAGCTTCTCCTGGTACGACGCCGCCGTGCTGAGCAAAAAGATCCGCGAAATGTCCCTTGAAGACGAGATTGCGGCGGCAGAGCGTTCACGGGGGCAAGCATCTCGGCTGCGGTTCAGCGAAACGGAAGATCTAATTTAGAATCTCTTCAGACTGCGACGCGTGGGGATGCCAATGCACAGCGAAATCGGCCAGTTCTTGCGTTACCTGGCAGTCGAAAAGAACTCTTCCGAACTAACGATCAAGTCCTATCGCGAGGACTTGATCGACTTGGCCGAGTATTTGAACGAACAGCTTGGCCAAGGTGTGCAGCCGAAGGAGGTGACGCCGCGCGATTTGCGCGGCTATGTGGCTGCCCTGCATGAAGCGGGATACGCACGGGCGAGTATCTCGCGGAAGCTGGCCTCGCTGCGCAGTTTCTATCGCTTTGCTCAACGTCAAGAATTGTGCGAATCGAATCCTGCCAAACCGCTGAGGAATCCACGAGCGCAACGCAAGTTGCCCCATTTTCTGACCGGCGATGAGATTGGCAAGTTGCTGAGTGCACCGCCGCTGCGCGAACCCATTGGCCTGCGCGACCGCGCGATCTTGGAGACGATCTATTCAGCCGGTCTACGGGTAAGCGAAGTGGTGGGGCTGAACGATGGTGACCTCGATTTCGAAGATGCCATTGCACGCATCCGAGGCAAGGGACGAAAGGAGCGGCTGGCCCCTTTGGGACGTTACGCGCTCGACGCCCTGAACGCATACCTCCGCACGCGGAAGTTGGCTGCTAAAGAGCCCACCGGTCGCGAGGCTCCCACTTTTGTGAACCGCTTTGGCAATCGACTCACCACGCGCAGTGTCGGTCGCATGCTCGAAAAATACATCCTGCAAACCGGGCTGGATCAGCGAACATCGCCGCACACGCTCCGCCACAGCTTCGCTACCCATTTGCTTGACCGCGGAGCCGACATCCGCAGTGTGCAGGAGTTGCTTGGCCACAAGAGTCTGGTGACCACGCAGATCTATACTCATCTTTCCACCGCCAACCTGCGCGAGGTCTACCTCAAGGCGCACCCGCGGGCCAAAGCGTAACGGATGGCCGCACGCTGGTGAGGTATCAAATACCGCGCTGCCAAGCAGTTCGCCAAGTTTCTTTCGATAACACCTGGCGAGTTGCTTCGCGGTGCGATCACAACTCGCAAGTGACAGCGCGAGGCAAGCGGTCGCTCGCTCACGCTGCGGGTTGGGATTAACAACAGCCTGCCAGCCGTCCGGTGTTTTGTAGTCACGCAGTGAAGTAGCGTCGGGCTTGCAGCCTAACGCTCGTAAACGAGCATGAACGCAACTCGAGGCGGCTAGTCGACTTTCGGAGCGAGCGGCTCACTGGGCTTAGTGCGGGCTTTGCCTTTGGGCTTACTCGACTTGGCGGTGGTCGCGGAGTTCTCGGCTGGAGTGGTTGCGGAGTTCTCCTCTGCTGCCGGCAACGCAGCATTAGGTGATGACGTTGCTGAATTCGGCTGCGAGCGTGGCAGCGTTCTAGCGCGCTGCATCCCCTTGATTCGCATTTCCTCCAGTTGCTCCCGTTGCCCCGTACTCAGTATTTCCTCAGCTTCCGCAAGCTCTGCTGCCTTGAGCGCAACGAGTTGTTCTTCGAGTGCTTGCAACCGTTCGCGATAGCTCAGTTGAATCTGGTTGATCTCCTGCCGCTGAACGTCATTGACCAGCGACGCAAAGTACTTTGGCAAACGGATCGCCGCTTTCGGTTTCATCGGAGCTGACTCAGTACCGTCGACAGCTTTCGATGCGGGAGCACCCCCGCGTGGTGGACTGGTGGCTGCCGTTGTCCCGACTTCTGACGTGGTGATCTCAGGCGTGGTGATCTCAGGCATTTCTGCCTCGGATACCTCTGGCTCCTGCGCTGCTGCTCGCCAGGCAAATGCGTTAAGTGCAACCAAAACCAGGGCAAAACGGATCAGTGTCTTCATCATCAATTCCTCTCGATTAAATTACATGGACTAGTTTTTGACATGGTTGAATTTGGGAACCCGCTTGTGTTTCAAGAGGCTGGCTGTCCTTGGGGGAACTGGTAGTTCCCGTGCTGGCCATTAAACCACAGAGAATTCCACGAGCGGGTAGCACATGCGACGCGGCCGCCAGTGCTGAGTTGCGACGGGCCGGCAAGCTGGGTAGGTCGGGCGATGCTCCTTTCATTTGCCGAAACGAGAAACGCATATGTCCCTATAGCTATTGACGGAAAAATTTCGCCGAACTTACAAGAATCTCTGCAGATTTCAAAAAAAGTTTCGTGCGCGAGCCATCTGTAAAAGATTTCAAGCAATTTCGTCAGATAGTGCTACGGATGCGGATCGCCGAGGCCACTAATAGAGTGTCTGCAGTTGCTAACTGCGTGTGCGATGCTGTCGGAGGCAGTTGGTGGCTGTCCGAGACTTGAGTTTGTCACGATTGGAAGAGGCTCCCCCCATGAGACTTACTTTAAGAACGCTGCTGGCCTATGTGGATGGCGTGTTGGGACCTACCGAGCACGCGGATCTCCACCGCCGAATCCAGCAAAGTGAAGATGTGAGCAATTTGTTGCGGCGCGTGAAGCGTTTACAGACTCAAGCTGAGTTGCAGACACCTCCTTTGACAGGCAAGGGACTGGGAGGAGATCCCAACGCAATCGCAGAGTATCTGGACGATGTGTTGCCAGGGGGACAGGTTCCTGAACTGGAGCGGATTTGTTTGGAGTCGGATATCCAGCTGAGTGAATTGGCTCACTGCCACCGGTTGCTATCCACGGCGTTTCAAACCAAGGTGGTCGTACCCGATCCACTGCATGCCACCGCCATTGAATTAGTCGATCCAGCGCGGCGTGGGGTTATCGAAGGCAGTTTGTTGACGCGCAACACCAAGCGGACTAAACGCCGCCGGGGGATGTTGGTGCGCGTCGATGATGGTCGCGTCGCAACGCCGACCGATGCGAGTGAACTGGAGGTTGTGGATGCGGGTGGCGCCGCAGTGGATATTCAAGTACCGATGGTGGCTTCGGGTGGTGAATCCATCCGCCCCGAAGGACTTGACTTGGAATATTCGAAGTTGGCTCGCGAGGTCCCGGAATACCTGATGGGCAAAACCACAGGAGCTTGGACAATGCCGCTCGCCATCTTCTTACTGGCTGGGCTGCTTGGGATCGTTGTCTGGCAATCGTTGGGGCCCTGGGCACGGGTACAAGAGCTCTTCCGAGTGGCACCGGCGATTGCCAGGAACGATCAACCGACACCGAGCAAGCTTCCTGGCGACTCAGTAGCTACGGAGGCGAACACGCCGTCCGGGGCTGCAGACCAAGCTGGGGAGGGTGGAACTGAAAGCGTGCAGAAAGAGGCCGCGCCGTCAGGCGCTGAAATCACCCCGGGCGACATTGACGTGGAGGCTGCGGCCGATAACGGATCACTGAATCAAGAGAACATCGAAGTGAACGCGGGGTTGCAGACGCCACCGATTCCAAGTGGCGCTCCTCCAACTGCAAGCGATGGCGCAGTTGATGGGGTGGAGCCAGTTGAGGTGGATGTCGCGGGCATTGCCCCACCACTGCATAACGACCGGGGGACGCAGAGTGTCCAGTGGAATCCCCTGGCTCCGAACGAGGCGTTGGCGGTGGTGCTGGTAGAGGCCGGTGGAGTTTGGAAGCGAGCCGCGCCTGAGCAGCCGATCGATAGCCAATCTGCAATCGTGATTCCACCGGCCTCGCGTACGACGATCGGTTTGCCGCGGGGCCATTCATGGTTAGCCTGCGGTCCAACTCAAATGCGGATCGACGACCAACCGCAAACTTCGGCCATCCATGTGCGCGTCGGCCAAGCGATGTTGACTTGCCAAGGGGTTGAGCCGGTACAGCTTCACACACCGGCTGGCAACTGCTTACTGACCACGGCCGACCCCCATAGCATCATCGCTATCGAAGCTGCTTTTCGTCCCCAGGGGGCTGGCGCGGTGGTCGATCGCCGAGCATGGGCACCGATCCTGGTCATAATCGCCATAGAAGGGACGGTGACGGTGACTAACTTGCCTGACGCTACCGCCACATTTTCGACCAAGCTGGAGGTGGGTGAGGGGTGGGCTGTCTTGGATAGTGTGCCTCAAAACAGATTCGGCGTGCTTGGAATTCCTGACTGGCTACGCACGAGCTTGGTGCGACCGACTGACGGGCCAGCCGCCGAGGACTTACAGCACTTGATCGACCAAGCCGATCTGCAGCAGCGGGACATGGTCGATACTCTCGACGCCGTTGCACTGCATCGTCGCCCAGAGACCGCCGCCTTGGCCATTAAAACGGCCATGCTCGTTGGCCATTGGCAACCCTTTGCCACGCAATTGCTCGGTGCCGATCGTTTCCGAAGTCATTGGGAAGCCACGCTCGACTTGGCCCGCCAGATCTTGGCCAGCGATCCCACCGCAGCCGATGCGTTGCACGCCGAGCTGGTGACTGCTTACAACGAAGTGGAAGCCGATGCATTGCTGCAGTTGCTCAGCGGGCCCACCGAAGATCAACTCCAAACCGCTGGGTTAGGGGCCTTGGTAGCCGAATTGGATAGCACTCAGTTGCCGCGGCGCGTTCTGGCAGCCTACCAGCTCCTGCAGCTGACCGGCAAATCCTTCGGATTTCAAGCCCATGCACCGAGTCGTGCTAGCATTCAGCAGTGGCGCCGTGAGTCGGCCTCCAAACGTTCGATTTTGCTTGAGGTGAGAGACCCGATATGGGAACGGTCGCCGGCTCCTTGACCCGTGGAAGCGAGCATGGCTTGCTGACCCAGCGCACTCGCACCGCTTTTCTCGGAAATCGAGATCGCTTAATTTCGTGAATCTACGTAGAATGCCGCCAGAGCCGAAGTGAGCCAAGCCACTTGGACCGTCCGCATCAGCTGCTCGACGGAATCTGGCTAGGAATTTCGCCCTGCCGCAGCGGCTGTGGACAGGCTTCTCGACGAACCCAACATAAAGGAGTGTGACATGGTTCAACCCAAGTCTACTTGGTATCAAGCTGGCCTCTTTAGCTTGACGCTTGGTCTTGCGATCGCTTTGCAAGCGTCAACCGCTTCTGTCGGTAGGGCCCAGGAAGACACCCCTGAGGCATCGGTGGAAGAGCTGATGACCATGCTACAAACGATTGATCCCTATCGACCGATGGGTGAAGTGGGGGGAGTCGTCAAGGTGTTCGGTTCTACCAGCATGGATGCCCTGGCGCACGGCTGGGTGCATGGTTTCGCGCAGTTTCATCCGGCGGTGAAGATTGAGATCTCGGCAGCCGGAACCGCTGACGCCATGAAACGGCTGCTCGAAAATCCTTCGGGCGTGGCGATGTTATCGCGGCCTGTCAAGGACGAAGAGCTGTTGGAGTTAAAGAAACAAGGCTTAAAGGAGCCAACCGCGTTTGTGGTCGCCCGCGAAGCGCTGGGTGTGTTTGTCAACGCCGCCAATCCAGTACAGACCATTTCCGGCGAGCAACTGCGCGCGATTTTTACTGCGGAAAATGCATCGACGGCACTCAGTTGGAGCTTGCTGGGAGCGAGTGGTGATTGGGCCAAGAAGGAAATCAATGTTGTCTCTCGAACTGAAAAAAGTGGCACCCAGATGTTCTTGCAGGACTTCGTTTTCCACGACGCCCAGTTGCGGGTCGGCAAGGTCGCCTTCGATTCGAACGCCGAAGTGGTCGAGGCGGTTGTCAAAGACCCGCTGGCCATTGCCATCTGCGGGCTGCATTGCGGCGATAACAATGCCAGAGCATTGCAACTGACGGCGGGCGCGGGCACGGTCCCCAGCGATGACCATGCCATTTTGACTGGCCAATATCCGCTAACGCGGCCCATGTCGATCCTTATCGATTTGGGACAGACATCGGCAGAAGCCGCCGCGAGTCAAGAATTGGTACGTTACGCGCTTTGCCATGCAGGACAAACCCAAGCCATCTTGGCTGGTTTCTATCCCGTGGACTTGCCGCTCCTACGGGCAGGAATGCAAAAACTCAATCTTCGCTAGCGCTCGTGGCTAGCGCTCGTGGCTAGCGCTGGCGGCGGAGTCGCACAACGCTTGCCAACTCAATTTGTAAAACTTGTCATCTGGAGTTCCTCTCATGCGCGAGCCAATTCAACGGTCGATTATCCATTCAATCCTAGGTCTGCTGTTTGTGCTTACGCAAGCGGTTTCACTGACCCTCGCTCAAGATCGCTGGGCGAGCACCGATGCGCGGACCCGTGGTGTTGAGCAAAACGAATTGGGGGGCAAATGGCAAGGTGGAAGTTGGCTGGGTGGCGGGAACTTGTCCCGCAAGCCATGGCGGCTTGGGGTTGAAAGTTTCGAAACAGAAACGGGAGTGCTCGTACGATCGGTAGCCCCACGTTCTGCTGCGGAACTGGTGCGGATCGAAGTCGATGATGTGATTGTCGCCGTTGAGGGTTTTCAAGTCGGCATCGTGGGAGGACGTCTCTATGAGTTGAACGACGAATTGAATCGCCGCGCTAGTACCAACGGCGTGGTGACGCTGTTGGTACAAGACCATATCAGCGGTCGTTTGGCCTCAATCCGCGCGCAGCTAGATGGAAATCAAAATTCGCTAACGGGGACGCTGGTCCATACCGGCCGGCCACCGCTCCCCAGCGACGCAATTGTCACGGTAGAAATCGAAAATGTGACCCGCCCACATTATCAAGTCCGCCAAGGGAATTACTCGTTTCGACCAACAGTCGCTAACAACATTCCCTTCGAAATCGCTTACGACCCGAGTTTCATCGACCCGCAAGATTTGTATCGCGTGCGGGCCTTTGTCGCCTCAGGTGGACGAACCATTCTTAACACACCTTCGCCACAAAATGTGCTAACCAGGGGCAATCCCAGCCAAGCACGTCTAACGCTCGCTCCGCTCGATTCCAGCCTTGTTAGCTCGAATCCGACCCAGGGTGTCATCACGGCGGGATATCCCAATTACAACGCATTGAACGAGCGCATTACTCAGATGTACCAGCAGTATTTGGGGCGGCGGCCAACCACGCTCGAATTGGCTGCCTTACGAGCCACACCGAATATCGAGTCGCGACTCGACTTGATGCCGCTAGAAATAATGGCTGCTCAAGAATATTTCGATCTCGCGGGCAACAACGACGCGGTCTGGCTACAAAAGGTCTTTCAAGAAATCGTCAAGAAGCGTCCCTCCCAATCTGAGTTGGATCAGTGGATGCGGCGCTATGCAGACCTAAGGTTTTCGCGAACCGAATTGCTCCGACAGCTGAATTCCCAGGTCCGACGCTAGCCTTTAGCCTTTAGCCTTTAGCCTTTAGTCAGCCAGAAGCAGCCGCACGCGTATCGTTGTTGCAACGCGAACTCGCGAGTGGGATTCTCAAGCATCCCGCGAGTGCTGTCGTCCGGAAGCATCGACCAACTTTTCAGCGACAGGTGAGGTAGATAATCCTCGATCATTTGCGGATCGTAAATGCGATGCGCATTGAACTGGATTCGTGGGCGCCCAACCGGAACGACGATGAGCAAGCTGCCTTGCGGCGCGACGACGCGCTGCAGCTCAGATAAGGCAGTTTGGTCCCCTTTGGGGTCGAGCGGATCGCCATAGCGTCCAAGTCCAATGTGTTCGATAGTGTGCATGCACGAAACACTCGGCAACGAATTGTCCGCGAACTGCAACTTGCACAAATCGGCCGCACCGCAGTGCAACTGGGAGAGCTGAATGTTCGCAGGCCGATAGTCATAGAACTCGACCGGAATGAAAGCGGAGGTCAGGGTAGCGAAGTAAGTGTACGAACTGATGTCGATATGCTTGCTCGGTCGAAGTTTTGCAACCACGCGGGCCGCCCAGGCGGTGTGATAAACGTAATGCGCATCAAAGGGCAAATGCCCTGTGTCGTCGTTTAATCGCGGCCAGCGGTCTTGCCACTCTGCCTTAAACTCCGGGCGGGCGGCAGCGTTCAAAGCAGCAAACTGGCGGTAGGTACGATAGAACCCCATTCGCCGGCGAATTTTTTTCAACAACTTCATTCGGTTTCAATCAGTATTGCGCGCGGATGTAAAAGCCGGCGTCAAGCGGCCGTTGGTGCCGGTCGAGCAACTGGAGTCGACCATCGGTGAGCGACTTTGGCTGGTGCAAGTGACTAAGCGATTCGCCAATCTCTTGTGGCGTGGGGTACTCGCAATGCGCCGTAAAAAGCAGCCACGAGTTTCCGTTGTGACGCAGGAGGGCCAGGCAGTTTGCAATCAGCTCCGGCAAGTGTTCGCTGAGGATCCAAGGTTTACCCGTCGGCCCATGCCCATAGCTGGGTGGATCCAGGACGATGACATCGTAACGCTTGCCGCGACGCAATTCGCGCTGCGTGAACTTGCGGGCGTCTTCAACCAACCAGCGGATCGGATGGTCTTGCAAGCCGCTGGTGGCTGCATTGTGCCGTGCCCAAGCAACGGCCGGCGCGGAGGCATCGACATGCACGACGCTGGCTCCGGCCTGCGCCAACGCTTGGGTGGTTCCACCGGTGTAAGCAAACAAATTGAGGGCCGTTGCAGGTGTATTGGCGGATGGAACTGCTGGTGCCGATGGAGCGGACGCATGCGGCGAAAACGTTTCAAGCGTGTTATTCAACCACCGCCAATTCGCGGCTTGCTCCGGGAACAGGCCCACATGGCCAAACGGCGTTAACTTCAGGTTGAACGCAAGCTGTCCGTAACGAACCTGCCACGCTGCCACTTGGCTTTCCCCATCCCCTGTGCCACTCAACTCGACTTGTCCATCGGTTCCCACCCGCACTTGGGCGGACGACCAGGCATGCGGCGACGATTGGACCTCCGCTTGGGCGGCTGGCGACGGGCGGTCCAAGACGAACGCACCAAACCGCTCGAGCTTTCGCCCACCACCAAAGTCAAGCAGCTCGTATTCGCCACTGCACCAGTCATCCGGCAGCTTAGTCTCGCGAGCCAGCCGTTGCGGTGCCTGTAGCTGAGGATCGCTCGCTCCCGGCCGGGTATCGCGGCTATGCATCGTCGACGCCATACATTTGCTCTTCGACACGATCTGCCTGCCAAGCGATGGCGGTCAGAGTGCGGGTCAATTCGAGCACATCTGCGGTGTCGGCGAGCAGATTGCCCCGCAATACGAGCAGGTCGCTACCGTTGTGAGCTTGAATAGCGAACGCGCCGTGCACGATCTGCGAGTTGTACCGCAAGAGCATCATGGCATGACTTGGGTTCACCGCGCCGCAGGAAGACCAAAAGCTAATCAGCTTGTGCCCTTCGTCATCGACCCCGGAGAAATCGATATGGACTTTTTGTTTGCGGAGCGAACCGACGTTGACGGTGATCAACCAGTCGGCTTGCGATTCATCGACCGGCCAATTGGCTTGAGCTGCAATTGCTTTGAGCGCTTGCTTGACGTTGGCAATCACATCGGTGCCAGCCGATAGTTGCGAGAAGTCGAGCGCGGGGCGACCGGGAGTGGCCGAGTTGGGGATAGCCGCTGGTGTGGCTTGAGCGGTTGAACGGGCAGTTGCTGGTGCGCCCAACGGGGCGGCTGAGGCCGGCGCCTGTTGCATGGCTTGTTGGAGCAGCGAAGGCATCATCATGCCGAATCCAGCTCCCATGCCAATCGCGGCCGCACCGCTTCCGTCGGCGCCACCAGCACCGGCGATGCCGTTGGCCGCTTGATACAAGGTGTACGATCGCAAGTCGCCGATGGCCGACATGCTCGACCGCGCGTCGATCGCCTTTTGCACTTCTTCAGGGGGCGAAATGCTATTGATGATAAAGTCGGTGAGCTCGAGACCGAACTTGGAAAATTGATCTCCTATCTTGAACCGCGCAGCCGCAGCCAACTCATCAAACTTGGCCGCCATCTGCAGCAGACCAATGTCGGAGGTGGCCAGTAAATCGGTCAGCCCCGAGACGAGTAAGTCGCGCAAATAGTTGCCGATCTCGTCGGTTGTGAATTTGCCTTGCGTTCCGACGATTTCATTGATCAGCAAGGGTGCGTCGACCACACGGAACGAGTACTTGCCGAAACCACGTAGACGCACGATTCCGAAGTCAGGATCCTTCATGGTGATCGGATGCCGCGTTCCCCAGCGCTGATCGATGAAGCGTTGCTTGCCGACGAAGTAGACACAGGCTTGGAACGGAGATTTTTCCCAAGGGATCGTCAGCAGCTTTCCCAAGATGGGAATGTTGGCGGTCGACAGCGTGTGTCGGCCAGCCCCAAAACTGTCCATCGCACGACCATCGCGGAAAAACACCGCCTCCTGATTCTGCTGCACGATCAACTGGGCGCCGAGTTGAATAGCGGCGGTACCGATTTCAGGGACGCGGGCTACCAGGGCTTGACCGGTTTGATCAATGTAATCGATGACTTCCAAGCGAAACATGGCGATTCCTACGATGCGATAAAGAGATGTGTGCGAAATAGCGGATGGGGCGGGATGCCGGTTGAGTGATCGAGGGCCCGTGGATACAGGCGGCTACGTGCCCGTTTTCAGCAGCTCGTGGCGACGATCGAGTCGCGTTTTCAGCAGATCGAGCGCGTCTCGCAATTCCCCTTTGGAGCTCAACTCGCCGCTGGCAAGTTGTTGCACGAAGCTATCGATTTGATCAACGAGCGATACGAGGTTTGCATCCAGCGTTCCGACTTGGGCCAACAAATTGGCATCGACTGTGCGTTCGCTGAACCAGCCAGCATAGCCTTCGACTGCGGCCGACAAACGGGCTTGTGCGTGTTCGAGCGGTTTGCGCAACTGTTCCAGTTCCAGCGGCGCGTTCAGATCGCCCGCCGCGACGGCAGCTGCGCCGAGTTGGTTGAGTTGCCCGAGGACTTCCCTCAGTCGCTTGACCAAGAAATCGCGGGTCAGGCGATCGTCGGCCCGACGGGCCTCTTGCTCGCGATAAGCTCCGTAGCCGGGGATCTTGCGTTGGATGGCATTGATGAGTGTATCGTCGTCGACGCTCACGTGGCGGAACTCCTTGCAAAGTGCATTCGCGGGTTGCCTCCCTTCGGTGCTGCACGGTGACGCGGCAGGGCGTCCAGCGCATGGCTGATGGGGATGGGCAGAGGGAAGACCAATATTTTAATGAGCTTGTGTGGAACGCGATAGTAAAGCGCGGTAGCGTTCTCGAGCTAAAGATGGGGACGGCGTGGACGGCAGTGCGGTCCGCGGATGGCAATTATTCAGCAGCAATTATCTGTTCGGTTTCTATCTGTTCGGTTTCCAGGGCTTGGACCGCGGCAACGCGCGCCAAGCTGGATTGGCGCTACCGACATGCGTCGGCAGATCGAACTCAGCGTGAGCCCAAGCGGCAAAGAACGCGGGTACGCTGGGCAAGAGATCCGGCATAACGAGAAGTTCTTCCGCACCGACCCACATCCACTCCGCAACTTCTTCTTGGTTGGCGACCGGATGCGAATCGGCCAAACGATCCACCACAATCCACTCCAGCAACGTGCCCCACGCGGTTCGGCTTTGCCACACATGTTCCTTGGCGATCGCCTTTAGTCCCAGCTCTTCCTCAAGTTCCCGCACGATGGTTTGGCTCGGGGTCTCGCCGATCTCAATGGTTCCACCCGCAAAGCAGATCAAGTTCGGGGCGCGCACTTTTTCACTGCGGCGAATCACCAAGAACTTTTGTTCTTCGGCCAGGATCGCCACGGCGCCGTGACCGGGCTTTTTGCGTTCGTTACGAAGTGTCTCGATGGTTGGCGTGGAGTTCACGGGCTGGGCATTCGAAGGGCAAGGGCAAAGAGTGGATTGAAAGGTGTTTGCTGGGAACCGCGATCGTTTGCCTGAAGCAGGTGTTGCCTGAAGCAGGTGTTTGCTCGAAGTTGATGTTTGCTCAGTACAGACATCTCTAGCCAGGCACGGGGAACGGCAACGGCTCATCGCGGACACCAGCCAAGATGTTTCGGGCGGCTCGCTCGGCCATCGCATCCCGCGCCAGCACGGTCGCACTGCCAATGTGTGGCAAGATCAGACAATTATCGAGTTCCCGGAGAGGGCTGTCACTAGGGAGTGGTTCGGGAACGCACACGTCCAGACCCGCAGCGAAGATGGTCCGCGCGGCCAGCGCTTCTGCCAGCGCCTGTTGGTCGAGCACCTCGCCCCGGGCCGTATTTACCAAGACGCTCGTCCGCTTCATCCGACTGAACTCGTTGGCCCCTAACAACTGGGTCGTTTGCGGTGTAAGCGGCACATGCACGCTGACAAAGTCACTGAGCTCCAGCAATTCGGGCAATTCCACATGGCGTGCTGCGAGTTGGCGATCGATCTCGGGTTTGGCCGAACGAGCTGTGTACACAATCGCTTGGCCCCAGCCCCCGTGCATGCGTTGTGCGACCGCCGCTCCAATGCGTCCCATGCCGATAATTCCCAGCGTCTTGCCGCGCAAGTCGAGGCCAATCCAGCCGAGTGGCTCCCAGGTTTTCCACTGATGTGCCCGCACCGCCTGGGAGGCTTCACCAAGTCGCCGAGCGGCGGCCAGCAGCAAGGCGACAGCGATATCGGCGGTCGCGTCGGTGAGCACGTCAGGAGTATTCCCCACCGCGATCCCGCGGCGACGTGCTTCCGAAGCATCGATGTTGTTAAAACCGACCGCAAAGTTGCTGACAATTTTCAGTTGACTGCCAGCCGCGTCAAAGACCTCCGCATCGATGCGATCGCTCAACAGACTCAGAATACCCGCGCAGCCCTGAACGCCACGCAGCAGTTCCTCCCGCGAGGGTGGCAAGCTCCCTGGATGCACGTGCAGTTCGAGCGACTGGGCCAACAGCTCCATGCCAGCTTGAGGTAGTCGCCGCGCGACATAGACCTTCGGTTTAACCATAACTCAGTCCCCCACAACCCAGGATCGATCGGTGTAAGCACTTAACTTATGAGCGGCAAGGCGCTAGCCGCCGGTATTAATGAATGAAAAACAACGGGGAGAACCGGCGGCTAGCGCTTAGGTTTAGCCACATTTTTTGTAGTACTTTGCTTTTGCGACGTCGTAACCTATGACCATTGGTAGAAGTTCTTTCCAGCCTTCCCAGATCACCTGCCAGCCTGGTTGATGATCGTGTTTTCG
>JBGSHW010000164.1:0-61718 GCA_041751975.1 Pirellulaceae bacterium
GCCCTTACAAATATCCAAACCCCATCCAACTTACAAACCTCGCAGCTTAAACTCGTCCATGCTTAACATCCCCCAACCAAAAACTTTTCAATACACATCGGACACTAGCTTCGAAAATGCGACTAAACCTAAGCGCTAGCGGCCGGTTCTTCGTACTGATGTAATACCTGATTTAAAATCTGAGAAATCGATAAGAGAGCTTGTTAAAAATGGTTCGTAAAGGCATTGTGCTGGCTGGCGGTTCAGGAACACGTTTGCATCCGATCACACTGGCAATTAGCAAACAAATACTGCCCGTGTATGACAAACCGATGATCTACTATCCGATCTCGGTTTTGATGATGGCGGGCATTCGAGAGATCCTATTGATTTCCACACCGCACGACTTGCCTTTGTTTCGGCGACTGTTGGGAGATGGTTCGCAGTGGGGTATCTCGTTTGAGTTTGCTGAACAGGCTGAGCCCAAGGGGCTCGCACAGGCCTACCACATTGGCGAGAACTTTGTGGGAGAGTCTTCATCGGCCTTGATCCTGGGGGATAACATCTTTTACGGCCAAGGCTTTCGTTCGATGCTTCGCAACGTGGCCGATCGCGAGGAGGGAGCCACCGTTTTCGCGTACCAAGTCCGCGATCCAGAGCGCTATGGGGTGGTTGAATTTGACGATCAGGGAAAGGCGCTTTCGATTGTCGAAAAGCCGACTAAGCCTCGCTCGAATTTTGCGGTCCCTGGCCTGTACTTTTATGACCCAGAGGTTGTCCGCATTGCGCGCGAGCTCCGTCCCTCGGCCCGGGGCGAATTGGAAATCACCGATGTGAACCTGGAGTATTTGCGACAAGGCAAATTGCATGTCCAACCCTTTTCGCGTGGCTTTGCGTGGCTGGATACAGGCACGGTTGAGTCGTTGATTCAGGCCGGATCCTTCGTCGAAACCATTGAGACGCGGCAAGGGCTGAAGATTTGTTGCCCTGAGGAAATTGCCTATCGTTGCGGCTACATCGATGGCCCCCGTCTGTTGGAGTTGGCCAAGAGTTTAAAGGGACCCTACGGCGATTATCTCCATCAAATCGCGACGGAGTAGCTGCGCGCACGCCAAACCGCTCTCTTGGATTAACTGGATAAAAAACAAGCTAAGCCGTTTGAGCATTAGCCAAATGGAACTCACAGTGCGTTAAATTTTAAGGGTGAGGCCGCACGCCCTAGGTTTTTCCAATGGATTTTGGCAAAGAACCGTAAGGCTTGCGGCGGACTGCGATAAACTAAGAGCCCGTTTGGGCGGTTATCCTTGGTTAATGGCGATAAACGCCACGCGGCAAATTCGCGTTCAGTCTCATGGCTGCCTGTGTAAAAGTACCCTCACTCCTGCACTCACTCCTGCTCTTTTTCCGAGAGAAGCCCGATGCCAATTTTACGTACGAGTGGTCTTTGGTGGTGTTTAATTCTAAGCCTGCACGTTGGCCAACCTTCGGCAACTTTCGCGCAATATGAGGGAGCGCTGGCCCCACCGGAAGTGTTGCGAGTGGGGTTTGAATCGATCACTGCAGAGCAAGCCAGCGAGTGGCTTAACGTTTTGGCAGGACCTACCTTTGAAGGGCGGGGAACGGGTCAGCCGGGGCATGTCAAAGCCGCGCATTGGGTCGCAGGAAAAGCGGCCGAGTTCGGATTGGAAGCCATGGGGGAGGGCGAAACCTACTTCCAAATGCTGCCGATGAATCGCCTGTTCGTCGACGAAGAAGCCTCCAAGATCTCCGGCCCAAACAATTTGGCGATTGGCTTCAAAGGGGCCATTGGTTTAGACCGATTTGCAAATGAGCCGGAGGTCACTGGACAACTTGTGTTTATAGCGTTGGCTGGCAAAGAAGCTGTTCTCCCCGAGGATCTCGAACTACGCGATAAAATAGTGATCTTGCAGACCGATGCCTTGGGACGCGAAGGGCAGACGGCCAGTGCGATTGCACGCAAGCGTCCGGCAGCCCTTCTGCGTGTTTCAGACACGACCCCCACTTCGACTCCGCAGTTGCAACGTCCCGCCGGACGTCAGCGAGGGGGCGGAGGCATGGCGGGCGTTATCTCCCTTCAAGCCGCCGGGCAACTGGTAGAAGCTGCCGGCGGCGAGGCCAACTGGCTCGAGCTACCCAGTGAGAACACACTCGTCGCACATGGGACCGAGACGTCGATCACCATTGAAATGCGCGGCCGCGAGCAATTAACCGCCGTTCCCAATGTGCTGGCCTGGCAACCGGGGTCGGATCCTGAACTAGCGCACGAGTACCTTGTGATCGGTGCGCATTTGGATCACCTTGGAAAACGGGGCGATGGTGTGTATCCCGGCGCCGATGACAACGGCTCGGGCTCCACCGCGCTGCTCAACATCGCTCGAGCCATGGCGTTGAACCCCATCAAGCCCAAGCGCAGTGTCTTGTTCATGTGGTTTGCAGCCGAAGAAATGGGGCTGCTCGGATCCGCACATTACGTAGCCAGTCCCGTACTACCGCTGGAGCACATGATTTGCATGCTGAACATCGACATGGTCGGACGGAACGAAGAGAAGGCAAATGAATTGGCTAGCGACAACGAAAACTCACTGCACTTGGTGGGGAGTCAAAAAGGTGACCAAACACTGCACCAGGTCATTTTAGAAGCCAACAAGCACATCAACTTCAGTTTTGAGTTCGACGAGGAGGGAGTTTTTGGGCGAAGCGATCAGATCAATTTCTTTAAGCAGGGAACGTCGGTGGCTTTCCTCTTTGGTGGCTTCCATCCCGACTACCATCGCACCACCGACGACACCTCGAAGATCAATTTTCGCAAGATCGCCTCAGCGGCCAGGCTATTTTACTTGGTAGCCTACAGTGCCGCCGAGCATGGCCATTTCCCCGTACCCGCCGCTCCTGAGGAAGCAGCAGTGGGCAGTGAGGAGTAAGAAGGGGGCAGTGGGCAGGAAGGAGTGGGCAGGAAGGAGTGGGCAGTGGGCAGTGGGCAGTGGGCAGGAAGAAGGGGGCAGTGAGGAGTGGGCAGTGGGCAGTGAGGAGGGGGCAGGAAGAAGGGGGCAGTGAGGAGTGGGCAGTGGGCAGTGAGGAGGGGGCAGTAAGAAGGGGGCAGTAAGAAGTGGGCAGTGGGCAGTGAGGAGTGAGGAGTAAGATATGAGATTTGCTGACGCTAACGGATTCTAGGTACAAAAAATCGGGGTAGCCCTAACTTGCCGAGCTTGTTCCTCCTTCCTTTGCACAAGGAAGGTGAGGAAAGCAGGGATTCAGTGAAGCCTCGCCCGAATTTACGTTTGAAGAGAATCAATGAGCCAGACTTGAGCTTCCCCTCTCTGTGTTCTCTGTGACTCTGTGTTTCAAAACAACGACGCTATCGACAACTTACTGTATCGATGACTGCTTGCTGCCGCGCAAGAGGAGTCGCCCTTTCACGTTTCATCGCTCTCCGTTGAGCCACATGATCGTGCCAGAAAGGACTCTCACCATTCCAGAACTGATTTGAAATCCTCATCTGGCGGCTTCTATGAGAGGCTTGAAAACAATGCAAAAGCCAGTACCTAGAATCCGTTAGAGTCAGGAAATTTGAGATGTGAAATATTAGACGTGAGGTAAAACCATGTCCCAAATTCCCCCCGATACCACGTCATCCCGTAACCCATCGCTCCGCGCCGTTTCCTCCCGCCTCCGGCCTCATCCCTGCGGCCTGTTCCCGGGTGCAGCGCGAACGAGCCAACGGCGACTTTCGAAGCGGAACCCCAGGTTACATCTGGGTTTTGCAGCGCATCGCTCACTCCTTGGGGTTCGTAAGGAGTAGGCTGGCTGTCACCGCGATAATCAACAGCGCACTTTGGATATAGAGATTCATCCAGAAAAAGGCTGGGTCATCCACAATGACTGGTGTGAGCATTGCGGCCTGCAGACCCAAAAGCACCCCCTTGGTGGAAATTAACCAACGAGAGCCGAGCAACGTCTTTGGACGGTTTTGGGGTAACCATTTCTCCCAGGTGTTTCCATGGCAGCTCTCCTCGACGAGAAGTATGTACTTCTTGATTTGCATTGTCCGGACACCGTGATGGCACCACTGCACCGACAGTGCCAGCAAGACACAGGAATGCAAAAAAACGAGCATTGGTCGATGGCTACTTAGAAACACCAATACGCACGAAATTACCGCAAACGCAACCACCGCCAGAAGGAGTGTGGCATTTTGTAGGAAGATACGAATCAGCAGTTCGTTTCGAATGGCATTTAACTCATCGGACTGATTGGGTTTCATGCTCATGGCTCGGGTGATTTCAGCTAAGGGTATTCAGACGTCGGTCTGGAATGATACAACAACTAAGTCAGCTCGGAACAAACAGTTTACATCAGCAGAGGGGCAAGTATGATGGCAAGAGTAGCTCTGCTAGGTTGGCCTCCCTTCGGTCATGCCCGTCGAAATTTCGATTCCAGAATACTTTGGCTTTGGATGTGCCATTCTGACACAGGCCCCGTCCGTAGCGCTTGCGAACAGTTCACAACATATTTCGTGTTGGTTCATCAAGGTGTTTGGAAGTGGCGAGCCCGCGCTCCACTGCCACAGCCGAATCGCGACCGTTTTGCCGAAGCCTACGTAGGCCTCGTCTCAAAATAAGTTGCCGGTTCCAAGTTCCTCGCCCCTGCCTCGCGCAGCGAGAATCGCATGGGAGAGGGCAGGGTGAGGGGAATTCAAATCGGTAACTTATTTTGAGACGAGGCCTTAAATCAAACTTAGCTGGACAGCGCCAGGTTCGTATCCAATGGCCCTAGCTTACTTGGTTTTCTGCAATGTGAGCGGCAAGGCGCTAGCCGCCGGTAAAATGAATGAAAAGCAACCGGAAGAACCGGCGGCTGGCGCCTTGCCGCTCACAAACCTGGCGCTGTTCAGTTAGCAAAACAGTTAGAACTGAGACTATGAGCGCACCACAACTCAACAATTTGCCTGCGGAGCGTGCTTCGGGGCTAGGCAACCCTTCGTCTGGTCGGCGAGTTTTGATCGTTGACCTAAACAACTTTGCGAGTTTTCCAACGCTCGCTATTGGCTTGCTCGTTGCCACGCTAAGAAATTCGGGACACGTGGTCGATGTTGTTTGTCCGTTGGCATATGACGTAGCCGGTGCAGCGCGGGAACGGCGTGAACTCATCCTCGATCACTGGAAGCGTCGCTTACACCTATCAACTTCACCCACTTTGTTTCGATTGCGAAATATGGCTCGTGCCACCAGGGATTGGTGGACCGAACGGCCAAATCCGCTCGCGATGCGGGCCGTGCTCCAAGCGATCAGTCAGCGTTCACCCGACGTGATTTTGCTATCTGCCTATTTGCGTCACTACAACGCGGTTGAAGAGATCGCGCAGCATGCCTCAAAGCACGGAGTGCCGGTCGTGTTAGGAGGACCGATGTTTAACGTTGGTACGGTTGCAGAAGCTTGGCGACAGATAACCGGGGTGACAGCAATCGTAGGGGCGGAGTCCGACCTATCCATAGCCCCACTTGTGGACGCAGTTTGCCGTGGAGACGATTTGACCCTCTTTCCCGGGGTTACCTTGCCGGATGGCAGACGGTCGCTGACAGCCCCGCCACTTAGAAATCTCGATGAAACGCCGATTCCAGATTTCAGCGATTTCCCTTGGGAGCGCTACCCGTTTCGAATCGTACCCCTCATGACCGGGCGGGGCTGTCAATGGAATCGGTGCGTTTTTTGTAGCGATATCGTCTCGGCAAGCGGCCGTACGTTTCGAACGCGATCGCTACAAAGCGTTCTGCTAGAGATGGAGGAGCAAGCTCGACGGCACCAGACAAAGAACTTTCTATTTCTTGATCTAAAGCTTAACTCATATCCCGACTTGTTTCGGGGGATTGCTTCTGACCTGCATCGCTATGTGCATGGAGCAGAATGGGTTGGGACAGTTCATGTTGATCTAAGGAAAGACAACGGGTTATCGCGAAGAGATCTTTATGCGGCGGTTGCTGGTGGAATGCGTCGCATCAGTTTTGGCCTTGAGTCGGGAAGCCAGCGGCTACTCGATTTGATGGATAAGGGAAGTTCGGTCGAGGCGAATTCCGAGTTCATTAGGAACGCTTATGACGCTGGCTTGAGCGTTCGGTGCACGATGTTTAAAGGATTCCCTGGGGAGACAGCTGAAGATATGGAGCTAACGGCGGCGTTCCTTGAGGCACATAAGCCCTATCTCGACCGAGTTCGCTTCAACGAATTCTCCCTCTTGGAGGACACGCCCATCTATGATGCCATGGTTCGAAAATCGGCTGAGAGCCCGGATGAAGGTAGTCCGTCTCAGGCCGGGAAGCTGAAGATTCTGAAACTAGCTCACCGCAAGGCCAAGGCGGAGTATTACAACGAAGAAACATCGAGTAGAGCCTATCGACGAGCCAAACGCCGTGCGCTTGCGGCAGTTTTTGAGATCAATCGACGAGAGATACGCTCTGCGGCGCGACAGTTCGATGGACTAATGTAACGTTGACTTAAGGTCGATCCATGTTTTCATTTAAGATTCACAGGCGACGAAATTTTACGGCGCCTGTTACATCGCTGGCACAAAGATTTCGGCGTCTCGGAAAGCTAGAACGACGCGAGGAGGCCAAGGCATTTCTGGTTCAATTCTGCAGAGAAACCGGGCAAGATTGTACGTATCAAAAGCGAAGATGGGGGGAAGTCGCTCGTGATCTGAAACGCCATGGCTATTATGAGCACACACCGGAAGAACTGACTTTTGGAGCCCGGGTTGCGTGGCGCAATCACGCTCGCTGCATTGGGCGACTCTACTGGGAGGGGTTGGAGGTTCGGGATTGCCGAACTTGTATCGAACCAGATGCCATCGTTGAAAGGGTCGCGAACCACATGGTCGATGCGATTTCTTGCGGTGGAATCAGATCAATGATCTCGGTATTTTCTCCGATACAGAACGGGCGGCAAGCTGCTTACATCGAGAGTCGCCAGATTACTCAATACGCAGGCTACTGCGATGCAAAGACCGGAAGGGTGTTGGGAGATCGGCGAAACGTGGAGGTGACTCGCATTGCGACGGCACTTGGGTTTAAGCCTAAATCGGGGCCGAGTGGTTTCGACGTACTGCCACTTATTCTGAGGGATTCTCAGGATCGACGCCTAATCGCTGTGTTGCCCGAGGAATGTTACCAGCAAGTCGACATTTCCCATCCTGAGATCGATGGATTGGCTGAGTTGAAATTGCGATGGTACGCCGTTCCGTGTATCAGCGGCATGATCATGACCATTGGTGGGATCGATTATCCCTGTGCCCCCTTTAACGGGTTTTATATGGCAACAGAAATTGCGTCCCGCGATCTAGCCGATCCTATGAGGTACGATATTCTCCCTCAAGTTTCTCGGGCGATTGGAGATTCTCCGCAAAGGGATGGTACGCTATTGTGGCAGGATCGCGCGTTAACCGAATTGAATCGCGCCGTGCTGCACTCTTATAGACAGCGCGGAATCACGATTACCGATCATCACTCCGCCAGCGACCACTTTCGGCGATTTTGTCAGCGCGAGCATGCGTCTGGACGCCAGGTATCCGCAGACTGGACGTGGATCGTGCCACCTCAGGCATCTTCGTACTGCGAAGTGTTTCACATGCCGATGAAGGATCTCCATTCAGTCCCCAATTTCTACTGGAACCGGTCAGAGGATGGCTTGCGATTAATGCCGTTTTATGGAGATCAAGAACAAAGTAATGTTTCTAGGCGGATAGAGGAATGGAGGCGAAGATGGAAAACTTGGTCGCGCCGTCCTTAGGGACCGCCCGCATCAGCCCTGCACGTCCCCCTGCGTTTCATTAAAGAAAAGTATCCCGACCCGATCTTTTTCGTTGGCCAAATCACTGGAAAAAAAAGCGGGATTTAGGATTTCAGCATGAGCTACAGTATCGTCGTGCCTGTTTATAACGAGCGTATTTTGCTCGAGCATACTGTTCCCGCATTGCTGAGGGAGATCGAGAATAAGCACGTTGAGTTAACCTACGTGTGCAATGGGTGCTCCGATTCCAGCGCGGAGTATCTTCGGGGAACAGTCGGAGAGCGAGCCACAATTATCGAGTTAGAGTCCCCGGGGAAAACAGCGGCCTTGAACGCCGGAGATCGATCCGTTCGACTATATCCGCGATTCTATCTGGATGCTGACGTCATCGTTTCACGCGGTTCGCTGGATCGATTAGCGGTCGTTCTTAAACGTGGAGACATCGACTTGGTCGCACCAAAAATGTGTTTTGATACGTCCCACTCCACCAAGACCGCAGCAAAGATCATGGCGGTCTGGGAATCACTACCCCATGGTCGTCAAGATGGATTCCATCATTTGCTTGGTCTCAGTCAGCGCGGTCGGGAGTCATGGCTAGAACTACCACCAATCATGGGCGATGACGCGTACATCGTTGCCCGAATACCAGAAGCAAGGCGGATTGTAGTAAGCGATGCGGCAGCGACCACATGGGCTCCTCGGAACTTTTGGTCATGGGTTAAAACGCGTGCCCGGTGGGAACGGGGCCATCGTGAGTTGGTGCGGATGAAATTAAACAGGCCGACGACTCAATTTCAGCGTCGAGAGTTGGCCAAGCGTGTGCTTCATCAAGGCGACGTAAAAGGAGTCTTCTTGTACGCCTCCTGTCGAATGCTGGCGTCTCTACTTGCCACTTGCACGCCCCAACCTCAAGACGGATGGTATCACGATCGGAAGAAGTTCGAGGGCGACGATTAAGATCCAGCGTCTCGGAGCCCCTGTTAAGCAGGTCGCCAGGAGTGTTTCGGGAAAATCAAAATCGGAGTCAACACGTAGCCGCGTCTCTCCGAGACGCGGAATGTCTACGTCTCGGAGAGACGCAGCTACGTGTTGACGCGGAATGTCTGCGTCTCGGAGAGACGAAGCTACGTGAAGACGCAGCAACGGGAAGAACCGGCGGATAGCGCCTTGCCGCTCACAAACCGGGCGCTGTCCAACTAGTTTCACAGGGAGCGGATAGTGATCAACTAGGTGCACGTGGGTGAGGAACGGAAGCAACCGCAGCCGGGGGACTTTTATGGGGGTTGGATTACTTCTCAAATCGTGGGCCCCTTCGAAGGCCCTCCGGGGACGCGGACTTGGTGAACGATGGATAAAACCATGTCCACAAGTACCGCTGGATGCTTATGAGGGAGATTTTACGTATTTCTCATGCGTAGGCGGGACCACTGGTTGATCCTGCTTGGCCGCAAAGGGCATCGTTAACATCTTCAAGATGGGCACCGTCTGCGAGCTCTCTGGGTATTCAGGCAAGCCCAGCTTCATGTCCAAGTGATTGTCGCGCGGCGCCTTAATATAGGTTCCAAACAAACGATCCCACCATGGGATATTGAAGCCGTAATTGCTGTTGGTCTCATCGCGATGCACCGAATGATGAACACGATGCATATCGGGAGTCACGACAATCAGACGCAACAGGCGATCGAGGGCATGCGGCAATTTTAAATTACTGTGGTTGAAAAGAGCACATGAATTGAGAATGATCTCAAACAAGACGACGCTCTCCGGTGTGGCCCCGCTCAGTAACACCGCCACACACTTGATCACCATTGAAAACGCGATCTCGACCGGATGGAATCTGAGACCTGAACTGGCGTCCAAATCATGATCGGCATGATGGACCTGGTGGAAATTCCACAGCATCGGGATATGGTGCGAAGCGACGTGCTGCCAATAGATGATCAGATCGAAGAGTACCAAGACGATGACGTACTCGACCAAGAACGGAATTTGGAGCAGATTAAACAGTCCCCACCCATTTTCCTCGGCCCAGGCAGCCACTCCCACAGCCGACAACAGCGGGACAAAACGCATGAACAAGGCGTTGAACGTTGACAACCCCAAATTGTTGGCATTGCGTTTCAGACGACTTTCCGAACGGGCCCGCCGCGGCCAGGCCGTCTCCAGCAATGCCATCAGTAAAAATGTGGCCAAGAACAGAGTCGGCCGTACCCATGAGTCCATCATCGAAATGATCCTGTTAAGTCATCCCTGAATAGAGTGCCCTTAGTATAGGCAGACGTTCAACAAACTACCTGCCCGTCACCTTCACGTACTGGGGGGGAACACGATAGCTGTTGCTGTACGTATGCACGCGCTGAGTCGACTCTCCCTTGAGTGTCACCAGTGGCAGCTCGGACTCGATCCATTCCAAAATGCTACCCGCATAGTTCTTGACAGCCTCCCCTCTTCGCGTGAGCTCTTTAGCGTAGCTGGCACTTCGCCCGCCGACGGTGCAGTAGGGGATCACCAGACGACCGGCGTAGCTTGCGCGATTGGCCTCATATTGCGATTTCGTAATAGCACCGGGAATCACCGAGACGTTAACTTCGGCATCGGTCCGAACGTCGACCAGGACAAAAGTCGCCGCGGGTGGTTCGTCACCGTTCTTCTGAGCACGGGCTTCCGCCCTGCGCTGTTCGTTCAGTAAACGCACCAACTCGTCGGTCTCAATTGTTTCGACTTTTGGCCCACCAAAGAAGCCACCCCATTGTGCCTGCGTGTCACGCGCCGAGAGGCTCATCCCTAGCATCCAACCTAAAATTACTAACACGTGCATTCGTTGCATGTCAACTCCTGGGAAGTGAAAGGAAACAAAAATCTCTGGTTACTTCGATCGCTTCGGTCCCGGCGGTTCATGCATTGGAACGTCAACGTCAAACTAGATCCACGACTCCGGTTGCCCTGGCCAAGCCAATGGCACCCGCATTACGCCGAAAGATCCATGTACAACGACTTAACGGGCTGCCATCAACTCTGGCTTAACGCTCGGATAGCCGGCTGCGATCCAGGCCATGTAGCCACCGGTCAGGTTGACTACATTGTTAAATCCGGCAGCTTTGAGCACACTCACACCGATGGCCGAGCGTGCGCCACTGTGACACTGAACGATGATTTGCTTGTCCGCAGGCAGTTTGTCTACGCTGCGTGGTAAACGACCGAGGAAAAAGTGTTCGGCTTGTTCGATGTGCCCCTCGTGCCATTCAGCCTGAGAACGGACATCGATGAGAGTCGCTGCGCCCGATTCGATCGCCGATTTTAATTCCTGCGGCTTACCCTCTGCGTAACAACCGGTCAACGTACCAGACGCCAGTGCTGACTTGATATCAAAGCCACCCGCGATCTTCTCAACCCCAATTTTGTGTAGCAAGCGGGCGGCTTCTTCCAATTGATGTGGCTCGCACAGCAGGTAGACCGGTCGCTCGTAATTCAGAATCCAGCCTGCCCAAGCACTTAACATGGTCAATGGAATGTTGAGGCTGTGCGGTGCGTGCGCAACCGCAAATTGCGATGCAGGTCGCAGATCCACTACCGTTCCCACTTCCAGTGCGTGGGGGAGTTCCGACAGCTCCAGCATGGCATGCTGATGAGCGGCGCCGAGCACGATCGGTCCTTCTTTATTGACACGTTTCATGACTGCGAAGTACTTTGGCGCTTCGGGTTGATCTGCCAGGATGTACTGCACGAACTCCTCTTCGTTGGTGAACTGCAGGGCCGGATTGAACAGCTTTTCGTAACCTACGGTGGATGAAGGAATGGCGCCGAGCCCTTTGCCGCAGGCGCTCCCCGCACCGTGCGTTGGCCAGACTTGCAAGTAGTCCGGCAGCGCATTGAAACGCTCGATGGATTTGAAGAGATCGCGGGCACCTGGTTCGGCCGTACCTGCCAGGCCCGCCGCCTCTTCGAGTAAGTCGGGTCGGCCAATTGAGCCTACGAAGACAAAATCACCGGTAAAGATCCCCATCGGGCGATCTGCCCCGCCACCTTGGTCGGTGAGCACAAACGAGATACTCTCCGGCGTATGGCCAGGGGTGTGGAGCACTTCGAATTTAATGTTTCCGAGCATGAATGTATCGCCATCGTGGAGCAGCTGATGCTCGTACTGATCGACATACTGGTACTTCCATTCCTGCGGTCCTTCATCGGAAACGTACAACTTCGCACCCACGCGATCCGCCAGTTCCCGCGCTCCCGAGACGTAATCGGCATGAATATGAGTCTCAGCCACCGCCACGACTTTTAGCCCTTCGCGCTGGGCGAGCTGCAGGTACCCGTCGATATCGCGGCCAGGATCAACCACCACCGCCACCTTAGCGCGTTGGCAGCCGACCAAGTAGGAGGCATGTGCCAGTTTTTCGTCATAAAAGTATTTGAGTAACATGGAGTAACTCCGTAGTGAAGTGATTGAGGAACGTTGTTTAGATTTTTTGTTGTGTTTCACAGAACCCACTGGGGCTTGCTTGACACTAGAGTGATTTGACAATTACGAAACCTGCGACCAACACCATGGCGATCGAAAAGACCTTTTGGAGTGTGGTTGCTTTCAGTTGCTTGCCGAGACGCCCGCCAAGCCACATTCCGACCACCCCGCCAATTAAGAACAGCAGCGTGGTGGGAATCGACAGTGGATTGCCACTCGCGAAATGCGAGGCCACTCCACTGATACTGACCAAGACAATGACGAAGAGTGAGGTCCCGACGGCGAGGTGCATGGACATGCCGCTGAACAACACCAAAGCTGGCACAATTACAAAGCCACCGCCGACACCAAACATCCCCGAGAGGACGCCTGTCGCGAGACCGACTAAAACCAACAAGCGAGCGCACGGTGAGGTGAGCAACAGTTGCCCGTTTGCATCGCGTTGGCATGTGTTCCCTTGGCCCTCCAGGGCGGGCGTCGAGCAGTCGGCCGCAGACTTGGGGGACCGCGACTTGGGGGACCGCGACTTGACCCACATTCGCTGAGCGACGACCACCATCAAAATCCCAAACAAGACCAGCAACAAATTCTCAGGGACCAATCCGGAGAGATAGGATCCCAGTGGGGCACCGATCATGCCAGCGATTGCAAACAACAAGCCGGTCCGCAATTCGACTTCGCGATGCATGAGCCTCGGCACGACGCCGAACAAAGCGGTACCTCCGACGGCGGCCAGCGAAATACCGACCGCCTCGCGCGGCGCAACGGCCAAGCCAAAAACCAGCAAGGGGACGGCGAAAATGCCACCTCCGCCGCCGGTTAGCCCCAAGGCAAATCCAACGATGGCACCAAAAAAAATGGCTAAGCCCTCCATTTGTATTGCCTCTCCATCGCGGTGTTGGACCATCCGAAACACAGGACCGGCAGGAAGAAACGTCTAAAAGCGTTTGAATTCCCCGCGGCTATGAGGGTAGAGCCACGAGCGGCGAAAAGGTTACAATGCGTGGGAACTAAAAGTTGGAGAGCTGCTCCGGAGCGCGGCTCCTAGGTCGCGTTTCGCCGAGAGGAGAAGTTGATGACCGGGCGCAGAGATTCAAGAGGATGTGCGTGCAACAAACTGCCGATACAGAACTGCTAAGACGGTCGCAAGCCGGAGACTTTAACGCGTTTCACGAGTTGGTTGCGCGACTCCAGCCGCGGGTCTATGGCTTGACCTATCGGATTCTGCAGCAGACGCAAGATGCCGAGGATGCGACACAACAGACTTTCCTGGCACTGATCGAACACATCGCAGATTTTCGCGAAGAGTCCTCGGTCGCGACTTGGGTACTCCGAATCGCCACGAACAATGCCTTAAAAATCTTGCGAAAAAAGCGGACCGTCACGATGCTCTCCATGACCGATTTGTCGGCCGATGATAGCTACAGCGATATCCCGCACCCCGAGTTCATCGCCCCGTGGAGCCTGCCGGCCGATGCGATTGCCCAGGCCGCCGAACTGCAAGCGGAGATCGAGCGGGCGCTGCAGGAGCTGGACGACAAGTATCGGCTGGTCTTTGTCCTGCGCGACATCGAAGGGCTCTCCGTGCGTGAAACGGCCGCCGCGCTCGAGCTCACCGAATCGACCGTTAAGGTCCGCTTACTCCGCGCACGACTGGCCCTCCGCGAACGTTTGACATTGAAGTTTGGCGATGCCGCCCAGGCCATGGTCCCCGATCGAAGCCATTTATGATTTCCGTGTAACTTTTGCCCCACTGGCGGATCCACCCCGAACAATCTGCAAGAAGTAACTCGAAAAGAGGCTACTCGAGAAGACGTAACGGCAAGCAGCAACGATGCGCGAGTTCGCGAAATGAACCTGCAAGGTAAAACAGTATGACCTGCGAAGAACTCCTAAAAGCACTCAACGAATACGTCGACGGCGCGGAACTGACCGAGCTGTGCGAGCAGTTTTCGCAGCATTTAGCTGGCTGCAATCCATGCCAAGTGGTCGTGGACAATATTCGGCAGACGATTTCGCTCTACAAATCCGGACAACCTTATAGCATGCCACCCGAATTCCAGGCGCGTTTGCAGGAGAGTTTGAAGAAGCGCTGGGACGAGAAGTTCAACCAACCTGCTACCAGTACCCACTGAGCAGATCGCTAGGTATTTTCGGGGATAAACCAAGTATCTTCGGAAATAAAGCGGTTTCGATGAAGTCTCGCGGGCAATTTAGCCTCTCCGCTTGAAATATCTTTGAACGACGAAATAGGCGCTTAACGGGTGGGCGATTAACGGGTGGGCGACGCGGGCACGGGTGGGCGACGCTCGTGCGGAGCCTTAAATGGGCCGCCACCTGCCGTTCACAAGCAAGGGGCGGGACTGGCTTTGCCTGTGAACGTTAGGGAGTAGCCTCACAAAAAAGCTCGGCAGGAGCCTCGCCCTCCCGACTGCATTTTCCAATGGTTAAATCGCACTGAAAGATAATTTAAGCGTTGATCGGTTGGCCGATCACTCGTTAAAAAAATAATCAGTGAGGTTGAGAGAAAGAGTTTGTGTTTAAGTTTGGGTTTGAATACGGTGTTGAGGAGGATAGACTGTACGCCACGAATATTGTGCTGTATTGCTTGTAACTTTTTTCATCTACACGGCTCTACTCTTTTGAATCGATTTTTTCTTTTCAAACCTCAGTAGAGGAGCTTGAGCATGGCATGCGATATCAGTGGGGGATGTAGAATCTGCCCGGGCATGTGGATCGCGGCGGCGGTGATGGCCGTGATGGTATTCCAAAGTTGGTATGCTCGGCCAACGGCCCCCAAGGAACCGACATCGGTCGAATCCAGTTTGAACACCGACGCTGAGTCCCAGTCGTCGCCCGATGGGAACTGAGATAGTTTTAGGCAGGTCGCAAGGTGTTAGCGGGAACAACTGTTGTGCCCCGCCCCGGCCCTGAGAGGCCGACCCCACCCCTTGCCGGCTTGCCCTGCAGGAAGCGAAGTCTCATTGCATCGCCTCCCTATTCGATTCGGCGACACAAATTTTTAGGGCAATGCTAAGTTGGCGAGAATACGTTTACAATTGGGGAACGCACGATCCGTTCGTTGACGTTGTTATCTACACGCCGATCACCCTATTTTCCAACCCCCTATTTTCCAACCCCATGTCGACCAAGCGACCAGCCACGCCTGATCCGGCCGCCTGCGCGAACTACCTTAAAGCGTTGGCAGATCCGGTGCGTTTGCAGATCGTCCGCGCTCTGCAAGCCGGACCATTGAGCGTTTCCGATCTGGTGGCGCTGCTTGAGTTGGAGATGGCCAATGTCTCGCATCACTTACGGGTCCTGTTTCATGCGGGGATTGTGACCACAGAGCGCGAGGGAAAATTCATCTACTACCAGTTGAGTGCAGGCTTGATCAACAGTCGCACCCTCTCCAAGTCGCTTGACTTCGGCTGCTGCAAAATCGACATGCGAGATTAGCGATTTACCCAGATTTAAAAGTGGGATTGGCAGCTCTTAGTGTCGAACGATTGTCTCAATCGTTTCCTGAGCGATTGGGGACAATCGCTCTACACTCACAACTCCAGTATCTAATGTGGACAACACAACTTCAAAACTCACACTTCGGGTTGGGATCAAATCAACAGCCCGCTGAGCGTTGCGGAGGGGACGTTGGTGAGTTGGAACGTGGCCCGCATGATGCTTCGTTTATTCAGCGAAATACGCGCGTTGAACTCAAACACATTTCCTAAGCACTCGACCAAGTCAACGCGGACGCAGAGGGTGTCTCCGGGCCTGGCAAAGCCACTGTACTTGGCCCGCTTGACGCGCACCAAGACCCCCAGCGCATAGGGATTGAAAAATGGATCGTGGGTGTTGAACTGCTCCATCGGATTGAACTTGGCGGCGATCAAGATCCCAGCCGATTGCGTGCAGGCCTCTTGCATCATCGCTCCCGGGAACACAGGAGCCCCCGGAAAATGCCCAGCCAGAAACGGCTCTTCGCCCGAGATCGATTTCTCGGTCTCAACCCAAGTGGGCCCCATAGCCACCACGCGATCGACCATCAAATAGGGCGCTCGGTGGTGCAAATAGTCCTCAACGCTCGAGAACGAATGCTCGTAGTACTTCATCATCATCGCTCAAAAGATGTTTGTCGAAAACAGGCAGCCATTGCACAAATAGAGCGACTGATTGTAGTCCGCTGTCGAGCGAGCGGTCAGACGGGAGAGCGAGGCTCCTGCCGAGCTTTTTTAGTGTGCCGCCGCACAACGTCCACAAGCCAACACGAGCCGTTGTCTGCAACAACTGGTGTTGACTTGGGGAAGTTTGTGGTTGGGCACGTTGGGTTACTTCGGCAACTCCGCTCCCGGCTGTTTACGCATTGGACCGTAACCGTCAACCTAAATCCACGACTCCGGTCGCACTGGCGAGCCAGTGGCACACCCATTATCCCGAAAGATCTATGTACACCAGCTTAAGCGATGATCTTGGTGAGGACGTTGCCATGCACATCGGTCAGGCGAAAATCGCGACCGGCATAACGATAGGTCAGTCGTTGGTGGTCGAGCCCCAGCAAGTGCAGGATGGTGGCGTGCCAGTCGTGGATATGGCACTTGTCTTCGACCGCTTCATAGCCATGCTCGTCGGTCGCACCGTAACTGAAGCCACCACGCACTCCGCCACCGGCCATCCAGGTGGTATAACCTTTGTTGTTGTGATCGCGGCCGTCACCCCCTTGTGCCGCTGGAGTCCGTCCGAACTCGCCGCCCCAAATCACCAACGTGTCCTTCAGCAAGTCGCGTTGCTTGAGATCTGCCAGTAAACCAGCGATCGGCTTATCGATCTTTCCGCAACTCTCGGGCAACTCGGTGCTCAGGTTGCGATGATGATCCCAACCGCCGTTGCTGACTTCGACGAATCGCACACCAGCTTCTACAAAGCGTCGCGCCATGAGGCATTGTTGTCCGAACGGGGCGGTCGGGCCACTATCGGCACCGTACATGGCCAGCGTCTCGGCCGACTCGTTGCTCGTGTCCATCAATTCGGGCATGGCATCTTGCATGCGAAATGCCAGTTCATACGACTCGATCACCCCTTCGACCTCGGGGGCGTGTTCCTGCTGCTTGAGCTTGTTGCGATTTAAGGCCTGAATCAGGTCCAGTTGGGCGCGTTGCTGTGAGCTTGTCAAACGTGGGTTACGGATATCCGCTACGGAACCACCTGCAGGGCGTTGTCCCCCTCTGCCACCTCCGACGCGGCCTGGCCGACCGACGGCAGTCCCAGCGTAGATGGCTGGAAGAAAGGCACTACCAAAGTTGCGCGATGTTCCGGCTGGGGGAGCCAGCGAAATGAAACCGGGAACACTATCGTTTTCCGTCCCTAAGCCATACAGCGTCCAGGCACCAATCGACGGTCGCACAAACTGGGCCGTCCCGGTGTGCATCTGTGTTTGCGCCGCCGGATGCACGGGCTGGTCGCAGTGCATCGAACGGATCAAGCACAGGTCATCCGAGTGCTGCGCCAATTCGGGAAGCAGATCCGATATCCACAAGCCCTCTTCGCCATGCTGCCGAAACTTCCACTGCGACCCGAGCAGTTGTCCGCCGTAACGCCCCGGTTTGCCATGGTCGCGATTCAATTGCGGCTTGTAGTCAAACGTGTCGACATGCGAAGGAGCACCGGCCATCGCTAGAAAGATCACGCGCTTCGCGGTGGCAGGAAAGTGCGGCGGCTTGGCAGCCAGCGGATTGTGGCTGGGAGCATCACCTTCCGCAGCGGCAGCCAAACTACTGAGCCCAGCGAACGCCAAGTAACCAAAACCGGCCGAGGCAGTGCGAAGGACATCGCGACGCGAAACAGAGTTTATTTCCTGCATGATTGAAGCCCGATCCGCGGTGTGTAAGAAGAGAAAAGGTGTACAACAACAATCGAAAGATTCAGCCAGTAACTAATCGATGTAACGGAATTCCGCAGCCGCCATTAGCGATTGCGCAATTGCAACCAGAGCTGGCGGAATCGTAGTGCGCGGAGCATTGCGTGGATCGGCACCAAAGTCCTGCATAAACTCGCGGACCACTTGCTTTTCACTCTGTGTCGGCGAACGACCGTAAGTCATCAAAAACAAGCGTTCGAGTTGTTGAGCGGGATTGAAAGCTGTGTTCATAGCCCCCGCAGGCGTTGTACGGCCCAATCGCCTGGAGCCCGCCGCTCCATCCGAATCATTGAGAACGCGGCTGGCCAGCGCCTCAGCGTTGAGCAAAACAAAGTCGTTGTTCAACATGAACAGCGCTTGATTGGGGGTGTTTGAGGTCTCGCGTTGGCCAATGACCATACTGGGCTCGGCGAAATCAAAGACTTCGAGTGCCCTTGGCAACTCGTCGCGGAGAATCGGCAAGTAGACGCTGCGGAAGGTGGCCTGCACCATATCAACCCGCTGGCTGTTGCTGCTACTGGCCCCCCTTGCCCTAGCGGCTTGCCGATTTTGAGCGGCCATCCGCCGCATGCCGGGACCTGCCGTGGCCGCTGCGTTGTCCCGCATGGGAGCAAGCAGCGGAGCCGAGGCTGTGCGCTGTTGCAAAAGCTGACGGGCTATCTCACGCCGCCCGTCGCCATCTCCAGCCAGCATGGTCAATTGCGCAACGTTGATCAAATTGCCATCTCGCACTTGCATGTAGCCCACTTTGGCGACTTCCGACGCGCGGGGTCGCTCGAGATCGAGCCGCCCGGCGACAAACAGAATACTATCGCGGATGGCTTCCGCATTCATGCGCCGCGGATTGGCCCGCCATAACAATTTATTGTCTGGATCTTGTTCAAACTTGGTTGCCTCGTAAGCGCTGCTCATGCGGTAGGTCCGCGAAGTAGCAATCTCACGCACCATCGCTTTGATCGACCATCCCGAGTCGATGAACTTGAGCGCCAAGTAGTCGAGCAAAGCAGGGTGCGAAGGTGCTTGACCGGTGGATCCAAAATCTTCGGTGGTAGCCACAATTCCAGCGCCCAGCAGGTGTTGCCAAATGCGATTGACCATCACCCTCGCGGTCAACGGATTTTCAGGACTGGCGATCCACTGCGCGAGTTCCAGGCGTCCACTTGAACCAGCCGGAATTACCGCCTCCGTAGTTCGTAAGACTTGCGGAAAGTCGCGCGCGACGACTTGGGCCGGTTGATCGATCTCACCGCGCACCAGAATCGCCAGATCGCGCGGGACGGAGCGATCTTGAACGCCCATGCAAAAGCTTATCGGCTTACCTTGTTCGTCCACACCGCCCAAGCCGGTTGAAACAGAGGTCATTTGAGTTTGCAACCGATTTAAGTTGCGAATGAGCTCTTGCGTACCTTGGTTGTTTTTGTTGGGTCCACGCGTAGCCAGTCGCAGTTCGGCCAACTCCTTTTGCGAATCGCGAAGCTGCTCATTGAGCTTGGCGACTTCATCTGCTGTATAGGCCCGATCAAACGGATTGGGATCATCGAAAGGCAAGCGAATCAAGTTGCTGCGGTTGCGATTCTGAATACCACCTAGGTTTCCGTATTGCGAGGCGGGGGTGCCATAGTATGTGACGGTGCTGGCAAAGATTCCGGCCATCGCATAGTAATCGCTTTGCGGAATCGGTTCAAATTTATGATCATGGCAGCGGGCGCAAGCCACCGAGGTGGCGAGCATGACGCGGGTCGTTGTGTCGACTTGTTCATCGGCCAGGTCGGCGGCGAACTGCGCTCCGTTGCGTTCGGTCAACGTTTTTGAGCCTAAGGCTAGGAACGACGTGGCGATTAAGTTCTGCCCCCATTCCTGATCATCGCTGACCGGCAACAGATCACCGGCCAGTTGTTCCAGCACGAAGCGGTCGTAGGGCTTGTCGCTGTTGAAGGCGTCGATGACATAGTCGCGATACCGCCAGGCGTGTGGAAAAGTCGCATTCACTTCGCGGCCATTCGACTCGGCGTAGCGGGCCAAGTCCAACCAATGCCGACCCCAACGCTCGCCAAACTGCGGTGTCGCCAGCAAGGCATCCACCAGTTCCGCAATGGCGCGGTCCGGCTGCTTCTTCCAACTCTGGGCAAAGGCAGTTGCCTGCTCAGGGCTGGGTGGCAAGCCAATCAAGTCGTAGCACAAGCGCCGCAGCACTTGATGCGATTCGGCGTCGGCGGCCGGAGTGAGTTGTGCCTCTTCCAGCGAAGACAAGACAAAGCGATCGAGTTCGCGACGTGGCCACTCTTCAGCGGCAACGACGGGCAGAGCAGGGGAGAGCGGTGGTTGATAAGCCCAGAACTCTTGCTTGGCACGTGCGATGTCCGCAGCGGTGATCTGCGAGTTGAGTTCCCCGACTTCCACTTGCCGTGGGTCGGGAGCTCCCATTTCAATCCACTTGCGAAAGTCCTCGACGACCGCGTCTGGAAGCGGCCGTTTGGGAGGCATCGCGAAATCTTGATAAGTGATCGCGTTGTACAACAAACTCGCTTCCAGATCGCCGGGCACAATCGCTGGACCGCTACTCCCACCCAAGTGCGTCAATTGCTCCGTGTCGAGCCGCAGTCCACCTTTGGCGTTTCCGGTTTTGCTCGAGTGGCAGCTATAACACTCCTTGATCAAGACCGGACGGATCTTGGATTCAAAGAAGTTGATTTGCTCGACGCTCGGCTTGGTCTTGACCGCTTTGTCCTCGGCCGCATTCACCTCTGTGATGTCAGCCCGCGGAGCCTGGCCATCCACCGCATCCAGTTCGATGTTCTGCCCAAAACTGACGGATGCAGCCAACCACATCAACCCAGCAACCAGTCTGGCGTTCATGCAAAATCGGAATGCGATGGAAAGCGACATGGCAATATTTACCGATAGAGGAGACTTTAACGCGGGCAATGCGGGGAGATGTTTCCTGGCTGAGCAACTCGAGAGTTACTTAGCGTCGGGACGGCGTGGCTTGACACCGCCAGCTTCGTCTTGTTGATCGTCTGCGTCGCCACCGGGACGCTTTGAACCGGGACGCTTTGCACCGGGACGACCTTCGGGACGTGGTCCTTGCCCCCCAGGACGCCGTCCTTCGACGCCACCGGGTCGACCACCTTGCATTCCCAATTGACCAGGGCGTTCGCGAATAAACGTTAACATGGCGGTTAGCTCTTCGGCATTAAGCTTCTGATCGCCATCGCTATCAAACTTTTCCATCATCATGGCGACCATTTGAGCTGGATCGCGCAGCGGACCGCCGCGTTGTTGTCCTTCGGGGCGATTCGGACGATTCTGCGCTTTTGCAGCTGGTTTTTCGTCTGGGCTCTTTGCAGCAGGCTGCCCTGCTTCATCCTGGAAGGCACCGGCGACCGAGGTCAACCATAAGCCGCAACAGAGGGCACTTAGAATTGTGAATTTTCGTGTCATCGCTCAGATTCGCTTTCAGGCTGGAGAGTATGATGAATTGGTAAGCGGCGGTTCGTGGATGTTCCCACAGCGGGTTAGGCTCGGCCTTCAATGACTTATTCCGTCAGTTGCGAGATTGATTCCACTGCGAACGGTCGAAATTCTGGGAAGTTGCATGTTGAGGCCACCTGAACGCACTCTTCACTTCGTATTTTGTGTTGGCGAGCTATGGTTTCGCCGCAATCTGCGAAACAATCCACTTTGGAATCGCGTTGACCGGCGGCGGAAAAAAAGCATGAGCGACGGATCAAACAGTGAACTGGAGCGGCTAGCCGAAGGGGGCGCTGTGGAGCTCGCGAACCTTTTCGAAGCGGTACGTCCGCGTTTAGAGCGTTTGGTCGAATTCCGTCTCGACCCCAGCTTGCGCGGTCGGGTCGACACGGCGGACGTGCTCCAGGAGGCGTTTCTAACCATTTCCGCGCGTTTGCCCGACTTTTTAGCCTCCCCCGATGTCTCCCCTTTTGTCTGGCTCAGGCGGCTAACGCTGCAATGCGTCGTGGATACCCACCGCCATCATTTTCGTCACAAGCGGAACGTGGGAAAGGAAATCAAGCTCAAAGGAAATAGCGAGGGAACGAGCTTGTCGATCGCCTACGCCCTCTACGATCCGCGACTGTCCCCCAGCAAAGCGGCCATGCAGCTTGAGGAGCTGGAGCGGATGCGACGGTCACTGGATGCCATGGACGAGATCGATCGCGAAGTGCTGGCTCTGCGCCATTTTGAACAACTAAGCAACAACGAAACGGCCGAAGCACTGGGACTGAGCGTGACTGCGGCCAGCAATCGCTACATCCGCGCCATGGGACGACTGGCCGCACTGATGCACCCCCACGAATCGCACGGTGAGGCTTAACCATGGAATCGGAACAGCGTCATCCCGTGGAAATTTTGGCTGAGGAGTTTGCCGAGCGCCTTCGCCGTGGCGAAGCACCGAGCATCGATGAATACATCGTCCGCTTGCCGGACCAAGCGGCTACGATCCGCACCGTGTTCGCTCCCATCTTAGCGATCGAACGGGTAAGCGATGAGGAACTGGCTGAGCGACAATTCAATTCGCGAACGATTCGTTTAACGCGGGAAGATACACAGCTCGGGGACTTCCAGATCGTGCGTCAACTTGGACGTGGCGGAATGGGGATCGTGTACGAGGCGGTTCAACAATCATTGGGACGCCACGTCGCCTTAAAAGTCTTGACGCCCGACATGACGGGCTCCGACGAACAAGTGCGACGGTTTCGCAAGGAAGCCGCTGCGTTTGCAAAACTTCACCACACGAACATCGTTCCCATCTTTGGGAGCGGTGAAGCCGAGGGACTGCACTTCTACGCGATGCAGTTTATCGATGGTGTAACCCTGGCCGATGTCATCGCCCAGCGCGCTCGCATGCAGATGCGTGAGTTGCAGAGAGACAGGCTTGGGGGCGGAGCGGATTTTTTTCGAAATGTCGCGCACTTGGGACATGACGTGGCCGATGCGCTCGCACATGCTCATCAGCAAGGGATCATCCACCGAGACATCAAGCCGGGCAACCTGATGCTCGAGGGCTCGACCGTCTGGATCACTGATTTCGGTATCGCCAAACTGACTGACGAAACATCACAAACACGCACCGGGATGTTGCTGGGCACATTGCGCTACATGGCTCCAGAACAATTCAATGGACGCTCTGACGCGCGCAGTGACATCTACAGCTTGGGACTGACTCTGTTCGAACTCGTGGCACTACGTCCCGCTTTTTCCGACACGACCCATGCCACACTCATCAAGTCGAAAATGCAGCAAGCCCCACCGAGGTTGCGGTCGCTCTGCCCCGACATTCCACGCGACTTGGAAACGATCATCCACAAGGCGTGCGCTACCGAAGCGACCGCCCGCTATCCAACGGCTGCCGCGCTGACAGAAGATCTACAAAGATTCCTGGACGACCGCCCCATCTTGGCCCGCCGGGCCACATCGCTGGAACGGGTGAGTCGCTGGGCGCGACGCAACCCAGCCGTGGCGAGTCTAAGTTTCGCGGTGGTCTCTTCGCTCGCAGCCTTGGCCATCGTCTTTGCGAATGGCAATTATCAGATGGGCCGGACGTTAGTAGAACTGAAAGCGGCAAAAGAACTGGCCGACCAGAACTTGGCGGAAAAAGCGGCGGCCCTCGATGTCGCCGAACAACAACGGCTTCTCGCCGCCAGCAACTTGACCTTGGCCATCGAAGCCTTTGATGAAATCATGCGCAATATTGGCGGGCGCGGTGGGGCCGAAGCACTCTCGGTCGAATTGAATGACGGGGAAGTCGCCTACGGAGCCGGGGTGGTAACGGAAGCCGATGCGGAAATGCTCGGAACTCTACTTAAGTTCTTTGATCGCTTTAGTCAAGATAACGCCACCGAGCTACTGGCTGAGACGGCGGCGGCCAATCATCGCGTAGGGGACATTCTGTTTCAGCTGGGACGGATCGAAGAGGCAGAAGCTGCCTACCTCACGGCGCTAGAACAGATCGAACGGCTGTTGGCAAGCAAGTCGAAGCGGGTTCAAGCGCGCGAGACAGCCACTCAAGCGATCGAAAACGCAAGTGACGTGGAACGGGCGCTGATCGAGCAGCTGCAGCTCCTCAATGCACTCGGCTTGGCAATCGGAGCCCGTGGGGCGATCGACGAAGCCCAACAGTGCTTCCGACGCGTGGCCGAGTTGTACCAGACACATCCCATAGCAGCCGCGCGGAGCGACGCGCAGTTCGAGTACGCGCGGTCGATCAACCTCCGCAACTCGACCATTTCGCGGTTAGGCCTCCCGCAGGCTCGACAACTAACCCGCCCAACACCTGAAACGCGACGTGCCGCCGCGCCCGACTTGGCCACGCGACGCGCCCGAGCCGCCCTGGCTGGCTCCGCTCGGCTCGTCCATCGGGAATCGAAAGCACTGAACCTGGAAGCCATCGAGTTGCTCGATCCGTTGGTGAAGGCCCATCCCAAACGTGTCGACTTCGCCCTGGAGCTGGCCCACGCTTATCGAGAACAGGCGCGGATCGCTCGCAATGCGCTCGATCCGAATGTGGCCCAAGAAGCCTTTCGGGCCACGCTCGAATTGCTAGAACGCTTGATGGACGAACATCCAAGTTCCCCGTACCTGAAGTTCGTCTATGCCGACACGGTAACATCCATGGCCCCGACCCCTAATCGCCGTGCTGGACAAGCGTTGCAACGCGCATTGCAGATTGCGAACACCTTGGTGCGGCAACACCCGAGTGTACCGGATTACGTGGCACTGAAAGCCAAGGCGCTGCTGGTGCGCGGCGAGCAGGAGAGTGTGAGCGATGCCGTAAAACTCATGCAGTCGCTGGTCGAGGACTATCCCGCCATCGTCCACTATCGGCTACTGTTGGCGGGCGGCTATCAGCAATTGGCTGCGCTTGCGATCGACGCCAAGAACCCCTCGGCAGCCAAGGGACAACTTGAGCAGGCCCTGCAAGTATTGGACGCCGTAGCCGCCGGCCACGAACGGCCCGCCATTTTTGGTATCTACCTCGATCGCCTTAATCAACAAATCAAAGAGCTCAAATAAACGCCTTGTGAGCTTTGACACATGTGGGGATTTGCTGGCAGTTTCCGCCGACGACAAATTGCGATGGAGAACAGCTTATTCTTTTGCTGCTTTAGACCCCTTAAGTGCATCGAAATCCACATCGGCACCTACCCGCTCCGCCAGTCGTCGGTACCCCTCCGTGAGGTCCTTCTCATTCGGCGGGACGGGCACACCTTTCTTAAGTAGTCGCTCAACGACGGCTTTTAGATCCTCACCCTTGTCATTCTTAATCGTCGGATCGGCCCCATAGTCCAACATCAGCAAACAAAGATCAGGCATGTACACCGCAGCAGCGAGGGCGCAAGGGGTTCTCATTGTGCTATCCACGGCGCTGGGGTCGCACCCGGCTTCCAGCATGCGCTTCACCATCCGACTGGAACCTGAAAGTCCGTGTGATATACACGTCAAAATATACTCATGTAGTAACGTTCCATTGTTGCGCAAGCAGCGACAGTCGGGATCTGATATGTAATCCAAACTGATCTCTAAGAATTTCTCGCCGTAACCTATGTGATGCACTGTCGCAAATAAAAACTGAGTACCTTTCATGAAGATTACATTTCCCTCCTTAACATCATCCGTAAACACAAGGTGCAAATCCGCACCTCGCTTCAGGAGCTTTTCAAACGCCACATGATCGCCTGTGAGAAACGCCCAGTGCAAAATCGTCAGGCCGTAGCGTTCCTGACTGTTTACCTGTTCCTTGGTGGCGGCGTCGATGACCTTATAGTCTTCGTCCGCAATGGCTTGGCACATATCCAAATTATGCTGCAGTTCGAAAAAGTCGGTGGCCTTCCATTTGGTAGAACCCAGCAACGACTGGTATTTTCCAATGCGAATCAATGGCTGTTTCTGCTGAACGCCCGCTTGTTCCAGCTTCTGGGGAACTTGCTCCCCTGGCTTTTTATCATCCTCGTCGCTGCCAACAGCCAATGTCGCACTCAACAAGAGGCAACCGACCAGGGTCGCTCGAAAAATGCAATCGATAACAGCATTCACTTTTCTTCTCCAACTGGGACACTCTGAGCTAATGAATCCGTCCGTCGTATACATTCCAGCCCTGGCGATCGTGCAGCAAGCCATAATAGATCGAGGGAAACCGGTGGGACTCCTCCATCTTCTTGAACGCATTGGTTGTATTATCTGTCAACCAGCCGACAACTTGAATCACAAAATCGGAGAAATCCGAATGGCCGGTCAAGAGTGCCTCGGCCCCATCGATCACCAACTCTTCGGGGAAGGTGAAGTCATACAACCCTTCCATCTTATGAAATTCACCGCGGGCGTGCGGCAGCCCGATCGCTCCGGCTGGGGTGCGCACCAGGGAGGCGGTACTTTGGACCCAAGTTAAGAAGTCCGGTGTATCCCTGCGGGTTGGCGTAAAGTACACCACGAAATTATCGATCAGCGTCTTCGAATTATGGTACCGCTGCAGTGAACCCGCACCATATATTAGCCGCTCTAAATGATTCGGATCGTAAAGCGTGTGTACCGGAAAGCCGGAAGCATTGTATGTTTGCGCGGGAACATTGATGGCCACCGCTGCGGCACTGGCAAGTCCACCCCCCAAGGAATGACCGGTGAGCATCAACGAATTGAAGGCAGGCACCTGTTTTAGAATTTCGGTGAGAATCATCGCAGACCAATACTGAGGTTCGCCCGGAGCGACAAAATTCAGAACGTTGGTGACCCAATCTTGAAAATCCTCGGTGCCTGCAAAGGCCAGCACATAGTCACCGGAATGCGAGGCGGCGTGATCCCAGTAGATCCCGGCTTTAAGCCCCACAATGGGTGGCCAACCCGGTTTGGGACCAAAAAGTGCATTCATTGCGTTCGGCAGTGCAAAGTTATCAAGCACACCATCTAGATGATTTCCGATCAGGGTCCGCACCTCGTCCTCGGTCAAGTACTTCTGAGCGAAAGTTTCTTTACTGGCTTTCTCGTAAACGGCCTCGGAAACACCTGCATTGCGTACCGCTTTGCTTCGATTGAGAGTTGGGTAGAAACTATTAGGATTGACCGCCATCCATTTAATTTCATCCTCGACATCGATATCTTCCGCCAAGCCGAAGACACGCGCAATGAGCCTATCGTCAGGCTTGCCAGCATCCATTTCGATCTTGACGTCATGTCCAGGAAACACGGCAGTTGCTTCCATGAATAGCTGAACTCTACCAGTCGCATTGTCGTAGGGCAGGTCGTGCAGAGAGTGCACTTCCAGCATTCCCAAGCGATCGCCAGGGACGCGTTGCGGGTCGTGTCGATCCCGCTTCCACATACGAATCGTCCCGCTCGACCGTCCATGATGTTCGGTTGCTAACGCAATCCCCACAAAGGCTCCGCCGAACTCCAGATTTTTGGGTAGCTGTAACGTTACGGGAACGAACCTCGCGGCATTTGGTTCGATGAGCTTACCGAGAGCGTACGGACTAGCCTCCAGATAATCCTCCCATGGATCGAACTCGGGCAAATCGAATCCGTTGTCGTTATCGCTATCGACATCGACGTCAATTGACCAAACGCTCACTAGGGCGGTACCGCCGACGAGCGCTTTGTTGTCGCAAATATTGGGGAACCAGCCGACCAGATCCTCAGTTCGGATCCAAGCGAGATTTAAACTTGTTTGACCGTCGGCCACTCCTTCGATAAAGACATCGGTTTGGCCAGTGTATTGAATGGTTGGAACGTTAGGCAGGTTCCCTGGTCCGCCGGCGAAAGCTCCGTAAGGGCGAATCAGATGGTTCTTCGCCGGGGAATCCCAAACACGAATGGCACTCAGCTGATAATTGAGGATGTAAACGCCTGTGTTTGCATTGGTTCCAGCTCGAATCAACGGACGCATGTTGAAGGGACGAATCTCATCTTCCCCCTGGACCCCGCGTTCATTCATGTCGATCGTATTGTTCTGGTTATCGTCGTCGTTGTTCAAGGCAAGATCGAGACTTTCCATGGCAAACGTGGCGACACCTAGATCATCATCTACCACCTTGATGGTTAGTGGTAACGGTCGCACGGTCTGATTTATCACTCGATCAACAACAAAGGTTTTAGATGGATGGCCCCCACAGGTGTGCGTCGGCTGGAACTGAGATCCTCCCACGCGGACACCGTTTGGCCATTCAAGCCAGACGGTATGAACATCATGAATACCGCGATCGGTAACTTGCACCGTAACGCGAACTACATCGTTGCCGTCGGCATCTTTGGCAAATCCAATACTTGGCAAACCTACAATATGCGGATTTGCATTGAGGACGGGTATCTGTCTGGTGGCCTCGACGTCGGCCAGATAGACCTTGATCCGAAGGTTATCGCTTGCCGTTCCGTTTCCGGGCCACCGTCCGTCATCCAGAACGCGAATACCGCTAAAAAAATATCGATCCAACTCACCCGCAATATCTCTGCGTTCAAACCGTTCATTGGCTTCGATCGTTCCATTGAAGTTGAGATCGGCCGTCACGATCAACACTTGCCTTTGATCGAAGGGGCCGCGTACGCTCACTTCAATCTGAAACACATCACCCTCGGTCAACGAGGGGACGATCCTCATCAAGCTCTCGCTAAACACGTCGATGCGGGTGATTTCATAATTGTCCCTAGGGTTAGGCAACGGCGACGGATTGATAGGGGGCGGGACAGGTGGGGGTGGTGTCACTCTGGGAGGGGGCGTTGTTCGAGGAGGCAACATTAGAGTTCGAGCTGAATCTCCCATCGCTTCCGCTTCTGGGATCAACTCATTGTTCCACTCCAGTGCCGTCCGAGCTTGTGCCGTCTGAGCTTGGCCCGCTGCGTATTCGCTACGCAGCGGTGGGGCGACCTCTGCCACCGTGAGCGTATGCCCGACAATCGCATCAATGGATGCGGGGCAACTATCGATCGCAAGCAACAGTCGCGATGAAAGGGGCTCGATGCTGAGGCGGCGTTGTCGCGTTGAGTCCGCGACGGTACGAGCCGAGCTATCACAAGTCCACAGTCGTTGTCTTGGGCGCATAAAAGAATCTCCACTTAGGCATTAGTCGAGACAGGCATGAACCATCGACTGAACTTATGAAGTTCACTCCGTATTACAAGAAAAAAATGGACACATTTAAAAAAATATTATTCTTTATTTAGCAATGGTTGCTCAGAACCTCGGTAAACCGAAGATTTATAGCTACTCCAAGCGCGGCAGACGCAGCACGCTACGGTTTCACACGTCGAATACCTGAGTCCGCAGTTCAACAGGCGTTGGCAGGCTTAAAAAACGACTCGAACCTGTTTACTTCGGCAGCGCGAGAGTGGAAATCCGTGGCATAAAGCATCAAAAGCGATTGAGGCCCAAGTGCTATGAAACACGGGCATGCCAGCTTCACTCGCCATCTACAGCAAAGCCTACTTGGCCATTGCGTTGATGCGGTCGGCTAGACGCGGGACGTAGGCGTCATAGCGTGCGGAAAGTGGGCCACTGCGGGCAGGCAGGCCTGTCAACGCTTCGCCAAGCTCTGAACGTGTGAGTGCAAGCCCATCGATCGTGTTCAGCGCAGCCATGGCTACGAAGGTATTGCTGTACGTAGGATTGGCCTCCTTCAACAAAGCTTTCACCGCCACCGCGCGATCTCCCTCGGTTCCGAAGCGAGCCATGACTTCATTGGCTACACAACGCACGTAGGGCGATGGATCGCTGGTCATGCCCCGCGCCAACTTAACGGCCATCGCCCGTTCCTGATCGGCAAGGGCACGGATGAGCAGTCCATTGGCAACCCAATACCGAACGCCGCTCTCTGGCGCAACACAAAGTTCTACCAAACGCTGCATATCGCTCGCGGCAGGGTGCGTCGCTAGGTCGGCTGCAGCGTAGATGCTTTCGATCGGATAGCGTCGTGCATCCTGTCCGAAATCGTACGGCGCGGCGAAGCCTGCGCGGTCGAGCATTTCTCCTTCGGGTAGTAAACCTAAATCGCGAGTTTCGATCATCCAGGTTTTCAAAGCGCCTCGTAGCCGCTGCAGCGCCAGCTGCTGCTCGGGGGCTGCCGCTAGATTGTTGATTTGATACGGATCGGTCGTTAGATCAAACAATTCTTCGGCCGGTTTGAGCAACCAGAAGGCGCTCTGCGCGTCATTCAACTGGCCCTCATCAAACAATTGCTTCCAAACTCGAGTGGTCGGTGTTTGGAACATATAATCTAGGAAGGCACCTTGCGAGCGATGAGGATAAAAGTTGCGAATGTAAAGGTACTTGTCGTCGCGAATAGCTCGCGACATGTCGTAGCGTTCGTCCATCCGATCGCGGAAGCCGTAGATATAAGTTGGGGTTGGGGTGGTGTGCGGGCCAAGAAAAGCATGGCCTTGCAAGTGCGCGGGGGGCGTTAAGCCGGTCAAACTCAAAACAGTCGGGACCAGATCCACAAAGCTGACCAACCGCTCGTTCTTTCCACCAGCCTGATACTGCGGGCCCGCCAAGGCCTGCAGGCGTTCGGGGACATGCACAATCAACGGAACGCGGAGTCCACTTTGGTACAACCAACGTTTGCCGCGCGGCATGCCGCTGCCGTGATCGCCGTAATAGAAAACAAGCGTGTTGTTCTCCAAGCCGTCGTCTTTGAGTTGCTCCAGCACCCGCCCCACTTGCCGGTCCATCTCGGTGACGCGGTCATAGTACTGAGCCCAATCCTGCCGCACCTCGGGTGTATCGGGATGATAGGGTGGCACGGAAACTTTGCTCGGATCGTGAATTGCGGTATGGGGCCGATCGCGAATCTTGCTCTCATGACTGATCGTAAAATTGAATACTGCGAAGAAGGGCTGTCCCGGTTTGCGATTGCGCCAATGCGCTTTATTGCTCGACTCGTCCCACAAACGCGCGGGCTGCTCGACGTTGTAGTCTTCTTTGGAATTGTTCGTGCAGTAGTAGCCCGCCCCCCGCAGCAGCTCGGGGTACAGCTTGACCATGTCGGGAAGGGGCACTTCGCTCCGCATGTGCTGCGCTCCCAAGCTGGTGGGATACATGCCGGATATCAGTGTCGTACGGGCTGGAGCGCACACCGGGGCGTTGGACCAGCACTGGGTGTAGAGCATCCCCCGGGCTGCGAGTGCATCGATGTTCGGCGAATCGGCGAAGGAGTCGCCATAGCACCCCAGCTCTTGGCCATTGTCCTCCGACGTGACCCACAAAATGTTCGGCTTGAGGGTGCGGGCCGAGGGGGGCTCTTGCGCGGCAGCCATGCAACTGAAGCCAAGGTTAAGAATGGTCAAAAAGAACGCTATCGCGGCGTGTCGGCGGAGGAAGTGCGGCATGGTCGGCGGCCTTGTGGACAAGTTCAGTGCGGGAGTTGGGTGAGTTGTCACTCATCATAACGCTCCAGGACGGCGAATCGACTGCAACTGGGACTCCAGACCCATTCTCGACACCGCGAGGAGCGTTAAAATGGGGAGCCTGTAACGCTGGGTTGCCCTGGGCGAGCCGACTGCTACTCTTGCGGAACGACAGCAGCCGCAACTCACCAGCAGGGAGGCGGTGCCGTTTCCCAGGCCACTCGACGATTTATAAGTTCCCCGAATTTAGAAATTCCCCTTCAACCCTTTAGGAGTTCTCATGAACAAGCTGATTTCATGTTGTGTGTTGGCCGCGTTGGCAACCCTGTCCACGGTCGCGCGAGCCCAGACGGAGCCAGCCATCGAAGATGTAAAGGTAGTCATCAAGACTGACCGCGGCGACATCGAGTGTCTCGTCTATGCCAGTAAAGTCCCGAACACGGCGGCCAACTTTTTGAACCTGGCCAAACGTGGTTATTACGATGGTTTGAAATTCCATCGCGTCATCCCCGCCTTCATGATCCAAGGGGGTGATCCAACCGGAACCGGTTCAGGTGGTCCGGGATATAAATTTAAGGATGAAACCATGAAAGAGCTCAAGCACGACGCGGCCGGTATTCTGTCGATGGCCAACTCGGACCGCGGCAAGCAACCCTATTCCAATTCCGGCGACACCAATGGTTCGCAGTTCTTCATTACCCATGGACCAACCGATTGGCTGGATGGTCTGCACACCGTCTTCGGTCGCGTGACCAAAGGACAAGATATCGTCGATGCCGTTCGCCAAGGTGACAAGATCAAGGCGATCGAAATCCAAGGTGAAGTCGACGCGCTCTTCGAATCCACCAAAGATCAATTGGCACAGTGGAACAAGATCTTGGACAAGAACAAGAAGTAAACAAACACTAAAGGACCCGACGCGTGCTAATTCTAAAAACCAGTGAAGGTGACATCAAAGTCGAGCTATTCGAGAAAGAGGCTCCGCTGTCAACCAAGAACTTCCTTGAGTATGCCACAGCAGGCTATTACTCGGGGACCGTCTTCCACCGCGTGATCGATGGCTTCATGATCCAAGGGGGCGGTTTCTCCGCGGACATGCAGCGAAAGGAAACCAAGGCGCCCATCAAGAACGAAGGTGGAAACGGATTGGAGAACAAAAAGTATACGCTCGCCATGGCCCGCACCAACGTGCCCGACAGCGCGACCAGCCAGTTCTTTATCAATACCAGCGATAACGGCTTCCTCGATCGTGCCAAGTCGAGCGACGGAGTGGGCTACGCCGTGTTCGGCAAGGTGATCGAGGGGACCGAAATCGTCGACAAAATTGGCAAGGTCAAAACGGGCACCAAAGCGGGTATGCAAGATGTACCTGTTAAGCCTGTGGTCATTGAGAGCGTAGAAGTTGTCGAGTCATCTCCAAACGAGTAAGGCGATCGATGGATGCATCCTTCTTGGCAGCCGCCATCGAAGAAGCTCGTAAGGGTCTGCTCGAAGGGGGTATACCCATCGGTTCCGTACTTGTCATCAACGATATAATCGTTGCGCGAGGCCACAATCGACGTGTCCAGCTAGGCAATCCAATTCTGCATGCGGAAATGGATTGCCTGGCCAACGCGGGACGATTGACCGCCCGAGATTACCAACAGGCGACGCTGGTCTCAACCCTCTCGCCGTGTGACATGTGCAGTGGAGCGACCTTGTTGTACGGTATTCCGCGGGTTGTCATCGGCGAAAGTGTGACTTTCCAAGGGCCCGAAAAATATCTGGAGCAACGGGGTGTTACACTAACGCGACTAGCCAACGCGGAATGCATTCAGTTGATGCAAGATTTCATTCGCGATTTTCCAGAACTGTGGAATGAAGACATCGGGGTTTAACGAAGGAGTCAACGGCTCACAGCGAGCAGGCTGTTGATTTAATTCCAAACCGAAGTGTAAACGAGCGACTGCTTCCCCTCGCTGACGCATCGGGTTATGGTCCGAACATTCGCATCGCGTCACTGAACAACTCAACAGCTTGCAGGTGGCATTCGCATGCTGACTGCTGCACTTGAAAATGGGCTACTGAGAAAAAGAGAAAATGGACACATCGCAGTCGCTGGGCACTTCCACTCAATCACTTCCGCAGACCCTGTCGCGAAAGCAGTTGACGGCCGCGCTGGTCCTTATCACTTTGATCCCCTTTGCGTTGGTCGTGGTGCTGTACACCACGCTGCCGATTGGGGCCGATCCGGTGTTGCAAGCCGACGTGCAGGTGGCACCGCGGGCTTGGCCGCATGCCGACGCGCCCGAAGCGCGACTCGTCCCGTGCGTCATCCTCCGCAACCCAACGGAGGATCCTTGGGAGAACGTGAATATGTCGATCAACCAACAATTCCACTTTTTTCACCCCGAAACGTTGGCCGCTGGCGACGAGATCTTCGTACCGCTCAAGTTCTTCCATACCAAAGGGAACGCGTTCTTTCCGCCAGAAAGTCAAACGCTGAAGCTGCTAACGATCTACGCTCAAATCCCGAGTGGTCGCCGAGCTATTCTGGAGATTCCCGGGTCAGAGCTCTAACCTATGCCGCCCGACGCGGAGCAATTCGTAAGGTTTGTTCATCCGCATCGGCGCGAAACATCTTCAACGGCTTGACATGCCGCCGCGAGAGGACCTGCACATACTCGGCGCCAAAAAACAAGATGGTCATGCCCCAGTAGAACCAGAGCAACAGGGCGATGAACGAACCGATGGCACCGTAGGCGGTCGTGTACCGCATGCCGATCAGGAAAGCACTCAAGAACTGGCGACCTACTTCCCAAATAATCGACACCAGCAAGCCGCCGCGAATGGCATCGCTCCATAACACGGGGCGTTTGGGAAGCCAGCGATAAAGCACGCCGAAGGCAAGTGCATTCATGATCATCGTGGCGGTCGCATCGACGAGCATCACCAACACCGTGCCGGGAATATGCAAGTTCGTCATCCATTCCCGAACCGCACCAATGGCCACGTTGGCGGCCAGAATGGCCACGATCAGACAACCGACACCCGCCAACAGCATAAAGGCAGCCAAGCGTTGCGTTAGAACCCGCACGAAGACATGCAACATACCTCGGCTCGGCGGACATGGGATTCGCCAGATTTTGTCGAAGGCCCGCTCAAACTGATAGAAGACCCCGATGGCTGCCATCACGGCGGTGACCAAGCCAAAGGGCCCACCCACGACCGCTTGATCTCGCAATTGCGATAGCACCTCTGCCACCTGAGCTCCCAACGTGGGCGAGCAGTGTTCGGCGACGATCTCTAAAATTTGGCACTGGGCACTTTGGCCGAGCTGAGTGAAACGCAGCACCAAGCCCAAACTGGAGGTGAGCAACAGCAGCATCGGAAACAAGGAAAGCGCCAAATAGTAGGCGACCGAAGCGGCCATCGATCCAGCATCATCGTCTTGCCAACGCCGGACGGCGAGCAGCAGGGAACGGAACACGTGCGCCAAGTAACGCTGCGAGTTGCAAACGAGCCAGGCTGCCGAGAGGGTGTCGGGATGCGAATTGGCCTGATCCTTCGGCAACGTTCTGCCCCTCATTGCTGTGCTGTGTCCGAGTTATGTGTCCGAGTTATTTACGAAGCGAGGCGGACTATGGCACAAGCGAGTGAGAAAAGCCAGTCAAGATGGGTAAGCGGTAAGCGGGGGGCAATACCAGCATTGTGCACGCTGGCAGCCTGCCCCGCCGCTTAAGCTTGGCTCATCTGAAGATCAAACAGCGATGAAAACACGCTTACTATTGTTCGAGCTTTTGGCGAAGCTCTTTGAGTTCCGCCCGGAGCTCTTCGACTTGCTGTTTGAGCAAAGCGACTTCGGGGTTTCCGGCAGCGGTGTTTTCCGCATGGGCTTGGGCAGACGCGGCAGCCTGGGCCTTGACTTCATCGGCCATCTGCAAAGCCTTCTTCCGCATTTCTTCGGCAGACACTCGCGCCTTGCGGCTCATTTCGTTAGCCACGCTTTGGTAGCGCTCCACCCACTGCTTAACCTCTTGTTGGTCGAGTTCCGCATCGAGCTTGAGGCCACCCGCACTGAAGCTCAGCACGCGATTTCCCTTCTTCTTCAACAGGGGTTCGACGACTTCGCGGACCTCGGTGGACAACTTATCAAGTTGCTCGATTTCGTCGATGCGGTACTCGGTGGTGTCACCATTGCTGTTGACGGTAATCTTGGCGGGCCCTTCCCCCTCGCGGGTAACGGTGATCTCAAGTTGTTTTCCGTCGGTGACTACCTTCTTGACGACAACTTCCGACTCCTGACTTGCGGCGAGTTCCGCAAGTTCGCCGCTGGGGCTCACGCGGATCGCGGGGTTCCCCAACTGAAAAATCTGGACTTCCTTTTCCACCCCCTCATTCATCTGCTGGATTTTTTCGATGAGCGTCTGCATCTCTTCGAATGGTTGGTCTGACGAGAATGTAAACGAAAACGCGCCCGAACCCTCATACTCTTCCGCTTGGCTGGCATCTTCGGCGACATTTTCTTCGGCTTCGTCGGTATTTACTTCACTGGTGACCGAAGCCGTTACGTCCAGTTTCAAGGCACTTCCCGGACGGGGGGTCGGTGTGATCGTAAGCAGTAACTCTTCACCCTTGCGAAGTGCCGTCACGGTTAACGACTGCAGTGCTTCAATGTCCGTCGTATCGACATCGCGCATGATGGCCATGACGTCACCGGGAGCGGCAAGCTCTTTGTCTGCAAAGGTAAGCAGCACGTCACCTTTTTTCAGCCCCGCCGCAGCGGCTGGACTTTCCGGAAAGACCGACTCGACGAGCACTCCGCCGTCGATATCGAGATAACTCGCCAGGTCACCTTCGATCGTCTTCAGCACAACGCCCAACCACAACTTGGGCTGAGCTGAGCGTTTCGCCGAGTCTGGCTGTGTGCCGCTTGGAGTTTCGTTGCTGCTGGTTTCATCAGCAGCGTCTTCATCCGTAGCGATGACCACCACCTGCGGTTCGTCGGGGAGTGTTTCTTGGGCCAGCGAGTGCCATGGGGGCACAACGGCCAGTGCCAAGGCGGTTGCCAAGGCACCGCGTGAGAGCTTCCCTTTTGCATTCTGGGACAAGGGAAGATTCAGAGGTCGGCAAAAAATTTGGAAGGGTGCAGCCACGATTGGGTCTCACTGAAAAATGGACAACGATTACGCAATGAGCAAGGTCGAGATGAATTTATGTTACCGAAGCGAGCGATTTGTAGCGGCGACTGCAATCGCTTGCTTTCCATACGACCGTGTCTATAAAAGCAGCTCGCGATCGCAGTACACAACCGTGGCTGAGCAAGGCTAGTTAGTAGGAGTACGCGACCGGAGTGATGCGGTACTGCTGGACGGGAACGATCACCGAACTGCCATCTTTCAGTTTGACCGGCACGATCGACTCAATGGTTTCAATGTTGATGAGTCCCGCTACCTGCAACTGGCGGAGTTTTGATTCGAACTCACGATCCATAGGTTGGAACTGATTGCCAAAAATAGTTGGGATAGGAATGGAACCACGTTGACTATCATTGACGGGCGATTCGCTCGGCGGTTGCTGTGCGGGAAGGCCCAAGCCTCCGCCGAGTAGCCCTGCATTGGTTGTACCACTTGTAACACCAAGCTCTGCAGAGCCGATTTGCTCGCGAAACCCAGCTCCCATCCAGCCGATCGTAAAACTCAAGAACAGAATAGCGGCCAGGACTCCGACACGTTGAGCCAGTAATTTTGGGGTTAAGGCTGATCGTCCAAGTTGTACCCGAGCAGCGCAGGAAGCAGCATCACTTGGAAACTCATTATTTAGAAACTCATTATTTAGAAACTCATCCGCAGGAAACTCATCGCTTGAAAATTCATCGGCTTGGTCACGCAAGCCGTTCGCAAACGCTGCCATGGGTTGACACGCTGGCGACTCCTCCGCAGGCCTATCGACGGACCAATCGATATTGCCCTTCATCAGCGATCTCAACTCTTGGGTTAACGCTTGTTCTTCGAGGAAGGCCAAGGCGCACGAACGCCACCACTGCGGGTTCGCCTCGAGCGCCAACAAGACGGATCGATATTGCTCCCCGTGCAGGTTACCGCTGACGAGTTCATCCAAAGTGCGTGCGTCAAGTTTCACGTTCAAATTGCTCATCGGCTATTCTTATACTCTGAAAAATCCCAACTGAATTCCGTAATCTTGATATGGATTGGCATTCTAATCCCGTTCTAAGTGCTTCCGAAGCAAGTTTCTTGCGCGATGCAGTCGCGATTGCACGGCGCTGGCGGAAACGCCGACCCGGTGGGCGATCTCTGCGTACGACAAGCCATCGACATATTTGAGCAATAGCAGTTGCCGATCCCTCTCGGACAACTTAACCAGCGCTTGCCGAACCTCTCCCTGCCGTTCCTTGCTGATCAGGAAGTCGAGGGGACTGCGGGTCGCGTGGGTTTCGTCGCGGGGTAGCGGTCGATCGACTACACGGTTGAGCAGCTTACGACGTCGCCCCGCTTTGCGTCGGAAGAGTAACATTTGCCGAATGGCCACTCGATATAGCCACGGCCCTGCGCGTTCGACCGGTTCCAGCTTGGCAGACTGGTTGGCTGCCGCTACGGCCACCTCTTGCATCACCTCCTCGACCTCGTCGCGATTGCCAAGCCGTGACAGCAGGGTGGTGCGCAGCCAAGATTCGTGTTCTGGAAGCGCTTCGAGTGGATCGCACACAGCGGTGGTTGTCATGGTGGATGGAAGAATTCAGTTCGGTAAATTTTTCCGAAGGCTGCCAGTTGCCGGTAACACACGTTGCCGGAAACACACGCTCTGTGAGTGCCGCTGCAGGATGCAGGGGAAACGGCTTAACGCTAGCGTGTTGCCGTCAGCCTTCGAATGTTTCGGTTTAGTTAGCTGTTTTGGTTAGGATCGAACCAAGCCCCCCCCCTTTGTGGCGACGAGCATTCATACTTCTTCTGCTTTTTCTGGTAATATCTTGGCCAGTTAACCGTGGCCCCCAGCGGCAATATCCCCCTACTTCCGTGTAACTTATCACTCACGGATTCACCGTCTGACTCGTTTGTGGAACCCGACTCATGCCCCAATCCGTAGTTTATATCAGGCGATGCGCGGATGCATTGCCCGCGTCTATCCCAGGCCAGCCAAGCGAACGCGGCTTGGCAGATTATCCATTCTTGGCAAAATTGTCGACCACTCGTGCATTGCTTCGCGGGCTGGGTGATCCCGGCTGGCCGATGCGCGTCGCGTGCAGCGTCATGCTGGCCGCCCAACTCTTACTCCATGCAACCACCGCTTCGGCACAACAGAAAGCCGCTCCCACGACGATGAACATTCAACGCAGCGATTTTGGCAAAACCAGTGAAGGTCAAACGGTACAGCTCTATACCTTAACCAACTCGCATGGCCACATCGTCAAGCTCACCAACTACGGCGCGATCATCACCAGCGTCGAAGTGCCGGATCGCGAAGGGAACTTGGCCAACATCAACCTGAACTTTCCCAGTCTCGAGGGCTACTTGGAACGTCACCCCTATTTTGGCGCGACAGTCGGAAGATTCTGCAATCGCATCGCCGGTGGCAAGTTCACCCTCGACGGTAAGTCATACACGTTGGTGCAAAACAACGGCCCCAATCATCTGCATGGAGGGACCATCGGCTTCGATAAACTGGTCTGGGAAGCGGAAGAACTACGAGACGAAGCTACGGTCGGCGTCCGTTTCACACTGACCAGCCCCGATGGACAAGAAGGCTATCCGGGTACTCTTAAGGTCATCACCGACATCACCTGGAACGATGAAAATGAGTTGCGCATCGCTTTTAAGGCAACCACCGATCAACCGACCGTGCTGAACCTCACCAATCACGCCTACTGGAACTTGGCCGGCGCCGGGCAGGGCGATGTATTAGCACATGAGTTGCATTTAAAGTGCGAGCATTACTTGGCTGTTGACGACACGTTGATTCCGACCGGTACGGTGAGCCATGTGGCGGACACACCACTCGACTTCCGGACTCCGGAGACCATTGGAAAACGGATCGCCCTGTTGCCGATGACCAAAGGCTATGACCACTGTTACGTGGTCAACGGTCAAGCGGGCACCTTGCGAAGCTGCGGCAGGGCCAAGGATCCGAGCAGTGGACGGGTGATGGAAGTGTTAACGACGCAACCGGGCGTTCAACTGTACACGGGCAATCACCTCGGTGGACGCTATCCGCAGCACGGCGGCTTCTGCTTGGAGACGCAGCACTACCCCGATTCCCCCAACCATCCTGACTTTCCGACCACACGGCTTAACCCCGGTGAGTCGTTCGCGGAAACGACCGTCCATCGCTTTTCGGTTGAGTAATGTTAAAAGGGCTGAGTTTGCTCGGCTCTATTTTTTAAAAAGTCTCCGAACCTGCTTAACCCTGCGGATACTGGCGGCAGTATTCGTAGACGGCCATGGTAGTGGCTGTCACGACGTTGTAACTGGCTGGCAAACCATACACGGGGATTTCGACCACTGCGTCGAGTCGATCGAGTACTTCTTGCGAAAGCCCTTCGCGCTCCGAGCCGATCACCAGTGCAGTGCGATGTTCGAAGCGATAGTCGTAGAGCAAGCTCGAATGGGTTGTTTGCTCCAAGCCCACGCAAGTAAAACCTTGCAGACGCAGCTTCTCAAGCACCGGTGGTAGGCTGCGGGGGCTCGTGACTTGCACCGTGTCGGCAGCATCGCGGGCGATTTCGCGGTCGACCTTGCCGGAGCCACAATGAATGACCTGAGTGATTCCGCTGCAGCCAGCCAGACGCACCATGCGACTCAAGTTCACATTGCTGCGGAGTGGACTTGAAACCAGCACCAGCGGACGGGGTGTGGCCAGTTCGACCGGGGGCTTGTGGCGAATGTGCTCAAAGCGGCGCATAAAACGGAAAACTCAACAAGGCGAGGAGAGCGTGAGACAGTCAAGATCAGACGTTCAAAATCAAGACAAAGGAGTTCAACCGGCTTCAACTGAACCCCAATCGGCAGCGACCGGCCAAATCATAACCGATCAATCCTGGGTGGGTGAGTACGGTAGCGGGAGAACAATGCTCAGCAACTGCCGCGGCTGAACGCAGCCTGCGTCGTGCAACGTCTGTTCGGCAGCCTGCTGCAATTGCCTTGACTCGCTCGGATCTGCGTACAAGCTTGCATGCCATTGCAGGGCCAGCCCCAGCAAATGATGATTGACTTGATGTAATTGTGCGATGCGGGATTTCCAGAGGGACGGCTCAGCCACGTTGCCGGCAGCGGCCTCGACGACCAAGCGAAACGCATTTGCGATGGAGACAAAAAATCGCTCTTCCAGGGCGAGCATGTGCTTCACCGAGCGTCGCGCATCGTTTAGCCAACGGCTGCTCGTTTTGCCACGCGATTGCGGATCGAGTCGGTGGCTGACCAGATCGGCGCAGATCCGGGCACTCAACGCGAGCCACATCGAGTGTTTACTGCGGAGTACTAGTGAATTGGCTAACTTGCTCCAATCTTGTGAGAGCAACGCCTGTGCTTGTTCCCAATCTTCGCGATAAACGGCCAACAAGATACGGGAGTGCCACAGATAGAATCGCGGAGATTGAAACGAATGGTTGGCGATCGCTTTATCGGCGATATCCAGCGCTTTGCGTGCTTGTTCGACTTTATGTTCGGTCAAATCCGACCAGACCGCCGCGTTAACATTCATCCAATAGAGCGACATAGCATCCGCCCGATGCTGTGCACTCGCCCGCAAACGGGCTGTTGACTGTTGCAAGGCTTGGATCAAATTAGTGTTCCAATAGCAGGTCAGGATACTCCAGTGCAGAAACTGCATCTCCCACTGCGCGTTCTCATGGCCTTGCGCATAGAGTTCGAGAGCTTTTTCGGCGTAGACACGGGCTTTGCAATGCGCACCGCGTTGGATGAACCACACGTACATGCAAAAATATGCGGTGGCCTGTGCATTCGCCATTTTCGAGGTGCGCGCCAAACTGCGTCCGAGTCGCAATCGTTCCAGGGCTTGCTTCCGCCACCGCCGGCCTCCGAACGACAAGATGATACCTGAGCGAACCAACACCTGCGCTTGTTCAAAAACTGAACCACGTTGCGTGGCGATTGCGTCCAGGCGGAGGATGAGTTCTGGCCCCAGTTGGTTGTCTAAGAAGGTGAGCGGCGTGGAGACGCGGGTCAAACATTGCTCGAGCAATGAGAAGGCGGGTATGCTCAGCGTATCCTGGGGTGGAGTTCGTCCTTGAAAGCCGAGGATGAAAGACCTCCAGCGAAACGCCCACAGCGTCCACCAACTCTTCTTCGTATGTGCAAACCCCAATTCGCTGAGAGCACCTCGCAGCAAGCTTAAACCTTTGTCCAGTTGTCCAGCCCGAATCCATTGTTCACCGGCCAAGCATTCGATCAACGTAGCCTCACTCGCGTCGTCCGTTTCCGCCCGCAGCTCTTCGTACAATTTGGCTGCATCGACCGAGCTCCCCATACCAGCCAAACAATTGGCTTGCAAACGTCGTGCCTTGAATTGCTCTTGGGGCGAGCGATCCGCTTCCTTTAGGAACGCACGCTCGAAAAAATAGAGAGCTTCCTCAAAGGCGGAAGCTCCCGCAGCCACGCGGGCTGCTTCCATGTAACAGGCCGCCGCTTCCCGCTTTTTATTCGCATGCCAATAGTGATGTGCGATACGCGACCAAGGAGGGGGCGTTTCGCTCGATAGAATACGGGCCATACGGTAGTGCCGTCGGTGCAAGCGTTCCGTGGGGAGCGACTCCGCGACCAACTTGCGAAACTTCTCGTTGGACACCTCCACTTCGGAGTCGAGATTCTCGCCGCGGTTACGAATCCAGCCTTGAGCACTCAGGTAACTTAACGTCCGCTGCAATTCGTGTGGGGCAATGCGCGAGACCATTTGGAGTTGATGGAAACCGATCGGTTGATCCGCAACGGCCAAGTATTGCAGCACATTCTCTGCTTGAATCGGTAACGTTCCAAATCGCCTCAAGCTCGTTTCCCGCGTGTCGGTACCAAGCCAGCGCTCTTCGGTAAAACCAATATCGCCAGCTGCACTCTGAAAAGCCCTAAACAACTCGAGCAACAGGAATGGACTTCCTTCCGAACGATTGGTCAAGTCGCTGATCACGGCGGGGCTTAGCCGGGTCCCTGCGGCGGTCGCCCATTTGCGCAAAAGCTGTTGGCATACGCTACCTGGCAATGGTTCGAGCTGCAGCAGATGCCGGTTGGTAAGCGTTTGTGCCTCGAGAACGCAGTTGACAACCCCCTGTTGCTTGGCCAAGTCAACGCACACGACGGTCCCCGTAAATGCTTCATGGCTGGCTAACTGACAGAGTGTTCTCAGGCTATCGGGATCGGCCCAGTGGGCATCGTCGACCACGATGAGGATCGGTTTGTATTGGCTAAGGGTTGTCACCAACGCGAGTAACGCTCGCAAACTCGCATCACGACGAGCGGCTGCATGGGTCGGATCAAATTCAGCGGCTTCGCGCTGCGGAGAACCTGGAACAACTTGTTGAATCTGTGGAAAGGTCCTCCCAATGAGCTTGGCATTCTCAGCGATGAAATCACCCCACACTAGCTGTGGAATACCGGCAAGTGACTGCACAAGCGATTGCACCAACATATTCAACAACCGGAGCGGCGTGTGGTCTTGGCTAAAGCAACGGAGGGAGAGGACCAAATATCTAGCCGAGTCTATGTGGGCGATCCACTGCTGAATCAAGGCGGTCTTGCCAATCCCCGACACGCCCCGTATCACCGTTAAACCGGAGTTGGCCCCCTCGAGTCCACGAAGCTTAGCATTCAAGTTGGCGAGTTCTTCCTCGCGGCCTAAGATTTCAATGGCCTGCGCAGACTGCGACGCAACCGTCGACGATTGGCCAAGTACTCGCAGAACTTCGGTTCCAAGCGGTCGCAATTGTGGGTTTGGCTGAAGCAAGGCAACACACAGATTGGCTAAATCGCGTGGGCAGTCTGCCAGCCGAATATGCAATTCCACTTCGTTGACTCGATAGCGATCGCGAGGATCGAGCGCTTCACGGTCCACTTCGATCGGTGGGTAAGTATCCAACATGACTTCATACAGCACCACACCAAAGCTGTACCAATCGCTGGCAGGGGTCAACGCCGCGCCGGTCAAACCTTCCGGGGCCATGTACTGCAAGGTTCCAACCAAACGATCGCCTTCCATGCTGCTCGGGGGTGTCAGTAGATCGTCGTGCCGCATGGCCAACCCCAAGTCCAACAACACCGCACGGCGACGTGCGGTGATCATCACGTTGGAGCACTTGATGTCGCGATGAATTACCCCGCGTTGATGCAAAAACTGAATGGCCGAAGCGAGCTGCGCTGCCACTTTTCGGAAGCTGATCCAGCGATTTTCGCTGACACTAGGTAGTCGCCGGAACCAATCGCGAATCATTCGCCCTTCTACTAGTTCCATCGAAAAATAACGAACATCACCATCGCTGAAGGCATCGTATAAACGGACCAAATTCGGATGATTCAATTGCGATAGCCAACTGAATTCTTCTATAAAGCGATAGACGCTCCAGGCATCCACCCGCCGCATCACTTTCACCGCCACCTGAGCCGTACTGCGCAAATCGATCGCCGCATGCACATAACCCATCCCCCCACGGCCAATGAGGCGAACCAGCAAGAAGCAGCCCAGATTGCAAGGGAGTGGAGCGACCGCGAGCGACCCCGTTGCCTCCGATTCCCGGATGGTTGAATCCCCCTTCTCAACCGGCTGGCCATGGCTGGGTTCTACTCGCCCACCATGGATCTTGCTCTCCGTCAATTCCAATAAACCGTTGAGGCGGTTGGAAAAATCGGGGACCAGTTCAAAATAGGAATCGCCATTGGGTGGACTGGGATCGTAGCGGAGTCGCAGTGCATATTCCAAAACAATCAGTCGCAGCAGCTGCTCCTGGTGCTTGAGCAACTCAGGGAAACGCAGAGTAAAAAGCTGGATGCAGGGACGCGCCCGCTCGTCGTCACCGTCCTCATCCACCGCTTGACGCTGGGCCGAAACACGCTGAAGCACTTGCGTTGGCGGTTGAAAGTAAAACTCGAGTTCGGCACTTAACATCCGCACAAGCAATTCGATGCGGCTCCCTCCCTGCGTGCGATCCAAGAAATCCGCGTACGAAGCGGGTCGGTAATCACACCAGTTTTGGCGAAACTCTTGTTCCAATTCGGGCAAGTCGGGATCCAACGCTTTTTTCTCCAGCTCCAACCGGGCAGTCATTCACCATTTTTCTGGCAGGGAGCCATTATGCCCCAAGCGGAGTTAGTTTGCTCTGTTTACTAGCAAAACCGAGGGGTTTTACGCAAGTTGGGGTGGGAGCAGCGTTACCGCTGGGGAAAAGGCATTGACGCAATCCAGAGGCAAAACCTACTCTCCTAACGTTAGCGCGGTCGGGGAGGGGTAGGGGGGCTACGGCTAGCACCCTAGCCAGCCATCCGCCGTGACAGTCCGACGCACAGGGCTGGCTATACGAATCCATCTTGTTTCTATCTCGAGTCCGACAAAGTACTGACGGTGTTTGACCGACGAAGCTCACCATATCCCGGCGGAACACAACTGCCTTGCCACGCCTGCAAGCGCGGCAGGGGTAGGCCCGCGCGCTGCCCTCGGGGAAGCTGGAGCATTCAGAAGTGGCGTGTCGGAAAATGGCCTCTCGCGAAGTGGCTGCCGCTGGCCATCTTGGCGATACTGCTCAGCGGTTGCTCCAGCCAACGCTACCTAGTGCAACGGGATACCCCCTTCAATCCGCTGGCCATGCAACTGCAACTGACCAGTCGTAGCGGCCCTTCCATCAGCCAACGCACCGAATCGGTCCTCCGTCGCTACGCGTTGGCAGAGCTCTACCAGAGCCAGCCGACCGAGTGTTTGGAGGCGATGCAAAACCTTGTTGATTTCGAGGATGACGGGGAACTCATCTACAGCATCAGCGAAGTGGCTTACGTCATCGGCAAGCGGGCGGAAGCCAAGAAGGATGTCCTCTTGGCCCTCGACATGTACGGCGTATCGGTCAGCAACGCCTACATGTATCTGTTCGCAATCCAATTTGACTCGATCCGCAATCCTTATGATCCGCAGTTCCGCGGAGCTTGCGACCTTTACAATGAATCGCTCGAGTCGACGCTGCGTTTGGTTAACGCCAAAGGTCAGCTACAGCCAGGTGTTAGTTACGAAGTGCCGGCCGGGGAAAAAACCTATCTCGTCCAAACGGTCCTCAAAGGCAACTGGCAACAAGGCGACTTTGAACGGTTTGAGTTTGTCAGCGACTATGAACTCGACGGTTTGCCCTCCTCAGGCTTGACCTACGGCCTAGGTGTGCCGCTGATTGCCGTGCGTCGGAAAGGATCGGAGAACGATCCACGCGAGGGCTATTATCCCGACGGACTCAGCTTTCCGGTCACTGCCTTGCTAAGGGTCGTTCCGTCCAGTCCCAATGGTACGCCCCCCGGTCGAAAAGCCGATCAACGCCACCATTGCGTGCTGGAAATCCACGATTCGCTTGCCTCCTGCGACACTCAATTGGCGGGCAGGCTCGTTCCACTGCAGACAGATCTGAGCACCGCTCTAGCTTACTTCTTGGATAGCCCACAATTCCGCGAAACCGATCAAGCCACGCTGGGCTTGCTCAATCCACAAAAGACCGAAAAGCTGCGTGGCTTATACATGTTGGAGCCGTTCGACCCGAGTCGCATTCCGGTGGTGATGGTCCATGGCTTGTGGTCGAGCCCAGTAACCTGGATGCCCATGTTCAACGACTTGCGAAGTTTCAATGAACTGCGCAAACATTATCAATTCTGGTTCTACCAATACCCAACCGGCCAACCATTCTGGCTGAGCGCGACACAAATGCGCGAGGACCTGGCTGAGTTGCGGCAAAAGCTCGACCCAGACCAAAGTTACGAAGCTTTGAACCAAACGGTGTTGGTGGGACACAGCATGGGTGGCTTGGTCAGTCGTATGCAAACCATCGAAAGCCGTGATCAGTTCTGGCAATTGCTGAGCGACGAGCCATTTGAATCCGTACAAGGGGAGCCAGAAGATATCAACATCTTGCGGCAAGCGGCGTTCTTCCAGCCCAATCGTCACATTCGCCGCGTGATTACCATCGGCACGCCCCACCGCGGCAGCAACTATGCCAACGATACCACCCGCTGGCTAGGACGGCAACTGATCAAGCTACCTACGATGATGGTAACCACCGGACAAAAACTGGTAATGCAGAACCCAGGAGTTTTCCAGAACAGCGACTTGCTGACGAGTAACACCAGCATCGATTCACTCAGCCCCGATTCACCGGTATTTCCAGCCATGCTAAGAGCCCCGCGAGCGCCGTGGGTCAGCTATCACAACATCGTCGGTCTTACCCCAACCAAAAGTTTGTTCTCCAAGGAGAAGCTCACCGGCGATGGCTTCGTGGAATACACCAGCGCGCACATGGATGACTCCGTGAGTGAGATCACGGTAGATTCAGAACATCAGCTGATCCACCGTCATCCGCAAGCCATCTTGGAGGTGCGACGCATTCTGCTCGAGCACTTGCAGAGCGTTGAGGCCGAATACCGGGTCGCGCAGCGCCTGGCGCAATTGCAGACTGAGCAACGACAAGCACCCGTTGCCATCCAACTCGGCGGGCCCACCGGCCGCACCGCCCAGCAAGCTCCTGCGAGCGGTGCAAGGCGCTGAGCAACTCGTTTTAAGGGCGTTCTCGACACGTGAGTCGCTCTACTGATCCTTGTAGGCCATCGGCACCAGGTCGCCGGAAAACTCAGGTCGCCGGAAACTCTCGACGACTGGCGTTGTGAGAGAGAGGTCTAAGAGGGGGTTCAAGCGACTATTGAGCTACCCTGCCTGGGCTGCGGACTGTGATTGGGCGTCATTTACGCAGGCAGCGAGTTATAACTTAAAGCAACAGCCCGCTAGCGGTCGCTAAAGGTGTGCAAAACAAAGTTACAGCCGAGCAACTGACGTCGCGGCCCGGAACTAGCCCGACGAACTAGCCCGACGAACTAGCCGACGATTTGAAACGGGACGAGCGGGCCCCCTTCTCAAATAAAGTTGGGACATGAGCCAACTCGCCTGCTAAACTGGAGACTCTGAACCCCGCGTAAGAGGTTCTGGCTCCGTGCTCCACCAGCTCACTTTTTCACTATGGCCAAGTCTCGAATCGGACCCTTTTCCCTTGAGTCCCCGTTATCGCCTCCGAAAAGCTCGGGACAGGTCTTTCGCGGCATTCACTTAGAACAAAAGAAACTTGCGGCCCTGCGGATTTTCCCGATCCCGATGGGGATGACCCCCGAGAGTCGCCAAGCATACGCCAGCCAATTGGAGCAATTGAAGCAACTGCGTCATCCGGGAATCGTAAGGTGCTACGGAGGTGGCTTCGATGCGCGGAACGCCTTTTTGGCGTATGAACTGGTCGATGGGGAATCGCTGGCCAACCAACTCGCTCGTCGCGAGCGACTCCCCTGGGAAACAACGCTCGATCTGAGCCAGCAATTGACCGAAGCCCTTCAATATGCCCATCAAATGGGCTGGATCCATGGACGCATTCGTCCAGAAAAAATCTTGCTATCCAGCGCGGGTATCGCCAAGTTGGCTGACTGGCGACGCGACGCGATTGCCTCGATGATCGATGCCCCCCAATCGCTGCGGCAACTACAATTCACTGCACCTGAAGCATTAGCCGGACAGGCACCGGATGAAAAGTCGGATCTGTATTCACTGGGTGCAGTGATGTTCACCATGTTGACCGGAAGGACCCCCTATGCGGCCGTAGATGCGGCTAGCCTAATCGCCGCCATCCAGACAGAAGCGGTTCCCAGTGCAGGCGCTCATGTACTCGACTGCCCCGTCTGGCTGAACGCGATCGTTGAGCAGTTGCTGGCAAAGGATCCGCGGCAACGCCCCTATAGCTCGACCGCTTTACTGCTCGCCTTCAAAGAAGCGCAGCGACGACAATCGCAAGGAGTGGGGGTGCTGCAGCACGCGACCGCTGGTTTCAGCCCGCTGCAGCTAAAGACCGATCGCGACGAAGCCGAAAAGGTGCTGGGGATCAAACCCAAGAAGAAGCAGAGCGAACGCGAGACGGCATTCTTCGAACGACCGCTGGTACTTTTAACAGGGCTTGTGTTGGCACTCGCGGCCGTCGTCTGGTTCCTGCTGCCACTCGGTGAAGATACGTTGCGTCAGCGGGCCGAGCCATTACTTGCCAGCGAAACGCCCACCGATTGGAGCGAGGCTCGCGATGCCTACCTCGTGAACCTGCTCGACCGTTTCCCCGCAGGCAAGCATGCTGACTGGGCCAGTGAAAAAGTGGAGTGGGTCGATGCCCGCGAAGCCGAAAGGCGACTCGATCGCGACGAACGGCTCGGTCGTAAAGACAATTGGACGCAGGCCCAACTCCAATATGCGGAAGCGCGGGGCTACGAACGCTTTGGAGACATGGCCAGTGCCATCGATAAATATCGCGCCATCATCAGCCTGTTTGGCAATCAAACAGATGACCGCTCCCTGGTCACACTCGCCCGCGAAGGGATCCAGCGCATTCGGGAACAAGGCACAACCGACTTGCAAACTTTCCTCGAAGCCAAACTGGCCGAAGCTCAAACAGCCTACGACAAGGCGCGGGTCGCCGAAGCAAAGCTAAAACTCGAATCGATCTTAGAACTCTACGACGGCAACCAGGAAGTTGCCCCACTGGTCCAGCAGGCCCAGGCGCAACTCGATGCAATGAGCAAACGCTAATCGCGCGTGCTAACTTTGGAAACGCCGGGCGATGGCTTCGACCGGCAGCGGTGTCACCGTGGGGGTGCCGATGATATCGGTTCGCAAGATATCGTTCGGATCGTTGGCTGCGGTCGCGGCTTGATACTGCACGATGTAGGCTCCCACCTGCAAGTAATTCTCTTGATAGACAGGGGGCCAGAACTCTTCGCTACGACTGGAAAGCGTCCGAGCCAACAATCGGGTGGCGCGACCACTGAAGCCGCTCAACACCATCTCTAAACGACCGAGCGACTCGCGATAAATGTAGAACACAAACGCGGTGTCTTGACCACCCGCGTAGGCCCAACTGCCATCGGCCCGCTCGTAGTAGATGCCAGCCTCTGTTGCCGGCTCGGTACGGCTCAAACGCATGCCAGCCGACACGCAGGGTGGATGCGGATCGCTGTCGCGATAACGCAAGAAAAATGGACAGGAGCGATCCGACGCTTTCTCGACATCATCCTCCGAAACAAACGGGGTGGCATGGAACGAATCGGCTATCACCATCTCGACCACGGGATTGCTCTTGACACTCCCCAAACAGACCATGGCTTTGTCACCGGGTGACGACGTGAATTCCTCATGCACGTACCGCGCCCGCTCAACGGCTTCGTCCGCCGCCTCATGCCCAGGACTCCAAACCAACGTCTGTCTCAACAACTCAGGGTGCGTCGGCAGATCGCGACTTTCCGACTGCGTCCGCGCGAGCTTGTCCGTACCACCGAGCGTCGTGACTCCGTTGAGTACTTCACCCATCAGGACCGCATCCGAAGCGACGACCCAGGCAGTTTCTGGCGTGTCATCACCATCCGGCCGACGAACGCCCACGCAGATCTCAAGCTTGCGACGACGGGCCAACAATTCCCAAAAGTGTTCGGGCTTGACAGCAAATAAGGCTCCTGGCAGCTCTTCAGCCGACGCATGGCCATGCTCGACCAAGTAGTCGCACAGCCGCGAGAGGGCATCCAACGGAATGTACTTGGCCTCGTTCTTTAACAACGAAGCGACTTGGTGGCGATCCAGTCCAGTGTATTCAACAATCGCTTTGATCGTCCCTGGTCGTTTACGGCGGTCGGGGGTGTGCCCCAACAATTCAGCCAGTCGAAACTCGTATCGCATTAGAGTCAGTTCTTATTGGTGCGAGAATGGATTTTTGCTCAACAGTGCACCCCTTGAAAAAGGGTGTAAAGCAAGAATACGCCCCCTTCCGCGCGAAAGCTACCCCTGGGCCCCAAAAATGTGCGATTCTGGCGCAGCTTGACGGCTACTTGCACCCCAACCGATCGCACCCGTAGGCAAGAAAGAAGGGTAATCCAATGCGAGACGCGGCTTGACTGGGCTAGACCGCCGGAGGACTCGTGCCTCGCAACACGACTAAACAAAACGACCAAACAAAACGACTTTGCAGCTTCAATTTACATAATTTTCAATCCAAAGTTGCCGTCAACTTCCCAGTATCCGAGCCACGAGCGACTTCGCCTCGGCCACGTTGGTGGTCCCCTCAATGATTGTGCGTCCTCCCCGAAAGACGGTCAGCTTGTGCTCAGGCAGACTCAGGCGCACGAAGAACGCATTGTGAGTCACCCCCCCCAAGGCTCGCAGCCGCACCGCCAGGCTGTCGAGCGACTGCGTCAGCAGCTGGGGACTGTCCAGCTGCACCGCGTTCTTGCCGCACAAGATCGTCGTTTCACTGCGAATCTCACCCGACAGAAACGGAAACATTCCGCGTCCGCAGGCCTGGCAATCGTGGCGACGCTGCAACGCGACCACTCGGCATTCGGTGTTCCACGAGTCTAGGACAATCAAGTCGCCACGGATGGCCGCACGATTGCCTGACAGGATCTTGAGCGCCTCAGCCACTTGCCAACAAGCGATCAAGCCGATGGCCGAGCCGAGAACACCAACTGAGTCGCATGTCTCCACCGCTTCCCGCGGTGGCAAATCGGGCACGAGGCACCGAAAGCATGCAGTCGTTCCGGGCAGGATGCTCAAGACTTGCCCACTCGCTCCCAAGCAACCACCATGCACCCAGGGAACGCCCTGCTGAACGCAGTAGTCGTTGATCAGGAAACGCGTTTCAAAGTTGTCGGTGCCATCGAGGATCAAATCGCACCCCGCCGCGAGCGCCTCAATGTTCTGATACGAAATGTCTTCGACAAGCGACTCGACCGCGATCGAGCTGTTGATTTTCGCCAAGGCAGAGGCTGCTGCCACCGCTTTGGGTTGTGCTTCGGCCGCATCGGCCTCGGTGAACAGAGTCTGCCGCTGGAGGTTACTCAGTTCGACCCAGTCGCGATCAACCAACCGCAGGGTCCCCACACCAGCCCGAGCTAAGCGTTCCGCGATGACCGAGCCGAGCGCGCCGCAGCCGCAGATCAGCACTTTCGCCGTCGCTATGTGCGCTTGACCCGATTCGCCAATAGGCCCAAAACGGGACTGTCGAATGTAACGCGACAACGCTTCAGCTTCAGCCATCGGCTTCCAATACGCATACGATGTGAGAGAACTTGTTACAGTATTATCCAGGGTACGAACGCAAAGGACAACCAACAAGCAGCCGTGCAGAGGAATCGTGATGGAGTTTATTTGGAACGACGGTGGGCGGGCCACTTGTGGCTTTATCGGACTGACCGGGGATTGCGTCACCCGGGCGATCGCCATCGGCACGGGAGCCGTCTATCGCGACATCTACGCTCAGTTGGGTGAGGCCAGCGCGAAATCGCCGCGCGATGGTATCCCTATTCCCATTATCAGCGAGTACATGGCGGAGTGCGGGTGGGACCAAGCCACTTCCGCCGACGAACCTTTTCGCCTCGAAGCCTTGCCGAAAGGGGTGGTCCTTGTTCACATCTGCAAAAAAACCGGGCGGTGCCACCACCTAACCACGGTGATCGATCATGTCGTGCACGATACCTGGAATCCGGCCGAAGACGAAGAGTACATCGTCAAGCACGTGTGGGCTCCCTCGGCAAGCCAACTCGAGACGACCCTGCCCAGCCTTGGTCCCAAACGCAGGGCCAGCGCCGCCGACGAGTTGAACCAACAGGAGTTCGACAAGATCTTGCGACGCCTGCGGGCGCTCGACAAAACGGCGAGCAACGATGCCAGCACCGAAGGGGAAAAACGCAATGCCCTGCGGATGATGCAAAACTTGATGCTGTCGCATAACTTGACGCGCGACGATATCGTGGGCAACGACAATGTCGACCAACTGCAGTTCACGCGCATGGCCTGCCCCGTCAACGGTCGTCGCGCGTGCGGTTGGGAAAAAAATCTGGCCATGTACGTTGTGCTGGAACTCATCCCTACCGTTCAATGCTACATCTCAACCAAAGGACATCGAACCATGTTTTGGTTTTATGGCCCGCTGGCCGACGTGCAAAACAGCATCGCTCTGTACCGCGAATTGCTGCTGACGATCGCCACCTCGGCACAGCTCCAGTATGGCAGTTACACGCGTGGCAGCGGTGCTTCGTATGCCGAAGGTTACGTGGCTGGGCTTCCGCGTTCCAGTACGGTCGAAACCGATGAGGGTCGAACCACTCAGTCAACGCACACGACCAGCGAACGCGCCTTGATTCAAGCCCGCATGCTGAGTCTCCGCGATGCGGCCAAACAGTGGCTCGACGTTGAGTGCAATATCCGCTTGACGTCGGGGAGTCGCCGCGGGCGCTATCAACACGATCCCGCTGCGGAAACGCAAGGACGGGCCCATGGGGCCCAACATGAAGTCAATGTTCCGAACGCTACCAAGCGCATCACACAGCAGTAGTTCGAGCCCCGCCGCCCGCTAGCCAGAGGGCTTGAGCCAGCGGAGGTAGGCCTCCAACCGCTCGGCCAGGGCAAAATCACCAGCCGCGCGCGCCCCCTTGGCTTGAAGGCGGGCAACGCGTTGACTAGCGCGGGCTTTGACCAACAAACTCAAGTCAGCCGAACATCGCCGGCAGGTGACTTGACTCGTCTGTTTAGCGCGGCAGACCGGACAAACAAGTTCCTCTGCAACTGAATCGTTATCAAACGTCATCCTACTCCGCCAAATAGAACAGTAAATCATCGAGCTCATCGCGAAGTTCGTCGAGCTTGTCGGAGGCGTTCGCACGCTGCGCCTCGTCGATGGCTTTGACAAGCCGGTCGACATCGTCGGCATCATCTACCGCTAATTTTGAGCGCAGGCTACTGGCTTTGTCGAGCAATTGACGAATTTTTGAGCTCGGGGCTCCCGCCTCATCGACGCGCACAATCGCCCCGTCAGCCGAATCATCACGGGATGCCGCATCCGTGGAATCATTTGAACCATGTCCGTTGTCCGCATCATCTGAGTTGTCTGCGGCGGCGCCCCAACCTGCCAGGAATTCATCCGATGCATCGAACAGCGTTTCGAGTCGGCCACCGGTAGCTTCGGACTGCTCGACCCCCATGCGCGACAAGGCATTATCAATCTTGATCTTCGTGGCGATTTTTGATTGGCGTTCCACCGCTTCAACGCTCAAGACACCATCGAGAGTGAGCTCGAAGCGGATCAGGATTCCGCCATCCGCATTGGCCACCTTATTGAGCCCCTCGAGCGTAAAAGAGCCAAGCTTACGGTTGTGGTTCAAGTCGCGGCTCTCTCCTTGAAACACGTTGATGATCACGCGACTCTGGTCGGGTGTAACCGTGGTGAAGGCCTCTTCGTACTTGGCGGGCAATGGGGAATTGCGGTGGAGAATGGGAACAAAAATCAGTTGTCGACTCATGGATCCAGTGCTCAGCGCATCCACTCCCAGCGTATGCGTGGCGATATCGATGAGAACCGGACCAACGGATTTTCCGTTTTGCATGGCCCCCTGCGTCGCAGCCCCGAGGGCAACCGCCAAATCGGGATTGACCGACCACAGCGGCTCGCGGTGAAACTCTTCTCGCAATCGACGTTGCACCAGGGGGGTTCGAGTCGATCCACCCACCAGAATCAGTTCATCCAGTTGTTTAGTGGTCAACCCCGCATCGCGAATCGCCTCATCGACACAAGCGATGGTACGTTCGACCAAACCATAAATCAGTTCCTCGTACTCTGCACGCGTCACTTCGACATCCAAGCTCACCGGCTGACCGTTCACGTCGGTAATGAATTCTTCAGAGATCCGGACAACGCTACTGGTCGACAACTCGCACTTGGCCCGTTCGCAGGCTTGCATCAACCGCCACCGGGTTTTGCTGTGTGATATCAAATCGATTCCATGTTGATCAAAGAATCGATCCGATACATGCTTGCTCAAGAGCTCGTCAAAATCATCGCCACCGAGTTGAGTATCTCCCTTGCTACTGAGCACTTCGATCACACCACCTTCGATACGCACGATCGACACGTCGAAGGTACCACCACCCAAGTCATAGACGATGACTTGACGTTGTTGTGACATATCGGAGTGGTAAACCAAACTCGCCGCGGTGGGTTCATTAATAATCCGCTCGACTTTTAAACCGGCCAAGGTACCTGCTTCCCGAGTCGCTTGGCGTTGGTCTTCGTCGAAGAAGGCGGGGACCGTAATCACAGCCCGCGTGACCTCGGTTTCGAGCACCTTTTCGGCGCGTTGCCTCAAACGTCGTAGGATCATCGCGCTGATTTCTTGCGGGGAAAACTCTTGGTCGGCTAATTTAATTTGCACCGCTTCGCCCATACGGCGTTTGACCGACATGATCGTCCGCTCGGGGAACGCTGCAAGCTGGTTTTTGGCAGCTTGCCCGACCAACAACTTGCCGTCGATGGTCAACCCCACGACGGAAGGCAGGATGGCTTCGCCCTCCTCTTGCAGAACACGCACTTTGCCGTTCACAAAGGCAGCGACGACACTATTGGTTGTCCCTAAGTCAATGCCAATAATGGGTGAGTTATCTTGGTCCATCGAAGTGCTCCAGGGCGTAAGGATTGGTCGGGAAATAAGTGTCCCGTTCATTGCTAAGTTGAGTTGGCTAAAAGCCTGACGTTTATCTCGCCAGTCGAACATCGGCGTACCGCAGGAGCTTACCCCGCCAGCGGTAAGCTGGCCGCAGCTGTTCAGCGACGTGAGCGCTTGGCGTTTGAGGTGCCACGACCACATCCACGGCATGCATCCATTCCGCATCAAACGGTTGTCCGACGACATCCACCCGTTCCAGCGCGCACTGTTGCATCAGTCGCTGTGCGCGCGCATGCAGGAGTTCAATCCCTTGCTGTGCCCCCTTGAGTTGCTCATCCTGAGACTGAAGTTCTCGCCGGTGATGCTCTTCGTCTATCGCCACAGCAACCGACTGGCGGAGGGACTGACGGAGGGACTGCACCCAACTGGCTGCGAATTTGCGCAACCACCATGGGGCCAGCAGCACCTGTTCGTCGAACTTCGACAAAATGGGTTCGGCCGTAGGGGCTACGGCTTGTTCCTCCAGCGTTGGTCGGGCCAGGGCCTCATGCACGCGGTGCAGACTATCTTCCATCTCGGCCAGGGCCTCTGCCAAATCGCGGCCAGCATCTGCTGCAGTTGCGGAAGGGGTCTGCGAGACTGCCAACTGGGAGGCTGCCAACTTTTGTTCAATGCGTTGCTCAATGCGTTGCAGTCCATCGACCAGCAGTTGGTGGAGGTCGCGGCCGCCGCGCACTTGAAGTTTCAGTTCATGGCGCAGCGCGGTGAACGCTTCGACGATATCGAGCGCGCCAAACTGCGTGGCCTCTGAAGCATTGCCTGCGTGCAATGCATTGGCTGCATCGACTGCCACCGGATCTTCAACAGGCGGTGAGCGATGCCATGGTTGCGCGTCCGACGACGGAGAACTGTCTGGAGCATTCATGAGCGAAAACTTTGGCTGGGATTCACGGCTGATCGCCGAGGGCTAACAACACAAGCTTGGGGAACCGCGGCCGCTGCGACTCGGCTTTGGCGATTAAAACTTCCAGTGGAGGAGGGTCGCTGAGAGGGCCCGTCAACGCTGCAGCCTGCATGATTGGATCTTTACACATTTCATAGGCCTCGTGGATTTCACGAAATCGTTCTGGAGCTTTATCCGGGGGATACTGTCGAACAAGGCTCAAATAAGCACTCCGCACATCGGCTAGAGTGGCATCTCCCTTGACACCCAGGACGGCGTACGGGTTGATCTTCGTGGATTTGGTCATGTCATTCCATGCGTGTTATACAAGGGTGCTGGTGCGGCGATGTGCCTTGCATCTCAAAAACGATAGGGATGGCGCTTATACTCTTCGTATTCCAGCGCCAGACTCAGCAGTCCTTGACTAACGCTTTCGAAGTGATGGCGGTAAAACGGATCGCGTTCGTTCTTGGCGGCTTCGGCAAGCATGTCGATTTGGGGCCGTGCTTTCAGAGCTTTTTGCCCTGACGAGCGCAGTGAGTTGTACGGTCCGAAACACGCTGCAGCGATGTAGGCATCCACTTTGGTCATCTCATGGAGTACCTTGGGAGGTGTGTAGGTGTTAGGGTCCGGCTCCCAGAAACGATGTTCGCCTGCCCACAGGCAACCGCGTCTGAGCAGATCCGTTAGCTCCCAATTCTTTTCAGCTTTAAACAGTCTGTTCAACTGTTTTCCGAACTTGGCTGAGTAGAGGTGGTAGCCGCGAAAATGCAATCGCGCCCGCGCTATGTCCCAGCAGAACGCCCCAAGCTGCAACAGCGACTCGCGCGAAAGCTTGGTTTTCAAGTGCGCTTCAAGTCGAGCTCGCCATGGTTTCACCGCTGCGCTGACCACGTTCATTTGCTGGATCGCCGCATACGTCATCATGTCTGTCGCCAGCGATTCACCGCCACAAGCTTGACAGGCCAAGGTGTGCAGTCGCTCGAATTCGGCTTGGTCACCGCCGCGTAATGCCACCGCAGCTCGAAGAAAGCACAGCCAATCTTTGCTAAGCCAACTTGGCCAGATTTGTTCGGCGGCATCGAGTGCTGCACGCGATTCTTTAAGGCCCCCTTTGAGTCGGCTCGCATGCATGGCTTCGAGCAGCTTCAGTTTCCATGGCATGACCCGAGCGCGTGGATCGTCCAGTCGCTGTCCATCAAGCTGCGAAACCAACTCACTGGCTCGAGCAAATTCACCTTCTTCAAAGTAGTGATCAATCAACTCCAGTAGGGTGTCAATTTCATCAGGAAAGTTCTTTACGAGAGCCGCTTTGGCGTCAATCAACTTCTTCTCGATTTGCACTTTCCGAGCTTCGCCTGGCGGCGCACCTGCGGACAACAGCTTGTATTGCTGATCCACGAGCGAGACCAGCTCACGATGTGCCTCACGATTGGGATAAAGCTTCACCGATTCGTTTAAGTGAGCTTCCGCGGCGGATAGATCTACCCGAGGTCGGAACAACCCAAAGCCGAAACTTTGACGCGATGTATGGATGTCATACATGGCCTGCTTCAGCCGAATCTCGCTGGCCAAGGCGTTCGCCAGCTCCTTGGTGATGCTCTCGACACGCGGCAGATCGCCATGGATGTATTGATCAGCCGCCGCCGCTTGTTCGGTCGTCGAGTCTAAAACGCCAAAGAAAAACTGGAACAAATGCAAATTCCAGCCGGGATCGTGCGCCGGCCCTGGAATGCATTGCTTCATAGGCAGCAACGGTTCTGGGTGCCCATGAGAAAAAGTCCACAACATGCAAGCTTGACAAAAAGCCAACACAAAATCGGGGTCGAGGCGGCGCAAGTCTTTGTACAAAGCCAAGACCGCTTGCACCTGGGACACGGAAAAAGGTTCGGCTGGATTGGCTTGAACCTGGGCTGCAATTTTTCGGGCTTTAGCCAAGAGCTCCGTTCGCAAACGCAAGTCGCGGGCAATACTGACCTGTCGCTGGGGAGCGGGTGGAGCCTCTTCGCTAAGCGGCGGCTGCCCCTCACTTGCGTTCAACACCGCAGCCATCCGCGCTGGCCGTCGTGTCGGATCCAACCGACTCCAATTCGCACGGGAGCCTGCCAGATCACACTGATAAAATGCCGCCAACCCGCGCAGAAACAAACGCCACTGGGCAAAAGGACTCGACCTCGCGATGCAAGTCAAGCTTTCGAGCGCAGGGGGGTAGTCACCTTTGGAGATCATCTCCAACGCGGTCGCCACGATCTCTGCTTCTGCCTGCAGCTCCGAAGAAAGCCGTTCGCGAGCCGCCCGACTAAAAATCGCCACATCCTCGTCTCGCTCGTCTTTAGCCGGGGTTGGCTTGAGCTTTAGCATCACTTCAAAACGATCTGCAACCGCCACGTTCGCTAGCATCGCATGGGTGGGAGCAACTCTTCGGGTGCGCTGGGGCTTCTTGCGATTCTTCGACTTCGATTTTTTCGACGACATGGGGAGTCCTTTACCGCGGAAGTCGTGGAGGGCTTTAAACACACACCCCACCTACCTCCGCAATTTTACCCCATTCCCCCTAAGCATCACCAGCCTACTTCAACCGACGAGTCCCCCACCGCCGTCAGTCTACCTCCACCCGCAAGAAAAGTGAGTCGTCGCTAGCTGGACGGCGCCAGGTTTGTGACACAAAGGCTCCTGCGAAAGTCTAACGCCTGCGCAACCCTTTCCATCGCCAGAATTATTTCTCAAACATCGACTCAAGCGATGCCGATTCTACTGAGAGTCGCGCGCCGTCATCTTCTTCTGCCGACGCACGACGCTTGTTAGTGAATTCAGGATTCCGAATTCACTCTGAATTGCGAAAGGATGCCGCACCAATTTTGGTACCTGCAGCGCAATAGGTTTAAAAATGTCTTTGGAGTGGTTTCACGCCGTGCTTGGCGCTTTCTTCGTGGGTGTATGGATCATCGTGTGTCATATCGTGGCCACCGATCGATCGGATGATCTCAAGCTCTGACCGGAAAGCTGCCTCAATTTTTTTCGACGTATTCGACAACCCCAGCCATCAGCGACTTAAGTGCACGATGGCTTGGTGAATGTACTCAACTGGCGAGCCTTGCGGAATAAGGTTCTGTGGAGGCCTCACAGGCACTCGCTGCGTTGAGCTACGTTCGTCCAACCAAACGGTCAGAGAACCAATGAGTTTCGCATCCCATTGCGTTCCGCTTCCCGCGCTCATGATCTCGCGAACCTGTACCAGTGGCATTGCCTGTCGATAGGCGCGACTGCTGGTCATGGCATCGAAGGCATCGGCCACCGCCAAGATCCGCGCCATCAGTGGAATCGCCTCGCCGGCAAGTCCATGCGGATAACCTTGCCCATCCCAACGCTCATGGTGGTAAAGAACACCCGGCAGCGCGAACTGAAGCGTTTCCACCTGTTCGACGATTTTGTAGCCGATTTCAGGATGCCGACGGATCGCACGAAGATCTTCCTCACTCAGCCCCTCGGCCCTGAGCAGCACCGCGTCGGGAATTCCGATCTTCCCGATATCATGCAAAATACCCGCCAAATAGATCTCGTGGCTGGCTTCAGCCGACAAGCCGACCAGACATGCGAGTTCAAACGCCAGCCAAGCTACCCGTTGACTGTGCGCCTGAGTGTAGGCATCGCGAGCGCTCAAGGCTTGACTCAACGCATGCAGGCTGCCCGATAACCGCTGGTAATCCAAGCCGCGAACGAGCGGCGCGGGTTTTGAATCGGAACGCAGGTGCCGCCGCCTGTCGCCTCGCGGGAGGGACATGTGCAACGGTCCGATGTTAAGTTCCGTTTCGAGCATGAGTCAAAATCCGATTTAGCTCCTCGTGGGCAATCCATTGGCCACAAGGAGATATCGGCGATGAGTCGCAGAAGCCGACTCTTTAGAGTTGAAAAATGATTCAACTCGCAGTCGCAACCTCTTTTATTCGGCACGAATCTCGATGGCGCGAAAGCGAACCGGATCGCTATGACCGGCAAACCCAAAGTATCCGTTAGCGTTTTCCTTGCCTGGATGGGGGCTGTTGGCCATGTACTCCTTAACGGTACTCAGGTCGCCGCTGAGAATCTCCGTGCCATTCAATTCCACGCGAATGGTCGATCCCTTAATCGTCACATGCTGATAATTCCACTCGCCAACCGGGCGCAGATAGCCGCGTTTGGCAGCGATCATCCCGTAGGCCGAGCCATGATACTGGCGTGGATCAAGCGACTCGTACTTGGAACTGCCATTGTCCAGCACTTGCAATTCGCACATGCCGACATACGCTGTATCGCCCTCACCGGGATAGCGGATGGCCAAGCCATTGTTACCACCCTCAGGCAGCTGGAACTCTAGGCGCACTTGGAAGTCCGCGTACTTATCCGCAGTGTGCAACACACCTCCATGGCCGGTCTTGCACTGAATAGCTGAATCAACCACTTCGTAATTTCCCGTCGCCCCGACCCAACCGCTCAGGTCCTTGCCATTGAACAACGACTTGTAGGCTTGCGTGTCGCGCTCGCGCAACCAGTTGTTCGCTTCTTCGCTCCCAATTTCACGCACAAACAAATTCCGCCATTGGATTTCGCCACCGTGCGTTTGCAGTTGAATAACTCCCTTGGCAAGTAGCGGAGCATCGCGATCCCAGAAGTTCTCCATGATCGCGTTGTCGACAACCATTTTCCCATTGAGCCAGATGCTGGTGCGGGCACCGATCTGAACGATGCGAAATGAATTCCACTCTCCGAATGGTTTATCGGCCAAGACCAAGGGATCTTTGCCAGCGGTACCTGGGCTATTGTTCCACAGGGCGCCACTTCCCTTGTCGGCACCAATGCTGAACTTCGCTTCTTCGGTGCTATCCCAAATCTGAATCTGGGGTGTGCCGCGCACATAGATTCCACTGTCCGCCAACGGAACGGTTTTATAATCGATCAACAGTTCGATATCACCGTACTCCTTGTCGGTGGTCATGTAGGCGCCATGACCATCATTGATGACCACACCCTCTTTCACACTCCAGTGGGCTTTCATGTCAGCGGTCCACTCGTCGCGTGTCGTTTGGTTGACTTGATCCCATTCGCGTGGATCAAAGTGCGGACGACCATGCCACCCCTCGAAATTCTTGCCATTGAACAGAGGTGTAAAGCCTTCTGGGGCTGCCTTGACGCCGTCTTGTGCGTTGATCACGGAGACCGTGAAGGAACTCGCTAAGCACAAAACAGCTGCCAGGCTACGAAGATGCCAAACTCGATGCAGCATAAATGGATCCTTAAACTATCAGGAGGGGACAAAAGGTGGGAAGTATTGTCGGCACGATCGCCCGCTGCGTACCACGGGACCGCCACACAATAGGAATAGAATAGGCTGGCCATAGACCGCTTCGCAAGCGCTAACTGCACCACATCACAGGATTTAGGCCTCGTCTCAAAATAAGTTACCGATTTAGACTCCCCTCACCCTACCCTAGTATCTGTCGTACCGACCGATTTAGCAATTAGAGTTGACACTGCTAGAAGCCGGTTGCAACGGCATCTGGCGCAGCTGTGCAGGTCGTACGTGCCCCCAGAGTTTCGAGCTCGTGGGAGAGCATGACCGCGTAGC
>JBGSHW010000165.1:0-9134 GCA_041751975.1 Pirellulaceae bacterium
GGTGGCGGTGGACACGGTGGCGGTGGACAAGGTGGTCGAGGACGCGGTCGAGGCGCCGGAGCTGGCGGCCCACGCACAGCCAAAACGGTCGTGGTCACTAGCAAAAAACCGAAGGCTCCGATCTCCGAAGCGATGAAGGAAGGGGATGAGCCACTGCGGTCGTTCTCCGACTTGCTTCAGTTCTACGAAGCCAAGCGGACCGACGAACCAACAACAACTCCAACAACAACTACAACCTCAGTAGAAACTCCACCAGAAACCGCACCAACCAGCGAGTAAATCCTAACTGAGCGAGTTTTCGATGCCGATCGTCACGCGCAGGAGACTGCTTCAATCATTGGCTGGTATCGGAGTGGGCTCCGTGGCCTTTCAACGCGCCATCGCGGCGCAAGTGGAAGGAAGCGGAAAGGTCACGCCGGAGATGATCGCGCAGGCGGAGTGGATTGCGGGGATCGAATTGGAGGACTCGCAACGTGCCAGTGTAGCGGAGGCCCTCGAAGACAACCTGCAAGCTGCCCGCAAACTCCGCGAACTTCAAATCGATGTGGACGAGGTGCCAGCGCTTGTCTTTCGCCCCGACTTGTTCTACCGGCAAGCTAACGGAAGTCGCGAGAGCGCGGAACAACCTGTGCCACCCAAGGTGGAGGTGAATGTTGCTTGGTCGGTTCAGAGCGACAGCCTGCGGTCGTCGGACGAAGATCTGGCCTTTGCGGGGATCTCTGAACAAGCGTCGTTGCTCGCCACCAAAAAGATTTCGAGTCGCGAACTGACCGAACTTTATTTGGCGCGATTGAAGAAGTACGATCCGCTCTTGCATTGTGTAGTTACGCTGTTGGAAGAGCATGCGTTGCAGCAGGCAGCGGCAGCCGATGAGCGACGGCAGCGACGCGCATCGCTGGGTGTGCTCGATGGAATTCCCTGGGTCGCCAAAGACTTGGTAGCGGTGCCACCTTGGAAAACAACTTGGGGAGCGGAGCCGTTTAAGGATCAAGTGCGCGAGACGACCGCCACGGTGGCCGAGTCCATGCGTGGAGCGGGGGCCGTGTTGTTGGCCAAAGTGACCCTCGGCGCACTGGCTTGGGGCGATCAGTGGTTCGGCGGTTTGACTCGCAATCCATGGAACCCGGAACAAGGCAGTAGTGGTTCTTCTGCAGGGAGTGCCTCCGCCGTGGCAGCCGGTCTCGCCACTTTCGCGCTCGGAAGTGAAACGCTGGGAAGCATTGTTTCCCCCACCACGCGGTGCCGCACGAGTGGACTCCGTCCGACGTTTGGGCGGGTGAGCCGCGCAGGCTGCATGCCCCTCTCCTGGTCGATGGACAAAATGGGTCCGATTGCGCGCCATGCGGACGATTTGGCGCTGGTGTTTTCGCATTTGATTGGCCTCGATGGTCGCGATCCCACGCTGGTGGAACGCAGTTTTCGTTGGCCGCTTTCCACGCGGTTAAGTGACCTAAGAATCGGTGTTACTACAGCCCGCTTGAATAAGTCGGAGACGGCGGCGCTGGATTATCTGCGATCGGAAGGGGCCACGCTCGTTGATCTCGACCTGACCTGTTCCGTACCGGAAGGACCACTCAACTTCATACTCGGTGTCGAAGCCTCAACGGTCTTCGATGACGCTTTCCGTGAGGATCAAACGGCCGACTACGGGTTGTGGCCGAGCACATTTCGCGAATCGCAGTTCATCCCAGCCATTCAGTACTTGAGAGCCAACCGCTTGCGGAGTCGCTTGATTGTGGAAGCTGAAGAAAAACTATCGCAGGTCGATCTGGTCCTGGGAGGCAACGATCTGTTGTTAACCAACCTCACCGGACATCCCTCCTTGGTGCTGGCGTGCGGTGCGGATGAACTGCGCGGCGAGATTGCGGCTCCCGGCGTCGTCAAACTAACCGCCGCCGCGTATCGCGAAGAAATGTTGCTGCATGTGGCGCATGCGCTGCAGCGGGCTTTGCCTCCCACTCCCGACCGACCACCACTCGATCGCTGGTTACAAGATCTGCCAGAACCCATCGAGTAGACGAGCGCTGCGCATCGAACATTAAGAATTTCAGAAGTGGACTTGAGCAGATTGTGCTGATCGCTCCATCGATCAGCTCCCATCTGTTGATAGAATTGCTTCAGGAGAAACTACCTGTTTCGGTTTTGCTAAAGGATCGGCTGAGGGAACCATGACGCAAGGTCCACGCCATTCAATGCCCGTTTAGCAGCGATTCGATCTCGGCTTCTAATGCCTTGGCGTTCGCTTCGCCGGAGCCGACGCGGATCATTCGGATCTTACCTTCTTTATCTAGCAAGACAGCTTGCGGTATGCCAGACACTTGAAACTTGGAAGAATAATCGCTGTCATTGGGTGTGACTAAAAATCCGTGGTGCAACTTGTACGATTCGCGGAAGCGCTCGAGCATGGCGAGTTCATCGGCAGGTGCAACTTCACCGCCACGTTTCGCTCGGCCAGTCTCTTCGTCCCATTCGTAGTTGTAGTATTTGGTAACTCCGATGATCTTCAATCCTTGCTCACCATACTTTTCCTGCCATTCGATCAGGTGCGGAAAAGTGGCGATGCAGGGACCACACCATACGGCCCAAAAGTCAAGCAACACCACTTGTCCCTTTAACTCTTCCATCGAGGTCGCCTCCATGGCCACAAAGCTGTCGACATCGAACTCCGGAGCGGGTGTTCCGATCAGAGCCTCGCGGGCCAAAGCCGACTCCACGCGGCTGCGCAAGCTCGCGAGCTGCTTGTCAAAGTTCCCAAGTTGTTCGAGCTGGCTCTCCTCCGTTAGCCTGTCCTTGAGCACAGCCAGTCGATCCGCAAGATCCTTAAGCAATGCATCTGCTTCCGCGGGGGCTGTGTATGTCAGACGCGCCGCCATCGACGACTTGAGGGTGAACAAAGGTGTTAATTGTTCCGGGCCCGCATCCTCGCGATCGAGCAAGCCAATCGCTAATGACTCGGCTTCTTTCTCCGCCGCTGCCGTTTGCTGGGGGAAGTCATCCGCCAGCAGTTGAGCATAGCCGGTGATGGTCGACAGGAAACTCTGCACGCTCCGCGCATCCGCCGGATCGAGCTTGACGCGCTCCGCGTCGAGTAGACCGTCGAGCAGTGCTTTGGCCTCTGCGGGCTGACCGTCAGCCAACAGCAATCTGGCTTTCGTGTTGTTCAAATTACGCAATGCAGCACTGTGGTCCCGGGCGTCATCCGAAGTCAGCTTGTCGATCGCTCTATCAACCTGAACAAGTTTCTCACCGGCCGCAGCCTCGCGCATCATCGACGTCAGATAAGTCATGGCGGTTGCCAAAGTGCTCGCTTGGGAGGCGTCGAGCGTGGGTCGCTCTAGTAGTCCATCCACTTGCTTGTGCACTCGTGCCAAGGCCCCTTCGGCATCGCTGCCCATCATGCTCATCGCGAGCGACAGGCTCAGGTTGTTGTACAGCGCATTGTCAGGGTCCTGCGCAGTGGCGGCATCCAGCATATCGGCAGCCTTGGCGTAATCGCGATCTGCCAGCCACTTCGAAAACTGCGCGCGATCAAAACTCGGCTTCTGCTTGTTGGTTGAGTTGTCCTGTGTCGCCGCAGGATCCTCTTGCGCCCAGGCTGGCGAGGGACGCAATTGCACTAAGCCCGATGAGGAAAGCGAACTGGCAATGGCTACTCCCCATAGGATAAACTTGTGACGCAGCCGCGCACTGTTCCGCTCATCCGCTATCGTGTCATCTTCAAATCGAGTCATCGCAAGGACCTTTAAAAACGTGAAGTGTGTACGCGGTTCCAAAACAACATTGCAACTCGATGCAGGTTCTCAGCTGGGGAAGCGTAAGGCAACGATTTTGACATAGTGCGCGACCACAAACAAGCATCGCGAGAAAAAATGCATGGTCGATTGCGGTTGCTCCCCGCGACTCATTCGTCGGCAGTCTCTTTCGTTTCTCCCAATTCAACCTTTTTCTCACTGGCGGATTCCTCACCAGTGGATTCCTTAGCAGTGGATGCAGCGTCCGTGGAGGGCATACCGGATACGGCGTCTTTCGTCGCGGCGACACGGCCTTTCGTCGCGGCGACGATGAGCAGGTGCAAGTCGACGGCACGCTGCCTTTCCTCGAGGTTTCCGCGCTCGACGGCGTTCAGTTGTGCGAAAGCATGTTCCAGCGAGTGGAGCTCAGTCGGTTTCATCCTATCCAGCCGATCGCGTAGATATTCGATTTCGTCTGTGCCAAAGTGGAATCCAGCTTGCCGAAAGATAAGCTCCTCCGCCTGCACCAACAACAGATCGTTCAATCACGCTGGAGCTTGGCGTCGCGCGAGCTCTTCGATGATTGGCAAGATGTCGACCGGTTGCTGACTGCGTTGGCTGCCCAGAGGCAGAGGGTCCCACGTAGCGGGTGGCGAGCCAGGACCGTTCCTTTCCAGTCGCTCGACCGCCTCTTGGAAGCGACCACTGGCGAGCAACCGATCGATCTCCGCCGCCTCCCAATAACTTACTTGAAATGGAAAGCCGAAAACTACAAGCACGGCGATGGAACTGGCAGCCAGCACCCAGGGTCCGCGAGCGAGTTTGCGTCCAGAGCGTCGCACTTCGGCGCGTGCAGGCCGATTCCGCTCAGTTTTCGGGAAGCTCACCAGCATTGCAATCAGCACGGGGATCGCAGCGTAAAAGATGATCAACAGTAATCCAGACTGATAATCGACGAGGATCTGTTGCGTCCTAGTCAACCGGATCCCACCCATAACAGCCACCATCGGTAGTATGGCTGAAATCAAAGCGACAAAGGCCACCGCCATGCATGGTACGACTGATGGAGGCGGCCCGGTCGATAGCTGGGGTTAAGGCCGAAAAGGCAACCACCGTAGGCTCGAGCGCCATGATCCGCTCAACTACAGCGCCCACCGCAGTTTGACCATCGTCTTGCACCAGCTCCACTTGCCAATGCGCGGGGACCAACGCGGCGATGGTCAGTAAACCCAGTGGCGGAAGCTGCGACAAGGCGCTCGCGCGGCGCGCAAGCCCCGGCAGCTGCATCCCCTTCGCCAATAGTTCGCCATGCCCGACTCGCAGGCCGCTCATCGAAACCAAGATCAATCGTTTGTGCGCACTCGGCAAGTAAGTATTTCCATTTGACAGTTGCAGTGATGAAAAAAAAACGGAGCGGAGTTCGCAATCGGTTCGCAATCGGTTACGCGCGGTGGTGTTCAGTTATCCAAGGCGATCTGGATTGCAAAGCAAGAGTGGGTTGCGCTCAGAATTTTAACACTTTTTGAACTGCTGCCGTAGAGTTGCGAGGGCGAAGCCGTCACTGCAAAGAGCTTTCTTGGTCCCTGGCTCGTGGCGGTCAGGCGGCGTGACTCTGGTAAATTTTTGCTGACCTCTTTTCAATCTTCAGGGGAGTGTGTATAGTGTGTATATGAGCATGCACAGTTGGATTGTCATTTCACAAGCCGATCCACGTCCGTTGTATCTGCAAGTCATCGAGCAGGTCAGACGGCGCGTGGCGGTGGGGGATTTACCACCCGGAACGGAGCTTCCTTCGATTCGCGAGTTGGCGGCTGCGCTGAAAGTGAGTGTGATCACGATCAAGCGGGCTTATATGGAGCTTGAGCGTGACGGAGTGATCAGCACGCGGCAAGGCAAAGGTTCGGTTGTTGCTGAGGAGCCTGGCCTGCAATCTTCGCTGCAAGGCGAAGAAATGCGCGACCACTTGCAGCAAGCAGTGAGCCTTGGCTTGTTGCTGGGAATCAGCAAAACCGAAATGCAACGTCGCATTTCGGAAATCTACGAACAATCGCAGCCGAGGGCTAAATGACCGTACAACTCGATCGTACTATCGACAGCTTGGGGGCCAGCCCCTGCGCTGCGTCGCTTAGCGACGTCTGCAAGTCGTACAAGCACTTTGAGCTCAAGCGGGTCAACTTTGCGATCCAATGCGGTACGGTGGCCGGCTTGATCGGACCCAACGGAGCGGGCAAGTCAACGATCATGCGTATCCTCATGGGGCTCGTACAGCCCGACGCTGGTACGGTTCGCGTCTTCGACAAACCGATCTCGTCGAGTCAGTCGACTGCGAAGCTCGAAATCGGTTACTTTGCAGATGACATGCGACTATACAAGCCCGAGTCGATTGGTTGGCACATGCAGTTTGTGCGGTCGCTGTATCCAACGTGGGACGAGGTTTACGCGCGGCAGTTGCTTGGACGTTTTGGCTTGATTGACCAGCAAATCGTCAAGGGTCTCTCGCACGGTCAACGGGTCAAAGCCATGTTGTTGCTCGTGCTGGCTCGCCGCCCGAAGCTGCTGATCCTTGACGAGCCGACCAACGGGCTCGATCCGGTTGCCAAGCACGAAGTCTTGACCGAGCTCATGCAAGTGGTCGAGGACGAAACACGATCGATCCTCTATTCGTCGCATAACACGCAGGATATCGATCAGATCTGTGATACGATCACTTTTATCGATCGAGGTGAAGTCATTGCATCCAACAATCGCGACGATTTTCTACAGCAGTGGCGGCGAATCAAATTGCAAGCCGACACAGCTTGGGTACCTCCTGCGTTGCCCGGCTTGCGGCTTGATGCGACCTTTCGAAGCCTCAGGGTCTTGTCGGTCAATTGCTTCACCGATGACTTGAGCGAGCGGTTGCAAGCCTCGGGAGCGGTGATTGAAGCGATCGAGCCGATGACACTTGAAGAAGTCTTTGTCAGTACGGTTATGCGTGGACGCGAGGAGCAACCATCATGAATTTTGCAGCTATTCGGATTTTGTTTTTAAAAGATCTGTATCTCAGTCGTCGGTATTTATTCGCCTATCTGCTAGCCGCGGTGGTTGCTGCGGGCCTAGCCTGTGTGCCCAACGAGACGTTGACCTTTATCGGTTTTATTCTCATGTTGACCGTGGCCATCGCGGCCGGCATGCACTTGATCGGCATGCTGTTGCTCGGAGAGTCGACCGATCAAACCAAGTTGTTTGTGATGAGCATGCCGGTGAGTCTACTCGACTATGCGATCGGCAAAATTGCGGTGGTGTTGACAACGTACTTGATTCCCTGGAGTGCCATGTTTGCGTTCGTCGGGATCTGCACTTTTGTGGTGCCGGGAGCCAAGCAGGGAGCGTTCGTTGCTTTACCAGCCATATTCTGCTTTTTGCTCAGTGCCTTTACGTTGCAGTTGGTGGTGGCGGTGGTTTCCGAGTCGGTGGGTTGGACCATATGCGTGATGGTCGGTTGCAACGTATGCCTTAACCTCTTCTTGATGAAGTTGTTCGCGTTGCCCGAGGTATCGGCGATCAGCAAAAGCGATGTCCTCACTTGGCCGACGGTGGTCCTACAGATCCTGTCGATTGAAGGGCTGGTGTTCGTGTGCTGTTTGTTGTTGGCCATTTTATTCCAAACTCGCAAACGGGACTTAGTGTAAATGGAAGTTTCTCAAGAACCCGTTGACAGCCTGCTCGATACAACCGCAGACGCCCCGGCATTCGACGCACCTGTAGCGTTGGCAACACGCATCCATTATCTGGATAACTTGCGCGCCTTGGCGATGTTGCTCGGCGTGTACTTGCATGGAGCATTGGCATATGCGGAGCCTGCCCAGTCGATCTGGTTGGCGACCGATCGGGGTTCCAGTGTGGCGATCGATGTGAGTATTTGGTTCATTCATTTGTTTCGCATGGGTCTCTTCTTTGTTTTGTCAGGCTATTTTGCCAAGCTAGTGATTGAGCGAAAATCGCTGCGGTATTTTTTGAGAAGTCGTTGCCTGCGAATTGCGTTGCCGTTCGTCTTGTTTTACCCCTTGCTGGTGATTGCGATTACGGTGGTGATTGTCTTCGCCATATCCTATTTGCCGAACCCGCGGGGGTTGATGGGTTTTATTACGACCGCTGCCCAGCAGAGTTCCCTGGCTGCTCCACCCGAGCTTCCCGGAACAATGCATCTTTGGTTTCTCTACTACCTGCTGGCCTTCACACTTGTCGGCGCTCTGTTGAGTCGCGTGAAGAGACTGCGTCTACCTGCCTTCTTGCGAACTCCTCTTTGGCTGGGGGTCTCTCCGATGCTGTTGGTCCCTGGAGCGCTGGTTGCGGGAGCCCCCTTGCCGGCTCCTGAATCGTTTATCCCGCAGTGGTGGCCCTTTGCTTTCTACGGGCTGTTTTACTTGGCTGGCTGGAAGCTGTATGGCTGCGAGCGGCAGCTCGACACGTGGCGGCCTTACATGTGGCCGGTCGTGGCCGTTTCCATTTTGCTCTTTATTCCCTATTACCTGCTGATGCCCGAGCTCAATTTGAGTATGGTCACAGCCGATGTTCCGCTACCACCGGCAGCTTGGTGGCAGGGCGGAGTCGTAGCGGTGCTGACAGCCTACCTCTCCGTGCTACTCATCCTCGCCGCACTCCTGCTCGGACAACGCTATTTGTCGGGCAGGAGCCAGTGGCTGAGCGTTGTTGCCGATGCGTCGTATTGGCTATATCTTGTGCATCTTCCGTTGGTGATCTTTCTGCAGACGTTATTGGTCCCATACAGCTGGCCAGTCTGGCTAAAATTAACAACGGTACTGGGTGGTACGCTGGCTCCCTGTTTGGCAACCTACCTGGTCTTCGTGCGCTATACTCCGCTGGGTTGGATGCTGCACGGTAAACGTACCTTTCCCTAAACTGCATTATTTTCATGAGCCATTAAACGTGAGCCATTAAATCCGTTGACCCAACGATAAACTTGTTAATTCAGCTTAGGATCGGTCGGGACATAGGCGTCCGATACCTTTTCCCGCGTAGCGGCCCACCGGGTGCTTTGCAGAAAGGGTACCGGACACTTTTTTCCCGACCATTACTTAGCCGTTGGCATTAGCCCGTTTCAGGTTATGATGGGCGTGGGTCAGACGACTCGCTTTGCGACTGCGGCAACTAGCTTCTTCGTTGCCTGTCAATTTACAACACCGAGTTGCTGCAATGCAGGGAAATTCGCATCTTTTTCATTTGGCTTCTGGTTATGCCATGCAATCGAGGCAGCGGTTGCCGGCGGCTAGCGCTTAGGTTTAGTCGCATTTTCGAAGCTAGTGTCCGATGTGTATTGAAAAGTTTTTGGTTGGGGGATGTTAAGCATGGACGAGTTTAAGCTGCGAGGTTTGTAAGTTGGATGGGGTTTGGATATTTGTA
>JBGSHW010000166.1:0-9210 GCA_041751975.1 Pirellulaceae bacterium
CGCCGCCACCGGGCCGCGCACCGGCGCTGGGTAAACCACCGGGTCTTGGAAAACCACCGGGGCTAACTCCGCCTCCGGGGCGTGGGCCACTTCCGCCAACTCCACCGGGCCGAGCCCCAGTTCCTGGACTGGGTCGAGACATGCTCGGTCCAGAGGGCCGGCTCATTGAAGGTGACGGTCGACTCATGGCGGGTGAGCGGCCCATCGAAGGACTCGGGCGACTCATGCCGCCACCACCACCGCGTGCCATGCCACCTCCTCCACCACCACCCCGCCCTCCGCCGCGCCCAGCATTAGCATCACTGTGCGCCAGGACTACAACTACCATCATCGCTAAAGAAAGTCGAGTTATCGTTGTCTTTTTCATTGAGCTAGCTCCTTAGTTATTTTGACTTCGTTCACATTGGGCAACAGATTCCCATCGACGGTGCGATCCACCGATTGCAGCGTGAAACTGCTATCATCCAGATAAGTAAAGATGTTGACTGAAGAAGACTTCCGGCCGTCAGGCAGCAAGCCACTTTGTTGAACAAACCAACGATTCTCTTTTTTGGTCCAAGTCCCTTGCCCAAAGCTCCCGTCGGAATCAAAAACCCATGAGCGGATTTGGTTCGCGGACGGATCCCAGCCGATGATTTGCATCCCAGACATGTCGATACGATCGCGTACATGAAGCTCGAACGTCCGAATCAAAAAGTTGTTATTGCGAGACCATTTGCACTCGGTAACGACCGCGGCCTTATCGTCTGCGTCGATCCAATTCCCCACCATCCATTCGAGTTCCTTCAGATGCTCGTAGTGGGACGGAGGAGTAACGATCTCTTCTTCGGTCATGCGATCCAATAACCACTGACCGTCACGTTTGACATAGATGGCCGTGTACTCGCTGTTCTCCAGCGTTTGATCGGCTTGGCTAAGCTTGGCCGTTCCATGCTCAACCGCCACACCCGGCGATATGAACTGGATGGTGGTCGTTGTCGCCTCCAGTTGGACACCTTCAAGGTTCGCAAATGTATCTGCCATTTGCTTTTCAATCGCTTCGCGACCTACCACGCGATCATCGGTCATGGGATTGATGTAGACCGCTTCCGGCGACCACATCGAAGCCACCGCGTTTGCGTCTCCTTGATTAAAGGCGACCACGTAAGCCTCTACTGCTTTACGAATTTCGGCTTCAGCATCCGGTTCCTCCCCTCTTGCCATCGTCGTGGCAAGCGTCAGAAAAACTATCGTAAGCTTGCAAATCATCGCTTTCATTTACTTCTTCCTTATACGAGTTGTTAAATGGATCGTTGCATTACTTCGCTGTCTCAATCACGACGGAGCCGATTTTGCCGTTGAAGCGACTCGAGGCCCCGTAATCTGCCACGGGTGTTCCCAGATCGACTCCGACGTCTGCAAGATCGTCCACGGAAAAAATACCAGGCTGAGTACGCTCGAATCTGCCTTCGGCAACCTTCGCACCGTCGACGCTGATTAAGCCGACTCCCCCCTTGCCCGCACCGCCACCGTCGTACTGAAAGTCATAAGTCACTTTGTACTTGCCAGGTGCGAGCGGTTCGGCGGCGGCAATCGTCGTGGAGTCTAGACCGAGGTAGTTGTAAGCGAACGCCAGCTTTCCATCCTGCACGAAGAAAGACAGGCCACCAAAGCGTCCGCCCTGACAGACAATTGTCCCGTTTGCTTTGGCATCCACCTCCAGTTCCGCTGTGATGGTGTAGCTCTTGTTCCGCAGGTCGATAAAGATGTCGGTACCCATTGCGGTCATACCGCTGTGCAGTGTCATCCGCGTGCGACCTTCCATCACGGTAGGGCGGCCCACCAGCGCCGCGTTGGTTCGCTCCAGCACGCGATCATCGATGGGAAGCACGTGAAACTTGGCTGCTTCCTGCATAAACAAATTCTGCATGGCCCGCAGTCGCTCGGGATGCTCGGTAGCCAAATTGTGGGCAAGGCTAAAATCCTGCTGGGTGTCGTACAAATCCCAGACATCGTTCTGAAGGGAATTGAGCGGTGTCGTGCGCCATGCTGGGCGATGAATGGTTCGAGCGAGCCAACCGTCCTGGTAGATTGCGCGGTTGCCAAACATTTCAAAGTACTGCACGGTATGGCGCTCAATGGCATTTGGATCATTGAGCGCATAGGCAAAGCTGGTCCCTTCGATGGGGTCTTGATCGATGCCATTGACTCGCTTGGGTGACGGCACGCCGGTGAGTTCATAAATGGTGGGCGCGACGTCGATCACATGAGTGAACTGAGAACGTAGGCCTCCCTTGGTTTGAATGCCTTTGGGCCAGTGCACCACCATGCCGTTTCGCGTTCCGCCAAAATCAGAACCAACTTGTTTGGTGTAGGAGAAGGGGGCATCGAGGGCCACAGCCCAACCTGCCGCCATGTGAGGATAGGTGCTCGGGCCGCCCCAATCGTCAACGTGCTTCAGCATATCCTCGACCTTTTCGGGCACGCCATTGAAATAAGTCATCTCGCTGAACATCCCGTTCATTTGCCCTTCCGCGCTTGCGCCGTTATCACCGGCGATGAACATGAACACGGTATTGTCGAGCGTGCCCAGATCCCGCAAGGCATCGACCAGTCGACCGACTTGTTCATCGGTGTGGGCCGCGAAGCCTGCATAGACTTCCATTTGACGAGTAAACAGTTGCTTCTCGTCACTGCTGAGGTCAGCCCAGTCGCGAATATCTTCTGGCTTGGGTGCCAACTTGGTACCGTTCGGAACGACTCCTAAGGCGATTTGCCGCTCCAAAATTTCTTCGCGCAACTTGTCCCAACCTTGATCGAACTTGCCCTTGTAACGATCCGCAAAGGCACGAGGCACGTGATGAGGAGCGTGGGTTGCACCAGGAGCGTAGTACATGAAGAACGGTTTGTCGGGGGCTAGTGTGTGCTGAAACCTTGCCCAGGCGATGGCTTGGTTGGTCATATCGACCGTGAAGTGATAGTCAGGGTCAGCGGGTGGTTCAACCAGCGTGACGCCGTCATAAATCGTGGGAGCGTATTGATTGGTTTCGCCACCGAGAAATCCATAAAATTTTTCAAAGCCACTGCGGGTGGGCCAACGATCTTGAGGTCCGACGGGGGATATCTCCCACGCTGGCACCTCGTGACTCTTGCCGAAGAAGGCGGTGTTGAATCCATTCTGACGCAAGACCTCTGCCATCGGGGTGATCGTTTGCGGTCGAAGGGAGTTCATACCAGGCATGCTGGTGGCGGTCTCCGTAATCGAACCCATATTGTTCGAATGATGGTTGTAGCCGGTCAGCAAGGCGACTCGCGTGGGGGCGCAGACCGCCGTGGTGTGAAAGCGGTTGAAGCGGAGGCCGTTCATGGCCAACCGCGTTAGGTTGGGCATCGACACTGGACCACCAAACGCATCTGCAACTCCGAATCCCATGTCATCGATCAGTACGATCACCACATTGGGCGCCCCTTTAGGAGCTTTCACGCGAAACGACTCGGGCGCTTCCGTGTCGCGAACATCGAGCTCCGTGTAGGTTGGCCGCTTGGGCTCGACGATGGGCAAAACGCTGCGATCGAAGCCCTCTTGCGCTCGAACGCTCACAGCGAGCGACGACAGTAAAATGAGTGACTTCAGGGTTATATGATTCATAGGAAACTCGATCATCAAACGGGTGGGTCGCTTCGCCAGCCGAGCAGGAACTCGTGGCTCCATAGACGAAAGTGGGGCACTGGCTCAACTATCATCATGGTCCCCCCGTGGTTACACAATTCGTGGAAGTACGGCGAGCGGACTGCGTATTGCGCAATGCGCCAATGCGTCGACAGCAGCCTGCGGATTGGATTGCGGCTACTCTTGAGCGCGATGTGCGACAGCGGCTCATGTTGCAGTGCGGTAGTCGATAGAGTGGAATTGGCTAAAGGCCTGAGATGCAAAGTCCGAAGATATGGGAGATACCGAATGGTAAAGCTGTTAGTCTCCTCGCGATAATGCACATTCGCTTGAAGTTGCCGGGGCAAATCGTCCCCTGTCGCGTTTGCTCCTCACTCGGCGAATTGGGAGTGGCGACTGCTGCGGCGCGGCCCCACCCAACGCTTGGCGAAGAGGATTGACTGAATGCCTTCACAAGCCCGCTGCCTATGCCTCATCGGCTGGATGCTGCTCGCGACCAGTTCGGGGGCAACAGCTCAGTTGCCCGACGATCTCATGGACCGGGACCCGGCGGAGCATGGGACCGCCCTGCAGCGGCTTGAAGATCGATTGGACGCCATCGAATCACAGAATCAACAGCTGTTAGTAGAAAATCAACAGCTTCTCAGAGAACTGCAAGCCGATCGAAATCGTGCGTTTTTCGTAGAGCCAACACCTACGATCACTCGTGCACCGGGAGAGGGCGTGACCATCTCGATGCTCAACGACACCAGCCAGCTGCAATTTAGTGCTGCTCTGTCTGCGTTAGCGGTGGCGAGTACCAAACGTCCGTTCTCGCCCGGACTTCCGTTGTTTCTGGTGCCCGATTCACCCACGGGACAAGACACCAATACCTTTGATTTGCATGCCAGACAGACAACTCTCTTTGCCCGATTCACCGGGCCTGAAGTCGGCGGCTTGACTCCGGGCGGTGAGATTCTGACGTTGTTCATGAATGATAATTTGACAACCGACAATTACGGTCTGCTGGTGTACTACGCTTATGGTGAACTGAGGAATGAAGAAGTTCGCATTGCCGCCGGTCTGCAGCGAGACATCTTCAACCCGATTGGTCCCAACGTGTTGCCCTTCAGCTTTCTTTATGGCTCGGGCAATCCAGGGTCGTATCGTGGACAGATTCGCTTTGAACGCTACTTCCAACCCAACAACGAGTCTCTCGTGACATTACAAACGGGGCTGAGCGAACCCATCGCCACCATCGTGCGGAGCGCTCCGGCCGACCCGCTGGTGGAGGATAATGGCTGGCCCAACATCGAGGCGAGGCTGGCGGTGGCCGCCGGAGCCCTAGATGAATACATGGGCGGACGCAAGCAACGCCCGTTTGAGGTGGGCGTTTCTGGTGTTGTGGGCCAGATTCGCACAACCCGAATCGACTTGGGGACTCCAGGTCCATTGCGACGAGTCCAAGACATTTGGGCACTCGGTTCAGACCTTCAACTTGTACTGACCGATCGTTTGGGAGTATTCGGCGAAGTCTTTATCGGTCAAACGCTCGCGGACTACAACGCCGGTATTCTGCAGAACTTTAATACCGACGACTATCGGCCCATCCGTACGATGGGTGGTTATGGCGAAGTTTACTTCTACCTTAACCCCAAGCTGCATTTGCATTGCGGTTACGGGATCGATGACCCCTTCAATGAAGATCTTGCCGCTGGACAAGCATCCAGCAACCAGACGTTCTACAACACACTGCTGTGGGATGTCAGTCGCGAGGTTCAGTTCGGGTTGGAAGTCGACTACCGCCAAACCACCTACGCCGCCCCCGCACTTGACTCTGAGGGAGCGATCTTCATGACCCAGTTTCTCTGGCGATTTTAATTGCCCGCGGCTCCGCTTCATGACATGATGGTATGCGCTCGCGAGAGCATTCCGCCCGAGATGATCTTTGCCTTAAGACCATGTTGCGTCAGCAGACGGGTTGCGTAGTAGGCTCTTTGTGCGGACCGACAAATCACCAGGATGTCGCGATCGCGGGGCAACTCTTCTATGCGTGAACGCAGTTGGCCAATCGGGATATTGACCGCTCCTGGGACACTTTCGATCGCCAACTCAACCGGTTCACGTACATCGAGCAGAAACCCATTCTCCGTCGAGTCCCAGTGACACACATCCGCGTCACCGCGAAGAATATTGGCTGCCACCATCCCTGCAAAGTTCACGGGGTCCTTGGCGCTGCCAAACTGCGGCGAATAGCACAGCTCGGATTCTTCCAAGTCATAAATGGTTGCTCCCATTTGAATTGCCACCGCCAAGGCGCTGATCCGCTTGTCGACCGCGGGGCCATCCTCGCTGATAGCTTGAGCTCCCAGCAGCAAGCCGTTGGACCTACGGAAGATGACTTTCAGCCCAATCATCTTGGCATTGGGGTAGTACCCTGCATGCGAATTGGGATAAAGGTAGATCTTTTCATAATCGGTGTCGCCGAGTGTTTTGAGAGTTCTCTCGCTAACGCCGGTCCACGCGGCAGCCCCACCAAACAGCCCGATGATGGAGGTGCCTTGCGTCCCTCGGTAATGCGAATCTCGCCCACAAATGACATCGGCCGCAATCCGCCCCTGACGATTGGCTGGTCCGGCCAACGCAACCAAACTCCACTCGCCAGTCCCGAAGTCTTTGACTTCGATCGCATCGCCGACCGCAAAGATATCGGGGTCGCTCGTTCTCATCTGGTCATCGACACGAATTCCACCGCGGTTGCCTATTTCGATGCCCGCACTCTTGGCGAGCTTTGTATCAGGTCGAACTCCGACCGCGAAGATCACAATGTCTGCAGGGAATGTCTTTCCCGATGATGTCTGAACATTGATTGCCCCGCTTTCTAAACTTTCAAAGGCTGCCGCGCCATCGTTTAATACGAGGTGAATTCCATGTCGGGTCAAGTAGTTTTCGACGACTCGCGCCATCTCTTGATCCAAAGGCCCAAGCACTTGATTCGGTTTTTGAATGACCGTTACTTCAAAGCCAAGGTGGGAGAGGTTTTCGGCCATTTCCAGCCCGATAAAACCACCCCCCACGACGACAGCGCGTCGTACTGGCTTCGCCATCTGAATGCCCGTGTAGTTGGCCATGCCGGTGAGGAAGGTCGTTCCCTTTTCGACCCATTGGCGTATCGTCCGCGCATCGGGAACGGTGCGAACGTGAAAGATACCTGGTAAGTCCACCCCAGGCAAAGGCGGACAGAACGAGGGCGCACCGGGCGAAAGAATAAGTTTGTCATAGGTTTCAGTGGAGATCTCGCCCGTCATCACGTTCTTCAATTGAACGGTTTTTTCTTTGGCATTGATCGAGATCGCTTCGCAATTCGTGCGGACATCGATCGCGAACTGATCGCGAAATTGCTTCTCGTTAGCAACCAGTAAGCTCGCTTCTCTCTCGATCACTCCGCCAACATGATACGGCAATCCGCAGTTTGCATAAGAGACATAAGGGCCGCGTTCGACCATCAGAATCTCTACGTTTTCGTCAAGTCTTCGTAGACGCGCTGCACAGGAAGCTCCGCCCGCAACTCCGCCAACAATGATAACTTTCATTTGATGCAAACCTTTGGGATGTGATCTCGAAGCGACCGTGGAGTCGCCGGAAAGATCGACAAGTATGCCGCGCCCTGGGCGATAACGCTATTCGTAGATGTACGGCCATTCGACTGCGCAAAACGCAGTCTCATGGCACGGCCTCACGGCGCACTTGCGAGCTCGCGGCCCGACCGATGTTCGGCGATAATAATCCAACTGCTCACCAACAGTACCCAGCAGGGGAAAAGCAGCGATAGCCACGCGAAACTACTGACCGCCACCAGGATCAAGATGGCGCAGGCAGTGCCAGATCGTGTAACGAAACCAGGCAATACTCTCGTTCTTGAACCAATCAGTGACGCGACCGACATAAAGGCAGCAGCCATCTTTAACCCATACGTCGTCAACAGCACATAAACCGTACGTCGCCCCACCGCGTACGTCTCACTCCCCGTGGTTGAAAGATTGCCTTCGCCGAAGACTTCGAGAAGCCCCTGGGATGTGGCCGAACAAACGAACAGCATGCCGACGAACAAAAATCCGCTACCGAGAAAAACGGTGGCGAAGAAGCGATCTTCGAGTTCGCCGATGTGACTGCGTAGCACGCCCATAAACCATAGAAAGGCGATGCCGGTGAACGGCAGAAGGTTTAATGCGAAGCCAACCCAGTGACGTAGATTGGAATCAGACAGCCACATGCCTGGGTCGGCTGGGTCGGCGGGAATGGCGATGCGAAGGATGTAGAGGCTTGTAAGAAAAAGAGTCGCGAAGATCACCCCGCTGACAGCGACACCTCTGGGCGGTACCGGGGAACGCCTCGTTTTGACAGGTGAACTCACAATAGCGTCTCTCTGCTTGGCTTTCCTGGGAAAGCGATTGAAAGCTTCAAAAAAGCTGTGCTGGGGAATCAGCCAAAAGCCACGCTGAATCCTGTTTGCTTCAACATCAACACCACGGCAGCACAGTCCGCGGACAGGGTGGCAGACTTTCACAGCCAAGGCCGCCCAACCAACTTTGTGGTTTCGACGGCTGCTTCTCTGCGACCAGTCGAGTCGGTTAAGCACCAAGACGGATCATACTATGACACGAACGGCGACTGAATGCGACGCCTGAGCGTAGTTAGATGGACAACTCTTTCAAAGTGACCAAAGCACATTTTGCAGTTTGATTTTTTTCACTTCGGTCATGAACTCCGACGCAAACTAGCTCTGCCTTTATCCGGAGATCCAAACGCTGACCCTCAGCAATGCGACCAGCGGCAGCTGGCGGGTGGCTTACAACGGCGAGATCTCGGCAGCCCTGGCCACGTCGATCACGGCGGCTGGTCTCAAATCAGCGCTGGATGCATTTGTGGGCATCGATAACGTCAGCGTCACCGGCAGCAGCGGCAGCTTTACCGTGACCTTTGGCGGCACCCAGTCCCAGACGAACATGAGCCAGATCTTCGGCGATGCGGCCTCGGCCAGCTGCGGCTCGGTGGTCAGGACCATCACCAGCGTCTTTGACGCCAACGATCAGCTCGCCTCCATTTCCGACCCCGCTGCGACCATTGCTTTTACCCGCGATAACCTCGGCCGGGCTACTTCGGTCGCCAATACCATCGCTGGACTGACACCGGCGGTTACGTTGGCGCAGAGCTTCAATGCTGCCGGTGGACGCACGGAGCTGAAAGCGACGATTGGCTCAACGCTCGATTTCCGCAACACCGCTCAGTTTGACGCACTGGGAAGAGTTACCGAGATCGTCCAGCAGGCTCAGGCCGGGGGCAATGCGGTAACGGCCAAGCGAGTTGCCTTTGAGTACAACACGCTCGACCAACGGACCAAGCTAACTCGCTATCAGAGCACTGGTACGAGCAACTTGGTCGCTGCGACCGAGTATGCCTACGACACGGTCAATCGGCTGAGCAGTTTGACGCACAAGCAAGGGGCGACCACGCTGGCGGGTTACACGTACGGCTACGACGGCATGTCGCGGCTGACGAGTGTCAACTCGACCATCGAGGGA
>JBGSHW010000167.1:0-12042 GCA_041751975.1 Pirellulaceae bacterium
CGAAAATCAAACCATTGAGTTACCGGCGCCATGCCTTAAAAAATCCAGGGGGTGATTAAAACGAAGGAAGAGATTTTGACTCTTCCACTTGACTTATTATTAGACGGTCGCTCTCCCCTGCTTTTCTCGCTGCGCGAGGCAGGGGAGAGGATCTTGGAATCGGTAACTTATTTGCGGACGGGTCCTTATCGCCTTGAGGTTACAATGTGGAACCAACGGTTTCGTAGTTGGCTGAACCTCAATTTTTTTCCCGATGAGAGCACAATATGGATCTTGGTCTAATCGCTGGCGAACTGAAGAACTGCGAGCCTGGCGATCTGGAAAGTGTGGCACGTGTCTCAATCACTTTAGCGCGTGCGATTCAAACCAGAGCCAAGGCCCTGCAAACGCCAGCCGAACGCCGGCAACAGGCCGAACTGGATCGCATGATCCAGCACCCACGCGACAAAGCCACATTGACGCAAATGACTGACCAAGCGTTTCGCAGTGAAACAGCCGCCCGCGCCGTCGATCAACTGGTCCACATCTTGGACGTGCAAGGCATTCCAAGATTCTTCAGCCCTATCGATCGGACGATGCTGCGTGGCTTCCAATCGTTTGGCGAGTATCTTCCGGGTGTGGCCGTACCCCTGGTCAAAGAAAAGATGCGGAAGGAAACGGCCAACGTGATCCTGCCGGCCGAAAAGGAAATGCTGCGCACCCACCTGCAGGCTCGCCGCGCCGAAGGGGTCCGCATGAATGTGAACTTTCTCGGTGAGGCCATTCTCGGCGAAGAGGAAGCCCAGCGGCGACTGGAATCGTACTTGGCCGCTTTGCAAATGCCTGAGATCGAGTGCATGTCGGTCAAGATTTCGACCCTCGATTCACAGATCTCCACCATCGCCCGGCGCGAATCCATTTTGTCAATCTCCAATCGTCTGGAGCTGCTCTACCGTGCCGCACAACGCCACTTGTTCAATAAGTTGGATGGCAGCCAAGTCACCAAATTCGTCTATCTCGATATGGAAGAATATCGCGACATGGGGCTGACATCGCGGGTCTTCATGGACACCCTGGACCGTCCCGGCATGGAGCAGGTGCGGGCCGGGATCGCCCTGCAAGCTTACGTCCCCGACAGCTTCCCCACTCAGCAACGCATCACCGCATGGGCCAAACATCGCGTGGCCTCCGGTAAGGCTCCGATTACGATTCGCATCGTCAAAGGTGCGAACATGGAAATGGAACGGGTCGAAGCCTCCCACCGCGGCTGGCCTCAAGCACCCTACCAACGCAAGATCGATACCGACGCCAACTACAAGCGGATGGTCGTCTACGGCTTGCAAGCCGACAACATCGTGGCGGTACGGTTGGGTATCGCCAGTCATAACTTGTTCGAAGTTGCCTTCTCCATTGTGCTCGCCGCCAAACTCGGCGCACTTGAACATCTGCAATTTGAAATGCTCGAAGGGATGGCCAATCACCAGCGACGCGCCCTGCACGAAATGGTCGACAACCTACTGCTGTACGCTCCGGCTTGCAAGCAAGAGGACTTTATCCATGCCATCGGTTATCTGGTTCGCCGCATGGATGAAAACACAGGCCCCGACAACTTCCTCCGCCACGCCTTCAAGATCGAAGTAGATAGCCCCGACTGGCAGAAGATGGAAAGGATTTTTACCGATTCGATTCGCCGAATGGAAGCGGTCGCTGCCCAACCGCGACGAACGCAAGACCGTCGCCAACCACCAGAACAACCGAATGCACCCATTCACTGGAACGCCCTCGCCAACGAACCCGACACCGACTTCTCGCTCGAAGCCAATTCGCTGTGGGCGCACGACATCGTGGCTCAGTGGCAATCCAGGTGCGATACTCACGCGACGCGGATTCCGCAGGCCATCGACGGAGAAGATATCGACGGCGAAGGTGCCCCGGTTGAATCGCTCGATGCCTCGCGCCCCGGCGTTGTCGCCGCCCGCTACCAGCAGGCCAGCGAGCTGCAAATTCGCCGCGCTGTCGAAACGGCCAAAACCGATCCCAGCGGCTGGAGGCACATGGCTTCCGACGAACGCTATCAACTACTGCGAAAAGTGGCTCAAGCACTGCGTCAACGTCGCGCCGACTTGATCGGAGCCGCGATGGCCGACGCTGGCAAGACGATCTTGGAAAGCGATCCCGAGATTTCCGAAGCCATCGACTTCGTAGAATTCTACGCCAAGACAGCTCTGGAGATCCAACACGCTCCGCAGCTGCACGCGCGGCCGGTGGGTACCGTGGTGGTCATCAGTCCCTGGAATTTTCCGATCGCGATTCCTTGCGGTGGCATCGCCGCTGCCCTGGCCGCTGGCAATACGGTCATCCTCAAACCGGCTTCAGACACCGTACTCCCTGCGCGGATCCTCTGCGAATGCTTTTGGGATGCTGGCGTCTCCCGCCACGCCTTGCAGCTGGTGGCTTGCTCCGGCTCCGATGCGGGCAAGCATCTCTTGGCCGATCCCGATATTGGCTGCGTGATCCTGACCGGCGGTACGGAAACGGCCCGACGCATTCTCAAGTCGCGCCCCGAGATCCACTTGCTCGCCGAAACGGGCGGGAAGAACGCGACGATTGTGTCGAGTCTCAGCGACCGCGACTTGGCGATCAAGAACGTCTTGCACTCCGCCTTCTCGCACGGTGGTCAGAAATGCAGCGCAACCAGCTTGCTGCTGTTGGAAGACGAGGTCTACCACGACCGCGACTTCCGTAACAGCTTAGTGGACGCACTGGAAAGCTTGACCGTCGGTTCCGCTTGGAACCTGAAAACCAAGATGGGACCGTTGATCCGACCGCCCGAAGGGGAATTGCTGCGGGGACTCAAGGAGCTCGAACCGGGCGAATCGTGGGCGGTCATGCCGCGCAACTTGGAGAATAATCCCTGCCTCTACTCCCCCGGTTTAAAGTGGGACGTGCAGCCCGGGAGCTTCACTCACCTGACCGAGTTGTTTGGACCGTTACTCGGCGTGATGTCCTTCAAACATCTGAACGAAGCCATCGAGCGGGTACATGAAACCGGCTACGGATTGACCAGCGGCCTGGAGAGCTTGGATGACCGCGAACAAGCCATCTGGTCGGCACGTTTGAGCGCTGGAAACCTATACATCAACCGCCCCACGACCGGTGCCGTCGTCCTGCGGCAGCCGTTTGGCGGGATGGGCAAAAGCGCCTTTGGGCCCGGTATTAAAGCAGGTGGTCCCAATTACGTGGTTCCCCTGATGAAATTCAAATCGCTCAATGATTTGGCCCAAGTCGACTCGCGGGATGCGAGTGAAGCCGGTGCGGTAGACACGAGTGAGACAGACACGGGTACGATGCCCAACCAGGGTCCCCCTCAACTGCCGCCACTTGCTATCTTCTGCGAACAACTACGAAACGGCGACAGCGCTCCTACCCAGCGAGTGAAAGCACACCTGAGTGCACGCGAGAGGCAACTGCTGCTCAGCGCTATCCACGACTACGACTGTTTTGCCCGCAGCGAAATCCGTCAATCGCACGACACGTTGCGCTTGCTTGGTCAAGACAACATCCGCCGCTATTTGCCGATGACCCACGTCCGCATTCGCGTCACCGAACACGATACGTGGCTCGACATTTTCGCGCGGGCTGCAGCTGTCGTCGCAGCCGGCGGACGAGCGGCGATCAGCCATGCCCGGGGTGTTCACGAAGAAGCCATCGACGCACTCGAAGCTTTAACCGAAGAGTGGGCTGGCGACATGGAATTCGTGCAGGAGAGCGATGCCGAGTTGGTGGCTGCCATTCACCGCCATCAAGTCGATCGTGTGCGCTATGCGCACGCAAACATCCCGCTCGAAATCCGCCAAGCCGCCGATGAGGAGTTTGTCTACGTGGCCGACAGCCCGGTCAACTCCAGTGGCCGGATCGAACTGCTCTGGTATGTTCGCGAGCAGAGTCTGTGCCATGACTATCACCGCTACGGCAACCTCGGCTTCCGCGCGGGTGAAGAACGTAGCGAAGTGGAATGAGTGACACTAAGCCATCGCCACTCCGGAACTCGTGGATATTGAATACACCAAGTGTTTCGAACGATTGTCCCAATCGTTTTCAAAGCGATTGGGACAATCGCCGGACTTCAAGGCGATTGGGACAATCGCTCGACTCTCACGCTGACTGTGGTCTCGGACAAAACGGGATACTGTCCATCTTTCATCAGCGTCGCACGGATCGTGATGGGGTACTCTGTATTGGTCAGCCGTTCTGATTTTACGTCAACCGCAAAATCGCAGCGCACGACATCAGAAGAGTAATCTTGCGACTCAGCCGAAAAAGGGGACGATTTGAGCCCGTCAGAAACCAGCGTCAATGTCAGCGACTGGGTCAGCGACGCATCGCGATGGACTATCACAGGAATTACCAACGGATTCTCCCGCTCAACAACCATCTCAGGTTGTTCGGCTGAGATCTTCAACAAGGCCCCTGTCGGCAAAAAACCCATTCGCGTTTTTTGTCGTGAGACGCTGTAACGCAGTTTACCTTGAGGGTCAGCCACTTGAGCGACTCCGTTCACATGCATCCGTGATGTCCGAGTTGTTTCCAACCACTCGGGCAAAAATACAGGATAAAGCACGCGACTCACATCCGGAGCGACGCGCAAATCGGGACCAAAGATCCCTTGTACGTGCCTTCCTTGCACCGATGTCATCTCGAGGAGAATGTCACCCTTGAATTGAGGGTCACGAGCGATCATAACCGGTGCTGGAAATGTCGTTCCCCTCGGCCATTTAGTAACATCATCTTGGCCCTCGGCGTCAATTTCGAACGGCGGCTTAATCGTCGTACACAACAACACCGGGTCGGTCGTGCGGTCGGTGGTTTCTTCGTTGATTACAGCGCGCCCGTGCACCGAAACCATCGCAGCCGTTGCAGCCGCTGCGGCGTCGACCTGCAAAGCTACGGTGAGCGCGTTCTGCATAGCAGGCACCTGCAAGTTCTCGACGACACTTATCCCAGCTGGTAATCCATCAAGCTTTACATCGATCGGCCCTGTAAAGCCACCTTGACGAATCGCGTTCAATTGAAGTGTTGCGTTGCCGCCGATTGGAATTCCGACGAACTCAACGGTTTGCAGTTGAAAGTCGGGTTCTGAAGGCTGAATCGACAATTCATAAGTCGCGGTGGGTGAACCACTGGAGCCTGATAAATCGGACAGAACGATTTCATATTCACCAACCGTCGGCACGCTGAACTCCAACTGGGCGTCGGTAGAGCCTGCAGAGTCATCAGCGTGCGCTAGTTGCTTTCCCTCAGCATCAAACACGGTCACGGCTGGGTCAACAAGCGAACCGGTTTTCTCACCAGAAGCAGCGATAGCCCACGCGTCACCGGCTTGGCCGTTTAATCGATAGCGCTCGTCGCCATACTTCTGCCCGAAGGCTCCAGCGACGACTGCAGGCACATTCAACGTGATCGCTGAGTCCGATTGTGGCGTCGCAACTGCTTCAGCAACCTGTTTTTCAGATGTGAGCGTGAGTTGATAGACAAAAGAACGGTCCCCGCAAAAATCGAGATCATAGACTGCAACTGTATAGATTTCGCCTCCGCGAGCTGAAAAGGCAAGTCTCAAGTCAGCACCGGCCGTGTCGGCGGCTTCAGCAATCACTTTGCCTGTCGCATCGCGCACTTCGACGATCGCCCGCAGTGGTGAGGCGATGGACGAAGTTGCCAGCGAGCACCTTACGAAGCCGTCTTGGGGTGCAACGAACTGAAATCGATCGACTTCACTTACAAGTTTGATTTGACCACAGACGCAAACCGGCAATGATTCGATGAGAGTTGCAGTGGAATCTAATTGAATTGGCGTATGGGTGACGGCGAATCGACCGCAGGCGGTTGCACCATTTGCATTTGCTGCTTGCCACTTATAAACACCCGGCGGAACGCCTTCCGGAATAGTCAATTTTGCTTTGGTTTCTCGCGGCAGCTTGTAGGGAGCACGACGCGCTTTCTTGCCAAACCAATAGGGCGGTTCGGGAACGATAACCGGACCAGGTTCGCCGACAATCTCCAGTCGAATTCGTTCATCACGCACAAATACTTGCATATCCGGCGTCCAATCGTAGCCGCCTAAGGTGACGTCGACCGTTTGGCCGGCTTGTCCACCAGGTGGATACATATAGCCAATGGACGGTGGGAGTTGAGCAATGGCTGTAAACGGAAACAACAGGACTCCGAGGATCGAAGCAACCCTCATCACCTTCCACAGACGGTTAGGGCCGGCCCAGCGCTTCGCAGGTTGTTGAATACCACTCATAAACTAGATCAACCCCTTAATAACCTGCCCACCGTCGACGATTGGAACCGGACGTCCCAAGGGACTGAGATAGGTGCGGTCAGGGTCAATCCCCATCAACACGGATATGGTGCGTAACAAGTCGTTGACCCCCACCGGCGCTCCAATGGTTGCTGACGCGTGCTTGTCCGTGGCTCCAATAACTTGCCCTGGAATCGTGCCACCACCGGCAAATACAATGGTTTGAGCCATGGACCAATGATCGCGGCCAGCTTGAGCATTGATCCTCGGAGTGCGGCCCATCTCGCCCATCATCACGACCAACGTTTCGTCCAGCAGTCCACGCTGCTCCAAGTCGGTTACCAGCGCGCTGAAAGCTTGATCTGCATAAGGAATCAAATCGGTCTTCAAGCTGGGGAAGCAGTTAAAATGCACATCCCAACCTGGAGCGTCTACGCCCACAAAACGGCAGCCACCCTCCACCAATCTGCGTGCTAACAGCGCGCACTGACCAAATTGCGTGCGTCCATAAGCATCGCGAACAGAGTTTGGCTCAGCATGAATATTGAACGCGTGGCGGGCGTCTTCGGAAGCGATCAGTTGGAACGCTTTTTCATAATAAGTGGACATCGCTTGACCAGTCGGTTGTTGATGCTGGAGTTCCAAAGCGTCTAAGCCAGCCAGCAAACGCCTTCGCACACCCAGTCGGCTTGTGGACAGTTCCGCCGGTGGTTGCAAATCTTTGACGTCAAAGTCCGGCTGAGAAGGATCCGCTTCGATCACAAACGGTGCATGCTGTGCACCGTAAAAGCCAGCGCCACCCCCTTGCATTGGATGAGGCAGATTGATGTAGGGTGGCAGTGAGCCTTGTGCCCCTAAGCTCCGCGAGACGGCGGAACCAAACGATGGATAGAACTCATTGTTTGGTATCGGATTGTCGCCATCCGCAAAACTGGCGCGACGGCCAGTCATCACATAGTGATAGCCCGTGCTGTGGCCATTATCGTTGTGACCATGATTGCGCAGAATCGTATACTTGTCAGCTATCTTCGCGCACAGCGGTAACTGGTCGGTCACGAAGGTGCCAGGGACGTTGGTCCTGATCGCTTGGAAGGGACCGCGAATCTCAGCCGGCGCCTCGGGTTTGGGATCCCACATATCTTGATGCGGTGGTCCACCTTCGAGAAACAGAAAGATGCAAGACTTCGCTTTCGGGCCGGTTGAAATTGCGGCTTTCGCTTGTAACTCCAACAAACGGGGGAGCGTCATCCCGCCGATCAAACCGCAGGTGCCTAAGCGCAACGCGTGCCGTCGCGACAGGCCACGGCAATTCTGGGTCGGTGTCCCCAACGACAGTTTTAACACTCGCGGCTCCTCAATGGTTAAATAGGAACTCTTTGGAATTCATCAGCGTCCACAACACATCTTCGGTTGCCGCACGCCGATCCAAGTCAGTAAACGCTTGCAGCATTAAGTCTCGCTCCGCAGAGCTTGGCATGCGCGAGAGCGTGCTCAAATATAATTCGTCAATCAATTCAACTGGCGACTGGTTCGAATTGCTCAAGCGACGCGCGCGTCCGTGACGGTGTGAGATTTTTTCAAACAACTCGGGAGCGTTCAGGAGATGCAGCGCCTGGGCAATACTAGGTTCACCACTCCGCTCACACTCGCAAACTGTCGCTCGAACAGGACGGCCAAAAATGCGAAAAAAGTAGGATGGCATGTGATTGTCCCAAACTTGTATGGCGCGGTAACCAACTGGCCATCCATTAAATTCCTCGGCCACTCCAGAGCTCTGATTGATCGCATCCAGCAGCACTTCGGCGGGAAGCGGCTTTTGCAAGTAGTGCGAAAAATTCTGTTGGTCGTCTGCGTTTGATGGCAGTGTCTGCGAACTGGTTTGATACAAACGCGAATTCAACAATGTGCGCGTAAAGGCTTTGAGATCAAAGTCGATTTCCCGCAAGTGATCGGCAAGCGCGTCCAACAGAGCTGGGTTGGTGGCTGGATTCGTCTCACGAATGTCATCAATCGGCTCGATGAGCCCACGCCCAAAGTAATGTGCCCACAAGCGATTGGCGATCGCTTTGGCGAAGTACGGATTTTCATTTTGAGTGAGCCAAGCCGCGAGCACTTGGCGACGGTCCGTGATCTTGTTGAAATCTGCGGGACTGCCACCCAAGACGCGGGTCGGGACGAGTTCACCGCTACGCGGATGCGGCAAGTCCTTGCCGCCGAGCGCGATCAAGGCCTGCTCGCCATTGGGTAGTTGTTTCAATGACAAACCAGTAAAGAATCCAGCCAAAGCGACGTAATCGGATTGAGTCCAGCGTTCTGACGGGTGATGGTGGCACTGGGCACACTCGATGCGAACTCCCAATAGCAATTGACTGACCGCACGGGCCGCTTCGTCGGGCTTGTTGAGGATCTTGTAGAAGGAACCTGGGCCCTCGGCTGACGTGTTTCCTTGAACGGTCAGCAGTTCCGTCGACCACTCGTCATAGGGCCGGTTCTCCGCAAAACAGCTCTGCAGCCAGCGCTGCATGGCGACCGCACCCTGCGGTGAAATCGTCAGCTGATCGGCTCGCAGAATGTCCAGCCACTTCATCGTCCAGTAGTCCGCGTATTCATCGCGATCGAGCAACTCGTCGATCAATCGCTGGCGTTTGTCCGGTGCTGGATCATTTAAAAAGGAACGAGCTTGATCCACCGTAGGAAGTGTTCCGATCACATCGAGCGATGCTCGCCGCAAGAAAGTTGCATCATCGCAAAGTGTACTGGGTTGAATGCCGAGGCGTTGTAGTTTTTCCCAAGCAAGAGTGTCAATGAAATTGTATTCGATCGGCCGCTCAAAAGTCTGTTCCAGACGCGGTTGCGTAATGCGGCACGTCGTGACATGACCAAGATGACGTACGAGGATCGCGGCTTCGCCGGGAACCGAGCTGGCTTGAATCAGTCCACGTGCATCGACGTCCGCGATCGAGGCGGCATTGGATTCAAACTCGCTGTCGCTGGTCACACATTGGCGACGCCCCAGCGTGTCGACGGTGCTGACGCGGAGTTGTTGAGTTTCGCCAGCGAGTAGAACTTGTTCTTGAGGTTCTACTTCGATGCGAACGATCTCCGGCACCGCAGCATCTTGGAAATGAAATTGTGCCCCTTCGGCGATCCATCGGAACAGACGACGCTCGCGATCGCTATCGGGCAGAATCGCCTCCGCTCCCCCATGAGGAATTTTCGCCGTTGCCTTTTGAATCAAAAGACTGTTCGTAGGATTGGTTACCGCGACACGCCGTCCGCGACTTTCGCTCACGATGGCGTCGTAATCGGCTTGAGCGTCAAAGCCAAAGATACTGAGTTTGAAACCGTTCTGTCCTTCGGCCTTGCCGTGACAGCCGCCGGAGTTGCAACGCGCCTTTGTAAGGATGGGAATGATTTCGTGTTGAAACGAAATCTTCTCAGGGTTGTTCATTCGCGCGACCACTATGGGGATCGACTTCTGCTGATCGCCGACGGTAACCAGCAGTGTCGCCAGACCATTTGCCAATGGGCGAACCAAGCCACGCTCATCGACAGTGGCAATGCCTGCGGGTTCAACGCGGATGGTCGCTTCGCGCGTGCGGTCGTTGCGACGCTGAGCGGAGTCGGCTTGCCAGATAATGATTTGCTGGGAAGCTTCGGGCCGTTCCAGAAGCACCGTTGACGGGCTGACCTCAAGTTCACCTGCCTGTGAAACGAAGTTTCCGCAGACCGCAAGAGCGATCAGCGCGCAGAGCTTTAGCAAGCAGAGCTTTAGCAAGCAGAGGCGGGGGTAACGATTCATCAGCGAACCGAATCAAGGTGGGAATTGTTCGTGCTTTTTCACGACTAATTTTTGGGGTAGCGGACTGGCTAAAGCTCCTCTTGCATAAGGATTTTTAGCAAAACTCACTGACTCCAAGCCGCAGTTTTCGTCTGACCAGAGAGCAAAAAAGCACTAGGTAAGATGCTCCATTCTACCCAATGCCGTTTCCCAATGTCGTATCCCAGAGTCGAGCGATTACGCATTTTTCGGGAATTGGAGGTTAACGCCTTCTAGCCATCCCATGCTTGGCATTATCCAGCGTGGTTTGCCAGAACGCGCAAGTCTTTCGGCTCTGTAGAGTGCTGGCGCTTCCTCTCTCGTCTCAAACTCAAGCTCGAACTCGAACTGCGGCTTACTGCGACACTGCTTTCCTTCTTAGCTCTTCCTTCTTCCCGTGATCCTCTTCTCTCTAGGCGGGCGTCTAAAAACAATTCCGAAAAAAAAGCTTGACGCTAAAGACGCAATGTCTATATTGAGCATGCGACTAGTTGGAGGTGATGCGTTTTTAGAGGCCTATCACCAGGGAAGTAGAGAGCCAGAGGTCACGTTGATGTTTAAAGTGGACCCCCGTCAATTCAAGTCTTTTCGTGTTTTGCTCGTCCTTTGGTTCGTGCAGTGTTTTGTGTTGTGTGGCGAGCGACATCTGCTACACGCCGACTCGCGGGGCGACGAACTGGCGCAGTGGCTCAATGTGCGCGGCCGCGAAGAATATGGTGAGCCACCTGAAAAATGTGACGATCTTACGTTTGCTCGTCGTCTGTATCTTGACTTGGTGGGCCGCGTTCCTAGTGTCTCCGAGTTACGTGACTTTGAGTCGTTATCGGGAGACAGGCGGCGGCAATTGATCGAAACGCTCGTATTCGGTGAGGGGACGCGGGGGGATCGCTATACGCGGCTGGCTTCGGAACACTTGGCACGCCAATGGCGACAAGTGCTCTTACCGGCTGGTACGTCAGTCGGCGCTTCAGCGGTGGGAGTTGAGAACTGGTTTGCAACCCAGTTTCGCAACGAGGTGCCTTACGACGAAGTCATGCGCCAGCTCATTCGCGTCCAAGACACTTCAGCCGCAGGCAACACGCCGATTGTGGTCGAGGGTAGCGCCGCCATGCAGTACTTTCAGTTACTAGGTGGGTTGCCAGAGAATTATGCGGGCAATCTCTCGCGGGTCATGTTGGGCGTTCGCATCGAGTGTGCGCAGTGCCACGATCATCCATTTACGGACTGGAAGCAACGCGACTTTTGGGGGCTGGCCGCGTTCTATAGCGACTTGGCTGCCGGTAATGGTAATGTGACTGAGTCGAGTTCGGTCACGGCGGGGATGATTCAATATGAAAATGTCAGCTATAACGCCAAGTATCTGTGGTCCGAAGCGCCGCTGGAGCGAACGAGTGTGGCACTGCGGAGCAGGTTGGGCGAGTGGATGGCATCCAGGTCGAATCCGAATTTCGCAGCGACGGCGGTGAATCGCTTTTGGCAACATCTAGTTGGCCGTGGCTTGGTTGCCGATGTGGAAAATTTGGATCAAGCATCTCCTGAAGCTCGACGATTTGCGGACGAATTTGGTGAGCGGTTTGCCGAAGACGGATATCACGTGCGTCGGTTGATTGCGGCGATTTGCAAATCGGATTGGTATCAAGCGGTCAGTCAAGAGGCACTGTTGGACGCGGAGCTGTTCTATCGCCCGATGAAGTCGGTTAGTCCGGAGCAAGTTTTTGACTCGATGGAGCAATCATTGCATTTGACCATTAGCCGAGTCGATCCCTCGGCTCCGCGTTGGTCGGGAGAACGCATGCAGCTTGTGAGTCGCTTGGGGGAATCTAGTGGAGCAACGCCCGAAGATTATGCCGCAGGTATCCCCCAGGCGCTCCTGATGATGAATGGACGATTAACGAGTGAAGCGGTCGATCTGGAGTCTTCGCGATTGTTGAAGGCGGTG
>JBGSHW010000168.1:0-81035 GCA_041751975.1 Pirellulaceae bacterium
GCGCAGTGCCTGTCCCGGGGGAGCACCGGGGGAACGCTAGGAACCGCAGGGAGTGTCCCCGGCGGAAGCCAGGGAGTGTCCCCGCAAATTAGCCAGACCTCCGGGACAGGCGCTGCGCGCCGGCAAGTCGCGGTGCAGTGCCTGTCCCTGGAGGATGGGGACTGTCCCCGAGGTGTCCCTGGAGGATGGGGACTGTCCCCGAGGAGACCCCCGAGGAGAGCGGCGCAGGGCCTGTCCTGGGAAGGAACTGGCGGGGAGTGCTTACCTGGGAGGTAGGGGCGACATGCAAAAGACTGGCAAAGCTGGTCACAGAGACGGTAAAGGCAGTTGGCACGAAGTGGGACAAAAGCACAAAGCGCGCAAGACGGACAAGGCATGCAAAGGGCACAACGCAGGAAGCCTACAGAAAGCTGACGGATCAGGGATCGCAGGGGGCAGGGCAGTTCCTTTAGAAGCTTTAGATTGGGGCCGCCGGTACGATCGTTGGAAGGTTTAGCGGCTAAATTCTAAATGGTCTAATCGGCCAAATTTAAGGAAAACCATCGGATTGTCGCAGACAAGGGACGGCGATTGTTCGCTAGAATGGAGCAAGACCGGCTAACGGTCTGGTACCCGCCAAACTTTCAGATACGCAATCTGACCTACCTACGCATCCCTCCACCTCCCCCTCTGTGCCTTTAGGGAAAAATTTAACGGCTTAGTTTCGTTCACCTACACTATGATCTGTTGAACGGCAGACCCTAGAAACGGAGTTCCGTTGAGCGAAACGCTGTGCGTCGAACAGTATGTTCTTTGCCCTGTGTTTGATTTGCGCCCCATCCGTGGGGTCAAGGCAACCTCCGTTCCAATTGCGGTCCCCAGAAATTTGTTTGTCACGTAAAATGGGCTAGCGAGAGCCCCCTAACTCCATCCTGCAGTGGAAGTCCAACTGATCCCCAATATGCCAACACGAATCAACTTTTGTTGCCCGCGTCCGATCAACTGCGGTTTACTTTACTTGTGCATGCTCTGCATGGTGGGATGTTCCGATGAACTCGCCGTGCGAGAGTACAGCGTAGCCAAACGCGAGAATGCGCCTGCCGGTAGTTCCGTTGGCCAAGCCGTGGAGCAGCAAATATTGGGCGTCATCGTGCCGCGTGGCGAAAGTGCTTGGTACTTCAAAATGATGGACGACCCCAAGAAGCTAGAAAAACACGAAGCAGATTTTCGGCTGATCGTCGAAAAGGTCCGGTTTGAAGCCAGCGGCGAACCCCAGTTCGAATTGTCCGAGGGCTGGACCAAAGAAGAGGTGCGGAGTGTGGTCTTTGCACGACTGAAGAACAATGCCGACGGCGTGGTCGCGACCGTTACGCAATTGCCTGCCCCTACCGAAGACGAGGCGAGCTGGAGGAATAGCGTCTTCGATAACGTCAACCGATGGCGAGATCAGCTCAGCCTGTCACCGATGGATTGGGAGCGAATGGAACCCGAGTTGGAGGAACTTCCTATATTAACTCAAGGCAACGCTAAGGCCTATTTTGTAAGTCTCGTCGGCAAGAAATCTGCTGGCGGCGGCATGGGTTCAGCCCCGTTTATGAATCAAGGTGCCGGAGCGGGCGTGATGCCAGGGCAAACAACTTCGGGACAACGACCGCCAAGCGGATCACCCGCCGGTCAAACGGCCAACACGCCGTCGTCATCTGGCCCGGCATCCGACACACCCCCTCAGCCAGGTCCAACGCTCAGTTATACCGCGCCCGAAGGCTGGTCCGAGCTGGCCGCTTCGGGAATTCGGCGAGCCGTGTTCTCCATCGAAGATGGCCAGGGGGAGCCTTTGTCGGTCATCGTGTCGACAGCCAGTGTCAAGCCCGAAGCGATGGTCGACATGTGGTTGGAGCAGGTCGGGAAGGAAGCAACTGATGAAGCCAGACAACAAGTGGCTGAGCAAACGCAAACAGAGTCGGTGAACGAGGTCGAGGCGCTGGTCTACGACGTGAACGGTGCTGAGGGAAACTCGATCTTGGTGGCCCGCATTCCTTGGACCGAGCAGGAAGCGTTGTTTGTAAAGATCACGGGCAAAACGGAACGCTTGGACGCTCAACGCGCCGCGTTCATCCAACTTGTAAAATCGATGAAGTGGTGAGAGCGGGTCGACGAGTCACATAGCGCAACCAATTCAAGCTTAAATGGTGAAATAAGATTATGTCAGCCGGAACATTGTCTGGTCCAAGCCCATCCGATGCCGTAAGAACTCGTGCGCAAAGCCACGCGGGTAGCATCTCGGTGCCTTTTCAAATACTCAAAATGCTGGGCTCCCTCAAGATCACCGTGACCATGTTTGGGCTGGGGATCTTGTTGGTCCTGTTCGGTACCTTGGCCCAAGATGAGCAGTCGTTGGCAGAAGTGAAGCGACTGTACTTTAACAGTTGGCTGGCCATTGTACCGGTGGATGTTCTCTTCCCGGTCACTCTATTTCCGCATGATGCCCCGTACCCCGGACGCTTTCCGTTTCCAGGTGGAGCGACGATCGGTTTGATCTTGATGATCAATTTGATTGCCGCCAAAACAACGCGATTCTCGGCTCAAGCCAAAGGCATGCGGCTGCTGCTTGGAATCGTTGTGTCATTGATCGGCGCTTTCTTAGTAACCGCAGTGATCGTCAGTGGTCATGCCGTTGATGGGCTGCAAGGAAAACCCCCGGTCAGCTACGACACGTTGTGGGCTTGGTTGAAAGGTGGCTGTGCGATCATGACCCTGGCGCTGGTGGGCTACGCTATCACGGCTAAGGGCCTCCCCAACCTCGCGCGGATCCTGCTGGGATTGACGGCCGTTCTCTCGGTGGCGCTCACCGCTTCGCTACTGTTCGGCGGAACTTCACTACGACTTAACGACCCAGGTCTGCGAATTGTGTGGCAGTTGTTGCAAGCCACCATTGCCTCCGGCGTCACGTTGGCTGGATTGTGGATCATCTTCGGCAACCGCGGCGGAAACGTATTGATCCACGTCGGCGTCGCCCTGCTCATGGTCGGGCAATTCGTGTTCGGTGATCGTCAAGTTGAACAGCGCCTGAGCGTGGTTGAAGGCCAGAAGACGAACTTGGTTTTCCGACAAGATGAACTCGAGCTAGCGTTTGTCGACACGAGCGACACGGAGGAAGATCACGTTTTAGCTATCTCCGAAGCTCACATTCGCAAAGTGCTCCGCGGAGATGGGGTGATCGATGTGCCCCAGTTGCCTTGCAAAGTCAAGATCGTCCAGTGGATGCCCAACAGCTCCTTTGACCCACTTAAGGCCGATGAGAAGTCGCCCGCCACGGTGGGACTCGGGCTGCAAATGGTGGCCAAGCCGATGAGGAGCGTAGGTGCCGCTGAATCCAACAGCATCAACATCGCCTCGGCTTACATCGAGTTAATCGACCGCGAAACGAATCAAGCGATTGAGACTTTGTTGGTCACGCAGCATGCCAACGACCGCGCACAAATCTATTTGGAACGTGGCAAAGACATTGTGGATGCGGTCACCATCGGCAGCAAGCCCTTTGATGTCGCGCTGCGTTATCGCCGCGAGTACAAGCCCTACAGCGTTGAACTGGAAGATGTGGTCCGCGTCAATTACAGCGGTAGCGACACCGCTCGCGACTTCTCTTCGCATATCGTGATTCACAACCACGAAACGGGCGAAACGTTGAAGGGACGGACCTGGATGAACAACCCGCTGCGCTATCAGGGAGAAACCTTCTACCAAAGCAGCTACTACAACATACCCACGGCCGGTGGCGGTGTCGTCGAAGCCGCAGGTTTGCAAGTCGTCGAGAACGCGGGTTGGGTCATTCCTTATATCTGCTGCATGATGGTCTTGGTGGGCATGTTTGCGCACTTCGGCGGGACGTTCGTTACCTTTGCCAATCGGTACGACCGCGGGAGTATTCCGACCGGCAGCGATGCCGGTGCTAAAGGACAAGCTCGGCCGAAACTCACTGTTGGGCGCGTTATTCCAATCGTCCTTGGGCTCGGGACAGCTGCCGCCTGCGCTTCGATGTTTGCCAGGCCAGAGCCAGCGAGCGTTGCGACCATCGACTGGAAGGCGATTTCCGAATTGCCGGTACAGCACGAGGGACGGATCAAACCCTTCGACACGGTCGCGCGGTACATGCTGCAGAACTTGAGCGATCCGTTGTTTGGTGGCAAGGGTTCCGTCAAGGACAAGGCTGGCAACAGCCGCACACCTTCGGAATGGCTCATGGCCACGTTGGCCGGCGCCCCATGGGCCCGCGAAGCACCGGTCTTCCGCATCTACTCCAAGGAAGTCCTCGATATTTTCGAACTCGACCCTCGTCCCGGCTCTTGTTATTCCTACGCAGAGATGGAGCCCGGACGCGAAGCCTTCATGGCCGCTCTCGAGCCGCTGCGTGAGAGTTTCAAAAATGGGAAAGAGCTTGGATTCCGGGAGCAGAAGCTGGCTGAGCTTAACTCCAAGTTGAACGCACATGATTTCCTGGCGTTGGCTTACCGCGAGCAGTTCTTGCCGCAAGCCACCGGAGACGACCTCGACGCCGTTAACACACTGCTCCTGCGAGTCAAGCAAACGCAGTCGCTGATGCAACGCATTGCCGAAGAACATCCACCCGCCTTGATTCCTCCCGCAGGACAACCCGATGAAAACGGGCTGATCGCCGGGGATTGGCAAGCTTTGGGGCCTGCCACCTTCAACGGCATCATGGTCGAAATGCGACAGGTCATGGGACCCGAATTGTTTTCAACGATTTTCCAACCCCTCGACGATAGTGCCGCCACACCCAACCCGGGAACCGCATTGGTGGCTACCTTGCTGACCGCTGTCCAGGAGAACAAGGCAGCTGACGTGAATAAGGCGGTCCGAGCCCTGCAAAAGCATTACGAGGCAACCCCCGCATCCGCTCCACACCTGACGAAAGCGAGCACGGAGCGTTGGCTCAATAAGTTCAATCCAACCGCTCAAGGAGTGGTGCTGTATTTGCTCGCAATGTCACTCGGCTTTGCAACGTTCTTGATCAACAAGCCCATTCTGCGGCGGACCACGTTCTGGCTGCTTGTGGGTGTGTTTGTGATTCACACAGTGGCCCTCCTCGCGCGGATGTACATTTCCGGACGAGCTCCAGTGATCAACCTTTATTCATCGGCCGTGTTTATTGGTTGGGCGTGCGTTCTGTTCTGTCTGGCGCTCGAGTTGATTTATCCGATTGGAGTAGCCAACTTGGTCGCGGGGCTCATCGGCATCGTCACGTTATGCATCGCCCAATCGCTTGATACCAGCGATACGCTGCACGTGCTCCAAGCGGTACTCGACACGCAGTTCTGGTTATCGACGCACGTGGTCACCGTCACGATCGGTTACGCGGTGACCTTCTTGGCGGGGTTCCTCGGGATCTGTGCCTTGGTGCATCGCATTGCCACTGGCTACGATGGACTCAAAGTCAACGAGCGTCCGCCGCAGACGGAGAATTTCCAGAAGATTCTGTACCGGATGGGTTATGGCGCTGTGTGCTTCGGCATCTTCTTCAGCTTCGTGGGCACCGTGCTCGGCGGTTTGTGGGCCGATGACAGTTGGGGCCGCTTCTGGGGCTGGGACCCTAAGGAGAACGGGGCGCTCATGATCGTCATGTGGAACGCGATTGTCCTTCACGCGCGTTGGGACAAACAGGTCGGCCCGCGCGGTTTTGCCATCCTCACCATGATTGGTAACATCGTTACTGCTTGGTCTTGGTTCGGCACGAACTTGTTAGGAATCGGCTTGCATAACTACGGCTTCAACCAAGGTGTAGCGTATGCCCTGGTCATCACTGTCGTCTTGCATGCGGGACTGATCCTATTCAGTTTGATCTTTACGCAAGTGCTTTCCAAACGGATTGCCAAAACCTGAATTCGGAACACGTTGGTCTCAGGGCTAGCGGGCTGTTGCTTGTGGACGGCAGGCGGCAGCCCATGAGGGCTCCGCAGGAGCGTCCCCCCACCGATTTCCGTCACTATTCACATAGCTGAGCGAAAGACTCTTGGTCTTGTTGGACCTTCTAATTTTGCCCTGGCGAATCGCTCGCTTGCAGCTTGAGGATCTCGAAACACCAGGCAGGACCGACCACCTCGGTCTTGCCGAGCTTGGCGCGTGCTTGATTCGAGAACCAAGGTTGCTTGGGGGTCATACGTATCGCAGACCACGGTATACTTGCGGCCTTCGAACCGGCGATTCGCAAAATCCAGGCTGGAATGAGATGCAGGTGATCGTCATCTACGGCAATATGGAATGAGAAGCCAGCGTTGAAAATACCGAAGCTCAGGCTTTGGTAGTTTCGGCGGAAGTGGGTCTCTGCGATGGGCTGCTGAGGAAATTCTTTTTGGATCGGCAACCACACGATCTTGATGAGCAAGCTGGCCGCGAAGAACGCAAACGAAATTTCCAACAACACGAGCAACAGGATGAGCGTTTGGTTCATGTTCTTACTACTATTTGTGATGGAAGCGGTTTTAGGGATGAGTTTTCATCAATCCATTCAGCTGATCCAAGCAGTTTTTTCCCAGGAACGACTAATTGACACCACCCGCTGATCCGTCTTGGAAAGGACGCTTGCTGATTGTTGGTGCGGCCGCTCTCTGGAGCACGAGTGGATTTTTTGCCAAGTCACCTTGGTTCGATGCATGGCCCGAGGAGGTGCGCGGGCTCATGCTCGGCTTTTGGCGCAGTTTGTTTGCAGTCGTAATTCTTGTTCCACTGGTGCGTCGTCCGAAGTGGCATCCGATGCTGCTCCCTATGCTCGGTTGTTTTGCAATCATGGTTTGGTCGTTTATGTCGGCCATGGTGAATGGTCCGGCCGCCAATGCGATCTGGTTGCAGTATCTTAGCCCAGCCTGGGTTTTGTTGGGAAGCGCCATGTTCCTTAAAGAGAAGATTACCCGTCCGGACATGATCATGTTCGTTTTTTGTCTGAGCGGCGTAACGCTGATTCTGAGCATGGAGATGCTTGGCGGCGCGAACCTTTATGCAACCGGGATGGGGATCCTGTCGGGCGTGACATTTGCGGGAGTGGTCTTATCGATGCGTATGATGCGCGACATGGACGCCGCCTGGTTGATCACACTTTGCCATGGCTCAACGGCGTTGTTACTGGCCCCCTGGGCATGGCAGCGTGAGGAGCACATTGCCCTGGGTGGCTACGTTGCTCTCGGACTGTTTGGTGTTTTCCAGATGTCGCTACCCTACCTCATGTTCGCCCGAGGCTTGCGGAGCACATCCAGTCCGGAGGCGTCGGTGCTGGCGTTGATGGAACCCATTTTGGTACCGATTTGGGTCTACATGGCTTGGCATCATCACCCCAGTTATGACGCACCTCGCTGGTGGACATGGGCGGGGGGATGTTTGATTCTGCTGGGCCTACTGGGGCGTTATGTGCCCGCATTGATTCGGGCTGCGCGGTGGCGCATCCGACCACGATGACCCTTTGTGAATTTTTGGCGCAGTATTTCGCAGGCCGTTGCACCTCCATGAGCGGGTGTGTATTCTCCCCGAAGCGACTTTTAGCAACTAGTCAATTGAGACGCTTATGAAACATCTATTACTGCCACTTGCCGTTTCTGCACTTTCGCTAGTGCTCTATTCGATAACGGCCCCCGTTTCGACAACTCGCGGAGATGATTCGAAGGATCAGGTTGGGCGTTGGCGTGACGATGTGATTGTTACGCCTGTCAATCAACTGCTGACCCCGCACGGCAAACAAGTCGAATTGCCAGGACTTCGTCCGCAGGCGCTTGCACTTTCGCCTAACGGGAAGATATTGGTCGTTGCCGGGAAGACAAACGAATTGGTTGTGGTTGATCCGGTTACTGGGGACGTGAATCAGCGAGTAAACTTACCAGACGAAAGTCACACAAGTACCCCATCCAGCGAGGCGTCTCCAAATATCCTCAAACCCGACAAATCGGGGCAAGTAAGCTATACCGGGCTCATTTTTTCGCCCGATGGCAAACGCGTTTTCATGAGTAATGTGAATGGATCGGTCAAGGTCTTTTCCGTCAACGAAACTGGGCTAGTGACTCCGTCTCACACCTTGCCACTCCCCTCGGCCAATGCCCCGCGACGTCAATCTGAAATCCCAAGCGGCTTAGCGCTCAGTTTAGATGGATCGTCGCTGTTCGTATGCGGCAACTTATCCAATCGGCTGCTCGAAATTGACAGTAGGAATGGTGAGCTCAAGCGCAGCTTTGAAGTGGGTGTTGCTCCCTATGATGTCGTACTCGTTGGCGACAAAGCCGTAGTCAGCAATTGGGGTGGAAGACGGCCTGGCGCAGAAGATTTGGTGGGTCCAGCAGGGCGCGGTACCGTTGTACGCGTGGATGCACTGCGGCATATCGCAAGTGAAGGATCGGTGAGCATCATCGATCTGAAAGCAGGAGTGGTCACTAAAGAATTACTGACTGGATTGCATGCCTGTGCGCTGGCCGTTTCCCCCGACCAACGCCACGTAGTGTGCGCCAATGCGGGTAGCGATCACTTAAGCCTGATCGATGCGATGGAAGATCGTATCGTCGATACGGTATGGGCCAAAGTTAGCCCGGCTGATTTGTTTGGCGCAAGCCCCAATGCTTTGGCGTTTGATTCAACCGGTAAGCAACTTTATGTCGCCAATGGTACGCAGAACGCAATTGCGGTGATCGAATTCGACCCTAAGGAGAAGGGGGACACCCGATTGACGGGGCTCATTCCTGTTGGCTGGTTTCCCGGGGCAATTGTGTTCGACTCGCTCCGCGGGCAATTGTGTGTGGCGAACATAAAAGGGCTGCCTGTTAAGCCGAAGCAACAGAACGGTGGCGCAGAAGGGTACAACAGCCATCATTACCATGGCAGTATCTCACTCTTTGCGATTCCCAAAGATGCTGATGAATTGGCCCTGCTGTCTGAGCGAACCGCCAAGAATATGCGCCGTTCGGCTATTGCCCAAGCCGCACTGCCACCGCGCGAAGGCATAGCTCCTAAAGCGATTCCCGACCGAATCGGCGAACCGAGTCTCATCAAACACGTGGTTTATATTTTAAAAGAGAACCGCACGTACGACCAAGTCTTCGGAGCTCTCGAGCAAGGTCGCGGGCGAGCGGATCTGTGTATTTTTGGCGAAGGTATCACTCCCAATCAACATAAGATGGTTCGCCAGTTTGTGCTACTCGACAATACGTATTGCAATGGCATCTTAAGCGCCGATGGTCATCAATGGAGTACGACTGCATTCAGTACCGACTATATGGAGAAAAGCTTTGCTGGTTTTCCTCGCAGCTATCCCGATGGCATGGGGGAAGATGAAACCGACGCACTTGCCTACTCACCGGCTGGATTTATTTGGGATAGTGCGCTAGCGGCAAAAAAAACAATTCGAAACTATGGCGAGTTCATGGTGCCAAAAGTGCGCTACCGCGATCCGGCCAAGGAAGGTGTGCCCAACTACCTGGCCTGCTACCGAACCTGGAAGGGCGAGACCGATGAAGTTATTTTTGAGAGCGAGCCGGGTATTGAGACGATCCGCCCATTTTCCCCAACCGACTACGTGGGCTGGGAGATGTCTGTGCCCGATCAATTCCGGGCCGATTTCATCATCAAGGAATTGGCCGAGTACGAAGCCAAAGGGGAGTACCCAAACTTAGTCGTCATCTGCTTGCCGAATGACCATGCCAGCGGAACAGCGGCTAATTGTCCGACCCCAGCCAGCTGCATGGCGGATAACGATCTTGCGTTTGGTCGCATCGTCGAAGCCCTCAGCCATTCAAAATTCTGGCCTGAGATGGCGATCTTTGGCATTGAGGACGACCCACAAGCGGGCTGGGACCATGTCAGCGGATATCGCACCACCGCCTATTGCATCAGCCCCTATGCCAAACGCGGAGTAACGATAGGCACGTTCTATAACACAAGTAGTGTGTTGCGAACCATAGAACAAATCCTCGGCTTGCCACCGATGAATCAGTTTGACGCGAGTGCCACCCCTATGTTCGACTGCTTTAGTGAGCAGCTTGACCCAAGGCCATTTGAATCAGTACCCAACTTGGTACCGCTAGACGAAATGAATCCTAACCCAAACGCAATTCTAGATAAGGTGCTTCGTGAAGATGCTCTCGTTTCCGCCACGCTCAACTTCCGCGAAGTCGATAGGGCACCTGAAGATATATTGAATCGGATTCTCTGGCGATCAGTCAAGGGGAGCGGAGTGCCGTATCCCCAGTGGGCGATTTCGGTGGTTGCGGATGATGACGACGAGTAGCTTGAAACGCGCGGGGATCTCAGTCCTCTCGAAAAACAACGAAAGCCCAAAACAACCGTCGTAAACGGGTTGGGAGCGAGCCGGCGCTGTGCGACAGCCCTACCCGTTTAGGAATGTATACGAACACTTCGCGTAAGTGTCACGCATGCTTACAGCCAGCCGAGTGCAACGGCGCTGTAACGGACCACCAAGCCGGCGATCACGACGCTGACCATACTCATCAACTTGATCAAGATGTTCAAGCTCGGGCCGCTGGTATCTTTAAATGGATCACCGACCGTATCACCCACTACAGCTGCCTCGTGGGCTGGAGAACCTTTTCCGCCAAGATTTCCTGCTTCGATGTACTTCTTGGCGTTGTCCCATGCGCCGCCTGCATTGGACATGAACACGGCCACGCAGAATCCAGAAGACAAAGAACCGACGAGTAAGCCCAGCACGCCACCGACACCAAATATCATGCCGGTGACCAGCGGGGTCAGTAGCCCCAAGGCGGCTGGCAAGATCATTTCGAGTTGCGCCGCTTTGGTACTGATGGCTACCGGTCGAGCGTAGTCCGGCTTGACTTCGCCGGTAATGATGCCTGGCGTCTCACGGAGTTGTCGTCGCACTTCTTCGACCATCCCTGCGGCCGCCCGCCCCACCGCCTTCATCGTCAATGCGCAAAAGATGAAGGTCGCCATGGCGCCCAGGAAGATCCCGATGAGTACCCGCGGATTCATGACCGAGGCATCGTAGTAGGTGGAAAAGTCCAAGAGTGTGGCCAGATGCACGTCGACCAATTGCCCACCGCTGGCAATAAACGTAGCGGCTGGTCCATGTTCGCCAGTGCCCAGTGTGAGAAGTTCATCGGGAATGCGAGCTGGCCCCGCGCTGAAGTCAATGCTTCGCCACGCTTCTTTTACGCGCGGGTCATTTTGCATGTGCGGCATCGCCAAGAACCCTTGCGGTAACAGGCCGTCCTGCTTCGCAACCACGAAACCGCGCGAGACTTTGTACAGTCCATCTTCCAGTCCAGCCAGTTGAACTCTTTCGGCAATTGAGATTGCCCAGCGTTCAAAGCTCATCCGCACCTCTTCGACGTACGCGGCCAGCAGAGCCAGTGCGGTTAATGCGGCCGAGCCGATGGCAAAGCCTTTGCCTGTTGCGGCTGTCGTATTGCCCAGCGAATCCAAAGCATCGGTCCGTGCGCGAACCGATTTATCCAGGCCTGCCATCTCCGCGTTGCCGCCGGCGTTGTCAGCGATCGGTCCATAAGCGTCGGTAGCTAAAGTGATTCCAAGAGTGCTCAACATTCCCACCGCAGCGATCCCTACTCCGTACAAGCCCAACGCGAAATACCTGGGATCGTCCATGTGCCAACCGCATGCAAAGCCGAAGGCAGACAGCGTCGCCGCGCAGATGATAAGCACCGGAGCCCATACACTCCCCATGCCATCAGCCATTCCACCAATGATGATTGTGGCCGGTCCAGTTTTTGCCTGTTCGGCCAGGCGTTGAGTCGGGGCGTAGTGATCACTGGTCGCATATTCGGTGTACTTACCGATCAGCCAACCCGCAGCCAAACCGACGACGACACTAAAGGCAATGCCTGGAATTGCCCCGAAGACCAAGGTGTCTGGGACACTTGGCATCAGCAGCATCGTCAAACCTACGGTGGCCAGACAGACGGTGATGGCCGAGAAGTTGATGCCACGCGCGAGCGCCGCCAGCAAGTTCTTTTGGCTCGCATCTTCGTTGGTTCTGACCAAGTAGATACCTACGATCGAAAGCAAAATGCCAATGCCCGACAGGGCCATCGGTAGCAGCACGGCCGCCAGTTGGTTGGCGTGTCGCTCTTCGGCCGATAGTCCCGGCATGAGGTAGGGACTCGCAAAGGCAGCTACACCCAAGGCAGCGGTTGCGAGAATTGCCCCACAATAAGACTCGTAAAGGTCGGCTCCCATGCCAGCCACGTCCCCGACATTGTCGCCCACGTTATCGGCGATGGTGGCTGGATTGCGAGGGGAATCCTCAGCCATGTGCTGTTCCACTTTGCCAACTAAATCAGCCCCAACGTCGGCGGCTTTGGTGAAGATGCCTCCACCGACGCGTGCGAAAAGGGCTTGAGCGCTGGCCCCCATCCCGAAGCACAACATAGCCACGGTAATCGCTTCCAAGGAGATCGCGTTCTCCGCCCCCATGACCATCGGCCACACCCAATACAGCGCACCGAACCATAGGGTGATATACGAAAGTCCCAACCCCACGACCGTCAGCCCCATCACCGCACCACTGCGAAAGGCAACTCGCAAACCCTGGTTCAACGAATTGCTCGCCGCTGCCGCCGTCCGCGAACTCGCCTGGGTGGCGGTCTTCATACCTAACCAGCCTGCCAAGCCCGAGAAAAAGCCACCCGTCAAGAAGGCCACGGGAACAAATTTACTTTGCAAGTTGTATCCAAACGCGGCCACTGCAAGTAGGCCGGCAATCACTACAAACACGATCGTCACCACGATGTACTGTTGCCGCAGATAGGCGTTCGCTCCGTCGCGAACGGCTGCGGCAATCGTCTTCATCTCGCTCGTGCCTTCGTCGCAGGTCATCATCCAGCGATAAAAAAAGAAGGCTTGGACTAGGGCGCAGATTGAGGCGGCGAAGGCAACGAACCAGACCAGGAGTTCCATCGGCTAAACTCTTCCAAGGCAGGAGTAAAACTTGAAGTGCGAAAACGGCGTCACGCTCTCAAGATAGCAATAACCACAAACGCTGGCGAGCGGGCACGGGCAATTAAAACCACGCAAGAGACCCACTGAGGAGACCTACGTACCTTTAACTGCTACGATGAAGTGGCCAGGCCGCGATCGAAGCGTCTATCCCCCAGCTCTCCAGCAACGCTTCTGCTGCCCGGAAACCGCTGAGAATGGCTCCCTCCATAGTGGCTGGCCAGCCGGTCCGTGTCCAGTCGCCCGCCAACACGATTCCCGCCCCCAAGTCATTCCTATGGGCCCGATAGTTTAGGCTTTTTGGAGCCACAGAGAACACTGCCTGCGGATCCGTGACCACTTTGAACCGCAGTAACTTTGCGGACCGACTGCGCGGAAACACCGCTGCCAAATCCTCGCAAATTAGCTGTTCAATCAACGCTGGATTGCCGCTTGGCAAACTCCGTGACGCACTGATCACGATTTGGTAGTAGTGTGACTGCGACGATTTGCCCGAGCTGTCATCCAGTCCCGCAGCGGAAGTCTCAGCAGGTGGGTCGGCGAACACCCAGTGGCACAAACGCCCCACAATCGCCCCCTGCGGGTGCTCAAACCAGGGTCGATCCCACCAGGTGTGAACTCCGGTAATAGGCGAACTCCCCAGTTGCACACACCGCTCAGCCACGTCGCTCAATCCGTTAATCGGCGAACGCTCCGCTAATCGCGAGAGTGCGTGCCAAGGCATGGCCAAGACCACCGCATCGGCAGCGTGCTCCATTTGGCGAGTCGTAACTACATAGCGCCTGCCATCATACACAACACTTTGCACATGAGATTCCAAGCCAATGGTTACTCCCAACTCACGCAATCGGTCAGCCGCCTCGGCGTTGAAAAGTTGGTCGAGGGGACGCTTGGGCACCAACAGATGAAATGCTTCACGATGTCTTAAGAAACCATCCTGAAGCACTTTGACTACCGCCGCCAGATTGACGCGGTCGAGCTGCTCACCGAGCGCACTGACAATGATCGTGTTCCAGAATTGCGCCAGGCATCGCTCGCTTTGACCACGGCTTTGTAACCATTCCAGCGCCGAAACCGCATCAAGCGAATCGTCCGGCTTGAGGCGTTGAACCGCGAGCATTCCGCGAGCGATTAGCAAGCGATCGCGCCACCGCAGGCCGGGCCACTGGGCCAGCCATGGCATCAGGTGCAGTGGGGCAGGGACCCAGGGGAGCGCCGTCAGGCGTTGGTAACGACCATCGGCGTAGTAGAAATGCAAATCCGCATACTCAGCCCAGGCGGTGGAGTGCCCGAGCCACGCGATCAACTGCTTCAGATTCGTGCAGCAGCCCATGCCGACATGTTGGCAATAGTCGACTGTCTCCGTGCGACCGTCGACTTCTGTCGTAAACGATCCGGTTCTCCCACCCAGTCGCCGACGCGCTTCCAGCAATGTAACTTGAGCACCGTGCCGCGCCAGAGCCATGGCAGCCGAGATACCCGCCAAGCCGCCACCTGCAACCACCACCGTTTTGTTGGCGAGTGAAGCGTGTGTCGGCCCGAGAGATGACGAAGCCGTTGTAGGCATTAGGATCCATCCGCCAACGGTTCGGGGGTAGGCAGGCGGCGAAACAACTGCGGGACAAGATGACTGGTAAGCAGATTCAATTTGGTGGAGGTCGATAAGCGCACTTTGCCTTCGCTCCACAAATTTGTTTTTTGAGCCACCACTTCTCGCAATAGCTGCCGGTAGCTCCGCCACATCAGCGAGAACATCCGCTGACTTCGTGGCGTCAAGGCTTCGATCGTCGGCCAACCACTGAGGTACAGCCGCTCTGCCTCAGCCGCCATGTGCTCGATCAAAGCAGGCCAGTTGCCGTTCGGTTCTCCCGCCAACCACCGCGTGGGATCGACGTCGAAGCGTTCCATTTCGGTCAAGGGAATGTAGCTGCGTCCGACGCGTGCATCTTCGGCAATGTCGCGCAAGATGTTCGTCAATTGGAACGCGATCCCACAATCAATCGCACTTTGCATCGGCAGGTGGCTTGCCCCGCGCGGGTCACTCCTCCAAATGTGAACGCAAGCGAGTCCGACTGCCGACGCTACGTGGTAGCAGTAGTGCCTGAGCTCATCCCAGTTGGCAGGCGGTTGCGGTGTGAGATCCATCCGCACCCCTTCCACGATGTCCAACAGCAGTTGCGGTGGGATTGCAAATTGATCAACCGCATGCACCAATGCTGGCCACAGCGGCGCGTAGCCAGCGATGGCTGAGTTGGCGGCGCTGCGCGCGTCGGCTTGTGCCAACGCAGCCGCATGTGCAGAGCCCTCATGTGCAGAGCCCTGATCAGTTGGGCCCTGATGTGCGGAGCCCTCGAAGGGGGAAACTCGCAGGGTGCGCGGAGGGAGATCGAGCTCTAACGCTTGGGCTAGTTGATTTTCCCAGGCGACCAACTGCATTTCTCGTAGGCGCTGCAGCTCGCCGACGCTTCGCTTACTCTCAACCGCCGAGTCATCAGCGGAGCCGTTGCCCCGCACTTGACGGTCGTCCCCTGATTCGCTGGCACCGAGCGCTCCATCTCCCAAGTCATCGGTGATGCGTGCGAAGGCATACAGGGCATACATGGCCAATCTTCGCGGCCGGTCGAGCAAGCGAAAAGAGCTGAAGAAACTACTCCGACTCGCGCGGCACACAGCATGGCACCACGCTTGGCTGGCTGTTAGTTCGGCGGGAATAAGGGGAGAGCTACGCATGCCCACCCCGCTGCTGGCCGCCAGTGGATCGCAGGCGACGGGTGAGTGAGCTGCCCAGCAAGCGAAGTTTTTGTAGTTTCGAAATTTTCGGACGTTTTGTCCAGACATCAAACCGCTGTTGCTCGATCGCGTCCAGCACGGCAATGCCACCGCGAATGAACAAGTCGATATCGGTCGCCAGCCAACGTGGCACGCGATCGACGAGCGGTCGACCGGCCTTGAACATCACTCGCGTATCGGCTACCCAAGCGGTAAGCAGGTTTTGCAGGCCGCTCGTCGGCTGCCGCAGCAAGAGCATTTCTTCGGTCACCCCATGCGCTTGCCAACGCGAGCGCGGCGCGTAGATACGATCGATGGCGGCATCGCGCGACATGTCTTGGCAAAAATTGGCGAGCTGCAAGCCGCTGCAGATGTGATCGCTCAATTCCAGCTGAGTCTCTTCGGCCGCCCCGGCTAAATGGAGCAGGATTCGCCCAACGGGGTTTGCCGAGCGCGTACAGTAGTCGAGCAACTGCGCGTCGGAATCGTAGCGGGCTACCGTTTGATCCTGGCGAAAAGCACTCAGCAGGTCCGCAAATGGGGTAAGCGGAATGTGATGCCGTTGGATGGTCGTCTGCAGGGCGACCAGGACGGGGTGGGATGGGCGACCAGAATAACAGAGTGCCAATTGCTGCTGCCACCAGCCGAGCAACTCCAGGCTCTGCTGGCGGTCAGCTACTTCGTCAGCAAGATTGTCGGCCCAGCGACAGTAGGCGTAAACGTTGTAAAAGTCTTGCCTCACATGACGCGGAAGGAGCCAACTGACCACTGTGAAATTTTCGTATGACTGGCGAGCCCAACGGCGGCAGTAGGCCTCCGCATCCGCCTGACTCCAAGCTGCCGGGGGACGGTGCGGTCCGAGAAGCGACAGTTCAGTATGAAAAAATGCGTTTGCGGCAGTCGTGCTGTGGGCGGATTGCAGCATAATAAGTGATATCAGTCGTTGGAAATCAAAGTTTTTATAGCGATAAGCCCATGGAAATCATTCTTGCAGCTCCCAGAGGATTCTGCGCTGGCGTCAATATGGCCGTAAAGAGCCTTGAAATCGCCATCAGCAACTTCCCACCACCCATTTATGTCTACCATGAAATCGTACACAACCAATATGTCGTGAGGGAATTCCAAGCCAAGGGGGCCATATTTGTCGACGATTTGCACGAGATCCCTTGCGGTTCGACCGTGCTTTTTTCCGCCCACGGCGTTTCCCCCATCATCCGGCAACTCGCCAAAGACCGGCAATTGACCGCCATCGATGCCACCTGCCCTTTGGTGACCAAGGTTCACTTGGAGGCGATCAAATACGCCAAAGCGAATTACACCATCATACTGATCGGCCACGAGGGGCATGACGAAGTGATCGGCACGATGGGGGAAGCTCCTGAAGCGATTGTGCTGGTGGAGGACACCGCCGGGGTCGATCGACTATCGTTCGAGCCGGCTTGCAAGTTGGCCTATCTCACTCAAACCACCCTAAGCGTCGATGATGCCAATAAGATCATTGCGAGACTAAGGGAGCGATTTCCTTGGATCGAGAGCCCTCCCAAAGATGACATCTGTTATGCGACTCAGAATCGTCAAGAAGCGGTGCGACTGCTTGCCGAACAAGTGGATGTGGTATTGGTTTTGGGAAGTCAAAACAGCAGCAATAGCCAACGCCTCCGGGAGCTTGGGGTGGAACAGGGGCGGAGAGCTCATTTGATCGATGGTTGCGAAGATATCGATCCGACTTGGTTTACCGGCACTGAGCGGGTGATGGTGACTGCGGGTGCCAGCGCGCCCGAGTCGGTGGTGCAGGCGACCGTGGATTGGTTGGTCGAAAAGTATGGTGCCTCGGTGCGTCTGGAGACGGTCAAGAAAGAGGATGTCTATTTTCCGCTCCCCAAGGTGCTGCGCGAGTTCGCGTAGCGGGGTTGCGTGGGTGCGGTGTTGCGTTCGGACATGCACGCCGCCTCGCGAGGAATTAGCGGGGCGCTTACAATTTCGCGCGCCCCTTGCATATTTGCCCGTTTGGTATCGACTACTCCGTTTTGAGTGGGGCAACTTCACATTATTGGCCAATGAGGCTCGCTGGGATGACTGATATAGCGGACAATCTGCGACCCTCATTTCCCGAAAGTTGGCAGCACCGGCATCTGCTTGATCTGGAAAGCATGCCAGCGGAAGACATCATCACCTTGCTGGATGCCGCCGAGCAGTTGGATAGCATTTTTCGCACGACAGGACGAAAGCTCGACCTGCTCGCCGGTTGCACGATCGCCAATTTGTTTTTTGAGAACAGCACTCGCACTCGCAATAGTTTTTCACTTGCCGCCAAACGCCTGGGAGCTGACACCATCGAGTTCTCGTCGGGTGGCTCGTCGGTATCCAAAGGGGAGACCTTTATTGATACGGCCAAGACCATTGAGGCGATGGGAGTGGACGCAGTGGTGGTCCGCCATGCAACTCCCGGCACCTCGCATCTGTTGGCACAACACCTCGGCTGCTCCGTGCTGAACGCGGGTGACGGACCGCACGAGCATCCCACGCAAGGCTTGCTCGATATCCTCACCATTCGCCAACAACGCGGTTCGCTCGAAGGACTCACCGTGGCACTTGTCGGCGACATTGCCCACAGCCGAACCGCTCGATCAAACATCTGGGGCTTAAAGAAGCTTGGCGCGCAGGTGATCGTGTGTGGCCCCGCGACCTTAGTTTCTAAACAGTGGGAGAAGTTTGGAATCGAAGTGGCCTACAACTTGGATGAGATCTTGCCGCGTTGTGATGTCCTCAACCTTTTGCGGATTCAGTTTGAGCGACAAGCCGCCAGCCCCTTTCCATCGGTCCGCGAGTACGCCTTGCTGTATGCCATGAATTCCGAGCGGATGGAGCGAAGCAAGCCGAACATTTTGATTATGGCCCCTGGCCCAATTAACCGCGGCGTCGAGATCACCCCCGAAGTAGCCGATGGACCTCATTCAGTCATCTTGCAGCAAGTTAGCAATGGCATCGCCATCCGTATGGCAGCCCTCTGGCTGTTGCTGGGAAGAGGTCGCGCGGCAGTTCGGCCGATTAACGCCGAAGGAGTCGTTTAATGGTTCGCAAAGTAGACGAAGTTTGGTTGATTGAAAACGGGCGAATCGTCTGTCCGAGGCAAGGTCTGGATCGCAAGGGACGAATGCTGTTAGCAGGTGGGCAAATCGCCGCCATCGATCCACTCGATGGCGAACTGCCTCCCAACACCGTGAGGGTCGATGCAGAAGGTTGGATCGTTGCTCCCGGCTTGGTCGACTTGGCCAGTGAACTCGGAGAACCAGGGCGGGAAGAGGATGAAACGATCGAATCAGGGACTATGGCTGCCCTAGCCGGTGGCTTTACCTCGATCGCCTGCTCGGCCAACACCGATCCTCCCATCGATACCCCCATGGCTGTTGAGTTCGTGCGGCAGAAGGCGGCGCGTGCCGATCGTTGTCGGGTCTACGTGATCGGCTGCGTTAGCAAAGGACGCCTGGGCGAAGAACTGGCCGAGATCGGATCGCTGGTAGAAGCAGGTGCCATTGCCCTGAGTGATTCTCCCCGTCCACTGAGCAATACGGCCTTGCTCCGCCGCGCACTCGAGTATTGCTTGATGTTCAACCGCCCGATCTTGGATCGACCGGAAGTCCCCAGCCTGACCCGCGGCGGTTTGATGCACGAGGGGGAGATGCAGCTGATTCTCGGACTGCCCCCCATGCCAGCTGAAGCAGAGGACTTGGCCACCTCCCGCGACCTACGCTTGATAGAAACAACCGGCGGTCGCTTGCACTTAAGCAGTATCTCAACTGCGGGGAGCGTCGAACTGGTGCGGCGCAGCAAGCATCGTACAACGCCTGTCACCGTCGGTATTCGAATTGGCAATCTGTGCTTCGATGATGAAATGTTGCGGAGTTTCGATTCGAGCTTAATCATGAACCCACCACTCCGTAGCCGAGAGCATATTGACGCGTGCCTTGAAGCGGTTGCCGATGGCACGATCGACTTGATCACCAGCGGCCATCAACCCAAGTCGCTAGAAAAAAAGATGCAAGAACTCAGCGCCGTTCCGTTTGGCATGAGCTCGCTGGATACCGCTTTGTCGCAAGTGATCACCTATCTGATCAAGCCCGGCAAGTTGAACTGGAAACGCGCAATCGAGTGCCTGTCGTGTGCCCCGGCCGATGTCCTAGGAATTGAGGCCGGTTCGCTCGAGGTCGGTAAGCCCGCAGATGTCGTGTTAATCGACCCAGCGGCTACCTGGACCGTTGAACGCTCCCAAATGTTTTCGCGCAACGCCAACACCCCGCTGCTCGGAAAACAACTCGAAGGTCGGGTCGCCATGGTGTGGGTCGGCGGCCGACGCAAGTTCACTCGTCACTAGTGTGCCCAAAGCTAGGCACGAGAACCGACCGAGCCCCAGAATTTAAACAGAACCAGAGACTTAATCGAAGACGAAAAAAGCCGCTGAGGAGCGAGTCCTCAGCGGCCCAGATCGAAACTCCCGACCGACGGCGGCAAAACTGGAGCCGCTGCGAGACTGGCGAAGGTCGAGCGTGCTTCTGCACGAGCTACTTATGACCTAGGCCAACGCATAAAATTGGTCCCTCTGCCGGAATAACAGCCGGAAGTTCATTTTTGCGGGCTTTATCAAACCCACGAAAATATCATAGGCTACGATGAGCTGACAGCAAGGTTCATCGGTCGATTTACCCGTGAATCCTCGGTGAATTTTAATAAATTGATCCCCAACTTATCTTGGACACTTGCCCTCCCGTAGAGTGAGTTTCAGGATTGAATCAGCAGGCGACTGGCCGCTTCGTTGCTCAGCGTCGTTTCGCGATCGCGGGTGGCAACCGTAATGGTTCCAGCCGCTCGATCGCGACGGGTGATTTCGAAGGTCACGCCGAGTTCTAAGCCCGCCTCGCTCAAGAATCTAAGGAACTCCGAGCTCTGATCCAGCACGCGACACAGTGTCAACTTATGCCCGCGTTGGCAATCGCTGACCGACTGATAAATTGCAGTCGCCACACTACCATCACTTTTGGGGATGGGGTCTCCATGCGGATCGAGTTCGGGGTACTGCAGATAGGCATCGATGCGATCTACCAACAGTTCGCTGACTGCATGCTCTAAGTGCTCAGCTTCCTCATGCACTTCATCCCAATTAAGTTGCAAGGTTTGCGCCAGGAAGAGCTCGATGAGTCGATGGCGTCGCAGGACGCGCAGCGCCAGTTTTTCTCCTTGATCTGTTAGGCGGACCCCGCCATACGGTCGGTGCTCCGCCAGTTCGCTCTCGTGGAGTGCTTTCAACATGCAGGTGACGGTGCTCGGCGACACGCGCAGCGCTGCCGCCAAGGCACCCGTGGAAGCGGTTTCCGCGTTGACCTGGGCCGTCAGTTGATAAATGGCTTTGACGTAATTTTCAATCGTCAGACTGGCCACAAAATACCCTGCAAGTAAAACGCAAGAAAGCATGACGCACCGTGGGCGTTCTGCTAGCCCAGGCAAACGTTGAGAGGCTAACACTTCTCAAGTATCGCGCGAGAACGGTCAGCTGCCGCCCGAAATCTGTCAGCTGAAAACTGACCGTGACAGTGTAGCCGCTTGTGCGAATGCTCAACAGCACTCATGATGACCGGCTATGCTCCCGGTAGTTGCTACCGGCAGATAAACGTCGTTTTTCTAACAGATAATTCCCCCATCCCTATTTTGCTCAGAGGAACCACATGCAGTCAGGGGAAGGACTAAATCGGGCCGCTCACGACGTATTCGCGCGGGCGCAGGAACGATCAACCGAGTTACGAATCCAAGCCACCAAGCTAGCGTGCGGTGCTCATCTGCTCGACTTCGGCGTGCATACCGCCGGCGGGCTTCAAGCCGGGGTCGCCCTGGCGACGATTTGCATGGCTGGTAAAGCCCGCATCTCGGTGACCAACGGCGATCGGGATACGTGGGCTGGCCCATGGATTCAGGTTGCCACCGACCACCCTGTTGAAGCCTGCATGCTATCGCAATATGCGGGCTGGCCCGTCAAGGTTGGCAAATATTTCGCTATGGGCTCCGGGTCGATGCGCGTCCGGCGTGGCCGTGAAGAAGTATTGCGTTCGCTCGATGCTGGCGACTCGCAAGCGTTGGCGGTAGGCACACTCGAAGCCAACAAACTTCCAGACTGCGACGTCGTCGCCACAATTGCTGCCGAATGCAACGTCCCGACGGAGTCCGTCTGGTTGGCCGTGGCCCCCACCTGTTGCGTGGCTGGCTGCGTTCAAGTCGTCGCCCGCAGCGTCGAGACATCGCTACACAAGTTATTTGAACTGGGCTTTCCACTGCAAGCAATCCACAGCGCCTATGGGCTTGCCCCACTACCGCCCCCCACGCCCGATTTCGCTCTCGGTATTGGTCGCACCAACGATGCTATTTTGTACGGTGGGCATGTGACGCTCTGGGTCGATGCAGATGACGAACAGATCACGGAGGTCGGTGGGCAGCTGCCGAGTTCTGCTTCGCGGGATTACGGTGCGCCGTTTGCCGAGACCTTCGCCAAGTATGAGTACGATTTTTACAAGGTGGATCCTGGCTTGTTCAGTCCAGCCGAAGTGTTGGTGGTCAACCTCCGCAGCGGCAGGAGTTGGAAGTTCGGGGGCCTCCGCGAAGATCTGGTTGCCAGTTCCTTTGCAACGGAGCTGCGATAACCACCGTGCCCGCCTCCCATCCACTGCGTGTTGGCGTGCTAAGCGCCCCCGACAGCCCTTATCTGGCGGATCTACAGCGCGCCGCTGCGCTCTTTCCGTTGGGGACTGAGCTACAGCCACTCAAGTTCAATGACATGCAATGTCGAATGCTTGGAGCGGGCCGTGCGGAAGCCACGGTCGCAGCCCAAGCTAGCGTTGAACTGAGTACTGAGTTGGACGCGGTTATCGTGCGCAGTATGCCGCTTGGCTCGCTGGAACAAGTGATCTTCCGTATGGACTGCTTGCAGGTATGGGAGAGCCTGGGGGTGCCGGTCATCAATCCGCCGCGAACCCTGGAAGTCGCTATTGACAAGTGGCTGACGCTGCACCGTCTGCAGCAAGCTGGAGTTCCCGTGCCCGCGACGATCGCTTGTCAGTCGCGCGCGGCGGCGCTTGAAGCTTTCGAGACACTCGGTGGGGACGTGGTGGTGAAGCCGCTGTTTGGCGGGGAAGGGCGGGGAATCATCCGCGTGCAAGACCTTGATATGGCTTGGCGCGTCTTCGGTACCTTGCAGCAAATGGGACAAGTACTGTACGTGCAGCAATTTTGCCAACACTTTGGCTTTGATATCCGCGTGCTCTTTGTCGGCGAGCATGTGCATGCGATCAAACGCCTCGCGGTGGGGGATGCTTGGCGGACCAACCTCGCGCAAGGGAGTACCGCCGAACGCCACTTATTATCCGATGACGAATTGCAGATGGCTCGCCTGTCGGCAGAAGCGGTCGGTGGAGGGCTGCTGGGAATCGACCTACTGCCGTGCCGGGACGGACGTTTGTTAGTTTTGGAAGTAAATGCCGTGCCGGGCTGGCGCGGCCTGGCTAAAACGCTCGATGTCGACGTGGCCGCGCAAGTCATCGCCTACGTTCATCGCCAGGCAAACTTGCGTTCACCTTAACTCTTGCATTTAATCGGGGAGATATGTGAGGGAGTGTGTAGCTGGACAGCGCCAGGTTTGTGCCCAATTACGGTAATTTACTCGATTTTCTGCAATGTGAGCGGCGAGGCACTTGCCGCCGGTAAATGAGTGAAAAGCAACGGGAAGAACCGGCGGCTAGTGCCTTGCCGCTCACAAACCTGGCGCTGTCCAGTTAGCAGCTGCTAAAATACGATCCTACTAAGCAGGTCATCCTATCTCTCAGGGGCCAAAGCAGTACCGCTCAGGTCTGACGCGCAACTTACCCTCCCCGCGGGAATTCAAACGTTTCGCTTGGATTCCTGCGGGAGGGGTCGGCCGATCAGGGCCGGGGAGAGCCGTTATCCCCGATAACACCTGGCGACCTGCTTTGGAACGGTTGCAATTGGATATCAGTTCTTGCAAGAGCTACAATGGGTGCTATGGAAGAATCCAAACAAACCGTTCGCGATCAACATTGGGCTCTCGGCCTATCGCTAAGCGACCAGCCGAAACCGCCGCTTAGCGCGGGGGAGTGCATTGGGGACTACCGGGTCGTTCGTCTGCTGGGTAAGGGGGCCATCGGCTTCGTATACCTAGTAGAGGATATTCGCACCGCGCGAACCATGGCGCTCAAGCTGTTGCGCCCGGACTGGAAGACAGCCTGCGGAGATGATTATCGCGATCTGTTTCGCAAAGAGGCAGCCCTGAATGAACCGCTTGAGCATCCGCGGATCGTCAAACTGCTAAACAGTGGCGAGCACAACGAACTTCCGTTTCATGTTTTTGAATACATCGAAGGACCGACCCTGCGCGAATATCGGTCTGGCCGGATGCTCGATCCTGTAACCGCCTCGCGCATCGTAGCGGATGTGGCAGAAGCTGTTCATCACTCGCACCGCCGAGGAATTGTTCATCGCGATCTCAAGCCCAATAACATCCTGATCGACCGCCAAGGTTGTGCACACGTAACCGACTTTGGAATTGCACTCGAACACAGTGAACTTGGCACGGGCTCGCGTTATGTTGGCACGCCGCTGTATATGAGCCCGGAGCAAGTGCGCGGTAGTTCACATCATTTGGATGGACGCTCAGACGTGTATTCGCTCGGAGTGATCCTGTACGAGTTGGTAACTGGAATCCATCCAACGCTTCCCCCCAACGCTTCCAAAGACTCGCTAAGCGAGGCGATTCTCAGTGTTCCTGCCCCCCCCATGCGGCAGCGGGTGGATGTACCGTCAGAGTTCGACCGCATCTGCTCGCGGGCCTTGGCCAAAGATCCGGAGGTTCGCTTTCACACCGCTGGCGACTTTGCAAAAGCCCTGCGAATGTTTGTGTTGCGTCGCAGGCTGCGGATGGCCTTACCAACGACCGCTGCGCTGCTGCTACTATTGGCTGGCGTTATTGCAGGAGTCAGAGTCGCATGGATCTCAAGGGACGGCGAGCAACTCGCCCAGTCAACCGAGTCCAGCATGGGTCAAGAACTGCCGCGGCGCAGCGGGAATATTGCCGAAGCAGTTGCTGCGGATCGCGTCGCGGGGGAGGAACGAGGTTCTTCCGATATCGCAGCACTCGATGCGGCCTTGGCGACGGTGCTCCCGCAGGGCATTGCGGAGTCTTCGATTGGCGAGGTGGGGAGTGCGGCCGCGCTGATTATTGCCAAGCTGCAAGTTAGCGGACAAGAAGATGAAACACTGTGGGGCTACTTCGCCTCGGGCCCCGACAATACGCTACAAACCGCTTTGATCCACATGTGTGCTTCTGCGCGCGTTGACGCCCAACTGCTAGTCGATCGCTGTGCGCGCGAGAAGCAGCCCGATATCCGCTATGCCTTGATCCTGGCCCTTGGCGAGTACGATCCAGAGAAGTGGGATTCAGCCCAGCGGCAGCAGTACGTTCTCAATGTGCTGGAATGGTACGCCCTCGATGCAGATGCTGGCGCGCATGCAGCGTGCGCCTGGTTGCTACGAAAGTGGGGAGTTGAGCATCTGCGGAACGAGGCCAAAGAGCAACTGGTGTATTTGCACCCGAGCTCCACGCGAAATTGGTTTGAAACGGAGGGGAACATTGAATTGGTAGCCTGCCAGCTTCCTCCTGCCACCAGCGACGCGACCGACACAAACCATGCCTTTGCGATCTCCGCCTATGAAATCGCGCAATGCCAGTGGGATTGGGTTATGCGGCAGCTCCCTCTCTCGCATGTCGAGTTACCGCAGCGGCTACCCAAGGGTTATACGTCGTGGCATCAATGCGCGGCGTTTTGCAATAAACTGTCAACGCTGGCTGGTATTCCTGCTTCGGAGCATTGCTACGAACAGTTATCGCAAGAATTCTATCGACCGTTTCCCGATGCCACTCAGCGCCGGGGATTCCGCCTACCGACGCCTGAAGAATGGACCCACGCCGGTCATGCGAATACCCAAACACCACGGTATTGGGGGCGGAACGACAAACTTTTCGAGCTTTACGCCAATTGCCGTCCTCACAGCCACCTGAATCCCCGGGCACCTGGCTCACTCAAACCCAACGCATTTGGGCTCTTTGACATTCTGGGCAACATCTCCGAATGGATCCATCCGCCGGAGCAAGCACCACACGTGATGTTCACGTTTTCCGACCAACACCACGTCCGCGGCGGCTCCGCCTGGACACTCACCGATGGAGTGGGAGTGAATACGGAGTACCTCCTGATCGGCAATGAACCGGCTCAACGCGTTGGCTTGCGAGTGGCACGTACGTTGCCCGTCAGCGCGGAAGACCCGCCACCTGCCGTGAGCCTCTTGGCGGAACGGCAGATGATCGTACTTCCTCACTGGAAGGAGGCTACGACGCCCGCCAGCAAGCCCGGGGGAGCGACTGAATCGGGCAATAACTATTTAGTGCACGCGGTATCGACGGAGCCAATCCCTGAAGAGGGAGTCTACTTCCTCGGGAAGTTCGTTCGCGGCAGCTTAAGACAGCCGCAGTTGACGATCCACAACGGATCCGCACAGTCGCTGAAGAATTTGAAAATTGCAGTTTCCGGCTGTTTAGAATTGGATGAAAGTGCTCCACCGCCAGGGCCGTTAGCACCTAAGTCTTCCAGCAAGCTGCCAGTCCGGGTCTCTAAGTCGGCGTTTGGAAAAGTGGCTGGCCAGCTGCAACTGCGGTGGGATGACGCGGAAGGTTCGCGGCAAACACGAACGGTTGCCCTCACGGCTTGGGTCACAGGTCCAAAGCTCGAAACGCTCGAGGGACATACCCCGCGAAACGGCGCGCTGCAGATCAACTTCGGAACCGTTTCACCTGGCCGACACCTGCGACATATGATCACGCTGGTGAATCGCGGCGATGCCCAACTGGTGTTTCGCAGAACCACCACGACCGGCGCGGTTGGAATGGTCGCACCGCGAGAACTCCCGAGCCTACTACCTGGCGAATATGCCTACGTTGAAATAGATCTGGACACATCCAACCTTGGAATACGACAAGGAGCGATTTTGTTCGACACAAACGATCCGTTGTTTCCAACGTTGCGGTACGAAGCCAGCTTGAATGTCGAGTCGCTGCCGCGCGAGCCATCGCTGGGGCTCTTTCACGATGGTCGCTGGAGTTTGGACTTCAACATGGATGGTGCTCCTGAAAAAACACTCACCTTTGGAGAGGTGGGAGACCGCCCCTATCTGGGCGACATGAATGGTGATCGACGTCTTGACCTACTGACAGAACGTCGCATCAACGCTGAAGCGTGTGTAGTGAGTATCCAGTTCACCAACGACACCGACGCCCCGCAGCTGGAAACGCGGACCTACCCCGTGGGAGCCGGGCAATGGGTGATTCTTGACGTTAATCGCGACGGCACCGAAGACATTGGCTGGGTGTCGCCCGATGAGGAGCGCGGGCTGTTGCACTGGCAATTCGATACTACGGGCGATAGCCTTTGGGATCACTCACTGTTCTTTGGTTTTCCCGGTGACAAGGCCATCTCGGGGGATTGGAATGGCGATGGCTTTCGCCAACTCGGCGTCGTGCGCTCGACTGGGGCTGGCGACTCTTTGGCCAGTTGGTTTCTGCCTGTGTCCGACGACCTGACCCACCCGACCGTCTTGACGTTCGGTTTTACGAGCGACACACCTGTGGTCGGTGATTGGAATGGTGACGGAAAAGACGATATCGGCGTTTATCGCGTAGTCGACGGCCAGGGAACATTCTTACTTGATATCGACCGCGATCCGGACGCTGAGTTGTTGATCCGCATGGGTCAGGCAGAAGATATACCGCTCGCCTTCAAGCATACCCATGAGCTGTGAGAGCAGGTTAACTCTGCATCGCTGCATGGCGGCATCGCTGCATGGCGGCCGAGCTTGTCTGGCAGAGGTCAAAGCGGTGTGGCCCACCGCTCCAACGCGTTGGAGATCTCTGCGGCATGAGTGAAAACACGCACATCGACCGGCTGGGGTAGCGACTGAAGTTTTTGCAATCGTTTAGGGTCGAGCGGCTTGCTGGCAACATTGCGAATGAGGATGGACGCGACCTGCGCTGGAAACCGCTTCGCAAGGAAGCGATAGATTTCGGGATCTTTCTCTCCGCTGTCACCCACCAGAACAAATTTACGCTGCGGCAAAAGCTTGAAGATCCCTGCAATAATACCTACCTTCGAGTGCCGGCGAATCGGGCGAAAACGCTTGAACATTTCGTCCCGCACGCGGAAGTACCTCAAATGCATGCTGCCACCTGGAAACATGCTGGCTTCGCACAGCTCGGCCAGCGGTTCATAAAGCTGCCAGGGACTGCTCGAAACATAATGAAAGTCACAACCTTGCTGTTGCCACTGCTGATACAGCTGCGACATTCCCTCGACCACCTCAAAGGGACGCAGAAAGGTGTTCGCTAACATCGACTTCTTGCAGGTGGCTTCGGTCATCTTGATCGTATCATCAATATCGCTGATAACACTCACACCCTGCGGTTTGATGATATAGATCGAGCCCGACGTCGGCGCAATCGCCCCTAACTCATCTGTCGAACGCCGCATGTTCATCTGCAGCACATGCGACGGCGAGCCATTCGGTTGAAACTCCGGTGGTAACGTCAGCGCACCGTAAAACGAGCCGTTGCTCCGCGTCCTGCGGACCAAACGGTAGTGATGACCGGCTATCTCCAATACGATCTTACGGCGTTTACCGGGGGCCGAGAGAAAGCCGTCAATGCGTCGGCGGAACGTCTCGCTGGCGAGTTCTTCCGGCGTAGCTTGCATGGCTCGCTGCAAGCCTCGCAATAAGATGCGTGTACCGAGTGGAACCCGTCCGTCCACAAACACTCGGCCATGTACGATCGCCCGCCAGCAATTATGCCGCAGATCGTAAAATCCAAACGAAGGAAAAAGTCGCGCTTGATGACGCGGCTTCAGATCGGATACGGCTTTGTCTTGAGGCGGCTTCACCGACTGCCAATGCTCCTATGCGGTAGGGCGGACTTGGAAAGTGTGGCTTGCGGCTCGCATACCAACCATCAGCGAACGTTACTTGGGAGTGCTGCTGCGGCGTTGCTCAAACAACCACTTGTGATTGGCTTCGTTCGCATAAGTTTCCGTCCAGCTATCATGACCAACACCTGCATACTCAGTATACAACGGATTGCCCCCAACTCCCTTTAATGCTTCAATCATCACCCGCGAATTCTCAGGTTTGACCGCTTCATCATCGCTTCCATGAAAACAAGCGATCGGCACATGTTTGATCTTCTCAGCTGTTTTTGGGTCACCCCCGCCACAAATGGGCAGCGCCGCTGCAAAAAAATCTGGACGCCGGGCCAACGCATCCCACGTACCGTAGCCACCCATCGACAAGCCGGTAATGTAGATGCGATTCTTATCGACCGCAGCATCATTCAGCATGGCATCCACCACTTCAAGCGTCAGCCCCAGCGAGGAACTGATCGCTTCCGGGAGCACGACCCCCTCTTGTGTCCAATCGATGTCAGCCCATTTTTCGTTCTTGGGGCACTGGGGTGCTAGCACATAACAAGGGTTCGCTTGGCGGCGTTCGAGCTTGCAGAAATCGCGCATGCCGTGGACCAACTGCACCAAGTTGTCTTCACCACGCTCACCGGCGCCGTGCAGGAAAATCACTAACGGATACTTCTTTTGCGGATCAAAATCAAGTGGCTTCAGCAAACGGTACTTAAGCACCTTTCCTCCCTCAGCCGCATATTCCCGCGGCTCGAACAGCTCCGCTGGATCTTCGGTGCTCGCCGTGGTGGCGTCCTGGGCAGAGGCCGATGTTTCTTGAGCCATAGCTGATGGACCAAAAGTAAAAATGAAAGCGGCTGGCAATAACCAACTCGCCGTGAAAACAAGTAAAAGCAGTTGCAAACGCGGAGTAAGTAAGCGACGCATGCTGAGGGACTCTTCAGTCTAGGTAGGTTTTCATAAGTTGAATGTGTATCATAGCAGATGCAACGGACCGGCTGAGATTCGGCCAGCGTCCAAGCGGCAGCTGAGGCTCAGCTACGATTCCGCCATGTCACGGGCATGATAGCTGGAACGCACAAACGGCCCACTGGCCACCTTTTCAAAGCCCATTTGCGAGGCGATTTCTCCTAACTCAGCAAACTCCTGCGGCGGCACATAGCGTTGCACGGGCAAGTACTTGGCACCCGGCTGCAAGTACTGGCCGAGGGTCAGGAAGTCGCAACCATAACGCCTGAGATCACTCAAACAGGCCAGCAATTCATCCCGGTTTTCGCCGAGTCCCAGCATCAACCCACTTTTGGTCTTAATCGTCGGATTCAGTTGCTTGACCCGCTGCAAGAGTTCAAGCGTCCAATTGTAATCGCTCTTCGGTCCACGCACGCGTCGGTAGAGCCGCGGAATGGTTTCCATGTTGTGGTTGAACACTTCCGGTGCCGACTCGACCACACGCTCCAAGCCCAGCTTGTTGGCAATGAAGTCAGGCGTCAGGACCTCGATGGCGGCCCCTGTCTTACGCCGCACCGCCAACACCGTTTGATAGAAGTGCTCGGCACCTCCATCCGGCAAATCATCGCGTGTTACCGAAGTAATCACCACGTGCTTGAGTCCCAAGCGAAAAGCCGCTTCGGCCACCCGTTCCGGTTCATCCAACTCAAGCGCTTCGGGCTTGCCGCGCGACACGGCGCAGAATCCGCATGGGCGCGTGCACACGTTCCCAAGAATCATGAAGGTGGCGGTCTTTTGCGAGTAACACTCCATGCGATTGGGGCACTTGGCGTTGTCGCAAACCGTTTCCAGCTTCAACTCTTCCAGCAGGCCCGCAGTAAAGTTATTGAAGTTCCCCTTCGGCAAATCGCGCCGTAGCCACTCTGGCAGACGACGCGACGGGGCAAAGCCAGCGCTCGATGAACTCTGACAACCACCGCCAGAGGGAGCATCGAGCCCCAAATTGCCGGGCTGCACCGTGGTTGCTGGGGGAACGGAAACAACGGGAAGTTCGAAACTCATGCGCGATAACCAACTATCGATTTCAAAGAACAAATTGAACGTCGCAGTATTCTAACTCGACACGCGGCTGATCGCACGCATTACTTGGAATCAGCCAGTTTCCACAAGTGATTCTTCGAGCGGACGAAGATCGCGTCCGCCGACAGGGCAGGGGAGCCCAGGACACTTTCACCCAACTCGTAGGTCCCGAGCAACTCCGGTTCGGCGGCTTGCAGATTCAGCACAAAGCACTTGCCCGGTTCGGCAAAAATGTACATCCGCTCACCCGAGGCAACCGGGGTTGCCCAGATCGTACCCGCATCGGCCAACCGGGTCTGCGACGTCAACTCGCCGGTCGCCAGATCGGCCGAAGCCAACACGCTCCGGTTGACCGTGAACACGCGATCCCCAATCACCAGCGATGAACCACTATTGGGGTTCAGTTTATTGTTCGACCAAACTTTCGCGGGTGAACCACCGCCACTCTTTAAGTCAAGCGCGGTGATACCACCGGCGGGCACCAGCAACAGATCGCCCGCCACAGTTGCCGAGGGGATCCCGGCACAAGACATCTCGATCTCCCACACGGTCGCCCCCGACTGCGGCTCAACCGCCACAGCACTTTCGGACGACTGCATCAGCACCCGCGCTTGACCATCGGTATCTTTGAAAGCGATCGGCGAGGCCCAGTTGGCACGCCGCGGGCGATCCACACGCCACAAATTCTCGCCAGTCGCCAAGTCAATGCCAGCTGCGAAAGAGTCTGCTTGGCATTCGATCTGGACCACAACGACTCCATCTACGATCAACGGCGAGCTGCTCATCCCCACGTCGTTGGCCGCCTTGGGATAATCATAGGTCAAGCCACGAAACCACTTTAGGTTGCCATCGAGATCCAAACAAACCAAGTCATTGGAGCTGAAGAAACCAACGATACTCTCCCCATCCGTAGCTGGGGTCGGAGCTGCATTGGCACTGGTCGGATGGCAGTACGGGCGACCGGTCGTCTTGAACTCGCGTGACCAGAGTTGTTCTCCCGTTTTGGTGTCGTTGGCCGTCACGGCGATACGTCGCTCTTCCATGCCATAGCTGCTGGTGGTGAAGATCCGCTCGCCGACGATAACGGGTCCTCCCACCCCCACCCCAGGCAATTCGACTTTCCAAGCCACCCCCGCGCCGGTGCTAACGTCGAACGAGGCTGGGAGTTTGGCATTGGCCATCAAACTGCTGGCACCTGCGCCACGAAACTGCGGCCAATCCGCCTTGGTTTGTTGGGAGAACACGATTGCCAGCAGAGCACCGCCAATCGCCGCCAAACCTGACCTTCGCATCGCTTGTCGGTTCAAACTGAGTCGTTTCATATTGATGGATTCACTTGCTAGAAAGTTATTTGTAGAGCGCACCCAGCAAGACGAATGAATAACTGGGCTGAATGACTGACTGGACTGGTTGACTGTGAGGAACGCTTGATCCGTACTAGTCGACCGAGCGGATGGCTTTGCCGGTCAGGTCGGTGACGCGGAACTGGAAGGCGAAGTCTTGAGCCCACTGTTCGGTCTGCTCATTTTGGCAAATTTTAAGCAAGATCGTATTGGGACCAGCTTGCAGCTCCCCACGTCCGATGTATTGATCAATAGCACTTGCCGTATGATAGACCTCGTTGCTGATCAACTTCTTACCGTTCAGCCAAACCTGATTGGCGTTGGTGCATCCCAAACGCACTTCGCAGGGTTGGGCTGTAGTGGAGTTGAAGATCGAGAAGGCGTAGCAGATCGCTCCCTTTTCGTTGTTGTAAGCTACGTTGAGGTCAACCGTTCCGTCTTCCTTGTCGGTGCTCACCAGCTGCCAAGTCACCTCGCCTGCTTTGCCAGCGTGCGTTGCCGAGAGGTCGAGCGCTTTGCCCGAACCGGCGATCAACTCCTGCTCGGGTCCATAAACCACATCGAACGCTTTTTGCCCAACATTGTCGAATGGCCCCACCACGTGCCACTGCGCGATAAAGCCAAAGTGCTTCTGCAGTTCGACCGGCTGGTTCACTTCTTTAAGCAGCCCGGCGATCTTTTGAATCTGTGGTGGATTGCGTGAAGCTTCCAACAACCTAGCGAGCAGGTTGAGTTGTGCTTGTTGATCGCCCGCCTCGCGCAGGCTGTCGACTTGCTTGAGATGATGTTCGACCGCCAAATACTTCAGTTCCGCGCTCGGGTCTTCCAGCAGTTGCTCCAGTCGGGTTCCTCGCTCGGCAGCCGAGTCCTTCGTCAGGAGTTGAAATACCCAGTAGCGGGCGTCGGCGTCGTGTTGACGATCTTCAAAGTACGCTTCCAACGCAGCGGTTGGAACGTTGCCGCGATCGGCAAGTGTCCCGGCCACACCGAACAGCCAGTTCTTGGCCAGCGGATTGGCTCCATCCATGGCAGCCAGGACTTCTGGGAGAGCCTGCGCATCCAACTGGGACAAGCTCTTTGCGGCAGCCACCGCCGCAGAGTGCCCGCCACCTTCGGGCGCAACTTTTCGGATGGCGGCCAAGGCGGATGCAGAGTCTGCAGCCCGCAATGAAACGGCGAAGCTGGGGGAGGTGAAAATCCCAACCAGAGCGCAGAGGGCCAGGGATCGCAACGGATTGCGGACAGACATGCATTTAACTCCCATAGATCAAGCGATACATTGCCAACAGGCTGTGGATTTAATCGGCCGCAATGCGTTGGCGGCGGTTACCGACCATTAACTAGGTTGCTAATCATTAGGCTGCTAACCATTGGATTACTACCAATTGAGTTACCGGCCATTAACTGGGGCTGGACGCGTAAAGGCCGTTCAAAAACGCCAATCAAATCAACGCCGCTATTATTGCACATCCAACAAGACTCGGGAATCACTCAAAGAGCGTTGCCCGAGGCCGCCGCGAGCTTCCGACAACTTGCCCCAAGCCCCACCTTCGGAGTCCAAAGCGGGTGGGCGGGACACAGCTTCGCAATTTTGCTTATCATGAGAGGATCTTAAAGAGCCTTACCTCCTTCGAGCGCTCTTCCTTGCACTTGCTCTCATTGCCAGATTGCCCTGAATAAGCCTTGAATAAAAAGAAAGCACAACCGACCAAGCCCCCTCCGCAGAAGGCCAAGCCCAAATCGGCGACCTCCGCTGGCAAATCCGGCTCGGGGAAAAATGCCGCTGCGCCCACTTTCAAAATCATCAACGACAATCGCAAGGCGCGGCACAAATACGATATCCTCGAGTCGCTCGAATGCGGCGTCATCCTCCGCGGCAGCGAGGTCAAGAGCCTCCGCGATGGCAAATGCCAACTCGAGGAATCCTATGGACGCGTGCGCGGCGCGACCCTCTGGCTCGTCGGTTGCGATATCGCCGAATACCCTCAGGCGACCCTCTGGAATCACGAGCCCAAACGCGAACGGCAATTGCTGGTCAACAAACGCGAGATGGCGAAATTTATCAACAAGGCCAAGGAGAAGGGGCTCACGCTCGTGCCACTGCGGATGTATTTCAACGAACGCGGGATCGTCAAGTGCGAAATCGCGCTCTGCAAAGGTCTCAAATTGCACGACAAAAGAGATAAATTGAAAAAAGCAGATGCGCGGCGCGATATCGATCGAGCTGTCAAACGTAGACTATGAGGTGATCCCTACCAACTTGCCAATTGCTCTCCCGGACGAGATCCAATCGCCCCGCGACGGATCGTCTTCGAGCGAAACAGATTTCAATCGTATCCCCCTCGCCGATATGCTCCCCGCTTCATGCTGAACATCACTGAACTCAAGAAGTCTTTCAAGTTGCCCGATGGTGGACAACTGCCGGTCCTGGAGGTCCCCAGCTTTCATGTCGCGCAAGGGGAACAAGTGGTCCTCATCGGCGACAGTGGAGGTGGCAAGACCACGCTGCTCCATTGCATCGCTGGCATCATGGCCCCCGATTCGGGCTCTATTCAAATTGATGGAATTGAAATGACCCGTCTCAGCGAAGCGGGACGCGATCGCGTCCGTGCGGCCAAGTTGGGCTATGTCTTCCAGACGTTTAACTTGCTCTCCGGCTTCACTGCTCTAGAAAACGTGCGGCTCGGCATGACCTTCGCCCACGGCCGGCACAATTTACCAAGGGCCATCGAACTGCTCCGCAAAGTAGGCCTGGGCGAACGCTTGCACCACAAGCCATCTGCACTTTCGGTGGGCCAGCAACAGCGTGTGGCGGTCGCACGAGCCCTGGCCAATCGCCCCAGATTGCTCTTGGCAGACGAACCGACAGCCAACATCGATCCAGGCAATCAGCAAAAGATCATCGACTTGATTCGGCAATGTTGCGACGACGAAGATATCGCACTGTTGATGGTAACCCACTCAACGGCGGTCTCAGATCAGTTCTCGCGGGTCGAGAATCTGGCATCGCTCAATCGCGTAGTTGAACGGGCTACCGCCACCACGAGCACAGGAGAGCCACTATGAATCTACTGCACATCGCCTGGCGCAATATGCAGCAACGTGGCCTAGCCTCCATCCTGACCATGTTCAGCATGTCGCTCGGAGTCGGTTTGGTGGTGCTCGTGCTCAGCATCAGTTGGATCATTACCGAGTCGTTCGAACGCAACAGCAACGTCGGCTACAACTTGATCGTCGGCTCCAAAGGGGGCTCGCTGCAACTGGCACTCAACACGGTGTTCTATCTCAGTCAACCGATCGAGGTGATTCCCTACGAAGAGTACTTGGAGTTGATTCCGGGACCGAACGGACGGCAGCAGGAGATCAAACGAGTCGGCGGTCGCATTGCAGAACCCGATCGCAAAGGCAAATTCAGTGGCAACACATCGGGTGGCTTTGCAATACCGATGTGCCTCGGCGACTACTACGGTCCTTTCCGGGTCATCGGCACCTCTTCGCAATTCTTCGAGAAACTGCGGTGGGGCAAGATGGGCGATCAGGAATACGACTTCGCTGATGGCCGCAATCTACTCGATCATTCCCCAGAGCACGGTTTTTTTGAAGCGGTGTTGGGGTCACAAGTGGCCGCGTACATGAACAAACATGTGGGAGATACGCTCAATACGACCCACGGCGATCCCGACGGTGAGGGGCACGGACAAACCTTTACGATCGTCGGTATCCTCCAGCCAACGGGTACCCCCAACGACCGAGCTGCGTTCATCAACTTGGAAGGCTTCTACCTGCTGGAGAATCACGCCCGGGCGTACGCAGACTTGGCCAATCCGGACGAAAAGAAAGTCGACGTGCCTCGTGAGATCGGCGCCGACGAACCACCCCGCCTGCCGCTAGAAAAACGAGACTTAACCGCCATCTTGGTCAAAGCGGGGCAACCGGTCTTTGCGGTGAACATGCAGCGCGACATTAACAAGCGGCTGAACACCCAAGCCGTCTCGCCCGTGAAAGAAATCAGCACCCTGGTGGAGACCTTCATCAATCCTGTTCGCTACGCCCTCCTGGCGCTGACCGTGGTGGTTTGCGTGGTCAGTGCCATTAGCATTCTGGTCAGCATCTACAATTCGATGAACGAGCGGCGGCGTGACATTGCCATCATGCGCGCGTTGGGAGCTCGGCGCGATGCGGTGGTGAGTGTTGTTTTACTGGAATCGCTGATGATTTCGGTCGGGGGTGGACTGTTGGGTTGGTTCGCGGGTCACGCCCTTGGAGTTGCCTGCAGCAGCGCCGTCGAAGCGCGTGTTGGCATCCAGATCGGGTTCTTTAACACCATCACTCCTACCGAATGGATGCTCATTCCGGGAATCATGGTGTTGGCAACTTTGGCTGGAATCGTCCCTGCCTTTGTTGCATATCGGACGAATGTATCTCAGAATCTTGGGAGTTGATTTTCGCGGCATTGGCATCCGCGGAGTTTTTTCCAGGATGGCAACATGTCGGCAGAGCTTGGCTCCGCTTCACCACCCAAGCCCACCACGCGGCGCGACGCTGCCGGACGTGCAACGACGCTGCGACCTTGGCTGACACCGGCGGCCCTCAAGCTGCATTACTATCGCTTTCCGATGTTGTGGCTCTTGATCGCCATGCTCGCCGGCAATGCCACTCGCACCTGGCTGACCACCGCGGGGCTGATCGCGAGTGCCATCAGCTTGCCGCTGCTCATGCTCGGCGCAACTGCATGTTATCGGAGGGGATACCGTAGCCTGGCCGCGGTTTTGATATTGGCCGCTGCGGCCCTGTTTGCTGCCGCTTACGGATGCGCGTTTCAACCCGAAAGCAGTGACCCGTTGTCCCATCTGGCTACGCGCCAGTCGGAGCCCATCGCCTTGCGTGGTGTGGTCAGTTCCGTTGCCGAGTGGTATCCCAACATGAACTACCGCCCAGGGGATGCCAACAGCCAACCCTGGCAAACCCGCTGGGAACTGCGGTGCGAGGCAGTCCGCGATGGGCGCGACTGGCAAGCCCTTGATGCCTTGACGACTTTGACGGTCGCTGGCCGCATCGACGACTTGTTGCCCGGAGACGAGGTCGAAGTGTTTGGCGGCTTTCGCGCCATCCCACCACCCACCAACCCAGGCGCCTACGACTTCGCCAAGCGAGCGCGGCAGCAGGCACAGTTTTGGCGAGTGTCGGCCGACAACCGTGAGCAGATCACAAAGACCGGCCACCGCAACACGTTCCCCTTGCTAAGGCTCAGAGGGCACGCGGTGCGGCTGGCCGATGGCTACCTGCATTCCCGCGTCCCCTTCGACCAAGCGCCTCTCGCGGCCGCACTGATCTTTGGCCAGCGTTCGCAAGTCAATTGGGATGAACGCGAGGAGTTGATGGCAACTGGCACACTGCACCTGCTGGCGATCAGCGGCCTGCATGTCGGCATTTTAGCGGGTGCGGTCATGCTCGCGTGTGCTGTGCTACAAACACGCAACTTCACCGAGTTTGTTTGGGTCTGCTGCATCTGCGGCCTGTACGCAGCACTGGCGGGCGGGCAACCACCAGTCCTACGCGCCGTGGTGTTGATCGCCTTGTTCGCGATCGCGCGCGTCTGGGGACGGCGGACGCGTCTCTTGAATCTACTGAGCGTGGCAGCCATCGTCCTGCTGCTGATTCAAGCCAATCATGCGACCGACGTCGGCGTGCACCTATCGTTCTTGGCCGTTGGCAGCATCGGCGTCTTCGCCGGGCAGCAGCATGCGCAGGCCCAACGCCGCTCGGCCTTGCAATCTGTGCTAGAGGAAAGCTACAGTCGCTGGTTTCGCCGCGGGCTGAGGTGGCGCCGCGGGACACTGGCGGCAATTCAGTTGAGCTTCTGGGTGTGGTTGATGACCTGCCCACTGATCTGGACGAACTTTAACGTGATCTCGCCGATTGCCGTCCCCTTGAACGTGCTTATTGCCCTCCCTTTAACCGTCAGCTTACTGAGTGGCTTGATTGTCAGCGCGTTGGGTTGGCTCGCGCCGGTCGCTTGGCTTGCCGGAAAAATCTGCGGAGGATCTTTGGTTTTGATTTCGTGGATCGTCTCGCTGGGGAGCGCTGTTCCGCTCGGACATTTCTGGTTACCCGAACCGCCCCTTGCCTGGACAGTCAGCTTTTATGCTCTCACGCTGGGCTGGCTATTGGTGTTCGGTCCCAGGCGTCGCAAGTTGCTGGGTATGCTGTTGACGTTGTGGATCGTGGGCGGAGTGAGCTGGTTCAGTTTCGGACCGCGCGGCTATATTGCAGAGCTGGGCGATACACCGTCATTGCTCAATGCCAACGCGGGCGACGAATTGCGATTGACATTCATTGATGTGGGACATGGCACGAGCGTGATCGTCGAATTCCCTTCACAGCAGGTTTGGCTTTACGACGCGGGGCACTTTGGTGCACCTGAATCCAGCCACCAGGACATCGCCGCCGCCTTGTGGGATTTGCCAACGGCCCGTATCGCAAACTTGATTATCTCCCATGCCGATGCCGATCACTACAACGCCATCGGCGGTCTGCTCAAACGCTTTAACATCCAAGCCATCACCAGCACGCATCGCTTTTGGAAATCGGACAAACGCGATGTCATCGCCTTGCATCAAGCGATTGAGGCACACGGTATAAAACGTGCGGAGTGGCAGGCGGGGGCTATGGGTACCGAAGGGGATGTCGAGTGGCAGGTCTTGCATCCGGTCGATTCACTGGCCGCCGAGTCGGATAACTCGAGCAGTTTGTGCTTGCTGCTGGAATACGCCGACAAACGTATTCTCTTACCAGGCGACTTGGAAGGGAGCGGCCTGCTCAATCTCGTCAAGTTACCCGAACGGCCTTGCCATGCCCTGATGGCACCGCACCATGGGAGCATGAGCCACGATCCGGGGGAGTTGATCGCCTGGTGCCGACCAGAGGTGATTGTGATTAGCGGCAATCACCGCGCTGTGCGTCCTCAGGTCTTGGAAAAATACTCACAGCCAGGTGCCACGCTAGGCGTTACTTTCCGCGACGGCGCGATCCAGCTCCGCATCAACCGCCAAGGAGAGTTAACGAGTTGGCACTGGCAACAGGATCAATGGCAACCTCTGCTGAACCCGTTAGCCGACAACTAAGCAAGTTGCCAACTTTCTTTGCGGATAAAGCGTTATCGAGGAGGGCTGACTCGCAACTTGCACGTGACGATGTGCTAGAGCGGGGCTGCTAAAGAGAGAACTATTTGGGTTTGCCGACGAGTTGATCGATGAGCGCTTCGAGCTCCACTTTTTCAATTCCCATCTTAGCGGCGGCCAAGGCAAACAGCCGCTTTTCGACTTCGCTCAATTTCCCATCTGCGGCCATCATCCGCATGAGATCCGCCAACATTTGGTTTTGCTCCGTACGGTCGACCGGAAACTTCAACTTGGCATCGCCACTGAGCGCAAAAGCGATGGCCTTTTCCAGGTCTTCTTCTGCTAAGCCAAGTGCACCGCAGCGATCAACTAATAAAGCAATCTCCTGTTCGGTGAGGCTTCCATCGGCGGCGGCCATGATGACTAGATTCTTGAGATGATCGAGCTGTTGCACCGAAGGCTCCGCAATTTAGCAATAAGTCATTTGTCGATTCGCTTGGGTTTGCACCGCAACGCTGAATTGTCGCCGCTTTACCCCTCACGTCAACTAGAGCTAACGAGAAGTTAACCTCGCTGCCAATTGCATTTCCACTGGGCTGGCTGCTGCAGCGTTTGCAGAACCACGCAATAACGCTCGGTCAACTCCACTAGTTTGGCGAGTTGTGCATCTTCAGCTGATGAGCGGATCTCGAAATACAACTCGAGCTCAATGAGGCCAACAGGAACGGTCCGATCGACACCCAAGGTGCCGCGGAAGTCCATCGTGCCGGTCGCACGGACCTGAGCTGCTTCGATGGGGATGCCAAGAGCAATCGCGACCGCGGAGAAGGTCACACCGCTGCAGGCCACGAGGGCTTGCAGCAACATATCCCCTGAGCAGGCTTGGCTACCATCGCCGCCTGCAGCGGGGTGCAAGCCAGCCACTACAACACCAGCCGGGGTGTTCAAGTGCGCGGCTGGTTGGTCAAAGTGGACGGTACTCTCGGCCACCATACGCACTACGGCCCGCGCTGGGTCGTCTTTGTAGGCTTGCTTAAGCGGAGCTTGTAGAGCTCGCAGTGCTGCGGCGTCCATTAGCGTTTTACCGCCGGAGACTTGCCGACCGGTTGCGTCGCGGCAACTGGAACAACCGGTCCTTTCAACTGCACCATCGATTCGATGAAGTTTTCGATTTGTGCCGACTTGAGCATGGTGTCGAGTCGTTGCGTCATCGCCCGCCGCAATTTCTTTTCCCGAATCTCCTTCTCAAGTTCTTCGCGAACGGCTTCAAAGTCTTGAACGATCGACTGTGTTTCGCCTTGCTTGTACAAGATCACGTACTGATCTTGTAGGGCAATCACACCAGAGATTACCCCGGGTTCCAATTTGAAGGCTTCTTCCTCGAGCGTTGGCTGCCCACCGTGGCGGCGGAGGGCCGGTACTTTGCCAAAGTTGCTGCGCGAAACGGGTTCAACGGAGTACTTAGCTGCTAACTCGCCGAAAGTTTGTTCCGTCATACTTTGACGCGCTTGGCGGAAGACATCCTCAGCCGTGCGTTGACTGCTCATCACAATCGCTAACACTTCTGCGCGTGGACCAAAGTTAGCCTCGAATCCTTTTTGCAAATCTTCCTCGGTCAATTGCACTTCGTCCTCGACGAGCTTCTTCAAAGCCACGCTTGGCCAGACGGCATCTTCAATGTACAAGTCGACCGTGGCACCTTCGTCTTCGATAATACTCTTCAGCCACGCATCTGGATCGGGGGTTCCGTCGCGTTTGACATACCCCATCGCTTCGGCCGCGCGATCGATCTCAGCGTTGATGTCGGGTTGCAACACCGACTTATTGGCCGCTTGCAAGGCTCCATTGAGTAACATGCGGTTGATCTCGCCACGCAAAATCTCTTTGCCATGGCGAGAAATGCACTGTGCAGCCAGTTGATCGCGGGGTACAGGTTGCTGGTTGATAAAACCAGCCACACCTGGGTATTTGGCTTCCAGTTCGGGATTGCCGACAACGGCGATGACTTGGCTATTTTGTTGCAGGGTGGCAAAAATTTCGTCGGCCGCTGTGCCGAGCCGTTGATCGCGAAGTTGATCTTCAATGCGCTGCTGAATGGCTGGCAACAGTTGCGGATTCGGAGGGGTCGCAGCTAAGTGCCGCACGCACTGCAAGAAAATGTGTAGATTCCCGAGTTGGAAGATCGGGGAAATCTGGTTGGGCTCCAATTGGAAGGCGATATTTTCCAATTGATCATCGCCACTGTTCCGACGAAGCGGAGGGAGCAACCCTTCGACACTCGCACTGGCGGCATCTTCACTGTGTTCTTTGGCGAGCCGCCGAAACTGCTCAGGTGTCGCGTTTGCCTGTTGGTGGAGTTGTTGAGCCCTGTCGGCTTGCGTGACGGCGATCATTCGCACTTGAACCTTAGGGCCATACTCCATCTGCAGAATTTGATCGATCTCTGCCTGAGTGACTTGAATCTTGTCAGCGGCCAAGGCCCGCAGAGCTAACATGGGCCAGACAATTTCGCTCGCATACTGCTCTGACGAGATGTCGCGCTCTTGCTCGATGGCATCGAGAAACAGCTTCGGGGTCAAGCCGAATTTGGTGGCCACGCGATTGATTTCGTTGTTCACATCCGCTTGGGTAATCGTAATCCCCTTGGCGGCACAAGCCTGTAAAATCAAATGTTTGTTCAGCAAGTTGTCGAGTACCAGTGTGCCGTAGCGTTTCAAGCACTCATCGGCCAGCTTCTCGCGTGCAATCGTTTTTCCGTTCACAACCGCCACGACCTTCGGGATGTGATCGAGCGGAGATGGAGTTGCGTGAGTTGCCGCCGCAGCAGCGGACTGAGCTCCAGCCGCTGGTTTGGCCTGCCCGCGCGCGACCTGTGCCGGTGCGTCAGCGGTGTAGAACGAAAGGCTTAGCAGCACGGCAGCCAGCGGTGTGGCTGATTTGATTGTTGGCATGGTTGGTTCCTCCTGAACCGGGTCAGTGATTCGTTTACCCTGGGTGGGAGCGCATTCGGACGTTGCTCGACAGATATTAGGCAAATTCATGCAATGGGAACAAGAGCATTTGTTAAGCTAGCATCTTCGCGGGTGGGGTTACCGAACAGCATTTCCGTCACAGAATAATGCTCACGGCTCTATAATCCCCAACTCGCTACAATCCCCAAATACCTGGCAGGAGTTGAAGCACCGAGATGCATGCGACGCACCGAACCCCACGACGATCGGCACTCGTCCTCCTCTTCAGTTTGCTATCAATGGCCAACGTGGCTGCCGCTGAGCCCCCCGCCTTCCGACGCCATGTGATCAATGCGGAGTCGGAGTTCAGTGCGGCAACAACACTCGATATCAATGGCGATGGCTTGCTGGATATCGTCTGCGGAGCCTGGTGGTACGAAGCACCCCAGTGGCAACCGCATAAGTTTCGCGACGTCGAACAGATTCGCGGACGCTGGGACGATTACTCCAATTTATTGCTCGACGTGGATGGCGATGGAAACATGGACATCGTGAGTGTCAACTTTCGCAGCCAAAGTCTCTATTGGTGCCGCAACCCCGGGAAGACAGACAACGTGAGCTTGTGGGACAAACAGCTCATCGACACTCCAGGTCCTAGTGAAACGGGACGGCTGGTCGATATCGATGGGGATGGACGACTGGACGTTCTCCCCAACGGCACCAAGGCGTTTGCGGCTTGGTATGAGGTCGCCAGCGGTGCAAGTGAGGGCGTTCGCTGGTTCCGCCACGATTTGCCAGCCGAGTTGATCGCGCATGGCATTGGTGCAGGTGATATCAATGGTGATGGTCGCGTCGATGTCGTGGGCCCCAACGGTTGGGCGGAAGCCCCACTCGATCCGCGGACCGAGCGGTGGCAGTGGCACGCTGAGTTCGAATTGGCCAAGGATTGCGGTTTGCCTATTCTGGTAACTGACGTCGATGGTGACGGTGACAATGATTTGATCTGGGGTCGGGGTCATAACATCGGGTTGTACTGGACCGAACAAGTTGGCCCGGAGGAGATGAGTCTTACACTGACCGCTGGCGTAGAGCTCGACTACCAACTGCTGCCGCATATCGCTTCAACCAAGTGGATTACGCATGCCATCGACAGCAGTTGGGCCTGCGCGCACACACTCATGCTGGCCGATATTGATGGGGATGACCAAGCGGACTTGGTCACCGGCAAACGCTTTCAAGGGCACGACGGTAAGGACCCGGGTGAAAACGATCCCTTGAGCGTCCAGTGGTATCGCTTCGAGGCAAGCACCAAGACATGGACCAAGCATGTCATCTCCGCAGGCTCAGCCTGCGGCATCGACTTGGACTCGATCTGCGTCGACCTGGACGGCGATGGCGATATCGACATCCTCGCTCCCGCCCGAAGTGGTCTGCATTGGCTTGAGAATTTGCGGATTGACCGAGCTGGCACAGGTCCGAATATCAGGGGGCCTGCTGTCGCGGAGACAGCTGTTTATACCGAGCATCATGATCTGAGTTACTATTTGCAAGCTGACGAGCGCGTTCCGATCGCTTCGGCCCTCGACCATGGGGTCCGCCGCCAGCACATTTTAAAGCAGCTCGAGCAAGTGATGGGGCCCTTGCCGAACTCGCAGCATCGCCTGCCGCTCGCGACGCAGGTGGACGAAGTGGTAGAGACCGAGCAGTACTTTCGCCTGCTGGTGCGTTACACGGCCGATGCGAGTGGGGGAGTGATCGATCGCGTCCCCGCTTTCTTGCTGGTTCCTAAGGCGGTCAGCGGACAGCCCGTCGGTAGCATGGCAGCCATGCTCTGTTTGCATCAGACGCATTTCGAATTGGGCAAAGCAGAGCTGTGCGGTTTCGGGGATCAACCGAGCTTGCATTACGCCCACGAGTTGGCCAATCGCGGCTACGTCTGCTTAGTCCCAGACTATCCCGGCTTTGCCGACTATGCCTACGACTTTAAAAAGAACAAAGAGCTGTACCCAAGCGGCAGTCTTAAAGCGATCTGGAACAACATTCGAGCTATCGATCTCCTCGAATCGCTGCCCTGTGTCGATCGCGATCGCATCGGAGCCATTGGACATTCGCTGGGGGGGCACAATGCGTTGTATACCGCCGCCTTTGAGCAACGCATTCGACATGTCGTAACCAGCTGTGCGTTCAATGCCTTCGAGGACTATTACGGGGGCGATCTGAAGGGTTGGTCGAGCGATCGCTACATGCCGCGGATCGCCAGTCGCTATCAAGCTTCGGCGGCGCACATCCCCTTTGATTTCCCGGAGGTGCTCGGGGCCTTGGCACCGCGTGGGCTGTTTGCCAACGCACCGCTGCGCGATGCCAACTTTGCCGTGCGGGGAGTCAAGACCTGCGAGAGCAGCGTCACACCACTTTACGAGTTGCTGGGGGCGGCAGCGGACCTGAGGTTCGAGTATCCCGACGCTGAGCACGACTTCCCCGACGCCGTGCGAGCCCAGGCCTATCAATGGCTTGATGAACGGCTGTTGCGCAAGTAGCAAAAACGGTTTACCTAGAGGTGACCTGCTCGAGTACAAAGTGCTCGAGCCAGCGGAAGAGTTTTCCGTCGGAGTCAACTCCGAAGTAGCCCATATGGCCGCCGCGGTGGGTGGTGACCAAGGTGGTTGACGCGCTGTTCAATTTGGCTCGATCAAAGGAGGCGGCGGTTACGATCGGGTCGTGCCGGTCGATGAGCAAGGTAGTCGGCGTGGTGATGCCTGCCAGCAGACCAAAGGAGCTGGAGGAGGAGTAATAGTGGTCGGTGTCGCGGAAGCCTGAGAGAGGGGCGGTGTACCGCGCGTCGAATTGACGAATGGTTCGCACCCGTGGCGCGCGGGCGATTTGCTCCCACTGCGGCCATTGCCTCCGACGAATTTCAACTTGTTTGTCGAGCATCTTCAGATAGTAGTGAGTATAAATCCGACGGCTTGGGCGATCCATGTTGTTGGCACAGTCATGCAGATCGACCGGCGGGGCAATCGCAATCGCCGATTCGATAGCGTTCAGATCGATCTCGGGCTGAAGAATCCCCGCGGCGGCTTCGCCCAACATTTTGAGCAAGATATTGCCGCTCAGTGAAAAGCCGGCCAAACGGAGCGGTGCGGTGGGATACATTTGCCGCGCTTTGTTGACAATCGCTGCCAAGTCATAGCTGGCCCCCGCATGCGCCGGACGCCAAGCCATCGTGAGTCCCTGCCCACTACCTCGCAAATCGACGCGCCAAGCTCGCAACCCCGACAAACGCACTCCATGGGCAATGCGCTGCAGGTAGGGACTGGTGTGATCGCCACCAAGACCGTGGATCAGGATCACCAGCGGCGCGTCGGCCTCGAGCGGGGAGAGCCCTTCATCCGCCGACAACTCTTCATGCACCACCAAACGCTCGCCGTCGATCAAAGGGACTTCAATCGGCCGAGCATGGTGGGGTGGACGCAGCCCACAACTAATGCCAACCATCAGCGTTTGCAAATGGCCACTGCGAAGCAACGGGTAAGGACGATACGGGAGGGTGGTCGGAAGTTTGCTAGAAGTAGCCATTTAGAGCATTCGTTACAACTACTGGGCGACAAATAACTACTGGGCGATAAAGACGGGGACAACGGTAAGCGAGCGTAGTGATGGATGGACAATTGACGGGCTGCGGCGCGGCACAGGCAGAACCAGGCGAACGAAGCTAGGCAATGCGACGGCTTTGGGTGATAATCTCGCCTCGCAGACAAACGGTGAGCAACTCACCCCGCCACAACGGTGAGCATCTCGCCCCGCAACATGGTACCCGAGACTCGCGGTTTTGTCCCCCAGTTCGGCAACTGGATGGCATTCGCAGCAGAACGAAGAGGAAAACGGCAATGAAACAGTTTCAAGTGTGTGGATTGGGCAACGCGATCGTCGATATTTTCTTGGAAGTCAGCGACGCTGATTTCCAGCAACTCGGGTTCGAGCGGGGGACGATGCGGCTGGTCGAAAAAGTGGACCAAGAGCAGTTGCTCACCCGCTTCCACGATGGCGAACACGACCTGAAACTGGTCAGCGGCGGCTCGGTGGCCAACTCGATCATCGGCTTTTCGCAGCTGGGGGGCAAAGCGGCATTTATTGGCTGCGTCGGCGACGATCGTTACGGCTTGCATTATGTCGAAGAGTTCGAGCAGCTGAAGATCGATATGGGTAATCCGATCTTAGTGGGTGAAACAACGGGGACCTGCGTGGCAGTGATCACACCCGACGCTGAGCGCACCATGCGGACCTGCCTGGCCGTCTCAAGCCATCTGGCAGCCCGGCACGTGGACCAGCAGCGCGTGGCCGATTCGGAGTGGCTGTTCATTGAGGGCTACGTCTTCGCCAATGCCGACACGGGACAACATGCCATTCGCGAAGCCATTCGCGTGGCCAAGGAAAACGGGACCAAGATCGCGCTGACCTGTTCGGACGGGTTTATCCCCGAAGTGTTCGGAGAGGCTTTCCGCGCGGCCCTGGCCCAAAGCGACCTCCTGTTCTGCAACGCCCCCGAGTCGCTGGCGGTGACCCAAACCAAGGACTCCGAAGCCGCGTTCGCCAAACTCAAAGGGATGGTCCCGAACTGCGTGGTGACGGACGGCCCCAACGGCGCGTTTGTAAGGTTTGCAAACACCGAAGCGCACGTGCCCGCTATCGCCTGCCAGCCCAAAGATCTAACCGGCGCCGGAGATATGTTTGCCGGTGCGTTCCTGTATGGCATCACCCACGGTTACGCCCCGGATGTGGCGGCCAAAGGCGCGAACTACCTGTGTCATAAAGTGATTACGCAGGTCGGAGCCCGGCTGCACCAAGGGACTCAAGAGCATTGGTACGCAGGTATCGCCTGATCGCCAACGTTTCCCTTTCGCAAAGCCAATCGGCACCCTCTGAGGACTCGTTCGCCAATAAGTTACTGAGCACTATGTACACCACTCGCTGTTTTATCGCCGTGCCACTCTCACCCCCTGCCTCGTCCGTGGCCCGCCGACTGGTGACACAGCTTCAGCAGCAAGTCCCCCACGTCAAATGGACGCGCCCCGAGGAAATGCACATCACCGTTAAATTCCTCGGGGAACTTGACAATCGCGATTTATTGCGTGTGGGTCAAGAACTACGTCAGGCCTGTGCTGAACTGGAACCCTTTAGCGGCACGCTGGAAGGGCTCGGGACCTTTCCCAAAAACAAAACACCCCGTGTCATTTGGGCAGGTGTGAAGCGGGGCCGCGCGCACTTCGAGCAACTCTATCAGCATCTGGATCAAGCCTTGATTGAGCTGGGCGTGCCCCAAGAAGGCAAAGCCTACACGCCCCATCTAACCTTGGGGCGGGTCGGCAAGGGTGTCGACCTGGACTTGCTGACCCGCACTTTACAGCGAACTGCACCTGAAATGAAAGCCAACTTCGAAGTGGACGAGGTCGTCCTGTTCACCAGCATCCGTGAGAAAGGTGGCTTCGCCTACGAGCCGATCGATACCGTTGAACTGTAGTGGATTGCTCCGCCGATCCAACTCCGCAAAAACACAGCCCGATCGCTCCGCCGACCCCACCTCTCTAATCAAACGCCGTGCCCCACATCCCGCGATCCTTTTCATCATCGATTGGCGATCATGCACCAACGACCCTCTCTTAGCAGCCTACTCCGCGGAAACTGGTTTCTGCTGGGGCTGTTGGCAGTGGTCAGCGTCGGGACCTACGGCCACTCTTGGCTAACTCTGCTGGCTGAACTGAGTTGGCTGCAGACGGGATTGGTCTTCAGCGTGATGTGGATGATGGCGGCTCCGGTTCCATTTGAATTGGTGGCCCGTACACTGTCGCGGCCGTTGCCGGGCTTGTTGGCGACGGCGATCAACATGGGGCTGATTCCACTGTTGGCCCTCTGCTTGACTCCGCTAATGACTCCCGATTTGGCTGGCGGATTACTGGTGGCCTCGACCGTCCCTTCGACTTTGGCCTCGGCTGCGGTTTGGACGCGGCGGGCGGGCGGGGACGACACGGTCGCCATCTTTGTGACGCTGCTCACCAACTTGGGATGCGTGGTGATCACGCCGCTGTGGTTGATGCTCTTGCTGGGGGTGCAAGTCGAACTCAAGCTGAGCGAATTGGTGCAGAGCTTGGCCATTGTTGTCGTCTTGCCCATCGCTTTGGCACAAACCATGCGAATCAATCGCTCCTTCTGTGCCTTGGCCGAGCGCTCCAAACACAACTGGGCCGTGTTATGCCAATGTGGGATCTTGGTGATGGTGCTGCTGGGCTCCATCCAGATGGGCAAGCGGTTGGCGGCCGACAGCGGAACGGCAAACAGCTTGACACTTGCTCAGATTGTGGGAGTCACACTGGCCGCGATTGCAATCCACGTCGTCGCGTTGGTTTTCGCTTGGCATGCGGCCAAGTGGCTGGGAGTTGCTCGTCCGCAGCGGATTGCGGTGTCGTTGTCGGGGAGTCAAAAGACGTTGATGGTGGGTTTAAAATTAGCCATCGATTGCGGCGTGAGCATTTTGCCGATGGTCGTCTTCCATATCTCGCAACTGCTCATCGACTCCGTGATCGTCCAGTGGTGGAGCAGGGGAGGGGCTGCTGCGGAGCAAACGGCATCTGTGAAAACCATCGCGTCGTCGGCCGAGCTTTCTTCCGGTCCATCCCCCCGCTATCGATCTCCCGGCGATCGATCTTCCGACGCTGGACGTTAGGCCGCTGGACGTTAGGCCTCAGTCGCGGACTTTGCCGCAGATGATACTGGCGTTGTGACCGCCGAAGCCAAAGCTGTTGTTCATGGCGGTATGGACGGTTCGCGCGACCGGCTTGAGCGGCGTGTAGTTCAGATCGCAATCGGGATCGGGCTCTTCGAGATTGGCGGTGGGTGGCACTAAATCATTTTTCACCGCCAGCAGGGTCAGGATCATTTCGATCCCTCCGCTTGCACCCAGCGCATGCCCGAGGCAACTCTTGGTGCTGGAGATCGACAAGTCATAAGCATGTTTGTCGTAGACTGCTTTGATGGCCTGCGTTTCGGCTTTGTCACCCAGCGGAGTGCTGGTGCCGTGGGCATTGATGTAATCCATCGCGGTTGGTTCAAGCTTGGCATCGCGGAGCGCGTTGCGCATGGCTTGGGCTGCCCCGGAGCCGGACGGATCGGGCTGCGTGATATGGCCTGCATCGCCGCTGGCACCATAACCAAGCACTTCACCGTAGATTTTGGCGGCGCGTGCCCGCGCGTGCTCGAGTTCCTCGAAGACCAGAATCCCGGCCCCTTCGCTGAGCACGAAGCCATCGCGGCCTAGGTCGAAGGGACGGCTCGCGCGGTGTGGTTCATCGTTGCGGTCGGAAAGCGCCTTCATGTTTTGGAACGCGCTCAGCCCCATGGCAGTGATGGCTGCCTCTGTGCCCCCGGTAACCACGACATCGGCATCGTCGTACTGGATGGTCTTAAAGGCATCGCCCATGGCATTGGTTGCGCTGGCGCAGGCAGTGGCTACCGTGAAGTTGGGGCCGCGGAGCCCATAGCGGATCGACAGATTTCCGCCAGCCGCGTTGAGCATCAACTTGGGAATGGTCAGAGGACTGACGCGATCGGGGCCTTTACTCAACAAACGTTCGACTTGGATTTCGATCTCGGAGAGACCTCCGATGCCCGAACCGAGAATGATACCGCACCGGTAGGGATCTTCGTTAGCGAAGTTCAAGCCCGAATCCTCAATGGCTTTGCCCCCTGCGTACATGGCAAAGAGGGTAAAGCGATCGAGGCGTTTTAAATCTTTCGGATCGCAGTAGTTGCCGGGGTGAAAGTCGGGAATGTCCCCAGCCAACTTTACCTTGAACGGCGCTGGGTCGATCAGGCTCAGCTTGTGAATGCCACTCCGCGCCTCGAGCACGGCGGTCCACAATGCATCCACCTCACCTGCGAGAGGAGTAATCGCACCCATTCCAGTGACAACAACACGACGCTTCATGGCTGAAATTCAACTGTGATCAAATGAAGGAACACCCCAGCCGATTTCATTTCGCAAACGATCATTGCGTTGAAAGCGACGGGCCACAAGTAGTGTGGACGAGCCACCGATAGTGTGACAGTGAAACGCTGGGGTGCCAGAAGTACGAAGCAAGCTGCCTGTGGCCGATTAGGCTTGTTGCTTCTCGATGTAGTCGATTGCTTCTCCAACGCGCTGAATCTTCTCAGCCGAATCTTCGGGGATGCTGATATCGAACTCTTCTTCGAGTTCCATGACCAGTTCCACGGTATCCAGCGAATCAGCCCCTAGGTCATTTACGAAGTGGGTATCGCGAGTGATCTTATCTTTCTCGACGCCCAATTGCTCTGCCACAATGTCGACTACGCGTTCCTCAACAGATGCCATTTAGATTGCTCCAAAAACTGTGTGGGTACCACTTGCCTTCGGTCACCGAAGGGGGGGCGGTACTTTGTTCTTCAAAAGGTTGTTGTAAACGTGGGATGAAACTTGAGTGATCGTTAAGCAGACGCAGCGAGAAACCCATGATTGGGGTCGCTAAACGTCCCGTGCATGCAGTGGGATACCGAGCCAGTTGGGCACGGCCCCCAACTTACCACTTTGTGCCAACTCAGGCACCTAACGCAATTTAACCAAATTCAAACTTGCGGCCTCACTGCGGGATTTTATCGCCCGCGGTGCAGTACGCGACCCTACCAGCACCTAAAAGTTAGAAGATTTTAACAACTTCGGTCAAGGGAGATCTGGCAATCCTGCGGAATCATTCTCCCGAAGGGGTGCAAAATGAGCTCAGCAGGTCATTCCCCCGTCAACTGTGATGACTTGTCCTGTGATGTAGCTCGCCCCAGGGCTGGCTAGGAATACGATGGCCGCCGCGACGTCATCGGCACAGCCAAGCCGGTTGGCTGGAATTCGCTTTTTGACTTCTTTAAGGGTCTCGTCCCCCAGCGCCTTGGTCATTTCGCTTTCGATAAAACCAGGAGCCACTGCATTGACGGTGACTTTACGCTTGCCTAATTCCCGTGCCAGGGAGCGTGTTAAGCCGATCATCCCAGCTTTGGAGGCCGAATAGTTGGTTTGCCCCGGGTTCCCGATCAAGCCTGAGACACTGGACATGTTGATGATCCGGCCGTAGCGGGCGGACATCATGATTTTGGAAGCTTCGCGACAAAACAGAAAGCAGCTTGTCAAATTGGTCTGAATCACATCGTCCCAGTGCTCGTCGGTCATCCGCGGCAAAAGAGTATCGCGGGTGATGCCAGCGTTATTGACGATAATATCCAGCTTTCCATAGCTCGCCTCGACCATCTTGAAAAGCTCTTGTACGCTTTCTCGCGAGCCCACGTCGCAGGGCATGGCTACCGCCACGCCACCATTGGCTTCGATTTCCGCAACCGTTTCGGCCAGTTTTTCAACGCTCCGCGCCACGCACAGCACCGTTGCACCGCAGCCAGCCAATCGCACGGCGCAGGCTTTACCCAGCCCTTGCGAGGCACCGGTCACCATCGCCACCTGGCCACTCAAATCGGTAGAAATCCCTAACTGTTCACTCATCGCATCCTCGTCCCGTAGTTTTATCTCGTTGCAGCGAGCCATTGGAGGCCAGCGCCTTGCTTTGTTTAATCGCCATAGTTCTCGCAGGGGAGCTTACGCTGGATGCGTTTTAGCGTTCCGGCCAGAATGCGACCAGTCCCAACTTCGATGAATTGCTCGACTCCCGCCTCGATGATATTCCGCAGCGACTCCTCCCACCGCACCGGCATAACCACTTGCCGAGGCAACAGGCTCTTGATCTCAACCGCAGCGGTATGCGGCGCCGCATCCACATTGGAGACCACCGGCACGCGCGTCGCCGAGAACTCGACTGCCGCCAGCGCCGCCTCGAGCTTGGCGACTGCAGGCTGCATAATCGCAGTATGAAAAGCCCCCGCCACTTGCAAACGGACGGTCTTCATGGCTCCCGCCTCAACGCACAATCGCTCGGCTACTTCGAGCGCCTCGATGTGACCCGAGATCGCAATATTTCCTGGGCAGAGCAAATTGGCAAGCTGCACGCGATGCTCGGCCGTGGAGGCCTGCTGGCAGATTTCGGCCAGCTTATCCTGCTCCATCCCGATGACACTACTCATGCCGCTGGCCACCGCATTGGAAGCCGCCTGCATCGCTTGTCCGCGGGCTTGCACGAGCCGCACGCCATCTTCGAAGCTGAAGCCGCCCGTCGCGGCGACCGCCGTGTATTCGCCAAGACTCAACCCGGCGGTGCGCGTTACATCATCCCACACAGCAGGGCGATCGGCTTCGAGTTGCTTCAAAGCCGCGAAACTGTGGACGAACAAAGCGGGCTGACTGAATTCCGTCCGACTCAACTCCTCAACGGGACCTTCCACGCAGAGTTTCAGCAGGTCGAAGCCAAGAATGTCGCTCGCGATGTCAAAATGGGTTCGCGCAAGCGGGCTCCGGTCGGTTAAAGGGCCCCCCATGCCGACGAACTGCGCACCTTGGCCAGGGAATATCAGTGCTGTTGCCACGGCAATTCCGCGCAGAGGCGCGGCCTGTTGAGATCAAAAAAGAAGCTCGTTAGAACTTCTAAAACACCCTACGTCCGGATCACCCTCTCAAGCAGGCGCTGCAGCTCGGCCTCATGGCATCCAGCTGAGCCGGATATCGCCTGAGTGTAGGGGGCCGGTACTTCTCCGACCATCGGATTCTAGGACTTGTCGCTCATTTCCACGACGTTCCGCCCCATGTAGTAGCCACACTTAGGGCAAACCGAATGGGTAGGCACGGTGGTGCTGCATTGGGGGCAAAAGCCAGTTTGCTTTGGTTTGATATGGTGGTGCGAACGCCGCTTACCAGATCGCGAGTTCGAATGCCGACGCTTTGGAACAGCCATCGTCCCAATTCCCTCAATTAGAATAAGTTCGTTTAAACAGCGGCGATCGATCGCTACGTAACGCCGTAGCTGTCGCCAGCCAGCCCCGCAGATTATGCGGAGATGCCGCTTTTGTCAACCCGCAAAGCATCCGGTTCGTCTGGCCCATGCCGCAGGGCGAAGAGTGACGTTGGGGTCGTTTCTAGCGAATAGGCAGGAAGTTCTGAGGCAGTTTGGAAAAAATCCTCATATATTGTCAGAATGAGTCGAGAATTATGCGGGACGCATTGCCCCAACTCAGCCTTACTCTCCTACACTTATAAGTATTCATTCAAAAGAAATTCGTCCGCAGTTCCGGACGACTCAGCCGGAAAATCAGCCGGAATTTTAAAGAAAGTGAAAACTGTAATGCCACGCCTGAGCACAATCACCTGGGGGCTTTCGAGCCTCGTCCTGCTGGCTTCGAGTACGGGGATTTCAAGGCCCGTTCAGGGTAGCGACTGCTGCCCGTTTTGCAGCGCCGTTTCGCAGACGCTACGGCAGGAAATGGAGCAAACCGACTTGGTCGCGTTTGCAAAAATCGTCCCAGGGACGGAAACCGAGTCCGATGCCGAATTTGAGCTGTCGATACTCATCAGCGGCGAGAGCTTGGCCGAAAAGGGGCAGAAATTCCGAGTCAATTATTTCGGGAAAGCAAAACCCGATCAGTTCTTTCTGTTGATGGGGGTCGACCCTCCCGATCTGTTATGGTCATCGCCACTTCCGGTAAGCCAAACCGTGATTGACTACATTCAGGCAGTTAGCAAACTCCCCACAAAAGACTCACTGGTAAGGCTGAAATTTTACTTGAGCTACCTTGAGCATTCGGAGCCGATCATTGCCCGCGACGCCTACGATGAATTTGCATCCGCTCCTTACCCGGAAATCATCGCCCTCAAAGAGCAAATGAACCGCCCTCAGTTGCTTGAGTGGATCCAGAGCACTGACTTGCCTGCCGATCGCAAGCGGCTTTACTTGGTCATGCTGGGCATTTGCGGGCAGCCGAGTGACGCCGAACTGCTCGAAGAAATGTTGCGGAGCGACGATCCCAATCGCCGAGCCGGATTGGATGCCATGATTGCCTGCTACGCAACCCTTCGCGGAGCTGAGGGGCTGGCCGTCATCGACGAGCTCTTCCTGGCCAACAAGCAAAGTCAGTATGCGGATACTTACGCCGCCATCATGGCCCTTCGCTTCCATGGAACAGAAGGTGGTGTAATCGATAAGGAACGGGTGCTCGTGTCGATGCGGCTGTTGTTGGACCGACCCGAACTGGCCGACTTGGTCATTCCCGACTTGGCGCGTTGGGAGGATTGGTCGCAGATTGAAAAAGTAGTGGGGCTGTTCAAGAATGCCGACGAGAAAACGAGTTGGGTTCGAGTTCCGGTCATCAACTACTTAAGGGCATGCCCCTTGCCTGAAGCAGAGACCAAGCTCGCTGAACTGAAGGAAATTGACCCCGCCGCCTTCAAGCGTGCGACCTCGTTCTTCCCGGTCCCGAAAGCCTCGTCGAGCAGCAGCACCGATTCCACATCGGTCACTCCTTGGCAACGAAGTGAAACGGTGCGTGCAATTGCCGCCAACGATTCGACGATGCCATTTGCCCCCGGGCAAGAACTGGCAAGTGCCGCTGTCGGCATTCGACCGCCGCTGACTGCAACTGGGCCACTTGCCGCAGGCGAACCGAACCGCACGCTTACCTTGAGCGTAATGGGCATTGTCTCTGTTACCCTGTGGCTCACGATGTGGCTGGCGATCAGTGGCGCTGGCAATCACGGTTTGCTCGCCAAGCTGTTGTGCGACCGGAATTAAATGGCAACTGAGCCGCAGCTTTAAGATAACTTCTTCACCGACACGTCGAGATTATGAATAGCGTCACCACACTGCCGACCCAAAACAGCACATTGCCCAAACCGCAACTTGCCTCCGGTAACCCCAACGTTGCCAGCCCCCCGGCGGCTTCCGAAGTTTATCGCTCTTTGTCTCGGGCCGCGTTGGCCTCTTGCGTACTTGCGATATTAGGAATCACCGCCTTTGCGACCCCCTTGTTGGTTGTCGTCCCACTCGCCGGAGTAGTCTTTGCCGTTCTGTCCTTCGTAGCCTTCCGCAAGTTCCCGGATGAGTTGGTGGGGAAGCCACTGGCGTACATCGGAGCCAGCGTGTGCGGTGCTTGGCTGATCCTGGCACCGACGTGGCACGGCTATGTTTACGCGACCGAAGTCCCAGAGGGCTACGCGCGAACTAGTTTTTCGAGCCTCATGAGCGAGTCCGAGCAAAACGATTACCCGACCGCCGAAGCGCTGGCTTTGGATGGAAAACCTATCTTTATCAAAGGTTACATCCACCCCACCTCGATGGATACCATGCTGGCCAAGCGATTCGTGATCGTGCCGGACCTTGGCACCTGTTGCTTTGGAGGTCAGCCGCCGCTGACCCACATGATTGAAGTCACTTTGTCTGGCGAGCAATACGCGAAGAAAAACATGCGTAAACAACGCTTGGCGGGCACTTTGCATGTCAATCGCAATCTCAAGCCCGTTGATGGCTTGACAGGTGTATTCTACCAACTCCGCGCCGATATCTTGAAGTAGAGGTTGCGTTCCGGTGTAACTTCTGCCTAGGCTACAGGTATCGGTCGTGCAGTTGCGGAGCTGGACGTGCCACCAGATGCTCGTGTCGCCTCCGTTCCCAACGCTTTCACCTTCCTGTAGGAGCCGCTATGTCGCACTCTTTGACCACGACTTGGTCGACTGCTTGGCGATACTATGTCGCAACCTCATGCCTAGCACTGGCCGCACTTACAGCATCGCTGCCCCTGGCTGAAGCTGACGAAACAGCCCAGGAGCGTCTCGCTGCCCGCAGCGCTGGCACGCCCGACAAGCCTGTCGTCGAAGATCGCCCCAGTCGTGGTACGGCCAAAAGCAAAGGGGAACTTACGTTCGACGACCTAAAATTCGAAATGGAAAAAGGAGGCCTGTTCAAGCGCTCAATGCTCACCAAGGAAATCGAGGAACTCAACAAAAAAGAGATCCGTATTCGCGGCTATATCCTACCAGCCAGCGTCTTCAAGCAAACGGGGATCGCAGAGTTCGTTTTGGTGCGAGACAACATGGAATGCTGCTTTGGCCCTGGAGCGATGCTTTACGACTGCATCATGATCGAGATGGAGAAAGGGAAGACCGCCGACTTCACCGTACGTCCGATTGCAGTCAAAGGAAAATTCGAAGTGAAAGAATACAAGTACCCCGATAGCGAAGAACACTATGCCATCTACCGCATGGTTGCTAGCGAAGCCAAGTAAACACTCGACTCCTTCGTCGCCGAACGGGCAAAAGCCAAGCAACTTTCAGTTCAGTGGGGAGGCTCACATGCCACGTGGTGACCTGCAAAACGCGACGGCCATCTACGGTAAAGGGCTGCTTTTTCTGCTCCTGGGTGCCATCGCTAGCGGCCTGCTCGCCTGGGAGCTTAACGACTGGCGATTGACTGCTTTGTTGTTGATTGCCATTTGGGCTTTCTGCCGCGCCTACTACTTTGCATTTTATGTAATTGAACACTACGTGGACGGTAACTACCGCTTCGCTGGCTTGATCGACTTCGTGCGTTACCTGGTAGGTTGGCAAAGGCGCTGAGTCGCCTTTCGCCCATTCGGGGAGACTGCTAGATTATTCGACGACTCTATCTACATCCTTTCTATCTAGCTCCCCAGTCTCGCCCCATTTTCATTCAATTTTTTCTCGACCTGCTCGCCCGGCAAGGATTCTGAACATGCACCATCGGACATTGGCGACTTTTACCTCACTGGCTTTTTTGTTCTCCGCAATGTCCTGCGCCGTCCCCACCCAAGCACAGGAATGGGTGAAGGCGATGTTCGTAGAGACCGAGCACGACTTTGGCACCGTACCGCGTGGAGCCAAAGCCGTGCATGAATTTAAACTGGTGAACAAGTACCAAGAGACAATTCACATCGATCACGTCAAATCGAGTTGCGGCTGTACGACCCCACTGATTAAGAAAGCGGATTTGAAAACTTACGAAGAGGGGTCAATCGTCTGCGAGTTCAACACTGAGAGCTTTATCGGTCTCAAAGCAGCTCAAATTACCGTCGTCTTCAAGAAGCCCTTCCATGGCGAAATGCAACTAAATGTCCGAGGAAACATACGTTCCGATATTCAAACGGAACCTGGAGTGATCGAGTTTGGAGAAGTCGATCGCGGAACGTCTAAAGCGACTCAAGTCAAAATTTCTTATGCAGGCCGAAACCCCTGGGAAATTAAAGATGTCCGAAGCGTCAATGAAAATTTGGGGGTTCGACTGGAACCCACCAACCAAAATGGTCAGATCGGTTACATCATGAACGTAATCCTTAAGGACACCGCCCCTGCTGGTGATTTTTCCGATCAAATCGTGCTCGTTACCAACGAGCCCCAATTCAACCTCGTCACGGTTCCGGTGCGGGGAGTCATTCTTCCACCGGTCAGTATGCCGGTCTCGGTTGAACTGGGGAGCGTGAAAGTGACCGAAGCGATAAAATCCCGGATGGTGATCAAATCCAAGGAGGAGTTCGCGATCACGGAAATCATGTGCCCTGACGCACGCTTCAGTTTCACCGCTCCCGAAGGCAAAAAGAAAGTCCACATCATTCCTATCGACTTCGACGCCGGGAAAACAGCGGGTGCATTTCGCATCCAAGTCAACGTCACGACCTCCCTTCCGGAAGATGGCCAAGCCAGCACGTTCATCAGCGGCAATGTCGTTGATTAGAGGTCGTTGATTAGAGCGTGGACTCCTTTATCGATGCGTTCGGCGCAGCGGTTCGTCCTCGCAACCCGTGTGCACGTTTTGCTGAATGTTCACGTAATGGAATGCTCCGCGAACCGGTCCCTGCAGTCTGGGAAACTAATGTCGGGATAGCTTGGGCCAACTCAGTTGACTCCAGCCCCACTTCAACAACTCGCCGCTGAGCAGTTGCTCGGTCCAGGTTTTCCGATCGATCGTGAAGTTGGTCCAGACGGCCTCCAAATACGGCTCGCTCGACTTCGACAGAGTTGGGATCAATCCCTCGCGTTCGATGGCCCGCAAGGCGTCCCAGTAATGCGACACGATGTGGGTGCTGAACATGTTTCCGGCGATCTCAAGACTCACCGCCGTTCCTTTGCCAACGGCTTGAATGTTGTTGAGCGCTACAATGGACATAGTCGCCGACACATCCCAGATCGAAGCGTTTTGATCCTTGGCAGCTAACTCCATTTGTCGCCACAGTTGATCGATTTCGGCAAACGGCAACAATTGAGTGGGGTCTACTTCTTCGATCGCCATCTGCGTTTCCTGGATGGTTTTCCGCATCCCTTCAATGGAGATGGGTGGTTGATCGAACATCCCCACGGCGCTTCCCGAGGCCTTTTCTAGCGCGGCGAGCAACTGGGCGGCTCCATCGATGGTCGTGTGCTCGTCGATGATCCCATGCTCCTTCAAGCGAGCGCTCAATTGCTCCATATACACTTTGGAACCATAAGCCATATCGCTGAAGATGGCCAAGACGGTCAGTGGAGAGAGGTGGAAAGTGGCCAGCGCGGTCATGTCGAGTAGGTTACCGACGGTTTTTCGGGCCAAGAACACTTCGTCCTGATTGAGCTCTTCTTTGGTCCCCGAGATAGCGCGACGCACCCCGCCGATGTCGTTGACGACGAAGTCCAGCATCTGCTGCACAAAGATCGAATAGGACTTGGAATTGCGAAAGGCAGACGGCACCAGCCAGTTGGCACTTTCGCGCACCAAGCCCCCCGCCAATGCCCCCGCACTGCGCAAAGTTCGCTCGGGGAGGCTTGCCGAATAATTGAACATCCGCATCAAAGCGTTCGAGGCTTCCCCAACGGTTTGGCGTTCCATGTCAATGGCCGCCGGCAATTGCGTTTCAGGCATCGCATCGGGCGCTAAGCTAGGTAGATGGGATTCTTGAGTTTCGTTGGTCATCGTAGGTTATCCCACTAGCAGACAGCAGAAGTGCGACTTTTACAGCGCGTACACATAGTTGGCCATGAAGTAAGCAGCTTCAGGCGCGCTGGCGGCTTCCGGTAAACTGAGGTCGGTTTCGGCGGCTGGCTCGGTAACCGTACCTAGCAACAAGTATCGCTTGCCAGCGGTTAGTCCGCGCTGCAGCGTAGTGGGCACTTCGACTACCAACGGCACTCCGCCCACGTTCAATTGCTGCGCTACCGGAGTCGTTAGCCGCCACCCCTGCAGATTTTCTTCCAGGCTTTGGACCTCCATGATCATCGCCAGTGAAAAGGGGGCGTTATGCGACTGCTGCTTGCTCCAATAGCTGGCCCCCTGTTGGATCACTTGTTGCAGGGCGGCTTGGTCTTTGACCGCTTTGCCTATCGGATCCATTTGTTCGTTTACCACACGCAGGACCGGATTGCCAGCTGGCTGCGCATCGATGGCTGCTGCTACATCGACCAAGCTGCGATAAAGGGGCAGGGCGAGTTCTTTTAGATTTGTCGACTCGTCGCGCACTGCTTGCGACCATTGCTCTACTTTAGTGATCGTTTCTTGTATCAACGCGAACACACTGTTGGACTGGATGTCTGTATTATAATCGTCCGCTGCAGGCCCGACGGGTGCTGCGGACGGTTCCGGCGGACCAGGGAGCTGCCTCGCGAGCTGTAGAGCGTCAACCTGAGCAAAGTCTGTGGGAGCAATGGAGCTTGTCGGTTCTTTGTTTGCATCTTCCCCCAAGACATCGTCAAACCTGCGAAAGCCGCTGGCGCCCGCTGCGGGTGGCTCCCCATTGCGTCGCGCTGGTTCAAAGCTCACCTCCTCAGTGCGATCCTCAAACGGCCGAAACTTCTCGGGGACCAGCCAGGGTGCGTAGCGACCGACCCGTGGCCCTGCCCCGGCCACATCGGTTCCAATCAGGTGCCAAATCAATAGCAGGGAAATGGGGATGGCTGCGATACCGCCCAGCACAATTTGCACGAGCGACCAGATCGGCGACCTGGGCTTCCGCCGCATGCGCTCGAACGGTTCACGCGTGACCGGCTCGAACTTAGACCAATCGGTCTTCGGCCGCAGTGGAGCCGCTACAGGAGCTTGCAATTCGAGTGGTTCCGAATCATCCGCTTCGCTAGCCTCTTCGGTGTAGACGGGATACAGTGCATTAACCGCAGCCGGATCGTGCACCAACAGCCAGCAACCGAAGCGGGCCGTGAGCATTTCCCCCACAATGAATTGTGCATGGCAGTGAGGGCACTCGATGGTAGCTTCTAAGCTGACCCCTTCCGGAAGCAGGGTGGGTTGTTGGCAATCAGGGCAGGGTAGAAGCTGGATCACTCGGCACTCTTTCGCGATAAGTAATGGTGGAAGCCAGCTGTAGCCGAACCGCTCCCCCTTCAACTTAGCTCGCCCGCGTTCCGCTGTCACGGAAAAAAGCAACTAAAGAGGTTCGTGCTGCTCAATCTTCGGACTTTTCCACCAAGCGTTTAGCACTCTCGATCAAACGATCCATCGGAAACGGCTTGCGAATATAGTCGTCTACCCCCAGTAATTCGGCATATTGTTGATGCCGGTTCCCTTCATTGCCGGTTATCATGATCACGCGCACACCATCGTTGCCGTCTCGACGCAGTTGCTCAAGCACCAGAAAACCGCTCCGCTTGGGCATCATCATGTCCAGAATCAGCAGGTCCGGAACCATCTTCTCGGCGAGCGCGAGACCTTGATTTCCATCTCGCGCGATCGAAACTTGGAAACCGTTGTTCTCGAGTGCATAGCGCATCGATTCGATGATCTCGGCGTCGTCGTCCACAAGCAAAACATGGGGTTTGACAGGGGAATTGTCGGGAGTCGCTTCCGATTCGGTCATGGTGGGAACTGCGTACGGGTAGGGAGGGTGAGGGAGAAAAACGGGTGAATTCACGGCGGAACCGTTTGGCATGTGCTACCAAAGCGAACCTCGGCTTGTCACACTTAGGAGTAGGCGCTGCGGTAGACGCCAAAAACGCAGAACACCCAATATTCTCTTTCTTCAGTATAGACGACTTTCCACGCAGTGGGGCCACCCGTCCCGAGCTAGCTCGGCCCCCCCCTTTCATGAGCCCTCCGCTCGCGCCACAAGCCTAACGATGGACAAACGTGTGAACGATCCCAGCGAATCGACCCCAAACCTCAACCAGCGTATCCTCGATTACGTCTACCACCCAAACTACCAACCCCTCAAACCCAAGGGAATACATGCTGCTTTGGGGCTGCCGGTCGACGATTATCCGCTCGTTCGCAAGGCGATCAAACGAATGGTGCTGGACGGAACGTTGGCTTACGCAGGCAATCACCTGGTTTTTACCCCCGAAAAATTCACTGGCGATCCGAAGTTAACGCGGGGTACGTTTCGCCAAGCCGCTGCTGGCTTTGGCTTCGTCCGCCCCGTGCCGACCGGTAAACTCGGAGCCGTCGACGATATCTTCATCCCTGCCTCCGCCACCGGTTCCGCCATGGAAGGAGACTTGGTGCAAGTCCGCGTGCGGTCCAGCCGTCGTGGCAGCGGACAGGAAGGGGAAGTGCTTGAAGTCGTCCAACGCGCTCGGCGCCAATTCACTGGCTCCTACGGCGTGCAAAATGGACTTTCAGTCGTCTGGCTGGACGGGGTCAATATGCAAGCCCCAATCACGGTGGGGGACGTTCGCGGCTTGCCCATCGAACCAGATGACAAAGTAGTCGTCGAACTGGTCAAGTTCCCCGATGGCACAGGCCTCGGCGAAGGTGTCATTCTGGAAGTGCTCGGGTCAAGCAAAAATCCCGCCGTGGATACGCTGGCCGTTATGCGGCAGTACGGCTTGGACGAGGCCTTCCCGCCGGAGATCATCGAACAAGCGCGGGCGACGGCCGATCGATTCGTCGAAGGTGAGATTCCCGCCGATCGACGCGATCTCACGCAAGTCGTGACCCTGACCATCGATCCGCACAACGCCCGCGACTTCGATGACGCCGTCTCGCTTAGCCGCAACGAGAAGGGGAACTGGGAGTTGATGGTGCACATCGCCGATGTGGCCCACTTCGTACCCGTCGGTTCCCCACTCGATGACGAAGCCAAGAAGCGAGCTACCAGCGTCTACCTTCCCGATCGCGTCATCCCCATGCTCCCCGAGTTAATCAGCAATCACCTGGCGAGCTTGCAACCGGACAAAGTACGGTTTACTAAAACGGTCTTGATGGAGATGTCCGACTCCGGCACGATGCTTCATCAAGAAGTTTTCAACTCGGCTATCCATAACGACAAGCGACTAAACTACGAACAAGTCGATATGTACTTGCAAGATCCAGAAGGCTGGCGTGAAAAACTAACGCCGCCAATCTGGCAACTGCTCCGCGACATGCATACGCTAGCCATGGTGCTGCGCAAGAATCGTGCGGACGACGGCGCGGTCGAACTGCACTTGCCTGAAGTCAAGATCGACCTCGACAAAGCCGGCAAGGTCAAAGGTGCCCGCCTGGTCGAATACACTGAGAGCCATCAGGTCATCGAAGAGTTCATGCTGGCCGCCAATCAGGCTGTCGCCACTTGGCTCGATGACCTAAACATTCCGTTCCTCCGTCGCGCTCACTCGCCGCCCGAACGCCGACGCTTGCAAAAGCTCAGTGAATTTGTCCGCGATTTAGGAATCAAAGTCGATAACTTGGAAAGTCGTTTTGAGATCCAAAAGGTGGTCAAGCAGGTCCGCGGCAAAGCGACCGAATATGCGGTCAACTACGCCATCCTAAAATCGATGAGCAAAGCGGTGTACCAACCTGAAATGGAAGAACATTATGCGCTCCATTTCGATCACTACTGCCACTTCACTAGCCCCATTCGTCGCTATCCCGATCTGCAAGTCCACCGGACCGTGCATCGCTTGATCACTGACCAACATCCCATTGGCGATCCCATCCCAGTGCTGATTACTCTGGGACATCACTGCTCCGATAAAGAACAGAATGCCGAATGGGCCGAACGAGAACTGATCAAAGTGAAACTCTTGCACTTCTTGAACAAGAAGATCGGCGAAACCATGCCCGGTGTGATCAGCGGCGTGGTCTCGGAGGGCTTTTACGTGCGTGGCACCAAGTTCCCCGCCGAAGGTTTCGTGTCGATCAAAACCCTCCCCAACGATCGCTACCGCTACGAAAAACGAGGCCAAGTACTCGAGGGATTCCGCAGCGGCAATCGCTTTCGATTAGGGGATGAGCTGACCGTGAAAATCCAAGAAGTTGACTTGGCGCGGCGCGAGCTGTTGCTTACGGTGGCCATGAATCACACCGCCCAAACCGAGTTAGCGGGCGGCGGCCCCCCCAAGAAACAAGCTTCCGGCAAAGCCCACTCGAAGAAAGGCAAAAAAATAGGTACCGCCAAACACAAAGGAAACAAAAAAAAGAAACGGTAACGGAGCCCATTCCAGCCATCGAAACGCCTTAAGGACAAGGCGGTTACGGCGACAAGCCCATACTCCGAGCCAGTAAGCCACCGCGACCAAAAAAAATCAAATATCTCTGTTGCAAAAGTTCAGTCGTGTTACCTTGATGAAGGAGTTGTGGAGCCTCACACCAACACCTGCAACAAGGATTGAAGGAACTTCATGAGACAAACGACTTTTGGACGTCCCCTGGCTGCATTCGCAATCCTCACAACTTGGTTTATGTTTCTCGCGGGATGTGGCAAAAACTCTCCCACGCCAGAAGCCCTGGTCGCTCAAGCACCTGCTGCGGGCACAACGCTGCAGCCATCACAGCCTGGCGCGTCTGCAGAAGGCACGGAGTCGGCGGATATCGCCATTGACGAGCCACGAGCGGTAGGGGGCGAGGTGCAAATCGCAGCCGTATCCCTGTCCCAGGACGCGCAGGAGGACCCGCCAAAACAATCTTTCGGAACGCCGCAAAACGGGGCGGCAACGGCTAGACCCACTCTCCAAACTCCTTCCGTTGCCCAGCTAGAAAAATGGAATCTGGTCGCATGGGAGCCTTGGCAGCTATTGTCGCGTCAACCGACAAAAGCACTCGCGTTTGCCGCCTGTTCGGCCACGTCGTCCGATGGCAATTGGTTGGTGCTCGGTGGCGACACATTGACGCTTTGGAAGATGGGCAGCCCTGCGCCCGCCGCCATATTAGGCGAACAGCCCAATAGGGCTGATGGATCTTCAATCACAGCCGTCGCGATGGCCCCCAACAACCTGTGGTTCGTAACGGGCGATTCCCGTGGCGCCCTGGTGACCTGGAATCTCAACGCACAATCGCAAATCGCCTCAAAGGAAATCTATAGCACGGCTGTCATGCAGATCGCCATATCTGACGATGGTCAAGAGATAGCTACCACCAGCTACCAGAACGAGGTTTCAACCTGGAAATCTAGATCTCTGGAACCAACCAATAAGTTTGCAGCGAACGGCTATACCAAGCTTTGCTACATCGGACCCGAACAGTTAGTTGTTACCGGAAAAACAATGGAAGTTTGGAGTCCATCCTCCGGTGAAATGATCCGCACGATTTTGGACAAAGGTTATCCCAAATCCATCGCTCGCAGCGACGATCGTGTTTGGTTTGCCGTAGCCAGCGACCAAGAATTAAAACTCATTCATAGCCAAGATCCCACGCGCACCAAGAGTATCTCAGGGAATTTCTCAAGCAACGAACTGCTAGAGTTTAGCCCGGACGGGAAACAGTTGTGGTCAGCCAATGGCGCCCTGGTCCGGGCTTGGGACATCGAAAATGGCAAATTGCTGCAAGCCATTGACGCTTTCGGACCTGCCCTGGTTGGCATCGACTTTCTCCCCACGGAAGGATTGCTACGCATGGTCACGGAGGATGGCACGATCAAACTGTGGGGCACGATCGCGGCTGGGGAAGTCTCGGGACTAAAACCACTCCATGCCCACGTGGCCCTGCCTGAGCCCGCCTCCCCGCAACTCGCCAACGCCGCACAACTAGTAGAGGCCATTGACCTACGGACATTTCCTCAGCCCCCCAACAGCCAAGTTAAAGCCGTGGACTCATCCATGGCAATGCTTGACACGCCGGAATCGATCGGTGAAGTCAAAAGCTTCTATCGTTATCTTCTCGACCAGCGCGGCTGGCTTGAGCAGCCCCAAAATCTGTTAACACCCGATTATTTATATTTTCAAAAAGGAAGCATGCGATTATTTCTCAGTCTGTACGCTAAAGAGCCTTCGGTGACTTCCGTCCAGATTGCCAACCTCGGTAATGCCGATGCAAGGGTGATTCCAAAACTGGATGCCGCTGAGCGCAAGGTTATTTACGAAGACACTTCCTCAGCGACCTACCAAGTAAAGACCAACCTACTGACTGCCGAAGTAGAGCTTTTGAAAAAACTAAGGGCAGTTGGCTGGATTCCCTATTCAAGGTTGAACGCCTCGCGCAGCCAAGAAAAGGATGGCCGCAATTTAGAATTTATCCAAAATGCACACACGCTGCGTGTATCGATCAGGCCGGCGATCGACGATTCTACAAGCTTAATGGTTCAATACTCGATGTTTGTTGCCCAGTCGAACCTACCTACACCTGACGACTGCGACTACATCGAGTGCGATGCCGAGCATTCACCTGCGCTGGTTGCGTTTACCTCCTTAGGACTCGATGCTTGCCAAGAGTTCTACGAGCGCGTTCTGCCTACGCACGGTTGGCTTGCCGCCGAGAGAACGGAGAGTCCGCAAAAGGATGTACGTTGGCTGACGTTCTTTCGAGGACAACGTGAGCTAACACTTCGTTTGTCTACCGAAATGGGGGGCCGAACATGCATCCGCACCGGAGAACATGCGGAACAGAATTCTTGGCAATTAGCCAAAGTTCAAAGCGTTGACTCGGCGGCCAATTTAAAGCCGTCATCAAGTAAAGCCAAGCCAGGTATCGAGGCCGCCGACCTGCCGATCTACAAAGCCGCCGAAGCTACCTCGATCAAGTATGAAGCTGCCTCAAAACAAATTGAAGTTGGAATTCCCAGAACGTCGCACACCGAAATCGTAGACTTTTATGCAAAGATTTGGGGGGACCAAGGCTGGACCGAAGAACCCAACGCCATCCGCAACGATGACTATGCGTTTGTAACATTCTCAAAAGACAGGGAGAGTATCGAGTTGCGTGTCAACTCCAGCGCATCGCTCAACTCCACAATTTATAGACTCTCCGACGATGGGATCCTCTGGACTAAGCCGCTCCCCATGCCAAACGAGCGAACCTCGTATGAGGCTTGGCTTAGGAAAAACCAACACCCGGCCACGTTGCGTTTGTTGGAAGTGTTTGTGAAGGAGATGCAGGCCATCACAAAATAATTGACCAATTTATTTCACCTATGCAGGCGGACATATTCAGCCTACCGCCCACGTTGCTGCAAGGCCTTTTGAAATGCTTCATACTGCTTACGGAGGCTCTCCGGTGGTCGCACTCGCGTGCCGCCATCTTGCTGCTGGCGGAATGCATCGTTAACACCCGAACCCGCGATCGAGCCCTTTTGCCGTGGCTGCAGACCTAAGCTTTCGAGCTGCTGTTGCCATCGACTGCGGGCCTCGGGGTCGTTGGATTGGGAGAGGTCCCGAGCCTCGTTCCAGCGGTTGAGGAAATTGTCGAAATCGTTACGAGTCCAATTCAGCTCTTTCATCAATTCCGGATCAGGCTGTTCCTTTTGGCGATTCAAGTAATCGAGGACCAACTGCGTGGCCTTATCGGCGTACTCCGCATTCGGCTCCGACGGGGTGTCGGTGGCCGCCCCCGCGCCCGCTTGCGGTGATCCGCCCGATGTGATCGAGCCACCCTGGTTCGGCTTGCCACCTAAACCCGGAGAGCGTCCCCCAGTGGACTCACCCGAAGCACCTTCTCCGGCTCCCGCTTGGCTCCCGCTCGCCGCTGCCCCGGCACCCGATTGACCCGATTGTTCTGATTGACCCGATTGTTCTCCTGACTGACCGGACTCGCCTGACTTATCTCCAGATTGGCCAGATTGTTGTCCGGACTGACCAGATTGGCCTGATTGACCAGATTGTTCTCCAGATTGTTCTCCTGATTGTTCTCCTGATTGCTCTCCTGATTGCTCTCCAGATTGCTCTCCAGATTGCCCCGGTTCTCCTGGTTGACCAGATTGATTTCCTGACTGACCGGACTCGCCTGTCTTATCTCCAGATTGGCCGGATTGTTGTCCGGACTGGCCTGATTGGCCTGATTGGCCTGATTGATTTCCTGGCTGACCTGGCTGAACCGATTGACCTGATTGATTTTCGGACTGACCGGACCTATCTCCAGATTGGCCTGATTGTTCTCCGGATTGACCGGATTGACCTGATTGACCTGATTGACCTGATTGACTTTCGGACTGACCGGACTGTTTTTCGGGCTCTCCAACCTTGCCTTGAGCTGATGAGCTCTGCTGGGCTTTCCCAGAAGCTTGCTGCTCAGGTTGACTGGCTTGCTGCTGACCGGCTTGCTGCTGACCGCCTGGCTGCTGACCGCCTGGCTGCTGAGTCGCTTGGCTATTTAATGGAGCGCCTGACTGGCCAGGTGACGGTTCGCCGGATTGGTCGGCCGCTTGGTTGTTGGATCCAGCGCTTCCGTCACTTGGTTTCTGGGACTCCATAAAGTCCTGAACCTTTTCAATCACCTTCCGATCTTGTTGAGGCTGCGGCTGGCCGCTGCCGCCTTGACCAGGACCCGAGCTTTGTCCGGCTTTCGGCGATGCAACGTTGTCACCCTGACTCATCGATGAATCGGACGAAGCTCCCGAACCGCCAGTCGCCGAAGGAGATTGAGCTGACTTCCCATCGGCCGACTGTCCGCCACCTGACGGTTGACCACCTGTCTGTTGACCACCTGTCTGTTGACCGCCTGTCTGTTCACCACCTGCCTGTTCACCACCTGCCTGTTGACCGCCTGTCTGTTGACCGCCTGTCTGTTGACCGCCTGTCTGTTGACCGCCTGCCTGTTGACCGCCTGTCTGTTGACCGCCTGTCTGTTGACCGCCTGTTTGTTGACCGCCTGACTGTTGACCGGCTGACTGTTGACCACCTGTTTGTTGGTCACCTGGCTGCTGACCACCAGCCTGCTGACCGCCTGACTGCTGTTCGCCAGCATTTGGTTGCTGACCTTCGGCATTTTGTGGAGAGTCATTCGTTGAAGCAGACTCATTCGTTGCATCACTTTGCGCAGGATCGTTAGCGGAGTTATTGTTGGGTGCGTTCGCCCCACCCTTGCTTTTATCGCTGGCAAACGCAGGACTGTCTTCGCTTTGGCTAGCCCCGTCGCCAGAGCTGTCTTGGTTGGATTCGCCCGTTGAGGGAGCAGTGGTTGGATCCTCGGGAGCCGCAGTGAACTTATCGGGCGCATCGGCCTGTTCTGGCTTGACCACTTGCAAGAGGAGCAATTCTGAATCGGCGCGATTTGGGGCAAGTGCACCGGAGCTCGGATCGTGCTTGTTGTCGAGGGCGGTTGCTTGGACTTGGAATTGGTCTCCCACAGCAGCTTGCAGGGTGGCAAGATCCAACCGCAGCGGCTTCACCTGTCGCCCAGTAACGCCTTCACCTTCCAACAGCGTCTGCTCGAGCAGCGGAAGATTTTTCCGACGAACAACAATCGATAACTTGGAGAGTCCAAAATCGGGATCGCTAGCCCGGACTTCGAGATTAACGCGCGAAGTAGGAGAGACTCGCAGAATGCGACTTTCCGGCCCGACTAGCGTAATCTCGGGTGGGACATCGGCGTAAACGGACATTGAATGCAGGATGGGGTTGGCGTTGGCATCGCTCCGCAGATTGTAGCCGCGCACGCGATAGTTCATTTTCGTGGGGTTGTCCCCAGCCTCGTTGAGCCGAAGCAGCATTTCGCCATTCAATTGGCGGTCTTTGATCTGCATGTCGGCCACCGCGCTCGCCCGAAGCAACTCGCCGTTGTTATCGAGCTGTGGATCGATTTCGATCCGTCCGCGGCTGAGCGGTTGATTGGCTTGGGCGGCAATCACAGCCCGCGTTCCCTCAACGGCCTCAACGACTCCACTCGAGCCAACAATACGAGGTTCCATTTTGGTATAGGGTGGGAAATTGAGAGTCACCGAGTCTAGGACGACCGTGGGTAGCGGACTGAGCGTGACGCGGTAAGGCCCTTGGCGCGTATCACCTGCTTCGACCCAGTAATCGAGTTCGTGCTCGATGCCAGTGGTGTTCGTGGTAATGCGCCCGGTATAGCGAAAGCCCTCCGTAGCCGCACTCAGTTTCACCCGTTGGTTAACCAGTTGCCCGTCAAGCGAAGTAAAGGCGACATGGACTGGTTCGTCATAGAACAGGCCGCGCAACTGGACTTCGACCTCGAGCGGTTTGCCTTGTGTCAGCTCGATGTCGCCCGGTTTGACTTCAAGAATATGCACCCGAGTCGGAGAACTGATTGATGCCCATGGCATAGCGATCCGCTGGCCAGTCACAAACGTGCTTTTCGGCGAAACCACTGCATACACAACCAACGCAACGGCGAGCAAAAGTACCCCCCCAATCAACTTAATCAGCGGACTGGTATCGACGGTCGCAGAGGGGTCCTGCCCACCGATGAAGCGGGCCGCACGATAGGTCAATGCAGCCATGACGCCGCGGGGGACTCCGTGGTTCGGCAGCGACTCCAGTTCGAGCCACGAGATCAGGCCGTTTTTGAACTCGGGTACCAAGTGCTCGATGCGGCGGGCAGCATAAATCGGATTGATGCGCCGGATGAATAATGGAACCAGGTAACGCACAATCCACCACGCGGTCGCGGCGATGGAAGCGGCCCAGATTGTCCAGCGGAGCAGGCTAGGGAGGGGGAACAGCCAATGGTCGACGAGGGCGGCCAACAACCAAACGGCCATAAAACCTGCCACCCACGCAAAGAGGATGATCAAGGCATCCAGAATCCGGATGAACTGAGCTGTTTTCTTGAGGTGTTGGTGCAACGTCGCCCGAACCTCGTCGCTGCTACCTGCCCGAGTTGGTTCAGACGCTGTGATTCCGGTTGGGATGGAACTCATCTTCATCTGCCGCGTTGGAGGAACTGCGCTGTTACGAGCTTTTCCCGCCGGGGCTCGCAATCTGACGCACATACGTAATAGTATAGACGCCCGGCTGGCCGATTCGGTTTCCCAGAGCCACAGAATTCCAGTCTGACCGCTGCCAGGAAGCCAACCGCTGCCAAAAAGGCTGCGGCCCAAACCAGTTACGATCGTTACAACCCTCCTTTAAACCTCCCCACTGAACCGTGCCCTCAACATCATCCCGTACCGATATTGTCTTGCTTCATTCCCGTGATTCTGTCGTCGTTTGTCTGCGCGACCTTGCGCCGGGGGAACAAGTCAGCATTGGCAACACACAGGTGCTCGTCCGCGAACCGCTCCCCGCTGGACACAAAATGTCGATTCGCGAGATCGGCAATGGCGATTCGGTGTACAAGTTTGGCTGGCCTATTGGCGTGGCCACAGCAGCCATTGTCCCCGGTCAACACATCCACAGCCATAATCTCAAATGCGACCACGAAATCGACCTTGAAGCGATGGCGACGGAGATCCCCGCCGCCCCCGCACCACGGCTCGACTACACCTTTCAAGGTTATGTCCGACCGGATGGCCGGGTGGGCACCCGCAACTACTTGGCGGTTATCAGCAACGTGAACTGCTCCGCCTCGGTCGCGCGGATGATTGCCAAGCGATTTGATGCGCAAGCGTTGGCAGCTTATCCGAATGTCGATGGAGTCATCTCCTTTCGCCACGAGGGAGGTTGCGCGATGGCTTGGGAAGGTTCGCGGCATCGGATGTTAACGCAAGTGCTCGGCGGCATGGCCAAGCACCCGAACATTGGTGGCTTCTTGCTGGTCGGGCTCGGTTGCGAACAGGGAACGCTTGCCCACTTGGTGAGTTCGCAGCAACTCCATTGCATTGATCTCCCCGGCGCTGGCACAACCTCAGTGACTGGACTTGAGAACGAGAACGCTATTTCCGTATTAACCATTCAGGATAGCGGCGGGACATCGCGGACCATTGAGCAGGGGGTCGACATCGTGGCGCGGATGCTGCCCCGCGTGAACGCCGCTCGGCGGACGAGCGTATCGGCGGCCAAGTTGATTTTGGGGACTGAGTGCGGCGGCTCGGATGGTTACTCCGGCATCACGGCCAATCCCGCTCTGGGTGCGGCGGCCGACCGACTGGTTGCTTGCGGAGGAACAGCCATCTTGGCGGAGACGTCTGAGGTGTTTGGTGCCGAACACCTGCTCACCCGCCGCGCTCGCTCGCGAGCCGTCGCGGAAAAACTGCTGGAGCGAATTGAGTGGTGGAAATGGTATTGCAAGAACTACGGCGAAGTGCTGGACAACAATCCCTCGGTTGGTAACAAAGCGGGCGGATTGACAACCATCACAGAGAAATCGCTGGGGGCCGTTTCCAAAGGAGGCACAACGGCTCTTGAAGCTGTCTACGAGTATGCCGAGCCGATTGAGCAAAGTGGTTTCGTGTTTATGGACACTCCCGGCTTTGATCCCGCCAGCGTCACAGGGATGGTCGCAGGCGGAGCCAACCTGATCGCCTTCACGACCGGACGGGGTAGCTGTTTTGGCTTCAAGCCAGTCCCCAGCTTCAAGATCGCCTCGAACTCCCGGCTATTTAATCGCTTGCGCGACGACATGGACTTCAACGCTGGGCAAGTGGTCGAGGGACGCTCAGTTGACGAGGTAGGGCACGAGCTGTTCCTGCAACTGCTGGCGACTGCCAGCGGTGAACCAACGTGCAGTGAACGCCTCGGAATTGGGGACGAAGAGTTCGTTCCGTGGCTTGTCGGTCCCGTGCTTTAGGTTCATGACCTTGATCGATCTCCGCCAACTCGTAACCACCCGCACGCCCACTCCGCTGCAACGCATGAAGCGGCTCGGATTGCGCTGCTTGAGCTGGCCCTATCGCGTGGCAGTGGCTGCGCGCAACTTCAGCTTTGAGCGCGGCTTTCAGCGACCGTACCGCAGTCCCTTACCGGTTATCTCTGTTGGAAATCTATCGGTCGGCGGCACCGGCAAAAGCCCTGCTGTCGCCTGGATTGCGAGGTGGCTGCGGCAGCGCGAGGTCCGCGTGGCTATCCTGAGCCGCGGCTATGGACAGCTCGATAGCGGGCAGAATGATGAAGCCCTTGAGTTGGAATTGCAGTTCCCCGATGTGCCGCATTTGCAGCACTGGGACCGCGTCGCCTCGGCTCGCTTGGCGGAAGAAGAGTTAGACATGCAAGTCCTCCTGCTGGACGATGGCTTCCAGCACCGGCGGATAGCTCGCGATTTAGAGCTTGTCCTGCTCGATGCTTCGGAACCGCCTCACGCACGGCGTTTGCTGCCAGGTGGCTTGTTGCGTGAACCGCTGTCGGCACTTCGCCGAGCCAGCTTGATCATGCTCACTCGCTCCGATCAGTCCGCTGCACGAGAGCTCGATGAACTGAGCCAGCTTATAACTCGAATTGCCCCGCAGGCACGGCTCCTGCTAGCGCGGCATCGCCCGTGCGCTCTGTTGACTTACCCAACCGAACGACAGACGTTGGATCAACTGCGTGGTCGACAAGTGCTCGCCTTCTGCGCGATTGGCAATCCCGACTCATTCTTCGCCACGCTTGAGGGACTTGGAGCCAACGTCCAGGCTCGACGGACTTGGCCCGATCACCATGCTTATTCCGCCGACGATGTGGAATCGTTGGCCGATTGGGGGAATCGATTCCCAACGGCCGAACTGTTGATTTGCACGGTGAAGGACTGGGTTAAGCTGCAGAGCCGAAAGATTGGAACATTGCCGCTGGCAGCTTTAACGATCGAATTGGAGGTCACCAGCGGGTTGAGCGAGTTCGAGACGGCTTTGGAGGGGATTGTGCGTGGTTTGGACAAAGAGGCCCGATAGCTCAGGTTATCACACCTAGTGATAACCCCACGACGGATCGCGGACTGCATCCGAACTCTTGCTTGAGAACCCGAATTTTTGCTTACGAACGGCAAGGGAGGGGGTAAGACCGCTCACTCACCATTCAGTCGACGCGCACGGAGTTGACGATGTGCATTCCGCTGGCCGCGCTGCGAATCGTTTCTTGCGCCATCTGTTTGGCGTAGAACGTCTTAACTCGCCCTTGGAGAAAGACTCGGTCGCCATCTTGTTCGACGTGAATACGCCGGACATCCGCCATGGGACTTTCGGATAACAAACGTTTGATCCGACTGGTGATGTCGAGAATAGCAGAATTGATCATGGGAAATGCCCATCCGTAGGAGAGCCTCGAAACGGTTGTGAGCAAGTTCGTCGGGTACATCATGTAGAGGGCTCACATCAAGTTCACTTCTATTCAGTATCCCGATCGCAAATGGCCAGTCAAGCACAATCGTCACAATTAGACCAAACTGCACCGAAAGTTAACGGCCCTCTTCTCGGCGAAGCACACTTTTTGCCCACCACAATTCCCTGACCTAAATTCCAGAGAAGCTTTTCTCTTCTCAACCGCCAACCGAACGGCGGGTATGGTGAAATTACGACATGATCGAATTACTTTGCACGCTGACAGGAATCATCGCTGGAGTAGCGGTTGTGGCATCTTTGTTTCATTACCAAGCGGATCGGTCGCGTTTTGCGGTACCCTCTACCAACGTGGATTCAGAGAAAATTCGTGGCATCGCTGATCAACTCCAAGTGATTTCTCACCGCGTGGCGGCCAATGTCAGCGCGCATAGCGAAAAAGTGGAGCATTTCAGCGGTACGCTCTCTGACGCCGACACCGATCAGCCCGAACGAATCCTGTCGTCGATTCAGGAAATAATGCAAGCCAATGAATCGATGCAAGAGCAATTGGCTGATGCTCAGAAGCGCATAGCCCAGCAGACTCAGATGATCGAACAAGCTTCGCAACAAGCCCGAACCGACGCCTTGACGGGACTGGCAAACCGTCGTGCCCTCGATGAATTCCTCACAACCTGCATCAGCAGCGTATCGGACCACGAAGTCGTCGGCTTGTTGCTGATGGATATCGACCACTTCAAGAGTTTTAATGACAGCTTCGGACATACCACGGGTGACGCGGTTTTAGCTAGCTTCGCTCGGTCCATTGTCAAATGTTGCGGTCAAGAATGCTATTCAGCACGATTCGGTGGTGAAGAGTTCGCCATCATTTTGAGCGCCGCTAACGAAGAAGCCCTCGCACGGAAAGCTGCCGAAATTCGCTATTTCGTCAGCGAACAGATCATCAACTACGAAGACCTGCAACTGAAGATTACCGCCAGCGCCGGGGTCTGCGTCCTGCTCGCTAACGACACGCTCAACGCCGCGTACGAGCGGGCCGATGAGGGGCTGTATCAGTCGAAAAAGTCGGGCCGCAACTGCGGACACTGGCTCGGTAGCCAAAGCTGGGCACCTTTCCCCAGTCTTTCGGGGGCTCCAAGGGCTCTGTCTGGCAATCATCAGGGGCCACAAGAGCGGACCATTACGAAACCTTTGGCCGCCGCCAATCCACAAGCGAAGCCCGAAAAGATGAGTAGTGCTAAGGACGCAAAGCAACTTGGCAATCCACCGCCCGCGCCACTAGCCAAGCAGACGCAAGTCGATGCACCTAAAGTTGCCGAGGGAGTGCCCAAAGTGGCTCCAGAAGCTGCTCCCCCAACACCAACCAACGCTGTTAACGACGATTTTAGCGATATCTTGGACCTAAACAGCTTCTTGGTAAAACTCGGTTCGTACCTTGAGCAACTTCGCCGCGCAGAACTACCCGCAGCAGCCATGATGGTCGAAGCGGCCAGCTTATCGAAGCAACTTAAGGGAGAAGCGGCAGTTACCTGGGAAGCAGTTGTCGGCCTCGCGCAGTTAAATCTCCGCGGCATCGATGTCGTCTGCTTGTTCCGTCCTTACACCTTGTGCATCTTTATGCCTGGCTGTTCCCAAGACGCCGCCTTGGAACGCGCCTCGCGGATTCAACACAACTTGCAAGATTGCGCCGATACCTGGGACGCTGGCACCTTCCCAGGCAAATTGTCAATTTCCATCGCTTGCTGTGAAATTAATGAAGATGTTCCGCAATTCCTCGACCGCCTCGAACGCGCCCTCGACGAAGCCGTCGATGCATCGGAACTTGAAGTGGTGATTCAAACCGGTGACTCATGCCATTTCCAACAGGTTTAGCTTTCAACCAAAGTTCTTGATTTCTTCCACGAATGGACTTGACCCATTCCGCAGTTGGCCGCTATTGTTCCGACATAGCCGCTGATGACGGTTGTTGGTTGAGAGTGAGTTGCACTGGCCCGCAAGGGTCGCAACTAAAGATTAAAAATCGATCTTGTGCATGGAAGCCAAAATCGATAAATCTTCTTAAGACCAAAAAACGATGCGAACGACCAGCAGGATGCCAGTCGTTCCATCACCTACAAAAAATTGCTCCCGGATCCGTAGCTCGCAGTCCTCCGCCCCCCTGGGACTCGTTCACTATCCGGGAGCTTTTTTTTTCTTTCGTTGCTCGGCACTACCGGGTTACCTCTCATTAGCCCCACGACTGTCGTCGCTACAGTCGATCTAAAACTCCCAGGTTACGCACCTACCTTGCGTTACCTCATCGTTCCGACGCTCAAGCGGCAAGGGGCGCTTAAGGTGAACAACCGATTGTTTCGATCTAACCGGCTGGAGTGGTTTGATTCCTACAAGTCGATTGCGCTGCGCAATTAGGGGCTTTGACATGTTTCGTCGAGATGGTGGAAGAAAGGGCCAACACGCTGCAACGCGATGGCTCATCAAGCCACCTGCGATAGCTAGCATTGCATGCCTCCACTGCGCATTGACGATGACCGCCCCCATGCATGCGACACAAGAGACGCCTGCATCCTCGTCGCATAGCGAGGCCACATCGTTTGGAGTCGGTCCGGTGGTTATGGCTGGGGAGCTGCCGCTAGAGGACACCATCACTCTTCCTTGTATCGATGGGCGAGAGATTGGCTGCCGAGCTGCTGAGCATTGGGGCCCTGCGGAAGTCCTCCGAGCGCGTGCCCGAACGTTGACTCAGCTCTACCGCGAACAGGACGCTTGCGCCCGCGCGGCGGCACACGCACTCTCTAAGTTCCTGCAGCTTCAAGCCGCCAATCAGGAGGACATCGCCGCAGCAAGTGGCATGCGCGCCTATTACACCCGAGTCGCTTTGGCAGAACAACTTTCACTTAGCTCGCAAGGGCTGGAGTTGGTTGACGCCGAAGACAGCAAGCAACAGGCGTTGATCCAAGGTGGTTTGGCGGCCGGTACCGATCTGTCCGCGTTTGTTCGTCGCCGCCTCGAGATCGCTGATCAGCGTTTACAGCTTGAGTCTCAGGATCAGCAGTTGCGGAGTCTACTGTTTGGACTGACAAAGCTCAATTATCTTTGCGAAGAAGTCCACCACGAACGCCTGGATGTTCAACGTCAAACGCTCGACTGCGTGCGTCTCCGCCAAACAGCCTTAGCCCTGCGGCATGATCTCTGTGGATGGCGCCTCCTCGCGCGATCGATCCATGCAGATTCTGCTCCCGAATTTGGCAAGATGCTCCCAACGCTGGTCGGAGGTTGGACATTGCCTATACCCGCGTTGGGACCACTCAAACAACTGCTGTGCGCAGCCGATACCAGCGAGCTTGCAGTCAATATGAAGCGCGAACTCGAACTCACCGTAACGCATCAAGTCGAATGGATTTGCCAGACGGTTGAGCAGAAATGCAATCAGTTGGAAATGAGTTACCAGCGGATCGAACTTGCCCAGCAGACAATCGCGAGTTGGCTTCGACGAATCGAACAGTTGGAACAATTGCAAGCCGACGGCGCGGGCAAGCCCGAAATGGTAGTTGTCGCGCACGTTGAATTATTGAAGGCCAGATCGGCCGAGGTAAGCCGTCGCCTCGATGCGCGCTTGGCCGAAATTGACTTGGCCGAGGCCACGGGCGGTCTAGCCCAACGTTGCTGCCAGGGGCAAGCGTGGTTATTGACTGGATTTAAAGCGGCCGTCACCAAGTGATGGGACTGCAGGTGATGGGATCGCCAGAGGATGGAAGTACGCAGCGTGCCGCTTCGAACGGCCAATTTAGGGCGGCGATTGCTGGAGCCGTTCCAGTAGCTCGTTGAAGGAAGATCGTGTGCGAACGGACTCCAGATCCGTATCGACCATCAACTGTTTGTAATTTTCTGGTAGGCGAAGGAACTCGATTGTCTCCTCGCGATTGAGTAGCTCCATTGCCAACTCGCCGAGGTCTTGCAACGATTCCTCGTCCGGACTGGGTTCAGTTGACTTGCGGGCTTTATCTGCCACACCGAAGATGCAGGCCAAGTTGTAGAGAATCGCTCCGTTAACGCGCTCGTCGTTGATCAATTCCTTGGCTGCATCGACGGCCTGCGAATGCTCGCCACTGCGGGTGAGCGCCAGCGCGCGTAGGATCGCAATTTCAAAATGTCTTTCGGGTGGCGAAAGCTCAAATGCTCGATTCCATGAAGCAACTGCCTCGCGATGGTTTCCAAGCACTTCGTAAGTGCCCGCACGTGCACCATGCGCGTTGAACAGGTAAGACTGGAGGTCCATGCGCTGTGGAGCACTTTCGAAAACTTGTTCAAGCAAAGCGGTGGAGCGGTCGTTGAATTCCGCTGCCAGCGCGGGTTCTTCGCTCCGCAACAAATTGCTGAAATTCATGAACTGAACACCAGCTTCTGTGAGGTAAATTGGATGATTGGGATCGACCGCTAAGACCATATCGTAGGTCACGTTGGCGCGTTGATAAGCCACTCTTGCCTCTTCCGTTTTCGATTCGCCTGCAAGCGACGTTGCTAAAATCGTAAGGCATGTCGCCTCTAAGAACTGGTACTCCGTACTTGGGAACTGCTCATTCAAATCAGTCGCCATATCGACCGCTTGCTGTGACAGAAGCGACGCGCGTGGGAACTGCGAACTTTGAATTAGAAAGGCAGCGTGAGTCAACAAACTACGAATGATTGCCTCGCGCATCGTTGGTATTTTTGGGAAGCGGGCTGACAACAATTTCCGCGTTTCAGTTCCTCGCTCGATCAACGCGATCGCTTCCTCCGTCCGCCCAATCGCGTGGACTACGGAAGCGATGTGCGTGATGCACTCTGCGAGCGCTACACGGTAGTCAGATACACTATCTTGTTCACGGACAAGTCGCTCGAATATCTGCAATGCCTCGCGGTACGCTGCTTCTGCGACTGGTCCGCGACCTGTTGAAAAGTAAAGATATCCCAGATTGTGCTGGGTTTCACCGATACCATATTGCAAGGCCAGATCATCGCCCGATTCGCTCAACAGCTCGCGGCGCAACTTTAGAACGCTTAGATGCAAGCGTTCCCTTTCCTCAATGGAAGCGGTGACATTCGCTAGCCCATTGGTGGCCTGAGCAAGCTCGCGTCTAGATTGGGGAAAGGAATCGCTAATGGCCTGTAGCAATTCAATGGCCGTGCGAAAATCTTGAGCCTCCTGCGACACCAGCCCTTTGTTAGTATGACTAATCGCCAGTTCGTGTTGGATTTCAGCCCGCTCTGGATACTCGGTTGACAATTGTTGCTGCAATTCGATTGCCTGCTGCAAGTTTGCTAGGGCAGCTTCATCGTCGCCAAGCGTCCACTGGATCGTTCCCAAACGCGTCATCGCTCCATAATATTGACGGCGAGAATCGACATCGGCCTGCGGCTGGCCTTCGAGCAGTTTCGAGTAGAAGCTGACGGCATCTGCCAGCAATGCTGCCCGGACTCCTTCCATTTCCGGCGTGTCTGCCAACTGGGCGAAACCAACACGTTCCAGCATCTGCTCCACGGCCTGTAAAGCGTATTGGAAATTGCCGTCGGCTCGAACTTGCTCTTCCTTGGCGGTCTTCAAGGCGCTTCGCAGCGAGGCGTTGTAAACGGCTCCGATTGCAACAACACTGGTAGTGGCCACAATGATCACACCAATGAGCGAAGCGAGTGCTGGGTGCCGCTTGGTCCACTTCCAGGTGCGGAACAAGCGTCCGGCAGGTCGAGCCAAGATGGGACGTCCGTCCCTAAACCGGTTGAGATCCTCCAGCAGTGCCTCGGCCGTGAAGTAGCGGTCGCCAGGCGACTTTTCCAGACATTTGAGGCAAATCGTTTCCAGGTCTCTGGGCAATCCCGGGCGCAGCGCACTGGGCTTGCCAGGCTCAGCCGTTCGAACTTGCGCGAGCGTCTCAATTGGGCTAGCCCCTTTGAAGGGCGGTCGCCCCGCCAGCGCCTCGTAGAGAATTGCACCGAGCGAATACACATCAGTGGCGGGGCCGACCAACGCATTTTTGCCATCCGCTTGCTCGGGCGACATGTAGCTGGGAGTACCAACAATGATGCCAGTCGACGTGACTGTGGTGGACGAATCGATCTGTTTGGCGAGTCCAAAATCGACAATCTTAGGATGCAATTCGCCTGTATAGGATTCGTCAGTTCCGCTTTGCTCGAGCAAAATATTGGGTGGCTTCAAGTCGCGATGAACAATCCCATTCGCGTGCGCGTGCTGCATGGCATGCGCCAGTTTGATGAGCAGATTGGTCGCTTCGTCAAACCTCAACGGTCGCGTGAGCAAGTGATCTGATAAGCTAATTCCGCGGATTAACTCCATGGCGATGTAAGGCTGGCCATCGAGCTCGCCAACATCGTACACCTGAGCGATGCAGGGGTGGTGCAGTGCAGCGGTAGCTTCCGCTTCGCGACGAAAACGCGCTAGTTCCTGCTCACCTGCATCGGCGCTACGTGCGATCATCTTCAGCGCAACTTGCCGACGCAAGGCGGGTTGGACTGCCAGATAGACCACACCCATTCCACCTCGGCCGAGTTCACTCAAAATTTGGTAACCGGCAACTAGTCGCAGATTGGCGTTGGCCCGAGGTGGTGAAGATATCCGCAACAAGTTGATCAATGGATCATCTGGATTTGAGTCCAGTAGTTTGCAACAAAGATGGCATTCTGCGATATGACTTTCTATCCAAGTGACTTGCGTCGACTCCAACGAGCCAGCTGCAAATTGCTCGAGCTCTTGGCGGGTGGGATGCGGATTGGCCAGAGTCTCATCGTCGATTGGGTTTTCCATAAACTTGACCCTCAATTAATCAAACTCGATCAACCCCGCCAACTCCTCGCGGAGCGCTTTCATCACTCGCGACTTGGCGATCAGAGCCGCATTGATGGTGATGCCAAGCTGATTGGCCACGTCGCGGGCTTTGTTGCCATCGAGTACCTGCATGCGAAAAGCTTGCCAAGTCGAAATGGTAAAGTGGGGCTCTACCAACTTTAACAAGGCGTTGACTACGTAAGCATCATGCTCTTGATCCCACGCGAGGTTGGGATTGCTGGCTGGATCCTCCATACTTCGCAAGATGACTTCTGCATCTTCGCCGCTGGCGCGGGACTCCATCTTGCGAGCCCGCCAGAAGCCCTTGAGCCGATGTACGATCATCAGCTTCAACCAGCGACGGAAGGCGCCTGTGTGACCATTATGCTTAAAGCTACCAATCTCACGCAACAGCGCTTGAAAGACATCTTGCATCAGGTCTTCCGCTTCCGTCTCCGTCACACCATAGCCCGCTAACCAGCGACGAATTAGCGGTGCATAGATTTCAAACAGCCGCCGCCAATCGGATTCGTCAGACTGGGAACTCAATCGCTGAAGTAGGCTTAACGGCGTATCCGTCATAAGTTCTCGATGTCCGGAAGCTGCTGCGTCGATGCATAGAGCAGTTTAGTCTAATTACTTTTAACAAATCGAGAAGGGTGCGATCCGCGTGATGCGCCCGTTTTTTGCTTGAATTGGTATTTATGAAAAGAGGCCTCCCCCTGCACAATGTTGGTTATCAGACTAACACCGCAGGAAAGGAAGCCTCATGGAAGTACAAGTTAACGCAGGACAGC
>JBGSHW010000169.1:0-26460 GCA_041751975.1 Pirellulaceae bacterium
GCCACGCGGAGCATAGACCTCCACCGCACCTTGGCAGAGGACCGACATACCATCCTTAAGTTTGAAAGGCAATCGCTCGGCAGCCGAGCGCCACATCACTCCGCGAATTTGACTCTGATCATCCTTGAGCGTGAAATATAAGTGACCACTACTGGGACGGCTGAGGTCGGATAGCTCGGCCTCGATCCACACTCGCGGGACTGCTTGTTCCAGTGCTTGTTTGATGACCCAACTGAGTTGGCTAACACTCAGGGGTGTTTCGGCCGAATAGCCTCGCGGTTCGCCCGGTGCTTCTTCGTCTGAGTTGTGCATAGTTAGTCACTAGTAATAAAATTCGAACTGGACAGCGCCACATTCGGCCGCGATACCAGCCTAGTGCTCTGTCCACCTTAAAATTTTGGGTTGGGATATGTAGAGCGATTGTCTCAATCGCTTGAAAAACGATTGGGACAATCGTTCTACTCTGAGCGCTGCCAACCCCACTTTTTAATCTGGACAAAGCACTAGGCTGTTATTCGCAAAAATGGGTCGCTCAAAAGCACTGCTCGCGGAGCGATCAGCGACTTTGTTATCGGCGGCGCTGGGGGGAACGAAATAGGATCTCGGAATCGACCACATTGCAACGCCGTTCGGCCCAGTCCTCGGCGAGTGTCGTTAGTATATCGAGTTGCTCTTCGACCCACCGCCGATAGTGCTCGATGTCATGCTTTTCAATTAGCGGGGGCATCTGTAGACGCGGGCCAAGTATGGCTCGACAGCGACTGAACGGTCGTGGAAACGCGAATTTGTCCCAGGAACTACGATTCCGCCAGGGGCGATCATAGCCCACACCGATGGGGATAATTGGAATCTGCAAGCGACTAGACAGATAGACGCAGCCCTGTGCCAATCTGCGTCTCGGTCCGCGCGGGCCATCGGGTGTAATGGCTAAGCTCGTACCTTCGCCACGCTCAATCATCTCTCTGAGCGCCGCCGTGCCACCACGATTGGAGGAACCACGCACTACATCCAGTCCGGCAAAGTGCGCCACATGCGAAAGCACTTCCGCGTCTTGGTGCTGGCTGAGCAGCATCGACAGTTGACAGTGGGGACGCAAATAGATTGGGAGTGGAATTGTTTCGTGCCAGAACACATAGATGGCTGGCCCGCGAAAGGCTTCATCCGCCGGATCAGCACTGGCATCGTAACGACCCGCACGATAGGAGAGTGTCGACATCCAGGCGTTAAGTGTTTTGATAACCAAGAAGCCGCTCAACCGCCACAAACTTTGGGGCGGCCTGCGTCGTCTAAAGAAGTTGCGGATCGAAATAGAGATTTTGGGCATGTCGCGAAGCTGGCTCAATTTGCGCTGCTATACGGGCCAAATACCACTGAAGACCTCAGTGGCACCGCCGGTCATCAATACATGGTTGTCGGCTTCGTTCCAGTTCAATCGCAAATCACCGCCGCGCAAATGAATCAACACATCGCGTTGGCTGTGTCCAGTTAGCACTCCAGCCACACACACAGCGCTGGCCCCAGTCCCACAGGCCCACGTCTCACCAGAACCGCGTTCCCATGTGCGTTGACGCAATTCGTGTGGTCCAAGCACTTCGACAAATTCGACATTGGTGCGTTTCGGAAAACGTCGGTCAGTTTCAATTTTTGGACCCAAGCCCAGCACCAATTCGTCGGTGGCTTGTGGGACAAAAATTACGCAGTGCGGATTACCCATCGAGACCGTGGTAACATTCAGTTTCGTCCCCGCAAACTCGATTGGCAGATTGACCACTTGATCCTCGGACAGTGTTGTGGGAACCTCAGCGGGGAGAAGTTTCGGTTGTCCCATGTCGACCGTCACACTCGTTACCTTGCCAGCTTCGACTTGCACTTCTAATTTTAGAACACCGTTGCCGGTCTCAATATTCAAGGTCGACCGCTGACAGATGCCGTGATCGTAGACATATTTGGCCACGCAGCGAATGCCATTGCCACACATCTCAGCTTCGCTACCATCGGCATTGAACATCCGCATCCGCGCATCGGCAATGTTGGACGGTTCGATGAGAATCAGACCATCCCCACCTACGCCAAACCGCCGATCAGATATTTTGGTAGCTAGTTCGGGAGCGGGGTGGGGCAATTGCTCTTGGAAGCAATTGACGTAGACATAGTCGTTCCCCGCCCCGTGCATCTTGGTAAATTTCATGGTGTGCTGGCTCTAGCTGAGCTTCCGTGAGTTGAATTCTGTCGTAGCTACGTTCGCCAGAACGTCGACTCCCTGCCGTCTGGCGACGGCAGCTACGGTAACCCTGCCGTCTGGCGACGGCAGCTACGGGAAAGTCGCGACACTTATTTCCCACTCGTTGCTTAGGTGCATCATTGTAGTCTCGGTCCCAAAAACGATCGATCCCAGACGAAGGTTACGAAGCATCGTTGATGGCGGCCCCCCGGCGGGCTCGGCGTCGCTCCCGAAAGGAAAAGTCAGGCAAGAAAGCCTGACGTACGGCAAACCACTCCAGCCGCTACCCCACGATATCGAGTTCGCTGGGTGGCTGGTCTGGGAGCTGAGGCGCGGTTTGATCTCCCGCAGTCTCGCCGGAGCCGATTTCCAGTTCGTCGACAATCTGTGGCTTGCCATCGCGGGGGAGACCATCGCCTTGACCTTGGGCGTCGCGATCGGCGCTGGCTTCGTTGGACTTTTCGACGATCGCTTGGTTCGTCAACTGAGCTTGGGCGTTGATTCCGCGGGCGTCGGAACTACCATCCTTCGACGTCGCTTGGGCCGCGATGCTGGCGGCTTGAGAAGCGGAACTAGTGGCTGGTATTTGCATGACGGAACTCCGTAGCAAAAGGTAGACGTTTCTATCTTCTCCAGGGTATCAAATGCTCGCGTTGGGCAACCTCAGGAAAAATCTGTTGCAATGTCGATTCGATTTGTGGAAAGGGCCGGCGTTGCATGACTGGATTGTCGAGCGTGCCATTCACTTCGATCAACATAAACGTAGCATACCGCGATTCGCTTAGTAGTGGAGAGACGACATTATATATGGGGCGGCGACCGACGTAGCTATACAGCTCCAAATCGATATCGCGGCGAAGATTCGTCGATCCCTCACCGCGTAGTCGCAGCACTTCTCCTTCGCATTGAATTTGTAACGGTATCTTGTCGCCATCAATGTCAAAGTGGATATCGGCTGTTTGAAATGCGGAATCATCATCGGGATCGACGGCCGCCGTCCCTAGCAACCTCATCATGAAGGGGAGCTGAAATAGCTTGGCGTCGGTCAAGTGGATATCTCCCTCGCCTGTCCAGGCTTGCGAATCCCAGGGGATTCCGCTGAAGTTGAGTCGCGCATCGCACCGCGCGCGCGTACTGGCCCGCTCGACACCTACATCGCGCAGCAGCCCACTCAGCTCGGCCCCTTCCAGTTCCGCCGTGAGAATCAATTTGCCATTGGTCAACTGCCCCACACCTGCCAAGGTGAGTTTGCCTGTCAATGCGTCGGCTGTCATCGCATTTGCAGTCGTTGTGTTCGCAGGCAAACTCACTTCGGTTCCAAAGGTCAGCTTGTTGTCGCCGATCGCGAAGGGGCCGCGAAGTTGAGTGAGAGGGACTCCCATGACTGTCAGCGCATCCAAGTGCAGTGTCCCAGCAGCATTGAGTTGAGTCCCATCGCTGTTACCACTGGACAGCACCGTGCCGCGTAGTCCACCGATCGTTTTTCCATCCCCGAAGCGACCATTCTCGACGTCGAGCTGACAGTTCCAAGCGGTTTCGATACGCGACAGTGCGTCGTTGGCGAACAAAACGTGACTACGTCCCAACAAGGCGACTGGGCCATGGAAATCGATACGCACTAATGAATCGCGTATCGCCCGCGGCAAGGCACGCAGCAATTGGCTATCGACCAAGAAACGAGTACTAGGCAGCCATTCGATATCAGCCAACCAACGTCCATCGGGGCGTGGTTGGCACGCACCTTGGAGCGACAGACGATTGTTTTCGTTTACTCCCGAGGCACTATGGATCAGCACCCGTCCCGGTTCGTATTGGATATTGCAATCTATGTCCGTCAACAACACCGGGAAGTTCCGAGGCTGGATTCTCAGCGAACGTCCACTGGCCTGATTCGATTGACTCTCTTCGACGATGGTCACGCGCGTTGACATCAGTTCATCCGGGCGCTTGGTCAGTTTAACCTCCACACGATCGATCGAACCAGAGGGTTGCAGTTCGTCCCACACCAATTGAACATCTTGACTAAGTCCCCTCTGCAATTCTTCCTCGATCGGGACGGCGGTGGCGTCAAAGCGTAAATCAAATGGCACTTGACCGTCATCGTTCAACCGCCAGTTGCCCGAACACAAAATCAAGCCACTATCATTGCGGCCTTTGAATTCGTGCAACCACCAGTTGTCGCCTTGGCCCGCAATACGACCTTGAATTTCGTAAATCGGATAGCGAAAGTGATCGTACTTGATGCTGCCACCGTAGACAGTCAAATCGACCTTGCGCTGCCACTGCTCATCATCGGGCGATTGCTTTTCAAAACTGGCATGGGTGAGCTGTACTGCACCGCGTGGGTGGAGTGAGCGAACAAAGCGTTCCGCTCCGGTGGTAGGCTTGTCATCGGGGCTCAATGCGGCCAGCAAGGTTTCATCAATAGCGATCGGGCCACCGGTCTGTCCACTAAGTTTCCCGTACCACTGCGTGCCAGCTTGCGAGAGGCTGAACTGCCCGGTGATGGGTTGGCCGCCAGCCAGTCCAGAAACGTCGTCGGTGCTGAGGGTTCCATCTTGATAGTGAATCAACCCTTGCAAATCGCTCAGCGGATAAGGAAACAACCACGGTTGTACCGATACCTCCTGACATCGGATGGCAGCGATCGGTGTCCACTTCTGGCCATCATAGGTCAGTTGCAAAGTACCGCTCACGCGACCAGACGGTTGCAAGCGATCCCATTGCATTTGCAAATTGCTGGGCAACGCTTCACGCAGGCGACTATCGATCTCCAAATTACTAGCCGTGGCGTGAATGACCATGGGGACGTCGCGGCCAAAGCCCATGATGTCGCAACTCAATTCCAACTCCGCATCACCGCTGCTAGCTCGCATCTGCCGCAATTGCAAGATTTGATTCTTGCAGAAAAAGTCAGCACTCAGCTCGTCCAGCGGATAGGGGAGTCGTGGATCGCGTAGACGGCCGGAGGTGATTTCTCCTTGGACTTCAAAGGAGACCGGCAGACCCGGTGCATGCGCAACCTTAAAGCGGCTCGAGGCCTGGCACTCGAGCCCGGATAGTTGTGACAACGATTGAGATAAATCCACGGGCAACGAACTGAGTAGTTCTGGTGAAAAACTTAGCCCCGTCAGCGAGCCGTCCGCCGTCCAAGCCTGTCTCGCAAAATCGAATTGGCCAGAGAGCTCCAATTTCTTCAGTAAGCCTGTTCCCCGACAACTCATCTCGATTGCCAGCGGAGGCTTTACGATTGTCAACGACTGTTGATGGCTCGGCTCGTGCAGCACGGCGTCACGACCGAGCAAGGCTGTGGTTGCTGCGGACTCGAGCGGCCTGATCCGACCGCGAATGTCTTGTAGGGATACGACTTGCGTCTGCGCGTCATCGCTGTAAAGTCGCACTGTCGCGTCCTCAAACACAACTGTTGGCGTCGGAGCCTCAGGATTGGGATATGGCTGGAGCGTTTGCACTGACCATACTCCCGCTCGACTCCGCCACACATCGACGCGCATCCCATGCAATTCAACTTGAGTCACGCGGGTTGTCTTCCGCATCCAATTGGCAATGTCGAGATCGCCACGGAGCACGGCGCGTTGAATCGTTACAATCGGTCGCTTGGGATTGACCTCTGAAGATGCCAAGCGGACGTTGTTGACCACGATCTTTCCCGGGCCATCCGCCGAAACACTACCAATCTGCACAATCGACTGTGGAAAGAGACTCTGCACCTGCTGTGCGACCGAGTCATGTAGCCCTCGATTGTACTTGCTTAGAAACGCTCGATACCACAACATCGTGGCCACGGAAGCCAGGACCACAATCAACAGCAGGACCGGTACGTGGCTCTCTTTTCTCCTCACGCGCGAACTACTGCAAACCACTTGACGACGATCCATTGCGGTGGCGAGGACCGCATCGTGGGAAGTGTCAGCTTGGCGGCGATGAGGCAATTCCGTTTTCTCGCGCGGTGGAGCATTTTAAAAAACTGGCGATCGCACAACTGGCAACTGCAATGAGCACGAAGAGGGCCGGTTCACGATAGCGAATCGAGCCTACGAATACCATGTGAAGTAGCGTGAAGTAAAGGGAAGGGAGCCACAGGATCGAATAAAACCAACCCCGCTGCCGATCCGTCCCCGAACTATACACAGATGCTAGCAACAGGATCGTAAAACTGCTCAGCGTAATAACCACACGCATCGCGGTAGAACTGATATCGCCTCCGTCTGGCCACAGGGTCCAGATACGCAAGAATTTACGTCCGGCAAGTGCTAGCACTTGCCAAGGATTCTCCTGAGCCCAGTGCAGAGCCACCTGCTGAGCGCGGGCATTAATGCGATACTCTAAAGTGCTGACCAGTGGTTCTGTCCCGTGGAGTAACTGCTGTTGGTCGGCCGCGATCTGCTCGGCGATTATTGGTTGCATGAAGGCCATCCCTTCATCGCTGGCCCCAGAGGCTCCGGGATGCAAGCCATCGAGCAGACTTGGGCCAACCTGAAGAGTCGTGGGGACAAAGCGGCCGCTTATAGACGCATTGCGTAACCACCAGGGACTCATGACCACACTCAATCCCAACAGCGTGGCTAAAAAAATCTGAGAATGTCGCCAGCGGTGTTGGCTGGTCAGGATGCCCCAGCAACAGATAAAGGGTAGCAGCAACAGTAGACTCGGTCTGGCCAGCACGGCCGCGCCAGCCAATGCGCCAGCCGAAATTCCAGCCCCCCACATTCCACGCTGAGTGGTTGCAACCCAAGCAGATTGCCACGCCAATAAGTAGGCGACCATCAGTGGCATGAAGACCGCTTCACTGAGGATGATAATACTGATCCCAATCGCAGACGGATAAAGGGCTGCTAGTCCAGCCGCAATCAATCCAGCACAGGTTCCTCCAAGTCGTCGCGCGAGGAGCGCGATGAGTCCCACGCTGAGCGTCCCCAACGCACAGCCCATAACCCGCCCCCACCACACAGCCGTTGATTCATCAGCGATACGCGTGAGTGGTGCCAGCAGCAGAGGATAGAGCGGAGCGCGAAACATTCGCGAGTCGGAACTACCGTATTGATAGGGTAGTCCTTGACCGAGCTGATTGGCGAGTACCCAGTAGCTATGACTGTCCCCCAAGCGGAACATTCGACCTTCGCTGTCGGCAGTGCGCTGCCAGTAGGCGGCAGCCCCCAACCGAATGGCAAAGGCCATCAACAGAATAGCAGCCAGGTAGAGACGGGCCTTAGTATTCAACGACTACGCCAAATCGCGATCTTCGAACAACAGCAGAGCCAAGAACATAGCCAACATCACGTACAGCAAACAATAGACCAAATTGCCCGAGAGCAGCGACATCGTAATCGGATTGTCCGCATCAATGGCCGCTTGGAGCGAAAAGTGCTCCAGAATCGGGATGATTGTCGCTACCAGCGAAGCGATGAATTTGACGATCTCAAACCCTTCCTGGGTCGTGCTCACCAGTGATGTCGTCAAATTCCCAACTACATAAATCGCAAAACAAATCGACAGGTTGGCCAATTGAGGCAAGCGCGTGGCCAAGGCTACGCTGATCGCGGTCAACACGATCGATTGCATGAAAGCCATGACTAGGCCTGGAATTGTGCGAACCATTTCCATGTGGCATTCGTGCCAAGTCGCCGCTTCCTTTGACATCTCGCGCGCATCATAAACCGGCTTGTAGGCCACGGCCCCCAGTTCAAACGTCCCGAGAACCACAAACATCAGCATCAGCAACCAGAATATCCCCAAGAACTTGCCGATCACGAAACTGCGACGCTGAATCGGCTTGCTTAAAACCGTCAGCGCGGTCTTCCCTTCAATCTCTTCGCTAATCGAACTACTGGCCGACCAAACTCCTTGGAAGGCGGCCAGCAGCATGATCGTCGTAATGCCGCAATCCTTGAGCAGCTTTATGTCCTCACCAAACGTATTGAACGGCAGGAAGGTGTACAGGACGATAGCCAAGATCCCGAGCGCCATCAACACCAAGAATAGGGGCTGGGCTAGTTCGTTCTTGAGCGTGGCGTGAGCCACGGCCGAAGCTCGCGGTGCGACCGCTTGCTGCAACAGAAATGTTAGACCGACCAGCACCACTGCCAACGCCGTAATCAGCAGTGTGGACGCTTCGCGGACGGGTGGGACGGTGGTCAGCGTAAACGTCAACGTGGCGTCATAGACTTCTACGTTCTGTACGTGTAGCTTTGTCCCTTCGTTGTAGGGAATCGGCAGCTCTTCGATTTTCTGCGTGCGTCGATTCCAGGAGAGCGAATCGCCAGCACCGAGTCGAATCGGAACCCGACTAAAACTAGCTGTATTTTCAGAATCCCCCAGCACAACTGATTTATCACTGGCTACCGTCAGGCGATCGAGCAACTCGAAATCAACGGGCAAATCGACAGCGACAAACGGCGACGCTCCAGTAGCAGGTGCGGCGGCGACGGTCCGCGTCACGACTGATTCGCCAGTTGAAAACAGCATTGGGATACTGCTGAAGGCCTTCATCGGCTCAGCCACAATCGGCGTCCCCATCGCTCCCCCCACGCCCCACGCCGCAGCTCCGACGAAGACGATGACCAACGCCGTAATCCCCATGTAACCTGCCACCCCCTCACCGAGGGTTGCAAACGAGTACTTTGCAGGCTGTCTGGAACAGCAGAAAACAACGCTCCAACCCACAATACCGCACAATAGTACCAGGGCTATTCCCAACAACAGCGGCTCATTCAAGGCCGCCGAACCAGTGAAGGCAGGGGGCATAATGAACCAAATCACCGCAGCTAGTACGCCCGTGATGACCGCCGCTACCACATGGCCAGCAGGTCCATGCGACAGGCGTTCCCAAACAGGCACGTTGGAAAGGACCTTGAACAGCAGCGTCAACGCGGCCAGAACGATCAGCCCCATCGCGATTCCCGCCGCCAAGAACCAAATTGGAGTTAGCCAAGCGGTCATCCACGAGTTGGCTTGACCTAGTGGTAGCAGGGGGAGACTAAATGGCAGTTGAGTCATTTCGAGATCGGTTTCTGAATTGGATCAGGCTGATGAAAGTAGGGGATTGACGCTATTTTGACGCAGGGCCGACCGGTCGTCGACTAGCCGCAACCGATTTCCAGACAAGTTTATACGCATTGCCCCCAGCCTGTGGTTCGGTCACGCGGTTGAATTAGGCCCGAAATTGAGAGACGGAGTGGAGGAGTGGAGGAGTATGCCGCGCCCGTCAGCCTTTGCGAACCAATCAACAATCGCGTCATTTGTCATTTGTCATTTGTCATTTGGAACTCGGAACCTGGAACCTGGAACCTGGAACCTGGAACCTGGAACCTGGAACCTGGAACCTGGAACCTGGAACCTGGAACTCCCCCCACCCTACTGCAACAAATCGCTCCCCACTCGAAAATCAGACCATTGAGCATGGGCGACCTCGCTCCAACGCTCGTGACAGCCGACAATCTGACGGTCCAAGCGCTGGCGAATCGCTTGCTGGAAACTGACTAACTCGGCTGCTTCTCCTTCGGCTTGAAGATCAACCGTCCCATCGCTGACGTTGCTCACCCGCCCAGTCACCTCGAACGAACGAGCCACATCGGCGACGGTGGCGCGAAAGCCAACCCCTTGAACGCGACCTTCAAAGCGAACGCTCAAACGCTGCACACAGTCTCTCCTGGGTTAGCTGATCTTTGCTCTTGACGCTAGTGGTGCAATCTGCGTAACGTCACCCCACCATGACTATGTATTCTAAACAACCTCGCGAGCGTATTCAGTCCCACAAGCTGCAATTAATTTGCGGCGAAAAGTGGAGCTTGTGGGCGCTTGTCGTGGCTGGCTTGCTCATGCACCAAGCACCACTGTGCGGTCAAGAATATGGCACTGGAGCACTACTCCTGAAAGAGACCGACCGGGTCATTAGTGGGAAAATATCTCAACGGGGTGAGTTCTATGAAGTAGAAATCGCCCCTGAGTCGCGCGTCTCGATTCCCAAGCAGAATGTGGCCCATGTCGCGACTTCGCTCGAGGGACTCTACCAAGCCAAGCGACTGGGGGTTTCCAAGTGGAGCGTTGGCGATCACTATCAACTCACTCGCTGGTGCCTGCTCAACAATTTGTTAGCTCATGCTGCGGAGCACTACGCCGAAACTGTTCAGCGCTCCCCCAACCATCCCCGCATCCGGCAATTAGGGGTTGAACTGCAACAGCGAATGCTTCAGGACCCAGATTTTCGACAATACTTGGGACTAGCCGCCACAGAGCCGAAATCTCTGGAAAGCCAGACAACGGTGAACGTCCCTGCGGCGTTATCCGTGGACGTGGTCGCCGCAAGTACCTTTGAAACCCAGAGCTCTCCCCCACCCGCTGTTGGGCGCCATTTTGCCGAGCGAATACAACCGATCTTGCTCAATCGCTGCTCGCAAGCTGCTTGTCATGGTGCTCAAAGCCACAATTCGTTTCGCATCGTGGCACCCTACGCTACCGCTGCGGCCCGAATCACTGGGGAAAACCTGGCAAGTGCTCTAAAACAAGTATCCACGCAATCCAACCAAGCCTCACCTTTGGTACACTTTGCGACTCAGGCCCATGGCATCCAACCGGCACCCGCCATCGCCATGTCCGAAACGAAGCTCATCCAAGAATTGGAGAGCTGGATCGCCTTCGTCCACAATCCGGTCGTTTCGGCCGTCGCAAGTGACAGCAATTCACTCGGATCGCAGGTTAAAACAGCAGAACAATTCCAGGTGGAGCCCTTTGCCAGCGCGGTCATGTTGATTCCGGTCGACCCCGGCGCGACGCAGCTCAAACAGGTTCCCCGGTCTTCTGCGACAACAGCTGATGTCAGTCCTGAGACCCCATTTCCATCAAGCGCCTTTCCGGTTGGTTCGCTATTACCTACCGCAGCCGACATGGATGCTCTCGATGCTCAAATCAAGGCAGCCTTGGGTGAGCGGTCCCCGACGTCCAACGCAGTGCCAGTCGATCCCTTTGACCCGGCGGAATTCAATCGTAAGGTGAAGTAGGCAAATTTAACTTGTCGAATGGGCGAAACCACTACGCCGAGCGTCGTGCCACTTTGAAGATGTGCCACGCTTGGCCCGCTAGTCGGAATTGGTTTGGGGACTAAAATCGGACGCTTTCCAGCCCTCCCTATCTTTGTCGTCCGCCCCACACCAGGATCTCTAAATTGCTTCGTTCACACACTTGCGGAGAACTCCGTAGCGACGCTATCGGTCAACAGGTTACCCTTTGCGGTTGGGTCGATTCAACGCGAGATTATGGCGGGATGATTTTCATCGATCTCCGCGATCGCTACGGCAAGACGCAAGTTGTGGTGACTCCTGACAGCGGCCAGGAGAACTTGCAAATAGCCCAACGCCTGCGCGGCGAGGATGTGGTGCAGTTTGTCGGGGCGGTCAGCTCTCGCTTGGAAGGGAAAGTGAACGAAAAGCTGTTGACTGGTGATATCGAAGTTCGCGCCTCCACTGTCAAACTACTTAACCGCTGCAAAACCCCGCCATTTTTCCCCAACCAAGAAGAACTCCCCGGGGAGGACTTGCGACTGCGTTACCGCTATATCGATTTGCGCCGCGAGCAGATGCAGCGCACGTTGGTGTTGCGGAGTCAAATCATCAAGAGCATGCGTGATTACTTCGCCGAGCATGCCTTCATCGATGTTGAGACTCCCATCCTGGGCCGCAGCACACCTGAGGGAGCTCGCGACTACTTGGTCCCGAGCCGCGTGCACTGGGGCCGCTTCTTTGCACTGCCGCAATCGCCCCAACTCTACAAACAAATCTTGATGGTGGCGGGCTACGATCGCTATGTTCAGATTGCGCGTTGTTTCCGCGACGAAGACTTGCGCGCCGATCGGCAGCCCGAGTTTACACAGTTAGATATGGAAATGTCCTTCGTCGATGCCGAAGACATCATTGGCATGATCGACGGACTGATGCGCAAGCTGGCCAAGGAACTACTCGGCAGCGAGCTAAATCTGCCACTTCCGCGAATGACCTACGATCAAGCCATGGAGCGTTACGGCAGCGACGCCCCCGATCTACGCTACGGCATGGAGATTGTCGATTGCAGCGAGCTAGCGCGTCAAAGTGAATTTCGCGTTTTCCGCGGAGCCGTGGATGCCGATGGGTTCGTGCGCGGAATCAAAATTGAGAAGCGCGCCGAAGAGTTTTCTCGCAAGCGGATCGATGAATTGACCGACTTCGTCAAGCATGATTTCGCCGCCAAGGGATTGGCTTGGTTCCGAGTTGAACCGGATGGTTCGCTCTGGTCCCCGATCAGCAAGAATGTTGAGCCGCAAGTGCTAGAGGGACTCAAGCTTAAATTCGAGACCGCGCCGGGAGATTTGATTCTACTCCTGGCCGATTCGTGGGAGATAACCTGCAAGGGACTCAATGGACTCCGCCGTCGCTTGGCGGCTGAATTGAAATTGTACGATCCAGGGCAGATGCATTTTTCGTGGGTGGTTGAATTCCCAATGTTCGAGCACGATGCGGAAGAGGAGCGTTGGGTAGCCATGCACCACCCCTTTACCGCTCCCCGTCCCCAGGACTTGGCCAGTCTTCAGAGCAGCCCCAAGGCGTGCCGCGCGCAGGCCTACGATTTGATCATCAATGGTTATGAAGCGGGTGGCGGAACGATTCGAATTCACGATTCTGAAACGCAGCAAGTCGTCTTTGATCTGCTGGGGATCTCCCCCGAGATGGCCAAGGATCGGTTCGGATTCCTGCTCGACGCACTTGGCTACGGCGCGCCACCACACGGTGGAATCGCGTTGGGGGTCGACCGAGTAGTAATGTTATTTGCTGGTTTGGATAACATTCGCGATTGCATCGCCTTCCCCAAAACGCAGCGGGCCATGGACCTCATGACCGAAGCACCTGGCGAGGTCGAGACTAAGCAATTGCACGAACTGCACATCCAAGTCGAAACGCCCCCCGCGAAATAAGCCGCCACGAGAACTTGGAAACAACGATCGAAGCCCGTGCCGGACACTTAACATTCTGTCTGGTTTATCTTTTTGCCGCACATCTTTTTGTCGGCGAGTTTTCGTTTTTGAGTTCGGACCAGGTCTGAATGGAATAGATTGGGTCTCTTGTGCCCGATCGGCGGCTATTGTTTTCCGAAAAAACGATGTGCGGCAAAAAGATGACGCCCTCTAAGGCTTAGATGCCCAGCTCATGTACCAACACCCATAAACTGGACGATGACTTAAAAAATGCTCGAAGTCGGATTTCATAAGCTTGAGATGGATGAACCAATTCGCGCTTAGTTGGCCAAACATTCATTAGTCAGGCAGTTTTTCGCCCAATTTGGTCTCGACATAACAGCTTGAGTTTGCGAATATCCCAAGCTATTGTTTGTCAACTATTGTCAGTACAATTGGAGCGATCAGCATGGATGCTCATTCCGCCTTTTCAATATCGACCACCTTCGTTTCGCGACAAGTCCTGATGTTGTCGTTGGTCTTCCTCGTGGTAAGTCCAACTCGCGGGCAAGAGGCAACTGCCTCTTGGTGGAATCCAATGACTTGGGGGAGTGGCGACGACAGCGTGCGGAAGAGTTCCTACTTCTCTGGTTCCTCCAAGCCAGCCCCTGCCGATAGCAAACCGCTGTTTAGCATGCCCACCATGCCCTGGTCGGTTGAAAGACAAGAGATTGCTCCCAAGCCACAATCGACTGGCCCCTCCATGATCGGCAAAATGGGCCAGTCGACGAAGCGAGCTTGGAATAATACGGTCGACTTCCTCAATCCCTTCGACCCAGCACCGGCTGAGCCACTACAACAGGGCTATCAACCGCAGAACACGACGACCAAATCTGGGAGCGGAATGTTTGGTTGGATGTGGCGCGAGGAAACCACCGAGACACCCGCCTCCGTCAACGAATTCTTGCGGCAAGAACGCCCGAAATTTTAGTTGGGCAACCCCAGGTTCCTGCCGGAGGGACAAGAGCTGGCACAAGAGTTTATCATTCATGTAGTTGAGTGCTTCATCTTTTTGACGCACATCTTTTTGTCGGAAAACACCAACGGTTGTAAGCACGCGACGGTCGCCTTCAACGAGACACAGAATAATTCTGGATCAATACTGGCCGACAAAAAAATGTGCGGCAAAAAGATAAAGATAAGGCGAAATAGTCTATTCTACTTTACCTGCAAGTGCTACGCGGAGATCGCAGACGTTGGTGCCGGTCGGCCCCGTCTGCAGCAATCCCCCCACGCGTTCAAAAAAAGAATACGCATCGGCCCGTCGAAGATAGCCCGCTGTATCTAGTCCCAATGCGGTAGCTCGGCGAGCGATCTCAGTATCAATCCAAGCTCCCGCCGCATCAGTGGGACCATCCTCGCCATCGCTACCACCACTGATAAAGACGAGCGGTCGGCAACTCGAATCATTGCTTGGCCAGCCAAGAGATTGCAATTCATGCAGGACCGCCAATGCCAACTGTTGATTCCGCCCCCCCTTCCCTGCTCCGTCGGCGGGGAGAGTTACGGTCGGTTCACCACCGCTGATCCAGCAATCGATCTGGTCTTGGTGGGTCAATTGCTCGATCGCGGCCACCGCGGAGTGGGCAACCTCTAGCACGTCCCCTTCGGCGCGTTGGGCTCCTTGCATGACGTAGCGATAGCCTAGCTCAACGGCCTTCACTCCCGCCGCATCGATGGCATCCGCATTATTTCCGAGGATCACATGCTCGACTTGGCAGCGTTGGTCCGTACTCGAATTATAAACGACGGCAGCTTCACTGGTTGAGCTGTGGGTGGTGCCGATTTGCTCTTCCAAACAGCGAACGACGTTGGACAAACTGGGCGCGTGTCGCAGTCCCAACTGCTTGAGCGTCTCCCAGGCCAGTTGCGGATCGGGGACTGACGCCAGCCATGTTGGCCCAGAGGCGATGGTTTCTAGTGGATCACCTAGTACGTCGGAAATCACCAACGTCAGCAACCGCGCGGCTTTACAAGCCCGTGCTAATCCGCCACCTTTGACTTCGCTCACCGCACGACGGACCGCATTGAGCTGCTCGATGTTTCCACCGGCCGCTGCAATCTCGCGCGCAATCGCTTGTTTGTCGACCAACGACACTCCACTGCGCGGCGCGACCAATAGCGCAGAGCCTCCTCCGGAGAGCAGGCAGACAACCAAATCATCCGAGGTTGCTTGTCGCACATGATTCAAAATTTGCTCTGTCCCAAACACCGCTGCGTCGGTGGGCCAGTTCAAACCGGCGGGGCGAGCGGCATGCAAGTGAATCGGTTCCAGGTCAGTCGCTTGCGGCTGCGAAAAAGCATCCTCGGGCGCGTTGATCCAGCCACTGATGGGGAGACCCTTTAAGCGGTTCGGAAGCTGGCTAAGCACGACCTGTTGCAACGCCAACGCCATGGCAGCCGAGGCCTTCCCTGCACCCACCACGATCAATTTTTTGATGCTGGCCAAATCGATCTCGACCTCATCGACTTGCAACCGCGTTCCTTCCAGCCGAACTTTATCGCGAAACAGCCGCTCAGGAGTTACTGCCTCCACCCCGGCTTGCCAGATCGCCCAAGCGTCGTGAGTCAGTTTCTCTGTGGCTGTCAAGCGTGCGAGCTTTCGGTAGAAGTGAACCTCAGGCGCTAGCCGTAGGCTGTTAAAAGTTTGTAGTGACTGACGACTTGAGTACATTTCTCGCCCACGCTTTAGCTCCCCACAATCGATTTTCACCCCTACCAGGCTGACGGTCTTTGAGCAACTTCTTAAACTTAAACTTAAACTTAAACTTAAACTTAAACTTAAACTTAAACTTAAACTCCGTCCTGTAGGCAATGAGTTTAAGTGCAAGTTTAGGTTCAAGTTTGCAAACAGCCCACGGCTAGCGCCTGAGGTTCACTCGATCAATAACCGGTGGGAGAGGTGACGAAACTCTTGCGGTTGACCGCTGGCTCGATAACGCTGGTCGAGATGGCTTCCAACACAATGTCGCATTGGCCGCGACATTCGGCAAGTACGCGAAACTCGCCATCGGCGACCACAAAGCGGTAGAGTTCGATCGGGACTAGTTCGCCCGCCGCGCCACGCACCAATTGCCCCAGACTCGGGCCCGCCTGATTGTCGTAAATCAGCAGCCCACTATCGGGAGTGGTCGGCGCGGTGAGCACCCGTGCTTTAGCGGCCACGCGCACCAGTTGTCCCACGTGAACTTCCGCCGCCGCGCTCCGCACTCGCGATGAAGCTCCCTCGTAACCACCGGGAATCATCGCTGGTTTAGTGCTAGAGGAAGGAGTCGTCGAGCTTCCGACCGAGGACGCTTGCCGACCGTAGGCGGCCAACCGCAGCCCCGATGTCTGCTCGGCGGTCTGCGGCAAAAACTCAACTTGTAAATCAACCTGCTCGAGCGGTCGTTGCTCGAGCGACCACCCGAGCTGTTCCAACTCGGGTGGGCTCAGCAGGTTCGCACCGGGGATTGGCAGCTCCTTCCATTCGCTCCGTCGGCAGGCGTCGGCCAAGCCCCAATGGTAGCCTAGGGCCACGGGACTGACCACCAACGGACTCGCTTGTGGCGAGGCCAGATTGCTGATCGCCACCTGCTGCGCTTCGAACAACAGCCCTTGCACGGTCTCGCTGGCACGGGCTGCCAAGCTGATCGCCGCAGTGGGTTGTCGACTCTGCAACGCTTGGTAGCCTTGTTCCAATTGTCGACCGGCGACGGCTAGTCGTCGCAACGAAACATCCGCAACCGAACGCGACACCTCCCCATCAATCACTGGGTAACGCGCTTCGACCATGGCTGAGGCGAGTCCCAAATTATATGAGACGATCTCCAGTTGATCGGCGGCCCGCTGATCGGATTGACGACTAAGCTGTTTCCTCGCGAAGTCGATCACTAACGGATTGGAAGTAATGATAAGGCTCTCGATCGGCTGAGGTTCAGCCACTTCCCATCGCAGGCCGGCGGGAGTCATTTCCGCATCGATACGCTCCAACCGTCCATCGGTCAGACGAAACACTTGCTGCGGCGTGGAGGGACTCGCGATCGAGCACTGCAGCGGCACTGCGGCGGTGGCAGGGAGGCAATACTGCGCGTCGACAGGGGTGGCCAGCGCCAACACCAAACGGCTATGCGACACGCTCCAAGCGGTCGCTGAATAGTCGTCGCGATTGGTAGTGGGTGGAGTGGAGACTTGGCCACCCACAATCCACGGACCCCATAGTGCCAGATCGCCGTGACTGCAGCGCAAAGCAGCCAGTGTGGCCCCATCCCCGGCACCCTTAAACGTCGACGGCTCTAAGGGTTTGAATGTCCGAAAGACGAATCCCCGTGCACCGGCTTGTACCGCACTAGCTACTTGGTAACGCAGCCCCAGCGGATTGGCTTGAGTTTCGTCAAAGTCGCTGCGCGGTGCGATCAATCTGTGGGCCACACGAATCTGATCGACGAGTGCTGGATTGGGACCCACTTCGATCGAAACCCAACCCTCACCGCGATTACCGGTTGTCTGGAGCTGTCGTGCAACCCAAGCGAGTTTGTCGCGCGATCCACCCGCCGTGGCTGGAGCTGGGAAGGGTGTGATAACTTCATCGGCAATGCGACTGAAAAGCCAATACTGTTCGAGCGCCTCGCCAAACAGCGGACGTTGCAGTTCGCTGGGCAACTGCGACACGCGCATCGCGGTCGAACGCGCCAAGTCGGCTTGTCGCGCATCGAGAGCCGCACCGATCGACCATCCCTTGATGGCCGTTGCGTTCGCGCGATCAAAAGTCACACTGTGCGGTGGCATGGGGAGTATCGCCTTCAACTCCGATACCGCGATTCGACCGAGCTGTTCCTCGCTCGGAAGCTCTCCCAGCACTAATCCCGTAAACCCAAGCGATTTGATCCAGGGGAGCGATTCCCGCTGATAATGAAGCCACGTCGTCGGACGATTCCCCCCCTCCCAAAATCGTTGTTCAGGATTCTGCGTCGTTTCATAACGCCAACGCCAACGGGCACGCCAATTCTCAGGTGGCGGTAAGCCGGTAGCCGCCATGGAGACCAGGCCCCGCAAATTGAGATCATCGATCTGTACACGGCAGCCGCCCGGGCCCGTGTAGGCATTGATGACTAAGCAATCGATGTAGGCCCCATCCAAGTTCAGTTCCGCTCCGAAACGTTGACGCAGGCCGACCATTTCCAACGTTAGCTTTTTCTGCAATTCGCTCACTTCCAGCATCTGCCATTGCCCGGGCTCGGAATAGATGCCCCCCCACATTACCGCGTTCAGACGCCCTTGGGTCACCGGATGCTCGGCCATGGGGAAGATCACACGACAACCGAGTTGGATCCGACCGCTGCTACTGCGCGTCCAAACAGCGGGGCGGAATTCATCCAAAATACGGCAAGGCTCGATCGGGTAGGCTAGCAGTGCCATGCTCCCTTGGCCACAAAAGACGTCGAACAACTCCGACGAACTACCTCCATGCGGCATGATCAAACTGATCTCGTGCGACGTCAATTCCGCCTGGCAATCGCTATCCACCAACTCCCAACGGACCTGGCCACCTTCAAACGAATCGATGCGCTGAGCGTAGGCGGCAGGGGAGGTAAAGAACCAGACTGCCATCAGAAGCAAGAGCTTTAGTCGAAACGCCGTGTTATGGCGAGCGGCAGTTATTGTTTTACTGTAGCCGATCTCACAAGAGATTGGGTTGCTCGTCCAAAGTCTTGCGACTTCGGCTACAACGGATTGGGGATGCTGCTCGCGGCGCGGAGATCCTAGCCACGATGAGAGGCAAAAGGGTTCCAGTAGGTGGCATTTGTCCATCACGAATTCCCTAATGAGGACAATCGACATCGGGCTGAAAAAAATGTAGTGTTGCGGCATCATCCGACTCAAGTGAGTTGCAAATGACGTAACTCGTTCTTGTACAACAACTTAAAGGGAGTTTCCAGGTCAATTGATGTGGTGATTATGCCACATCGGCAAACAGGACGAATTGTGCCGTTATTCTTAAGTCCTTGAAATCAAAGAACTTACTGCTATTATCAACTTTGGTTCGGGGGACTGGCATCGCACGTGCTTTAGTAATCCTGCACCTAACACACTGGCGGCTGAAACCCTTGACCCGGAATTGGCTGAGACCCGGCGATATCAAGCAACTCTTTTCGGAGACACACTGATGAGTTCCGCACCTGTTCGCAGCGAAGAAACCAAGCAAGACGAGATTCCAACCGATTTGCTGGAACTGATTGCCGCCGTCGATTCGTTGCCGCTTGAGCATCGCGTTGGACTGCTCCCCGCACTACGCCGCGTGACCGAAAGCAGTGTTCGCCGTCGCCGCATTTTGACTTTAGTTCAAGAAGCATTGGGACAATTGCGACTGGACATGAAATACTTGGTTTTCGATTTGGAAGCCACTCGCCGCGAACGGGACGAATTCCTGGAAAAACTAAATCAACTCGGTGACGACTAGACCCCGCTATCGGTCCACCTGTCACCATGACGCAACCCGTTCAAGCGCCTCGCCACGGACTTGAACATTAAGCTGGTTGTGGTCTCTCCGGAAAAGGGGCGTTCGAAATTAGTTTCGACCGACCCTTTTTTCGTTTTTGTGGTGGTTGGGCGATTCTTGGGCGAGCGGCAGATGATAGTTTACCCGTAGCGGGAGTCGCCAGACTTCGGTTTGCGGCTTCTGAAGTCCGGCGACTCGAACTACATTGGTATGAAATCAGCCGACCGTTAGACTTGGTCCGCTGCGGCGCTTTTCGCGGCATTCCTGTTTGCGTTTTCGGCCGCCGTTGCTTAGTATCAATGGTTCTTACCTGACCGCCATCCTGGCCCCGAGTCCGCATTTTTTCCTAACAGGTTTTGAACTTTCTCCATGGTCGACTTTACCCCCACACAATTGTCCCAGCGGATCGTGGAGCTGGGGTTGCTGGAACCACTGGAAGTTGAACAGGCCTGGTCCGAAGTTGGCGGCATCGAAGGGACCTGCGAAGATTTGATCCGCGTCTTGCAGCGCCGCGAGCTGCTGACCAATTTACAAGTCGATCGGATATTTAAAGGGGAGCGTAATGGATACTTCTACGGGCACTACAAGGTTCTCTATTTGATTGGTGCCGGTACTTTCGCGCGAGTCTATCGATCGGTGCATCGTGAGACCGGTCGCGTGGTAGCGGTCAAGGTACTGCGTCGACGCCACCGCAGCGAACCGGTCCAAGTCGAGCAGTTCATGCGCGAAGCCCGCGTAGGGATGGATCTGCGACATCCCAATATCGTCGCGATTCATGAAGTCGATCCCGACCCACGCAATCCCTTCATGGTCATGGAGTTTGTGGAAGGGCAGACGTTGCGCGAGCTGGTGCGGATTCGTAAGACGCTCGATCCCAAGACCGCTCTGCAATTGATGGGGGACGTAGCCAACGGACTGGCCTATGCCGGCAGCAAGGGGGTTACCCACCGTGACATGAAGTTGAGCAACGTGCTGGTCACATCGCAGGGCAAAGCCAAGCTGGTCGACTTTGGTTTGGCGGCCTTGGCCGACACCAGTAACGAGGCCGCACTGGCCGATTGTCCCAGCGCCCGCGCGATCGACTATGCTGCCTTGGAACGCGGCACCGGGGTTCGCAAGGACGACCCGCGCAGCGATATCTATTTTTTCGGGAGCATGCTGTATCACATTTTGGTTGGTAATCCGCCATTGACCGAGACCCGCGACCGCATGGCGCGATTGAATGTCAGTCGCTTTCGCGAGGTCCCGCATATCAACAAGATCTCCCCTGATGTGCCGCTCAACGTGGCCGCCATTGTGCACAAAGCGATGGAGTTCGATCCGGCCAAACGGTACCAGACTCCCATGGAAGTGCTCGAAGATATTCGCACCACCCTAGCTCGAATTGAAGCCGGTGACACCTTGACCACCGCCCGCATTGCCGCTGGTAAAAAGGATGATCCCGACGCGCTCGACGCGGCCACCGAGGGGTCCAATCGCACGATCATGCTAGTCGAAAGCAAGCTTGAGTTCCAGGATTTGATTCGCGAGAAACTCAAGAAGCGGGGTTATCGCGTGTTAGTCATCAGCGATCCCTCCCGCGCGCTGGCTCGTTTCATTCCCGACGAACCGCCACCGGCTGACTGCGTTTTATTTAGCGCCCCCGAGCTGGCCACTGCCGCCCTGGACGCCTTCAATCAGCTCGGCAGCGACGCCCACACCGCCGACGTCCCCGCCATTCTCTTGGTCGATCGCAAGCAGCAATACATCATTCGCAGCGCCCACGTAGGGCCCAAGCGAATGATGCTCGGCATGCCCCTCAAAGTCCGTGAGCTCCGCACCGCCCTGCTCCGGCTCTTCAAGATCCCCAGCACGCCAGTCAGCCCCAGCTAGCATCCTCCTCTGACCCTTCCGCTAAACTCCCACCGAACCGCTTTTCCAATGTGGCGGTCTTTGGTAAAGTATGGCCTCTGTCCGACGGCCATCACCCGACGACAGGACATATTGGACGCAAAGCGCTAGAGGGTGTAGCTCAGTCGGTAGAGCATCGGACTTTTAATCCGTGGGTCCTGGGTTCAAGTCCCAGCACCCTCACTTGCGTTTTCTCCAGGGAAACAAGCGTTTTCCCTTGGGTTTCATTGGCCACCATCGCGACCATTTTCGTCTACGGCTATCAGCTCGCCGTCTTTGCCAACGGTCCAGTAGTCGGTCTCGTCGATGTCCCCCCCGTCTTCGGATTCAATGGGCTATTTTAGTTCTCTGCTCGTGTCTTTGATGCCGTTGCTCTCTAGTACTAAATCCGTTTCAAGGCGAAAGAAATTTCTATGCCGAGAGCGGAAGCGTAACGTTGAATGGTGTTAAGTGTTGGATTCGAACTAGCTCCGCTTTCCAGTCGGTAAAGGACCTCGCGAGCCATGCCGGTCCGCTCAGACATTTCAGCTAGGCTCAGGGCACACGCAGCGAATCGGGCCAACGATTCAATGAGCGGATGTGGACCGCGATTGCTACCTGCAAAAAACAGCAGAAGAACTTTTTCGAGTATCTACACGCATCGATTGAGGCCAAGTTAAGTGGATCTGCGGCACCCAGTCTACCTTGCTTCAGTGTGAGCAAGTCTAGTCCCCATGTAAGATGAGGGCTTCGCCATCTGCGGTAGGTCGTTGCCCCCCCCAGCATCAAGTAAGCTTCGGTAACATCATTGTCTTTCGCTTGCTTCCGTCGCATTATCGGCCGCAGGTGCCGCTTCCGAAGTTGCTTGGGATTCATCAGCATCCGCGGCCATCAGTTTTTCTGCTTCGGCGTAGAAGCCCTGCAGTTCGGGGTCGGCTTCGGCTTCGTTGGCGGTTTGCCAGGCGAGCGATTTGTCGTACCACGGTTTGGCTTGGTCTTTCTGGTCCAGCTGCCAAGGGGCCATGGCGAGGAACAGCCAGTTGTGTGGTACGTCGATACCGAGTTTGATCGACTCTTAAAAAACTTCACTGGCCTCCTGCCATTTCTAACTCACGGGTCAACTAGTTTCTACGGCTGGTCAAGCTCAAGCCTCAGCATCGCAAGGGCTGGTGCTTCACGACTGAAAGTGACCGGGAACTGTTTCACACGCAGGTTCAGGAAGTGTGTAAAACTTATCTGCAAGCCGCCGAGCGTCAGCACTCCCCGTGCGAAAAAGGCATGCTGCCTGCTCGCGACCGCCAATGCGTGTAACACTAAACGATAGATGGGCGTTCCGATCGTTTTCGTCAGCAAGACTCAATCTAGCGATAAATTTTTACAACGCTTGCGATCACATGCGGAGTCAAGGCCGCAAAAAAACTAATTGGAATAAACACCCATGTCACAATTTGAGTTTCGGCAGGGCCTGTACGTAAGTCCCAAAGTCCCCTATATCGCGGTGGGAGTAGGCATCTTCGTTTTAGCGGCTGGCGTTCAACAGATTGGATTGTTAGGAGTCTATTTCTATCACGTCTGGCAAGGAGAAAATGTATGGTCAACGCCCAACGCCGTCTCAAGAATATTGAATATTGCCTATGTGGTATCCCTGGGAGGATTGATATTTGCTGGCGGTCGATCTGCCCTCGCCGCGAAGAAGGAGGCCAAGCGGCTAAAAGAGTTGTACCACGATCGACCGTGGATGCGAAACAAACAGTGGGCGGAAGGTAGAATCCAAACGGATCACCATAAAGTCACGGTGTTCTTTGGCGTGGCGCTGATATGTCTGGTGGCGATGCTGCTGGTCTGTCTCCGAGCACTGCTGCTTACGCCTCAGGCGGACCGCAGCTATTGGTTTGTAATTGCACTCCTCGTCGTAATTTTTGTGGTCATTCGCTGCTACCAGCTAAATCGAAAGTGGCGACGGTCAGAACTGCGATTGGGGACGATACCCGGCATCATTGGCGGACCACTCGACGCCGCGTTAATCCTAAATGACTCATTCCCCGAAGGAACCCCCTTTCGTGTCGCGCTAAAATGCGAGCATTTAACATGGTCGTTTGAAGGAGACTCTGCCTCTCATGCTTCCAAAACGCTCTGGCAGAACGACGTGGTTGTCGACAGATTTCTTGAAACGGGAATACCACGTAAAACTGGGATACCCGTTTATTTTGCCATTCCGTTCGATTGCGTGCCGACGACCACGGATGATCGTACCGAACAAATTGAAGGGAGTGCCATTCAATGGCTGCTTGAAATAAAACGCGACGATAATGCCGATTTTCGTTCGGTGCAATTTGAAGTCCCGGTCTTTGTTACCGAGAATAGTTCGCCCGACTATGAGGAGGAGACCAATGTACTCAGACAGTATTCTCCTGCGGTAACCGCTGAGTCCGTGTTGGCAAGCATGATCTATCGGCGTGAATTAGTCGCCGGCGGTGAGCGACTCGTGTTCTCACTAAGAAGATGGGGATTTGTGCTGGTTGCCTTTGTGATCAGTTTGCTGTGCGCAGTACTGCTAGTTGCCGGCATCAGCTGGCTAAGTCCTTGGCCACTCGTGCTGATTGCCGCTTTAGTACCGGCCTCTTTGTTGGCAATATGTGTGCTTGCGGCATTTGAAATGTTGCTATGGCGAGCCGTAGTAACGATTCGACGCGATTTGGTCGAAGTGACTGCCGGCTATCCCGGATGGACCAAGCGATTGTCGCTGACTCGCGAAGATGCGCTAGTCAAGGAACCAGGGGTCGAGTTTATCACAACGCACAGCGATTTTCGCTATATTCAGATTCAATCTGCTGCCGCTGCGGCCGCCCGCGAGGCCTACTTTGCTGCCATCGAAAATGACGAAGAGGTTGACGAATCATTAGGCCCTCCCCCAGAGGTGCTCGTCACCATCATCAAACGAATTCCCGGACGCCAGGCCGCCGAGGCAGTGCGTAACTGGCTTGCCGATCGTATCCGGGAAGGCGAGTCTGTCGGTGCCGGCAATCCAGACCCGTAGACAACCTCGGAAGTGCCAGTTCTCCTTGAAGACTAAACTCTGATGCGCCCACACTGTAAAGCCGTAACGATCTCGTGGGGGCTACAGGTGTGGACGTAATGGTATTGAGGGGAAACGAGCAAGGCAGGGCGGCAGTCTTGTCTAGCAGTCCGCTTTTCCGGCTACCCGGAAGATTACGAACTACAATTCTTCTGCGCAGTGCGTTTGTTTATCAGCTAGAATGCGTGGCATGACTGAAGTCACTCAAATTTTATCGGCAATGGAACAAGGCGATGCCGCTGCAGCGGAGAAGCTGTTGCCATTGGTCTACGAAGAACTACGGAAGCTGGCAGCGGTTCAAATGTCCAACGAAGCACCAGGGCAAACGCTGCAGCCAACTGCGTTGGTGCATGAGGCCTATATTCGTTTAGTGGATAACGATCGCGCACAGCAGTGGGACTCGCGTGGGCATTTCTTCGCAGCGGCCGCTGAATCGATGAGGCGAATCTTGGTCGATCGGGCAAGACGTAAGCTGTGTCCCAAACATGCGGGAGATCGGAAACGCATTGACTTGCAGCAAGACTGGCCGGCGGACAATTCCAGTTCGCGCCAACTGCTAGCGCTTAGCGAGGCGTTGGATCAACTTGAGCAGGAGGATCGGCTGAAGGCTGAGCTAGTAAAGCTCAGGTACTTTGTCGGCATGTCTGAGGAAGAAGCCGCAAAATCTTTAGGGATATCCAGATCGACTGCCTCGCGTCACTGGACATATGCCAGAGCTTGGCTGCGCTGTGCGTTGGAGGACAACAGAAGAGGTTAGAATCCAATTTTTTCTAAATTCAGTGAGGCGCGGTGGGTAGAAAACTCGCATTGTTAAATATGTAAGATTGTTTTTCAAGGAGCTCGCTATGGACCAAACTTCACTGAGTGTCGACGCGATTTTCCAGGAAGCGCTGCAGAAAGATTCGCCAGCCGAACTGCATGCCTATCTCGACCAAGCGTGCAATGGCGATGTGCAGCTCCGCGAAAGGGTTGAGAGACTTCTCCAAGCCAATGCAAACGCGGCTAATCACATCCTGGATTCACCACCTTCCGGACTGGCTGCGATGGGGGTACGCGAAATGCCAGCCACAGAATCGCACACGACGGGCCACATCGGTACCCAGATCGGTCCGTACAAACTGCTGCAAAAGCTGGGTGAAGGTGGCATGGGGACCGTCTATATGGCGGAGCAGAAGAAGCCCGTCGCACGCCGCGTGGCCTTGAAAATCATCAAACCGGGCATGGATTCCGGCCAAGTGATCGCCCGCTTTGAGGCTGAGCGCCAGGCACTAGCGATGATGGATCATCCCTGTATCGCGAAGATATTTGACGCAGGTGCCACGAGCCAAGGTCGTCCCTATTTTGTGATGGAATTGGTCAAAGGGGTGCCGATCACACAGTACTGTGATGAAAATCACTTCACGCCCAAACAACGCTTGGAATTGTTCGTTCAAGTTTGTCAGGCGGTGCAGCACGCTCACCAAAAAGGAATTATCCACAGGGATATCAAACCTCAAAATATCCTGGTCGCCGACTACGATCACAAAGCTGTACCGAAGGTGATTGATTTCGGCATCGCCAAGGCAATTACCCAGAGCTTGACGGAAAAGACACTCTTTACCGAGTTCGGCCAACTTGTCGGAACGCTCGAATACATGAGTCCCGAACAGGCCAAACTCAACCAGCTGGACATTGATACCCGCACCGATGTCTATTCGCTTGGAGTATTACTGTATCAATTGCTGACCGGTGTGACTCCCTTTGAAACAAAGCGACTGAGATCCGCAGCCTTTGATGAGATGCTGCGGATTATTCGCGAGGAGGAGCCGCCGAAGCCCAGC
>JBGSHW010000170.1:0-17602 GCA_041751975.1 Pirellulaceae bacterium
ACCACAACGGCACCAACAATGTCAACCACACTGGAAAAAAGTAGGGCCGATTCGTTCTGCCAGCAGCGATTCTCATTGAAAATCCGGTTAAGACGCTCGGGGCTAAACACACGAGCGAACAGGCCTCTGAAAAGCAAAGCCACTGGAGCTCTCTTGGCGAACCGTTGAAAGATGGACTTGATCATGATAGATATCTCCGTAAGGTGTTCTCTATCAATATTTTACGAAGATATTGGTGATGCTCAAAACGACCTTATGCTAGCTTGACAGGGATGGGGACTTGTCACCGCTTTCCTTTTTCCCTCTTTCCCTCCTTTCCCTCATTCATCGCTTTTATTCTTTCATTCCAAGCTTTTTCCTTGCTCCATTTCCCGATCAGACTTTTTTCATGTGTGTTAGCGAATCCAAATCTTGATTCTGCCTTGAGCGATCTATGCCCAGAGGTCCGACTAACAGAATCCACAGTAACACCTCCGCGATCAACCGCATTCCACCGACCGTCCTCTTTAGGCCGACACAGCTGTTGCGGGAGGGTGTCGCCCGCTGGGCTCTAGATCCCTCAGCAGCCATACCGTGGCCTCACGGCCACGGCAAGGGTTTTGTCGGTCTCTGGCCTAAAAGCCCGTCGACCGAAACGCTCAACATGATGTTTTCGAGCGATGCCATCGAGTTGTCCGGAATCCTTTCTGCGGAGCGCAACCCTGGGTTCAGCTCCAACTAGCGGGTCAAATGGGCTGCCGGGCCCGTTGATTTGGGCTTCATCCTCCAAAACGTACAGTTGCGTCACATCGAGCGAACTGTTCCCTATAGTGGCCAAGGGCTGATTCGCGGTTTCTTGGATGGGAAAGGTCAAAAATAAGGCGAAGTGCCCTTTCCAGCCTGCACGATTTTTCTATTCTTTGGAAAAACCGCTTCACGGCCTTTGAGTGGATAACCACCTATGCTCGCCACCGCCGTCCTACTGTATCTGGCTTTCACGGTCGCCATTGGCGTTATCGCATCGCGGCGCGTCAAAGGGGCCAAGGACTTCATGGTGGCAGGTCGCTCCTTGCCGCTGTACATGAATTTCACCTGCGTCTTCGCGACATGGTTTGGCGCCGAGACGGTGCTCTCCGTCTCGGCGACCTTTGCGAAAGATGGGTTTCAGGAGATTCCCGGCGATCCGTTCGGAGCGGCAGCTTGCTTGATCTTGGTTGCATTGTTCTTCGCCCGCTCGTTTTACCGGATGGACTTGCTGACCATTGGTGACTTCTACCACAAACGCTTTGGGAAAACGGTGGAGATTCTCACCTCCATCGCCATCACCTTGTCGTACCTGGGTTGGACCGCCGCGCAGCTCACCGCACTGGGACTTGTGCTCTCGGTACTAGCTAGTGGCGTGGGCATCAGCTGGCTGGACTTGAACACGTGCATCATTCTCGGGGCGGCCGTTGTGATGTTTTATACGGTGCTCGGCGGGATGTGGTCCGTGGCCCTGACCGACATGATTCAAACTGCCGTGATCGTCATCGGCTTGTTAATAATTGCCTTTTTGATGTCGAACATGGCCGGCGGTGCTGGGCATGTGATTGAAGAAGCACGAGCGAGTGGCAAGTTGCAATTGTTCCCGACGGGGGGCACACGCGAGTGGCTGGCCTTTATCGCGGGCTTTCTGACCGTCGCACTCGGCTCGATTCCTCAGCAGGATGTGTTTCAACGGGTGACGAGCGCGAAGGACGAAAAAACCGCTGTGCTCGGAACCTTATTGGGTGGTTCGTTTTACTTTGTATTCGCGTTCGTTCCGATGTTCATCGCCTTTTCCGCCGTGGTGATCGATCCCAGTTTCACTCAATTGTTCGCCAGCGAAGACGAGCGGGTAGTCCAAAAGATCTTGCCCCAATTGATCCTTGATAAGACCCCGTTCTGGGCCCAAGCCATTTTCTTTGGCGCGTTGCTGTCAGCCATTCTCTCGACGGCCAGCGGAACGTTGTTGGCACCATCGAGCCTGTTCACTGAGAACGTCTTGCGGCCGCTCATCCCGAGCCTCAACGATAAAAACATGTTGTGGGTGATGCGAACCGTAATGGTATTCTTTGCGATCGCGGCAACCTGGCAAGCGGTGACCAGCAACTCAACCATGTACAACATGGTGCAAGGTGCCTATAGCGTGACTTTGGTAGGTGCTTTGGTGCCGCTTGCTCTGGGTATCTATTGGAAGCGGTCGACCACGCAGGGAGCCTTGTTTGCGATCTTGTCTGGAATGGCTGTGTGGGGGTGGTGCTTGTTCGCGTACGGCGACGAGGCGTTAATCCCACCCCAACTGTGCGGCTTGGCCGCGAGCCTCGTGGGCATGCTGGTGGGCTCGTTAATACCGCAATTCATTCGCGATCTAACCCGCGAGCCCGAGGGGGTGAGGTGAAGCGTTGCAAGGCGTGTGCCACTGGCCTGGCCAGTCGACCGGAGTCGTGGATTCAGGTTTGACGGTTACGTGCCAATGCGTGAATCGCCCGGAGCGAAGTTGCCGAAGTAATCGGAGATTGCTGGCTCCTGACGCCATCCACTGGCAAGACTTGTATTGAGAAGCCGAACGAACCGCAGGGCAAGCCTGCGGGATTGTGATTGCACCGGCGGCTCACGCCGCTGGCAGTTCCTGTGACGGCCTCCGGCCTAGTGCAAAAAGCCGGGCTGGTAGCTACCAATCACCCTTGGGCCGGGACATGCCCGGGACGGTGAGGGGAAGTTGCGAGTCAGTCCCGACTGGCTCTGCTTAAAAGAGTTCGTGGATCTCGCGGAAGCCGGAGTCGACGATCGGAAAGGGCCTTTCGCCTGGTCCCGGCAGATGCTCATCCATCTTGAAGCCAAGGCTCTTGAAGATCGTGGCCACCACCTCCGGTGGTTCGACCGGGCGATCGTCGGGTACGGCACCGATCGGGTCACTGGCTCCTACCACCTGGCCTCCACGCACGCCGCCACCGGCAAAGTAAACCGTAAAACATTGTGGCCAATGATCGCGCCCGCCAGCCGGATTGACTTTCGGAGTCCGACCAAACTCGGCCAAGTTCGCGACCAACGTGTCCTCCAACATACCCCGGGCGGACAAATCGCTAATCAGCGCCGCGTAACCTTGGTCATACATCGGTGCGACGATGTTCTTCATCCCTTCGATGGATGTGAATGGCTTACTACCGTGAATATCCCAAGTTATTTCATCGAAGACGGTCAGGAAAGTATTGATGGTTACGAACCGCACGCCAGCTTCGATCAAGCGTCGGGCCAGCAAGCAACATTGTCCGAAGCGGTTCATGCCATACTGCTCACGAACTTTGACCGGTTCTTTGGACAGATCAAACGCCTCGCGTGCTTGGGGGCTGGTCATGAGTCGATAGGCGGTATCGAAGTGCTCGTTCATGATCCGCGCACTCTCACTGGCTTCGAACTGAGTCATCGAAGCTTCCACCGTTTCGCGCAATCGCCGACGTCGATCGACGCGGGCTGCCGGAATGGAGCTGGGAGGCAACAGATCGGGCACTCTGAAATTCTCTTGCGATGGATCAGCCAAGAGGGCAAACGGATCGTAGGCCTTGCCTAAGAATCCTCCCGCTTGACCATTGGGGAGGTTCCCGCCACCGCGTCCCATCGTTTCTGGCAAGACAATGTGTGGCGGCAAGTCACCGCGGGGCCCGCGCAGATACCAGACCGCTGATCCTACGTGCGGCGTATCCACACCACCGGTGAACAGTCGGCCGGTCTGCATGATCTGCCAACCCGCGTCATGCACGGCAGCACCGCGATGAAAGCAGGAACGGACGAAAGCGATTTTGTCAGCGATCTTAGCGTGCTGCGGCAGAATCTCGGAAATCTGAATTCCATCCGCCACTGTGGAAATCGGCTGGAAGGGTCCGCGGATTTCTGACGGCGCATCGGGCTTCATGTCAAACGTATCAAGCTGACTGGGTGCCCCGAGATTGAAGATCAAGATACACGACTTCTTGTCGCTACCTGCCTCCAGAGCGCCCGCCTCGCGGGCTTGAAGCCATTGCGGCAAGCCGAGCCCGACCGCTCCGAGTGTGCCAACTTGCAGGAAGTCGCGGCGCGTGACACCGTTGCACGTATGGGATTTACCTAAGCCAACGAGGTCGAGCATGCTTCATTCTCCTATTCGATCATATGGTCTCTGAATTAATGGTGCGAAGAGTGTTGACGAATTGCTCCATCGTCTGGATCCGTTTAGTAGGCTCCGACTGAACCGCTTGCATGATAAGCCCACCTAGGGTTTTATCCAGATCTGGACGATAGTCAAAGATACTCCGCGGATTCGACGTATCGTGGTTAAGAGCCGCTAGACCACTCGTCTCGCCACCAGGCCAGGGTAGGTCGAAGGTCAACAGCTGGTAGCAGGAAACTCCGAACGAAAATATATCGAGGCGCTGATCGGTTTGTCGACGCCGCACAATCTCGGGAGCCATGTAGAGTGGAGTCCCGGTCCGATTACCCGGTTTCATGAACGCTTCGGTGGCTGGCACGGTCAAACCGAAGTCGATCAATTTGATCCACGAGATGTCGGCCGAACAAATGAAGTTTCGAGGGCAGATATCGCGATGGATAAAACCCTTCTTGTGAACGTGCTGCAACGCATCGGCCATCTGCTTGATTAAGTGCAAACGTCGATTGCCCAGACGCTCCATATCCTTTCGCTGAATCAGCGTATTCAAGCCGGGGCCATCGATGAACTCCATGATTAAGTAAGGTTCGTTCTTGATCGACAGTCCATACTCGAGTGTTTTGATGATGTTGGGATGTTCCATCATCGCCGCGATTTCACCTTCACTGGGCTTGTTCATCCCCTTGAAGCGGCTTTCGAAGAAACTGAATTTCTCCAGGTCGCACAATTTAAGCCCGACCAGTTTGTCGTTCTCGCGATCGCGGGCCGCATAGAACTTGCTCATCGTGCCACTCACGGCCGTTCTCAACCGCTCAAAGCGGGCATCGATGTCGACTTTGCGGATCGCTTTGAGTGAAGGCTTTTTGTCGCCTTCTTCTTTTTTCTTGCCGAAGCCAAATTTTTCGAAGAATCCCATAAGCGAAGTTTACTTCCCGCAGTAGTCGATCGCACGCGCGATTTCGTTCTTCAAGCGGTTTCGTTCGACAATTCGGTCGATATAGCCATGCTCCAGCAGAAATTCGCTCGTCTGGAAGCCAGCGGGAAGCTCAATTTTGATGGTGGCCTTGATAGTTCGCGGTCCCGCGAAACCGATCAGCGCCTTGGGTTCGGCAAACACCAAGTCACCTAGCGACGCAAAACTGGCGGCTACACCTCCCATCGTAGGGTTCGTCAATACGGAAATGTAGAGTCCACCTGCGGCGTGATAACGCGACAAAGCGGCCGAGACTTTGGCCATCTGCATCAGCGACAAGATCCCTTCGTGCATCCGCGCACCACCACCGGAACCGCTGATAATGATCAATGGCAATTTCTGGGCTGTGGCTCGTTCCACCAAACGCGTGAGCCGCTCGCCCACCACCGAGCCCATACTGCCCATGATAAAGGCCGAGTCGGTAACGCCGATGGCCACGCGACGCGCACGAATCATCCCGCAGCCTGTAAGCGAGGCGTCGGTCAGTCCCGTGCGGCGTTGTTCGTCCACCAGTCGGACCGCATAGCTTTTTTTGTCTGAAAATTGAAGCGGGTCGGTCGGCTGAAGCTCAGCATCCCACTCTTCGAAGGTCCCCAAGTCGAGCACCTGAGCAATGCGTGCCGGTGCGGAGACGTAAAAGTGGTATTGGCACTTGGGGCAAACGTTTTGCAGTCGCTCTGCTTCTTTGCGATAGATTGTGGCTTGGCAGCCTGGGCATTTCTCCCACAACCCCTCGGGAACGCCTCGCTTGCGGATGCCACCATTCGTTGAAACGGCTGTCGGAATCGAAGTTGATGTGACTGGATTTACAGTAGCCATAGCAGAGACTCAAACGGCTTGGATTAAACAGGTTCCAACGCAAAACTCTTGGCGGTGACCGCAGCCGAAACGTGGAGCAATTCATACGTCCCGAAATCTAATTCTGACTTCCACAAGTCCCCAAAGCTACCACCGACCAGAGCAAACCGCACAATGGAGGACATAGGCTGAGGCACAACCATCCCTACTCGGCCACCGGCGTGTTTGCGGACCAGCTTATCAATCGTTGCTTTGGCACGCCCCAGGGCAGCCAAGATGGTCTCGCCAGCGGGAGGGCAAATTTCTGTTGGATTCTCTTGGAACTGGCGATAAACTTTGGGCTGCAAACGCTTGACCTCGGCGACCAGCTTGCCTTGCCACAGCCCGTGATCCAGGTTGCGAAGGCAGTCGAGGGTCTTGTGCTTGCAGAAGTTCCGCTCGGTAATCGCCTTTGCAGAAAGCATCGCGGACTCGCAGGGAGCCACGTACAAACAATCCAGCTTCACCTTTTGCAGGTTGAGCGACAACGTCTCCGCTTGGGCCCGACCAACGGAACTCAACGGAATGTCCAACGCCCCTTTGATCCGACCTTCTTCATCAAAGGTCGTTGAACCGGGGCGGATTAATACTACTTCTAACATGCAACCCTACGAAAAAAAAGAAAAGTCACCTTCCAATGGCGTCGACGAGCTGTTCGATCGCTCGTCGATAATCGGACTGTCCAAAGATTGCGGAACCCACCACAAACAAACTCGCCCCTGCCTCGTGGCAACTCGAAATGGTCTTTGAGCTGACCCCTCCGTCCACTTCAAGCAAAAGCTGGGGGTGCATCTGTTTTACTGTTTTCAGCTTTTCCAGTGCAACAGGATTAAAAGCTTGGCCTCCGAAGCCAGCATTGACACTCATCATTAGTAACAAGTCGCACAAAGGCAACTCTTGCTCAACTTGATCCAGCGGCGTGCCAGGATTCAATGCTAACCCGACACCCACCCCCGCCGCACGGATTTGTTCCAAAATCGGCCCAATCTCCGCCACAATCTCGGCGTGAATGGTCAAACAGTCGGCACCTGCATCGACAAACTGCTGGACGTAACGCCCCGGCTCGGAAATCATCAGATGGACATCGACCGGCTTACTGGTCAATTTCCGAACCGCTTCGACAATCGGCATGCCGTATGTCAAGTTGGGTACGAAGTGGCCATCCATCACGTCTAAGTGAAAGGCCTGGATGCCCGCCTCTTCCAGCTGGGCAATTTCCCGTTGTAGATTCCCAAAGTCGCACTGCAATAAACTGGGAAGAATGATTGCTCGCTCTTCCCTCAATCGCAGCATTGCCTGGGCCGATCGTTGTGAGTCCATCCCGCCAATCTTCATCGAGTCGTCGAGAAACGCAAGACCCTAAAATGGGTTCCGAATAGAATTGTTGAGCCCAGAGCCTGCAACGGTAGCGATTTCTCCATAAATTGCTGGGGAATGGAGGCGGATGGCCTAGCCCAAGAAGGACTTGATTCGGCTCAGCAAAGCCACTCACCCCTCTGAAGAGTGAGGTATCGCCACCGATTTCGAAATCCCCATGTAACTGGGCAAAATACTACATGTATGCATATTCTGTTTCAGCTTATGAGTACTTGGACTCGAGACAAATTCTTCGATTATGAGTACCGCTGGAGCTGAGTACGAGTACGAGTACGAAAACACAGTGCTTCTCACGAGTTTCGATCCTGATAAATTCAATCAGCGCAACTTCAAAACAAAACTCTGCGGAACATGCATGCCCGAACTTCCATTCGATATCAGCGAACTCAGACAGACTCAGAGTCTTGCCAAGGCAGTGGCCGAGACGTTGCTAGCCAATCCTTCAGAACGGGCACAGGTGATCGCGCTCAGCGGCACCCTAGGAGCTGGCAAGACGCAGTGGGCAAGGTTCTTCTGCGAGGCTTGCGGGGTCTCGGTAGAACAAGTGACGAGCCCCACCTATGTGCTACTGCAGCGTTATATTGGCGAGCGAGGCGTCATCTACCACTTCGACTTTTATCGACTCGAGAATAGTGCCCAAGTGTGGGACTTGGGGATCGATGAACTCTTCGAACAGCCGGTGGTTATCCTGATCGAGTGGGGAGACAAGTTCACCGAGTGCTTGCCCGACGATTACTTGGCCATACACCTGGAAGTCCAGAGCGATGGAAAACGGGTTGCGCATCTCCAATCGCACGGACCTGCAGGGTATTCAATGGACCAGCAACTAATCGCTCGGCAATCAATGGCTCGGCAATCAATCGATCAGCTTAACGTGTGGATGGAGCGGGATAATGGACGGTGATCACGGAGCTAATTCCGCCACGTGGTCCCCAGCGGCTGATCAATGTGGCTTGGCGTGGTGAGCAGGCCGACACAAACTCATCGAGAATGCGATTGGTCACGTTCTCGTAAAAGATCCCTTCATCGCGAAACTTTTGCAAATACAATTTGAGGCTCTTCAGCTCCACGCACTTTTTGTCCGGCACGTAGCGAAAGATCAGGGTCCCGAAATCGGGTTGCCCGGTCTTAGGACACATCGACGTGAACTCTGGGCATGTGATCTCGATCTCGTATTCACGGTCGGGAAAGCTATTGTCGAATACTTCGAGCAATTCTTGAAACGGAGTACTCACCGGCGAAAAACCTCGTAAAAACAACTACAGAACATTAACCAGAAACGGCGGTTTGAACCCGCAAGTATGCAAACAGAACCACGAAATCGAAAGGGGGCCCTCGTCCGCGTTAGCGAAATCTACGAGAGTATTCAAGGCGAGGGGCTGCTGACAGGCACTCCGAGCGTTTTTTTGCGCACCAGTGGTTGCAACCTCCGCTGCTGGTTTTGCGACACGCCTTTCGCCTCCTGGGCACCCGAAGGAAACCACCAATCGGTCGAAGAAATCTTGGCCAAGGTCGCCCATTTCAACCTGAACCACGTGGTGCTCACCGGTGGCGAGCCAATGATCTTTAACTCGATCGGGGAACTCGCCAGCCGCCTCAACGCGATGGGACAACATCTGACGATCGAAACGGCCGGGACGATCTACCGGGAGCTGCACTGCGACCTGATGTCCATTAGTCCGAAACTATCCGGTTCCGCCCCGCCCGCCTCCAGTGGCTCATGGAGGGCCAAGCACAACCACCGCCGCGAACAATTGGAGGTGGTGCGACAATTGATGCGTCATCCCTATCAACTCAAATTCGTGGTCGACTCGGAAGGCGATGCGAACGAAGTCCTCGATTATCTGGAACGCCTAGGGAACGTCGACCACGACCGCGTCTTGTTGATGCCTCAAGGGATCGACGCGCGGGCGCTCGACCATCAAGCCGAGTGGTTGCTACCCTGGTGCCAAGCGCACAACGTCCGCTTTTGCCCGCGGGCGCATATCCACTGGTTCGGCAATCGACGAGGAACCTAACCGGCTCTTGGTCCCCTGTCAAACTGCATGAGCCACCCTCGCTCAGCAAGCTCACACGGCGACGGGTGCAGAAATGTGCGGATGGGGGGCGTAGTCGAGCAGTTCAAAGTCGTCGAACTGAAAGTCGAGAATCGAACTGCGATGCTGACGGATTTTAAGCGAGGGGAGGGCCCTCGGAACACGGCTCAGTTGCAGCTGGGCCTGTTCCAAATGGTTGTTATACAAATGCACGTCACCAAAGGTGTGGACGAAATCGCCCGGCTGGAGATCGGTCGCGTCAGCCATCATCAGGGTGAGCAGCGCGTAGGATGCGATGTTGAAGGGCACCCCCAGAAACAGATCGGCACTACGTTGGTAAAGTTGACAACTGAGTCGGCCATCTGCCACATAAAATTGAAACAGCAAGTGGCAAGGTGGCAGAGCCATCTGCTCGATCTCCCCCACGTTCCAGGCGCTCACGATCATCCGTCGCGAGTCGGGCGTGGTGCGAATCTGATCCTGGACTTGCACGATTTGGTCGATCGTCTTGCCGCTAGGGGTCGCCCATGACCGCCACTGCTTGCCATACACGGGCCCTAGCTCCCCGGCTTCATCGGCCCACTCGTCCCAAATCGTCACTTTTTGATCATGCAAGAACTGGATATTCGTTTCGCCGCGCAAGAACCACAGCAGCTCAACCAAAATGCTACGCAGGTGGAGTTTCTTGGTTGTCAGCAGCGGAAAGCCTTGGCTGAGATCAAAACGCATTTGATGTCCGAACAGGCTTCGTGTGCCCGTACCCGTTCGGTCGGTTTTCGCGACCCCATGGTCGAGTACGTACCGCATTAAGTCGAGGTATTGCTGCATGGTTGTTTACTTCGAAAGCCGATGGAGTGCGGTGGCGAGCAGGTCGCGAGGGAAGAGGCTGAAGCTGAACTCTCGCGATTCGAGCACCCGCAGCTGCCGCTCGATGGAGTTCAGGCGATCGATCTTTGCACGCGATTCGTTCAACTGCGGTGCGGCCAGTTCGCTCAAACGTTTGTTGACCGCCGTGATCTCGCGATGCCACTCCCATTTTTCACCACGGGCAGGGATGTTGGCAAGTAGTACTTGCTTGCGGACGGTCAGGGCTTCGATCTCGGCGGCAGTTGCGGACGGTTGGTCTGCGTCAACTGGGCTCGCAGGGAGCTGTTCGGCGTGAAACTTGAGCTGCCAAGCGCTTTCTCGCTCGCGACGCAGTTCGCTCTCCGTCGTCGCGCTGTCTCCTGCGGCTGCGAGTGGACTGGCAATGGGGAGTCGCATGGTGGCCGTGGCGACCGCCATGAGCGGTGGTTGCACTCCGAAGAACTCACTCATGATGGCATCGGTCAATTGATCGTACTTGCCCCCGCCGATCCCATGCACAAACAAGTCACTGATGAACATTCGCATGTACATGGTTGTTAGCAAGGCTCGCGGACGCAGACAAACACCATCACTTTGAAAGTCCATCCACTGACTGGCCGCATTGTCGCAATCCAGTCGTCCCTCGATCACCGCTTGCCAACCCGCGCGATCGCTCAGCAGCAGTTGGTCATTTTGCAGACGCACCCACAACTTCTGACGCTGTGGAGCAGCGGTCCGATAGACCCACCAGGGAGCTTCTAGCCAGCCGCCCGACTGCTCAAGCGCCGGCACCGGGTGCGCGTGATTGCGAATATGATGTGCCGCTCGATAGTTAGCCAACTGATGATTGTACACCGCTTGAAAGCGAGGCAACTCACTGAGCAACTGAATGCTGAACCGCGCGAAGGCACGCGTGTTCACGAGGCTGCTCGACGGAACCTCCAGAGTCTGCAAGCCGACTTGCTCCTCGAGCTTGTGTCGGGCTTCGGCAATCGCCAACCCCAAGCGGTCCGATCGCCTAACTGCATCGATCGCCTGAGGCCATATTTCGCTTAACAGCGGCGTATAAGAGCGTGGCAACAAACTCTCAAGTACCCGTTGCGAAAAGGAATCCCAAGTGTCGCGAGAGTTCAACCGCCGCAGCTCCCAAGGGACCCCATCGCGCTGCGTATCGAAGGCAATCGACTGCGCGATGACGCTCCCGTTGGCCGCCATGCTCGGAACGCGAATGGCCGCGTTTCGGCAGAGGTCGTTATCGACCAAAAAATTGATCGCGATCGCCCCGGCTTGGTGAGCGACTTGAGATATCAAAAAGTTCTTGAACCACACCCCGGCGTGAAACAGTTCCGGTTGATGGCCTGACATCACGATGGCCGGCAGCTTGCCGTCGGACCTTTCGCTCAGTGTTGCAACCGTCGCTGGCAGCCCGCGGTAGGCAGCCGTGAAGGCCATCGCCAAGTCGATTGCCTCGCGCCGCGCTTGAAGCCGTGCAGCCTCCCACGACTTTCCACAAAACTCCAGGGGGGGACTGGCTGCTGTCTCGCCTGCTTCGATCCGCTTGAGTCGATCGACAAGTTCTGACTGTGGCGGGATGACCGTGGCCGATTCATTATGTTGCGGTGCGCGGTATTGCTGAAATTCAGGTGTCACCAGCGAACTCATTGAGGACACTTTCGGAACAGCGATTGTCGCGTCGGCAACTGAAAACCTCGCGCTTGCATCGCCACGACGCTCCGCTCAATGCACTGGTTGTAATACAGCAGTCGTTTATCGGCTTCGTCCAAGGCCCCACCAAACGAACGGTTCAGGTCGAGGTAGATCAAGGGTACTGGCACCTCGATAATCCTTAACCCACGCATGGCGGCTTGAACCCATAATTCGAGCGGCATTGCGTAACCGTTGTCCGAGATGTCCAGCAATTTGAGCGCTTCCACCCGATAGGCCTTGAAGCCGCAAAACGCGTCGGTCAGTTCCAAGCAAAGCAACTCGTTTAGGTGTCGAGTGATCTGGCGATTGATGAACATCCGTTGCGACGGCGGCTGGCTGTCCCCTTCGTAGCGCTTCAAGTAACGACTTCCCGAGACCATGTCAGCCTGCTTGCAAGCTTCCACGAACCTTGGAATGCGTTTCGGCTGATGCTGGCCGTCGCAATCGAGCGTAACCAAGTACTCAAACTCGTGTTCGATTGCATATTGGAAGGCCGACTTGAGAGCCGCACCGTAGCCGCGATTGACTTCGTGGTTCACGACACGGACATCGGTCCAGGCTTGTAAGCGATCCAGCGTCTGATCGCTCGACCCATCGTTGATCACCAAAATGTTGTCCGCATACTTGGAGACTTCCGACAGCACGCCATCGACGTATTGCTCTTCATTGTAAACGGGTAGTGCCGCCAGCCATTTTGACATGAGTCATTCTCCTGAGGGAACCGGCCGGCCCAACGCCGCCCACTGTTTCCGGACCATGAATTCTAGAAACCGAGACTAGGCCGTCAATGAAATTAGTGGCATGGACGGCAAACAAGCTCATCTTTTGCAAGTTTCACGCCAAATTCTTGACGGGATCGGTTTCCGCCTGGGATGCCCAGCAGGTCAGCTCGGAGAAGTCAGCGGCGAGGCGCTGGGCGAGATGCTCCATCGCAAACCGCTCGCTGGCAAAATGCCCGATCAGCAGCAGTGATATCCCAGCTTCGCGTCCCTCCAGACATTGATGAAAGGTGGCTTCCCCGGTCAGGAACAGATCGCACCGGTGCTCAAGAGCGGCGGGAAGCAAGCTGGCCCCACTGCCACAGGCAATGGCCACCCGGACAGCCAGCCGACCCGAGTCGACACCCCGCGGGCGACAAGCGGACAACTGCCCTGCGAGTGTCTCTGCCACCGCTGGCATGCTTTGCGGTCGTGAGAGCGAGCCGATCCGTCCCGCGCCGAGTCCTTTTTGCGTGCTGCTGGGACTCGCAACCAGTGGTTCCACTCCCGCCAGTCCGAGTAAACTCGCCAATTGATCGTTCACCCCCCCGGCTGCCGAATCCCAGGCGGTATGGGCTGAGTAAACCGCGATGCCAGACTTCGCCAGTCGCCACAGCAAACGCCCAGTGGTGGTCTCGGTGGTCAAGCGATTGAGGGGGCGAAAGGGGAGCGGATGATGGGTAATCACGAGATGGGCACCCTCCGCGAGGGCCTCATCGACCACGTCTGCGGTGAGTGTCAGGCAAGTCATGACCCGCATCGCAGGGGCTGCCGGGTCACCCAGGAGCAGTCCGGTGTTATCCCAGTCTTCGCTCAGTTCTAACGGTGCAAGCCGCTGCATCCATTCGGAAATAGCCGCAATCGTAGTGCCCATCAGTACTCCGAGGCGCGGGGGAGCTTACGAGGATAGGGTAGGTCGCGCTGCTCGGGTAAGGGGCCTTCATTGGACTCCAACCACTGGATCCGCTCGGACTCAGTCGCGTAATAACGCAACCATTCTTCGATGTCGCTTTCATCCAGGCAGCGCCAGCACAGGTAGTTGCCGGAGAGATCCACCTTCTTCTCGCAGGCAGGCAAAATATCGCGGTAGATGAGCGTGTAGAGCTCGCGGTCGGTTAAGTGCTCGGTCATCTCGAGCACGATCCGCACCGAAAACAGACGATCGATTGTGTCGTGCAGCAATTGATACAGGACGTCGTCGTCTAGCGTGGAAGGGGAGGGAAGACGCAACTCTGGGAAAAACCACTTGCTGATCGCCAGCGCCGGCGCTCGCTCCCACGCCAACATCGACTCCAGAAAGCTATTCTCTTCGCTCAAATTCATCTGCCGGAAGTGAACCAGCGACACCGACTCGTCGATGTAGGGCTCCAATTCGTCGCGCAGACGAGCATTCCGCATCAGCAATTCAACTTCGTCGGTGGCGTTTGACATTAGGCTCTTGGGATTTTTCAGGGGACGGAGCAATGGCAGTTCGACAACATCTCAGGCGCATGGGTCCAGGCGAATTGGCCCAGTTGCGTTGGCTTACGAGTCGCTCGCTGTTCTGAGCCGGGGCCACTCGCCTGCGCCAACACGTTCGACTTTATACCGCTCGCCACCTCGGCTCAACGGTTCACTGCAGTAAATCGCTCGGAAGCGAGAAAAGTCGCTGAGGGGTCAGCGTCAGAAATGTTACGACCCACAGGGCTTTACTCGAAACTCCCCTTTTGGCTGACCGCGTTTGCCAGCCCACGCAGTGTGTGCCCTTCACTCCTCCGTCTGCAACTCGATTTGATGGATTTTCTGCAATCGACGCTCGTGTCTCCCCGCTTCAAACTCGGTCGTCAGCCAAATTTTGACCAAGTCATCAATGGGTCGATCCCCGATCAAGTCGCCGGGCAAGCACAGCACATTGACGTTGTTGTGCCGCCGGCATATCTCCGCCATCACTTCGTCGTAGCAATTGGCTGCCCGCACCCCACGGAATTTATTGGCAGCGATGGCCATGCCGATGCCCGTGCCGCAGATCAAGATCCCCCGCTCAGACTTTCCGGATGCCACATCGTGACAAACCGTGGCTGCAAAATCGGGGTAATCCACGCTCTGCTCGTCGTGCGTGCCATGATCGCAGACGTCATGCCCGCAGGCCTGCAGCGTCGTAAGCAGCTTGGATTTAATTCGCACGCCACGATGGTCACTGCCAATGGAAACTCGCATGATGGATCGCTGGCCAAGGAAAATGTGAAGGCGAAGTGCTAGGAAAAAACGCCAGAAGCAATAGTGAACGGGAGTGAGGTTCCGGGGATTGTTGATCGCGAAGCTTTAGGTCCGAAATGAAGGGAGATCTGTTCAGTAGCTTAATTAGAATTCCAGATTGGAAACCAGGATTCTTCGACCTGCTCGACCCAATGATCGAGGTAGCCGTCGATTTGATCGGCACAAGCGGTATAAACGGCCTCCGAGCCGCCGAACGGATCCGAGACATCCTGCGGCGAAGCGCTGACCAAGTAGACTTTATCGGCCATATCCGGAAACCTCTCGATAATCGCCAGCCGGTGCGACGAGGTCATGGCCAGAACCAAATCCGCATGCCGCAAGCCACGTTCGGTCACCGCGCGGCTTTGATGATCCAGCAAACTCAGCCCCCGTTTCTTCATGACACTGATCGCCTCCGGTGAAGCCGGCCCGCCAGGAAAAGCGCTCAGCCCGGCTGACGTCACAAAGACCGGAGGGGCGACCTCCCCTTGCATGCTCGGAAATCGTTCCCGCAGTTTCGCCTTGAACAACGTTTCTGCCATCGGACTACGGCAAGTGTTGCCCGTGCAAACGAGCAAAATCGTCAACTGGCCCAGGCGATGCAAATCCTCTCCCCCAAGCACCCCTTGGTGAATGATCTGACAGCGATTCTGGTCAACCCTCACGCTGGTCGCCAAGTCGCCGAAGTGGGTTGGCCCGTCGTCGATCAATGTCCCGATCTCCCCCGCACAGACCTTCGATAACTGATCGCCGCGACAGACTGGTTGTCCTGCCGGATCGCACAACGGGACTGCCACCAAAGGTCCGGGCATGAGCCGCATCGCCTGCCGAATCGCCTCGTGCGCCGCCACGCGAAGCGCAAGAAAGCGTTCGTCCCGCAGAATGGCCTTCTGCACCGATGCCGGCAAGCAGCTGGCAAGACTCCTCTCGGGCTCGATAGGGAGCTCGAGCACCAAGGGCCCCGGCCAACCCCGGTCGACCAGCCTGGCCGCCACGCGGGAAAGGGTCGGGACGTAATCCAAGGCTTCACTGGCCGAACGCAAAAAAAGGGTCGGGGCACAATCCCGACGAATCGACCTCAAACTCAGCAACTTGGCCACCGCCTCAGGCTTCAACCCACTCACCACCCCATGATAAGCGGTCTCGGCCGGCAGCGCGACCACCCGACCTTCCACCAGCGCTTGGACTATGATGTGCACAATATCTCGCGGATCTTCGCTGCTTTTCCAGTCCAGTGTGCTTGCCATGTGTCTCTTAGGGTTCGCGGATAACCAACCAAAGTGCATCATCGTCAGAACAATCACTATAATGGTTTCGCTCTCTTTTCACAGCCACACCTCCTCACTGCAATGACTTCGCACAGTGCCCCACGCTGACAACCATCCACCGCTGAAACCGCCACCTACAAGGCGCAGCTTCATCGCGAGCTCACTCCAGAGCTTGGGCATGGCCACGTTCAGCGCGGCGACTCTCTGTGCGTTACCCGGTTGTGTGCCGCAGTCGGGAGTCGGAGCCTTACCCGACTTGGTTTGGGGACGCCGCGGCTTGTCCGACGGCCGACTGATGAAACCACGCGCCATGGTGATCGGCCCGCAAGATCTGCTGTACGTGGTCGACATGACCGGACGCATTCAAGTTTTCGATCGCGACGGAAACTACTTGCGAGGCTGGCGGACTCCGCTGATCAAACAGGGCAGACCCACCGGACTGGGCTTCGCTCGCGATGGCACGCTGCTGGTCGCCGATACCCATTATTTTCGCGTTCTCTTTTACAGCCCCACCGGTGAACTCGACGAAAGCCGTTCCATTGGTGGAGAGCATGGCGACGATCCGGGGCAATTCCACTTCGTCACCGATGTCGCCGAGGACAATCGCGGACACTTCTTTATCGGTCAGTATGGTCAGGTGGACCGGATTCAAGAGTTCGATCCGGCGGGTAAATTCCTGCGCTACTGGGGCACGCAGGGTAGCGGACCCGGCGAATTCTCCCGTCCCCAAGCGTTGCTCTTCGACCAAGATAACTTGCTATGGGTGCTCGACGCCTGCAACCATCGCGTGCAAGTGTTCGATGTCCTGGCCGACACGGCAGAACCCAAGCTCGTGGACATGTGGGGAGAAGCGGGTGCGGCAATCGGACAGTTGCAGTACCCCTATGGCCTGGACTTCGATGCAGATGGCACCCTGCTGATCGCCGAATTCGGCAATCATCGCATCCAGCGTTTTTCACGCACCGGCGAACCACTTGAAGTCTGGGGGCAAGTCGGCACCGCGGAAGGACAGTTTTCCAGCCCCTGGGCTTTGGGTATCGACTCCCAACGAGCGCTGCATGTCCTGGATACGATGAACCATCGCATGCAACGCTTTCCGCTTGCTTAACGTCTCGCTGGGCTCGTGCTGAGTCAACATTTAATTCTCGAGTACGTCGTAGTGGAACTTGCCAAAAATCCCTTGACGTAGTGGATCTTGCTAAAGATCCCTTGACTGCAGGACCTTTAGCAAGGTCCACTACCCTAACATTTTCAATGTGCCCCAACGCTAACTGCCTATTATAAGATTGCCCCCGGTGGAGACGATGAAACCTCCGAAGATCGCGATGGCAATTCCCAGCATGGGAATCGCCCAAGCCACAACGCATATCCAAGCGTAGTGCCATGGCAAGCGATCGTCGAGTCGGACCAACCAGGGCTTGGCT
>JBGSHW010000171.1:0-44212 GCA_041751975.1 Pirellulaceae bacterium
TTCACGCTTTTTGCTTGATTTACCGCAGGGAGGGTCGGCCTATCCGGGCCGGGGAGGGGCATAACAGTTATCCCCGATAACAACTGGCGACCTGCGTAGGAGCTCTCCCCTGCTATTCTCGCTGCGCGAGGCTGGGTAGAGGGTATGGGAACCGGTAACTTATTTACGGACGGGCCCTTAGCGCGGCGGTGATTCATCCGAAGTTGCAAAGGTACGCGTCCCCAGTTGCTCGACGAGTTTGCTTGTTTTTCCGGAATCGATGGCTGCTTCGATCTGCTGAGCGCATTGAGTCAAATCGCCATCGTCGAGAGTGAGCCATAGGCCAGCGGCGGCATTCATCACGACGACATCCCGCCGGGGTCCCGCTTCGCCAGCGAAGACGCTACGGATGCACTGGGCGCTGGATTGCGGGTCGTCAGCGAAGAGCGCTCCACGATCGGCATTGCGAACGCCGAACATGTCGGGGGACCAAACATGTTCTCGAATCGACTCCGGGGTCACTTCCAGGACGCGGGTGGTGGTCGAGATGGAGAGCTCGTCGACGCCGTCGGTGCCGCGCACCACAAGTGAGTGTTTGGTTCCCAGTCGTTGCAGGGCTTGAGCCATCGGCATTTGCAGCGCTGGGTCGCCGACACCGAGAACTTGGCAATCGGCCAATGCGGGATTGGCGAGTGGCCCCAGGCGATTAAAGATCGTGGGATGCTCCAACGAGCGGCGGACTTCGCCGACATGCTTCATGGCGGGGTGGAAGTAGGGGGCGAAGCAAAAGCAGATCCCCAGTTCCCGCAAGCACTGTTGCACGACCGGCGGTGCAGCTTCCAGGTTGATTCCCAGTTCGGCCAGCACGTCGGCCGAACCGGTGCGGCTGGTTATCTTACGATTGCCATGCTTGGCCACCGGAACGCCGGCTGAGGCCAGTGCCAAAGCGGCGGCGGTGCTGATATTGAAGGTCTTGGAACCGTCCCCTCCTGTGCCACACGTATCGACTACGGGGCGGTTGAGTGGTTCAATGCGGATCATCGATTCCCTAAGTGCAAGGGCGGCGCCGGTCAGCTCGTCCACGGTCTCCCCTTTGCGCGCCAAAGCGTTTAACAATTCACGCATCAGCGGCTGCGAGACTTGGCCTGTTAGTAGATGTGAAATCGTCCCCCGCATTTGCTGCTGAGAGAGGTCTTGCTGGGCCTGAAGAGCTGCTAGAATATCGCTGAGATCATTCATCTGTGAGTATTTCATTGGGCGTTACCGACGGTCCACTTCGTTGGCCGCCCATTGTACAGCTCGAGGTCGATACTTGAGGAAGCTCAACGTCAGGAAGAATTTATGTCCCGGAAAATCATTATTGACTGCGATCCAGGTATTGACGATGCGGTAGCGATCGCGCTCGCATTATTCGATCCTCGGCTCGAAGTTGTGGCGATCACCGCGTGTGCGGGAACGACCGACGCCGAGCAGGCGACGCAGAACGTGCGGGCCCTGGTCGAGCGGCTCGATCCACCGCGCATGCCAAGAATTGGGGCTGCCTTGGACCCAGAGCTGGGTGCTGCGGTTGCCAATGGCACTTTGTTGCATGGCGAGGATGGGCTCGGGAATTCAGATTGGACCCCGGTCGCCCGACAGCATTCGATGCCCAGCGACAAACTGATCTCTGACCGACTCCGCGCCGATCCAGGCGACGTGACCATTGTGTGCACCGGACCGATGACCGGCTTCGCCAAAGCGTTGACCCGCGATCCGGCCTTGGTACCCATGGTTGATCGGGTTGTGATTGCTGGGGGCTCGGTGGTTGGCATTGGGAATGTCACGCCGGCGGCCGAGTTCAATTTTCACTTTGATCCGGTGAGTGCACGTCATGTGTTTCATTCAGCAACGACGAAAAGCCTAATCCCGCTGGAAGTTTGCCGTCAACTCAGTTTCGGCTGGGAGCTCGTCGAGAAGCTGCCGCCAAAGTACACCAAAGTGGGAGCCGTACTGCAGGCCATCATTCCGCATTACTGTCGCGCCGCACGTCAGCAGTTAGGACAGGAGACAATTTCACTTCAAGCCGTATTGCCGATTCTGATGCTCCTTGAGCCAAGTTTGTTTGCCTGGGAAGAAATGGCCGGCGACGTGGAAATTTCTGGCGAGTTGACCCGCGGGACGACGATTTTTGATCAACGCATTCCTAGGCAATGGCGGACCAATATGGAAGTGGCGGTTTCGGTCGATGTCGCCGCAGCCACCTCAGTATTCTACGACTGCCTCAAACTTGCTGCTCAAGAAATGTGAAAGCCAACTACCTAGCATTAGACGGAAAAAATCGTAGTTCACATAATGTGTGGAGTGCGGCGTCCACGTCGGTCGCTGAGTTGGCTTATGAACATCAGCATCGCAACCGCTGCAATGGTCCAACTCGGCCACACTACGGGCAAAAGCACCCAGGCGATAGCAGCCAATTGCAACCAATACAGCCATGGATGGATCGAGAGCAGTTCGAAGTAAGGGCGCTTAAGTCTGGTGGCGACTACCAAGGTGAGTAAAGCAACGGTCAACAAGAAGGTGGCCGCCAAGGCTCGGGGCATCAGTCGCTCGCGCCTGTCAGGAGGTGCGAAGGTCAGTCGATTGCCGGTTAGTGCTACCCAACTACGGGATCGCCCTTGGAGTGCAACCATGCCTGCTTCGCTGGCACCCGACAGCGTGGGGGATGTGTCGGGATCGGCTACCAGGCCTTGCCAATATTCGAACAACTCCACTTCACCATCCTCATCTTCGTCAAGATCGCGGCTCAATGTCTCCGTCCAACTTGGTTCGATGGTCGCATCGGCGCTGAAACCAAAGCGGCTCGGGTGCCAGCTAGTTAACCAAGTCCGCAGCTCATTTGGCTTCAAGCTCGACTGTGAACTAACAGTGGTTGCGAGCATCGTAGCCCACCGCTTGAGTAGTTGTCGATCATCTAGCAACGGCATCGAATCACTTGAACGACTAGCTAGCAGTTCGATGGGTAAACCGGTTGCGGTCGAGACCAGCATGTCTTGCCCTACTTGATCTACCAGAGGCTGTGGCATTTCGATGGTGAACGCTTGCTCAATCTGTTCCAGATCCCATTGCAAAAGTAGCACCATGTTGACCGGAAGATAGTTTGGTTGCAATGAGACACTGAGGAGACTTGAGTCTGTTAGATTCCATAACGCCGCAGCGCCACTGACTTCTACCCCCAACACGTTGCAGTTCTCGGTTAGCCGAAACTGCATGTCGAGTTGTCCACGGGGTGCCACCCAATAATTCACAATGGCAGATAGACGATTGGCCGATGTTGAGGTTACTTCGACTGTCACATTTTCAATGCGTGGGGAAAGGCGTTGAGATTCGAGTGACTGCCAAGCCACTTGGGACAGGTTTTCGGGAGTCAAGTAAAACTCAAAATCGTCGAACCGCTCTGACGACACGCCGGGCAATTCATCCACCGCAATTCTGCGCCCTGCTTTTTGCCAAATGACCGCCTGCCCGTCGAGCACCTTGGGGAGTCCGACGAATGGCGCGGTGGGACGGTCCCCAAGTAGACGCACTTGCGGCACACTCAGCGATTGTCCCGAGACGGCGGCTCCGATGGGAAAGCTGAACGACACTTCGCGCTCCCCACTGGGCAACACTCGTGGAATTAAACATAGTGTCGTGCGGTTGGCATCGGCGGTTGGTATGAACTTCCGCGCCAAGTTGCCAGCGGACAGGTTATCGCGGGCGTTGAGCGGCACATCAAAAAAGGCAAAGTCGAGCTTCGCTGTCCTACTCCAGTTGGTCTGCACCTCAGCTATCCAGCCACTGGGGCCATACTTAAGCTGCATGATGCAACTTTCACTGGCCGGTGCATCGCGACGAATCAATTGTGCCATCAGTGGAAGATAGGGTTGTGTTCGAAAGGAATTGCCCAACTCATATTCGCTGACTAACTGTTCCAAGGAATCGAGGAACTGTGTATCTGGGGCTGCCGTTTGAAAACTTCGCAAGGGTTCGTCGGCCTGATGTTGGAGTTCAACATCCAGCATTGCCCCCCGGAACAGCCGGACACGCGAACTCTTGATGTTAGCGTCTTGCAGTACGATCCTAGCAACCGGCACCGCCACATCAAGCTGAGGTGTGCGCTCAAGGGTCATTTCCAAGGCAGTGACTTGTTCAACCTGTTGCGTGGCCAGCGGAATGATAAGCAGTTGGGCCTCTCCACCATCGGATAATCGGTATTCGGCGTTACGGCCATTGACCGTTAAAGTAGTGAGCTTTGCATCGCGTGGTACATGCAGACGCACCACCGAAGGCTGGGCGCTACCATTGCTCCAAGTTGCGAGATATTCAATTTTTTCTCTCGTCATTGCATAATGCACATTGGTCACTTCTGCGACCGTTGCCGTTGGTCGTTCGACTTGGCGGCGGAGTTGCAAAGGTCCTGTCCCTGGAGGCACGCGAAAGGTGCGCTTCTGTGGGGCAAGCGCCAAGGCGCCCCAGTTATCGGCCTCGCCAGTAACCTGCGGCCAGAAGTCAACTCCGTCGGGCTTGAAGAGACTGCTGGTGTCTGTGGACCACGACAGGACACGACGCGTCGCCGTTGGTGATACTTCTTGTAGTGACATGAAAGGCAACGCCAAGGCTGTCGTGGCAGTGCCTTGTCGCGGAACCAGGAGTGCGCTGATCGAGAACTCGGTCTCGCTATCGTCCTGAGAGTCGTTGATGCGAGCAGTGTAGACACGTCGATTTCCGAAGGACATCGTCTCACTGGGAATTACTTCGGCATCACCCCATGTTGTACCGACGGGCTCCCATTCGGAATCGATATAGACGTGCACGGTGGAGGGAAGCCCATTGTTTTTTCCGTAGCGCAAACGGCACGCCGCCAGCACCTGCTCACCGGCGCCATGCACCCACGCTTCCGAGATCAGTTCCAACGGGGTTGATGGATCGCGCTTTGCCGATTCCGACCAAGAGACTACCAGTCGATTCACCGGTCCCAGGTTGGCGAGTAGTTCACCCGAGCTCCGTTGTTGCACGGCCCCCAAGGCGTTGACATCAACATGGACTCCTTCTCCATCAATGCGCATGGTCGCGTTGGGAACTGGCGGAATCGTAGCCTGAAACTGCGCTCGATCCGAGCGCACCGAAGCCGTTGTGACAAACTGCAAGCTAACATTGAATGTGCCCACCTTGTTTGAAAGAAACACGACTTCATTCGTATTCTGCAGCAGACTTTGCAAGCCGATCAGCCGTTGCTCGCCATTGACCTGCCCGCTGCTGAGAGCCAGTTCGCTGGCGCTAAATGGGAGGCGGAGTTCCGAGTTGGCTTCAGTAACCTGCACACGAAACTCGGCGGAAAGCTCCGCGTTGGAACTTCCAGGTCGAACGCGCAGCAGGTAGTCAGCCGCCAGGATTTGTGGCGGCCCGGTTTCCGCAGCTGCCGTATCGGGGGCGGTTAGTAGCTTCCATAGATCGGTTGGAACATAAGCGTAAACACCATCGATGTTAGCCTCTTCATCGACAGGTAGGAGCACTCCAAATATCTTCGGTTGTGTAGCCGCAAGTCCGGTAGGACTCGTGATGTTTTGGGTGGTATCACTGGAGTTTGTCCCCCCTTGCGCAAGACTCCGCGATTGCGGGGCTGAACCGTCTCGCACAGCCGCCGGCGACTGTGCAAGTAAAGTTGTTGCGCCCGAGGATACAATCGCCAAGCCCATCAGAATCTGACGCCCAAGGGACGAAACGCGGATCAGTTGCCTAGATTCCCCCAAGTTGCATTGGCGGTGGTTGCGACTGACCACTTGGACGAGGCGGCAGAACGCAGCCATGACCCCCGCGAGCAGTACGAGTTGCGCCCACAATAAGAACTCGCTGGGCACTAAAACGACTAGCACCGCCAGGGAAGCCAAGACAAGCCACCACAGTCGCATGGCTTTTCCGAGCAGGCTCCAAAAAACTATGCCAACAAAAATCACCCCTGCCATAAGTAGTCCGCGTAAAGCGGAACGATCGATAGTCCAGAGGCTAATAGCTTGAGTTGTATTTACGTTAGTCTTGGGCGATTCCGCTGACAGATCGACTTGGCTCCAGCCGTTTGAATCCCAGTCCGAGTCTGTAAAAGCGCCTGGCGCCAGCAAACCCCACCAATGCCTTGGAAGGAGGCGATCGGAGAGCTTCACCGAGGCTCGTGTCATTGCCAACGAACTCAGTGCAATGCTACCCGGGGCAATGTACACGCGCTGCCTTGACTCAAAAGTTTGCAAGCGATCGATGCGCGGCTTCGTCAGACTAACTTGTGTAAGCACGGGCAACTTGCCGCCACCCGCTATGAACTGACTTGAACACTCTAACACAATCGAGCTCCGGTGATTGCTTGGGAGCTGGAGTTCCATGCACTGCATCCCGGCATCAAATTCGGAATCGGTAGTTGCCAGTGGTTGCGGCCCGCGCTCATTTTCCAATACCTGCCCGTCCATCAACACGCGCTCAAGACTCCAGCCGGCAGGCAAATAGAATTTGAGCGCGGGCTGTTCTCCCACCTCAAGATCCCATACCACCCGATGCTCACAAGAGCCATCATCCCAGAGTCGGTGTTCAATCGCCTCCTTCCACAACCAGCCCTCGAGGGCAGCGTCATGGGCTGGAAGCATCTCAAGCAATTGGCTATTGGTTGCCTCAAGTCGTGCTGCAGCATAGGTCGTTGGAAGCTGATCAGGAAGCTCGTTCTCAAATAGAGCAACTTCCTCTCCCGTGCAGCAGGCATTGACGGGTAGTAACTCCAAGGCTGGGCGACCTACAAAGGAGGTCAGTTGTCGCGGCAATATAATCACCGAATCTGCGGACACCGATGCAGGGAAGCCGGGGATAGCGATGCGTAGGGGGGCGTCAAGTGGCAGACTCTTCGAACGCCCACGGATTTCGAATGGGAGACTCATCGGTGAGGGCAACTGCAAATCGACTTCACGATCGACCGCACCCGCTACCGGCTCGCGCACTTCAAACGGAACCGGCAGCGAGCTTTCTTCAGCGGGCTGGATAAGTTCAAAAGAGAGCGAGTTGAGTTCCAGATCGATCGGAAAGGTGAGTCGTAGACGGTCAATAGTGCCTGAGATGGGTCGGCAGGAGATGCGATAACTCACTTCGTGACGCGCATCGCGGCGGACCACCAGCGTATGCACGCGCGTGGCATAAGTTCCGCCAGAGGCCAGCAATTCAAGTGGCGGCATGGCACTGCGCGAGTCGCTGAAAATCCAAGCAATGTTCGGTTGTGGCATCAGGGCTTGCTGCCAATCGGGAAGCTCACTGGCCGACAGTTGAAAGCGTAGGAGATCGGCGGTGGCGGGCAGGCGAAAACGACCCGCTGACTCGACTACGTAGTTATCCTGTTGGTCCGAGTTCGGGAGCGTCACCAACCGCAGTTCACCGAGGCTTAGTTTGGAGGAATCGGTTTCCCTAGGGCTGTGCGCAGCGACCTCCAATTCAAAGGAAAGTGCATCGCGGCGGCGTTCCCAACTGATTACAATTTCGGTTCGTCGTTCCTGTCCGCTCCCCGTTTCTACGAACTGCGCCCGAAGATCCGCATCCGGTTCGTTCATTAGTTTTAGACTATCTACAAACCAGTCTGGATTGACCTGCAAGCGAACCTCGTTCGAATTCAAACGCTCCGAGCTCAAGCGAATTCGCGCATTGGCGGCCAACCACGCAGACTGAACGTTAAACCGAGTCAGACCACGCAGCTGCCAGCCATTGCGGCGACGTGAAAAACTGGCAGTTACTGCAGGCGGTTGCCCTAACCAACGTCCACTCCACACTAAATCCGTGTTGACTTCGGCTGCCGCAACCGAAGTCGCGGTGCTGCTGGTTGGTGCCTGGGCATTGTAGCTCACCCCGGGTGATTCCACATTGTCAGTTGTCCTACCCTGTCGCCCAGTGACACGCGTGGTACCCGTCATCGCATAAGCGTCGATGACAGCTAACTCGGGCAACGTCACCATGGCCGTATCGGCAATAGTACTGGCTGCAACCACTTCCAACACAGTGTCCCGACCACTCCAGGTAAAATCAACGATCTCGATCGCGTGCGTATCCTCTGCCGGGCTGCTAACCGGCCGCCACGCGACGGGCACTCCATCCAACTTGACACTTTTCAATCTCAAGCTGGACGAGAGTCGAAGTTGTAGCGGGGCTCCTTTGGAACTCGATGCCACCACCAATTTGTTGGCCACGGTCAGCCGTAAATCACCTACCCGGTACTCGACATCACAATCGCGTAACGCATGTTTGTATAGCAGGTTGGCATTGTCTTGGGTAGGAATCAGGTCCAACGTAAACTTGCGGCGGCCGGAGATGTTCACGCACCACCATTGCCGACCGCTGGTTAATTTGGGTACTTCGCGGAGTGGTTTTGGCCAATCGGGCGGAAGGCCTCGATCCAGTTCCGGCAAGGGTTCGACCACCACGTCATCGCTTCGGAGCGAATAGCTATCGGGTACCGAGACAATTAGCTTCGCCAACGCGGCAGCGGGAAGCTGAAGGTCAAACCTTGCCCCCATTTCGGTCTTTCCAGCGCTCTTGGTGAAGCCAAACCAACGCTCAGCGAGCGCTTCTTTGAATGTCAACTCAATAGACCCAGCGGCATCAAAGCGTTGATAGGTCGAGAGTTGCTCGAGTCGCTGGGTGTCAAAGCCGACAGCGTCCCTGAGCGCGACGGAAACTGGCCCGAGCTCGATTGATTGCGTTGAGCTCGGACCAGTAAACTTCCAGCGGGATAGATCTGAGATAAGCAACTCACTGTCGATACGAGCCACATAGATCGCCTCGCTGAGAGTTGTTGCATTGAACAACGCCTCCCGTCGTCGGGTTTGCTCCTGTGCCAACCGCGATTCGAGATCTTCAATCTCCATTGGTACATAAATCCGCGGGATGAACTGCCGCTGCTGATCGGGTGCAGCAGGAATGAAAACAGCCATGACCTCCCAGTCAGAGGGTGGCGCGGCCTGCAAGCGGGCTCCCCCACGAACCGCAACAGCCACCATCAGAACCAACATGGCCCGCAGTATCGAGTTTAGTTGTAGGATCGCGGACTCGGAAAGCGACATTACTTCTCCTCGGTAGCGATGACCGACGACCCAGTACGGATGGCTGCCGAGGTTGGAAAGCGACTGGTACGGCCCACCGAAAATTGCTCGCTGCCATCGGCATGATTCGCCGGTCGCGTCGTAAACACACTTCGCCGACGAACACGCGCCTCGATGGCGGCTTGGGTCACAAAAATCAAGACGACTAATCCCAGCGAAAGTAAGGCAGTTTGACCAAACAACACCGCCAAGTCAGGCCAGATCATTGAAAGACCGGCAATCAAACCTGCTAAAAAGATGGCCACAATGGAATTCCGCAGGCACGAGAAGCTAAGGACCAAGACGGAAGTGAGGATGGCGACGAGTCCCATTGGAAACCACAGCGCAAAACGTGAAAGCACGCGCACGACCTGCGGCTTAAACTCCCCCTGCCCACTCATCACATAACTGTTGGCTGATAAAGATTGACGCGTTTGAATCGAACTATTGAGCCACTGTTCCAGACTGGCTTGATCTTCACCACTTACACGGTGCCACCACAGTCCGTTCCAGTCCCACGTCCACTCGGCTGTGAGACCGGCCGGACACCAAGCCAAGTGATGCATGGCGGGAACCACCAACTGCCAGTAGTAACGGTCAAGGTTGACAGCCCCCTCCAGGATGGGTGGTTCGATGTTCAAGGCGGAGATCCAACTGAGAGTTTCATCCATGAAGTAGAACAACTCGATGACGTAAGTTTGTTTTGTGGGGGTGAGCGGTAGGGCAATGGAGATCGTCTTGGTGTTGTAATCGTAGGGGGCAGCGGATTGTTCGAGCGGAACTCCGTTGACAGCAACTTTCTCAATCTGAGCGGGGTTGGGCAATTTGATGTTTAACCTGCCCGCTTGCGTTTGTACCCGGGCGACAAAACGATCGCGACGGGCATTTCCTGTGATCACACTTTGCAACCAACAGCCGTTCACCAGCACCGAAGCTTCGGCTGCCGTTTCTCTTTGCCGCAGCTTCAATGGAATGACCAGCTGTTGTTCGCGTAGAAGGCGGCGATTGTTTCCGAGCTGCGATTCGGCAAGAGCACCAGCTGCTTCGCCGCTCAGCGCCTCGAAGTTAACGTCGTTGATCAAAGTCCAATCTTGGCGAACCAGACGGACACTCGGCTGAAACTGAACTTGAACCAGAGGCACGTCGACATCGAGTCCTTGCACCGCCTCTGTGGCGGGCGTTTTGGCAAGCAAGGTCGTGGGAACTTCAGTCCAAATCGACAACCGTGCCGTGCCCAGCAGCTTAGGAGCACCGACAAGCTGATACTGACGCCAGTTGTGGCCTTTGGTTTTAGACTCCGCATTCACTTCCGTCGGTGTGGAGGGCAGAGCTTCGCCGAGGAGAGCGTTGGTCGTTAGGTTGCCAACCAGTTGCATCGATACCAAATTCCCATCAATGGTTACTTCGGGGACAGATTTGATATCGTCCCGCACGGCCATACGCAAATTGGTCAGCGGCTCGTTAGCGATGCGCAAATCAAAATCTTGACGAACGAGGATACCACCCGGCAGAACTTCGAGAACCACATGCTGTTCTGCGTTGATTTGTTGCGGAAGGAACTCTGCGATACCAGCCCATGTGGGTGTTGTCCCGCGGCTTTGGAAACGATAGGCCAGTGGCTCGCGAATTCGCGTTTCCACTACAAACTTCTGGTACTCGGTAGAGAATGAGTCTGGCAATAAACTCGTGCTAGCCGTTTCACGCCATCGGGTAACGACATTGTTCTCACTGCTCAAGAGCAGCACGCCTGACCCGTGATCCACTTCGGCTGTGCCGTTGGCACGAATGCGCTTGATTTCAGGAATCTGAAACTCGAGCGCGTGGTTGTCATCTGGACTCCAACTTCGTTGAGCAACGATGCGCCAGACCTGCTCGACCCGACGATTGTTGTTGAAGCCTGTTTCGGGTTCACGGCCGCTGAGTATGTAGCTCCCGTCATCCTCGCGGCGCACGTTCAGCACTTCCGAGTCGGTGGCGTAAGGACTACCGACGTCGCGTAAGGCACGGGCAGTATTCTCCTCGACGATCCAGTCACCTGGAATCAAGCCGATCTCCATCCGAGGTTCATTGGTATCAAAAGAGCACTCGAACCATGCGGTTAGCACCAGTTTGTGTTGATCGACATGCACTTTGTAGGTGGGACGGATTGTGGGCAAACTCTCTTCTTTACGTAGACTCAAACTGAGTTCAAAATCCTGGCGGTCAAACTGAAATTGCATTTGGTGACGGCTGCTAAAGCCTTGTTGTAAATGCAACCTTCCCTGCTGCATCAGTCTCACTCCAGGCCCTTCCTGGAACACAGCAGCGTAACTCGACTGAAAGATACAGTTGAGCGTTCCCTCATGGCTATCGACGTCCGAGATGGTTGGCGCCGGAATCTTGACCTGCATGGCCCCATCGATATTGTCAGTCAGCTCGGGGAGCCATTCCCATTCCAGCAGGAGCTCGATAGCGTCGGTAGCCGACGGATCGATCTTCTCGACCAGCAGTTGCGGGGTGTTGGCTAGAGTTGCGGCGGTCGCCTGTGCAGCAAGCTCGCCCTGTTCGGATGCAGCTGCGATAGCTGTCACGCGAAAACGGTCCAAAACAGGACTAGGAAAAGTCCGCCATTGGGCACCACGGGGAAGGGCGATGCGAAAGCTGTTGCTCGTGTCGTTACCGTACGAACGCAAGCTGAGATTGGTAGAACAACTCCAAGGCTGCAGTGGGTCGATGATTTCAAACGTCGTATTGCTTTCCGCTTCCATGGCGGCCAGTCGCTGGGTGGCTCCCTGTTCACGCCAAGTGAGAGTGAAATCCCCACCGCGACTGTTGATCTTAAGCAGCACGCCGTCTGCCGTTAGCGAGCGTTCCACAAGATCTTCGCTGCGGACCCGTTCCTCAATTGCATTGGCGGGCAAGCGAACGGTAACGGTGGTTAGAGCAGGGGGCAAATCGATGGCCAAGCTGAAGCGATCCGCTTTTTGCTTGATCGCGGTCTGCCCTTTTAGCACCAGTTGATGCGTGCTCTGTGTCTCGCCGAGCAACAACCACTGATAACTGCCGGTTTCCGGATTTACCTGAAACGAACTCCGTAAGATTCCTTCCGGTTTATGCGGTGGTTCCGTTAGCCGACAGGCACCAAACCGGAGATCGATCAATGCCGGTACATCGCCACTCCCCAGCTGAACGTCAAACTTACCCTCCAGATTCGCGAGTTCGCCCAGCACCGCAACGTCGATTTGGGATTGCAACAACGTGGCGGCAGGAAGTTGCGACGCAGAATTCGATTGGCGTTCGAGCCGCCGCAGCTCCTCAAGGGTGATGTTTGTCAAGACGTGACCACCGTCGGCACGTAGTTCAAGACGGATGTCGGTCTGGAGCATGCCATCCTTGAGGATGCTGGGGACCGGCGCATCGAGCGGCTCCCGGACCTGGACGGGCGGAACTTCATCCTGCCAAGCGTGGGCTGGTTTGTCCGGAGATCCGTATACGCCAATTCCAATCGCGATCATCGCGATCGATTTAAAGAACAACGAAGCTAACGATCCGTTCCACCGCGCATCGCCTCTGCGGCTGGCGGTCAGCTGGATGTTTAACAAAAGGAAAGAAGCTGCGAATACCATCCAGGTTGGCTCTGCATGATGAGATTGCCCCTGACGAACCGATATAAAACTTCCCCTAGTTTACGCAACCGGAAGAGTCTTTTGAACTGGTTTCGCGCGCACTCTGGCTGCTTAATGCAAGAAACCCGCAAGGGGAAGGGGTGCGCAGCCTGCGCCAGCCGCACAATCCGCAGGACAGGTACAAATCATCGCAGGCACGCGGGGCGGACGGCGACAGCAAAATGGCGATAACACGTTTACGCGTTGAGCAGCTTGTTGCGGAGCTCTGTCAGCATTCGATTGGCATGACCGATCTCTTCCTTCTGACGCTCGGGTTCTTGGGGAATCTCGCGCTCGATGGTGAGCGGGCCACGATAGCCGATCTCTTTTAGCGCCGTCAAATAGGCCTCGATATTGACTTGACCGCTACCCAAAGGGACCTCGCGTCCCCAGGTCTTTCCCGGTTCATCACTCCAAAGTGCGTCTTTGCAATGCACGCTCCGAACGAAATGAGCGACTTCTTTCAGCGCTTGAATCGGTTCTCCAGTGCCGTACAAAATCATATTGGCGGGATCAAAATTGATAAACAGATTATCCCGTTTGGTGTCATTGATAAACTGCAGCAAACCACTCGCCGTTTCTTGGCCGGTTTCCAAGTGGACGGCTTGGTCATTCTGGCAAGCATGGTCGCACAATTGCCGGGTCACCTCAACGACCTCCTGATACAACGGCAGGGTCGAATCGTGTGGGACAAAGCCCAAATGCAGCGCGATCACATCGCAGCCCAGGAGCCGCGCAAAGTCGCTGATCTCCTTCATATCCTGCAAACGCTCGGCCCTGGTCGCAGAGGGGACAAGACCAATGGTTTCGCAGACCGTTTGAATATCAGCGTAACTTTCTCCAACAAAACCGCCGAACACGGCAGTCAGGTGAATGTTCATCGACTCGAGCTTGGCCAAAAACCGCTCAGCGTTGTCGGGAGTTCGGGAACTTCGATGGGGCGCGTGGAGCTGAATCGTGGGAATCCCCAGTTCTTGAGCAACCTCAAGCTTTACTCCTAAACCTGCATCGATGCTGGTGAAAACGCCGATTGGCCAGTCCGCCATATTGGTAACTCCGGTTCACAGTTCTCATGTTGTGCAGGAGTGAGGAAGCGGCACGCTGCACATCTTCGCAAACTTCCTCACTCAGTCCGAACCGGCATTGTAGAAGAAGTGGGGCCGCCTGTGGAGCTACCCCGCAGAAGAATTGCACGCATGTGCCCGCCAAAGAAATCTAGGCGACATGCCGAGCAGAAACGGATCCATGAGTAAGCCAAAGACTCAGCTGCGAGCTCAACTGCTGTTGCCACCGTGGAAACTCGAATCCGAAATGGAGAGCCAGCTTTGAGCAATCGAGTTGGCAGTTGGCCGGTATCGCAAAACCTTTGGCAAGTGACCTGACCGGTACCGCTTTGAACTTGTGCGAAACGACCGGCAGGGCATGCGCTCGGCAAGTGGCTGCGATGTGGTCCCCGACCTCAAGGCGACTCGCGTATCCCAAGGGAGCCACATGGAACAGGCCACCCTCCGTGCTCAGCCAGTGCGTGACACTCCCAACGCGTCGCTTGAGTAACTGAGCGGTCATCGAAGCCAACCACTCGGTGCTCGTGGGCGTTCCAACGTGATCACAGGCGAGCTCTATCGAGTTGCGGTAAGTGAGCAGATCGACCAGTTGCGAGACGTAGTTGGGGCCCTGTGTGCCATACAGCCAACCGCTGCGGAGTATCAAATGCGGAATACCGCTGTGTCGAATTGCTTCAGTCCCGAGTAGCTTGGTGCGACCATATTGATTGATTGGCCGCGGCAGGTCTGTTTCGCGCCACGGGCGGTCGCCCGTGCCGTCGTAGACCATGTCGGAGCAAAAATGGACAAGTGAACAGCCTAAGGCCTTGGCTTCATCGGCAATGACCGCAGGAGCCGTGGCATTGATCAGCTGAGCCAAACGGGGCTCGCGTTCCGCTTTGTCCAGATCGGTCATCCCCGACGCATTCACAATGAGCGTCGGTTTGATGGCCCGAATCGCTTGACGGATGCTGGCCGGACGACTGACGTCAACCCGCATGGGAATAGGCAACAAACTTCCCCGCTCCGGTTCGCGGCACGCTCCTACGACGGTTCCCAGTGAGGCCAGTTTGCGGCACAGGTCACGGCCGAGTTGTCCGCTGCTCCCAATTACCAAGATCAACTCGTCGCTGGGCTTGGCGGCGAGGCCAACGCGGCGCGACTGCAGGCTTGTTCGATCGTGCTCGATTTCTGTTCCAAAGATTTCAGGGGCGGGACTCTTGCTCGAGACGCGCGGTGCGTTCCCATGGGGGGACAAATCGCTTTGCCGATGGACGGCTGGCTTTAAAGTCGATTGCAACGTCGATTGCTGGGTTGACTTAGCAGACGCGTTTTCCCCCGGCGAGACGCCCTGGGTGGCCTTGTACTCTGGCAGCGCACGAGCAGAAAGGGTGGCGAGCGAGCGACTGCGGCGGCTGTGGTGAGAGAGTTGCTCTGGGATTTCAGGCCAGGCAATGGCAAGTTCCAGATCGTTCCACCGCAACCACCGCCAGACATCGTGGTCAAGTCTGCCGGTAGCCCGGACCTCAAGCTCAGCCTCGGACGATGTGACTTGCCAACCACAGGCGATTCCGGGAGCGATGGACAAAGCCCGCGCGTCGTTCTTGCGAAGGTAAAAGCCTTGCCAATGTCCAAAGGTAGGGCTTTCCAAGCGGATGTCAGCGGCGGCGACAAACACCTCACCGGCACGGCAACGGAATGTGCGTGAGATCGGCCGGCGTTGGGTGTAGCTCAATTCGTTGGTGAAACCGAAGTCGGCAGCGATGATCAACTCCGCAGACGGCCCCCGTTCGTATTCGAGCAACGGGCTGCGAGTTACAACCACCGCACCGCCAGCACGCCGCAGGCAAGCATCGCGCAACAGTTCAACACCTTCGATTCGAGTAGGTAGGCGATGCATGGGAGACTGATCCTCCTTGAGCAGTCTGACGTAATCTGTCCCGCGTTGACCGAGCGGCGACTAAGTAGCAGACGGCAGCATAGCATGGGGGAGGTTTCTGGCCCAAGCTCGATTTGCTCATAATTCCGCAATTCGTTCAAGTCCTATGGGTGAGAGTGCCACCTTGGACTCTAAAAAGTGCTTATAAGGCAATTCAATCCGCAATTACGAAACGACCGTTGCCAGCTCGGGTGAATGAACGCTCCGAGCGTCATAATGGTGCTAGCTATACCTAGGCTGAAAGGCCGCGCTAATATGAAACAATTTGCGGTAGCTGGATGCTGGTCCAGGTGAGCGACGATAGATCTCGCATCGATGGCGAGCCTTAGAGGAACCACTCGATTACTCAGCGAATTTCAATGGAATGATTATACAGAACGCTAGATCTGCAGAAGGAGCGATTTCATGTTGGTGCTGTCGCGACATAGAGACGAGAGCATCATGATCGGTGATGATATTGTCATCACGATTGTCGATATTCGAGGCGATAAAGTGCGCTTGGGGATTGAAGCTCCGCAAGATATCCCAGTTCACCGCCAAGAGGTTTACGAAGCGATCAAACGTGAGAACCTGAAAGCTGGACACATTCAGCCAGGAGAAACGCGATCGCTAGGAAATCGGCGCCAATAACCGATCTTGGTGATTTTTGAAAATAGCAGGACTCTGACGGAAGCGAGCGCTTGGGCACTCGCTTCCGTTTTTCTCTTTATCGTGTATCCCACTAGCAACCTATGATGTTGCGCTGATCATTGGCCACTCCTATCTCCTACTCGAAGCGCATGCGTCGAGTACGAGTACTGCGTGCGCTGAGTACGGGCACGAGTTCTGTGGGAGCTGAGTACGAGTACGAAACCCTAGAGCTTTATGAGTTTCGGTCATCCGAATTTCGATGAGTGCAACTTCGAAACGAGCGCGAAGCCGTTGACGGCACCGCCGGCCCGGCTGTGGCTGCCACTTTTTGACGCACTGGCATCACCGCTTGCTTGGGTAAAACAGCTGATAATCTGCGATTTCTGGTGCACTTGTGCGGGTTAGGTAAAAAGGTTGGTCTGTGAGCATTGGCGGGACACGGCAATCTCTACTTTTCCAAGAAATTCACAATTCGCTGAAAACACCTTGCCTGAAATTCGATGCTAGGTTTACGCAGAGTACGGGAGCGGAAGTTCCGCTTCAGAACTCGAACCAAGCGATTTCGATCAAGTCACCATCCATTGAGAGGCTTGCAATCGGGTCGCGAAGACGCCAAGGCCAGCAGGCTGGGTGGATGACAACTCTCCAGATCGTTGTCTCCTAAACTCCTGTGACCGCGGCCTTGATTAGCGTATTTCACATTCACCGACTCGATCCTTGGGGGTATCTCACACATGACAAGAATCAACACCAACGTTAGTTCACTGGTTGCTCAAAACCGCTTGAACAGAACCAACAACGAACTCAACACCTCGCTCACCCGCTTGAGCACTGGTTTGCGAATCAATACCGGTAAGGACGATCCGGCTGGTTTGATTGCCAGCGAAGCCCTACGCAGTGACATCACGAGTCTGAACAAAGCCATCTCGAACACGCAACGTGCCAGTCAAATCATTGCCACTGCGGATAGCGCGCTCGGCCAAGTCAGCTCGCTGCTCAACGATGTCCGTGGACTGGTTGTGGAAGCCGCCAACAACGGAGCTCTTAGCGATGACGAAATTGCAGCTAATCAGCTGCAGATCGACAGCTCGCTCGAGGCCATTAACCGAATTGCACAAACCACAACGTTCCAAGGTCGTCGCTTGCTCGACGGCAGCTTGGACTTCATCACCAAGGCGGGTACTGGCTTTGGTACCGTCAAGGACTTGCAGATCGATCAAGCCAATCTGGGTGCCACCGGTCAGATCTCGGTCAACATCAATATCACCTCGGCTGCTTCCAAGGCGACAGTAAGTTCGACGGGCATTCCTGCCGCAACGACTCCAGCCAACTCGACAGGCACCATCACTTTTGGTTCACCATCGCCAGCGGATGAAGCCTCTGGAACGGCCAACTTCGCCAACTCGTTCACGATTGGCGCTGAAGCTACCGGCAGCATCAACTTTGGCGCGGCGTTCACACCGGACGACGAGGCCACTGGTACGCTGACTCTTGGAAACGGTGTGGTACTCGATATCGCCGCCGTTGATGGTGGCGCAGCGGATGGGGCCATCGGTAACAGCACGATCATCAATGTTACCACCAATGCAACGGGAACGACCGCCAGCTACGATGCGGCGTCGAACACTCTCAATTTAAGCCTGGAAATAGGCGACGCTGCAGCCGACATTGTCACGGCCCTCACCGGCAACGCCGACTTTGCGTTCACCGCAGGTGGCGCTACAGCCAATGCCGTAATTGCTGGAGACGCGGGAATCCAGACCGGCGTGTTCAACGTTGCACCCACCGGTACCAACACCGTCGATCCGTTAACTGGATTCACACTCACTGCCGTCGATGGTGGTGCAGCCGATGGTGCCAAGGGTAACGATACTGAAATTGTAATCACTTCCGGTGCAGCTACCGGCGCTGTGTACGATGCTGAAAACGACTTGCTGACGTTGACCGTAGCAGCGGGTGCCACGATTGCTGACATCGCCGCCGCGATCAATGCGGACGTGGGCGATGACTTCATGGCCTCCAACACCGTCAACGGCTCGTACACCTTCAGTCCTACCAACAACACCCCCCCGGGCACACCTCTGACCGGTGAGTTAACCTTGGGGACTAACCCCGTCCTGGCATCTTCCTTTGACTTGGAAGCGGTCAACGGCGAGGCGGCCGATGGATCGGCTGGCAACGGTGCCACACTCAACCTGACAGCCGGGGCAACCACTGAGGCTGTCTATGATGTGGACACCAATGTACTCAACATCACTGTCGCCGACGGAGCTACGATCGGTGACATCGCCGCTGCGATCGATGACGAAGGAACCTTCCTAACTCGAAACGTACAGAACGGCACTGCACTGTTTTCGACAACCAACTTGGGGGTCAATAACCCCGGGATGTTAAATGGTAATGATGAGATCGTAAACGACGTGATCACGGTCACCGCCGACGATCCTTCGGCAAGCTTCGATGGTCGAACCATTTCGGTCACTGGCAACAACGCCTTGGCAGCCGGAACGGCCAGCGCCAGCTTGGTAGGCGGGAACATTCAGGTACAGGTCAGTAGCCTTGGTAGCGGGGTCACCATGGGAGCGATCGCCTCGGCGATCAGCGAACTCGATGGCTTTTCTGCCTCGGTCACTGGAACCGACGGTGACGGCGTTTACGACTTTACCAACGACACCGCTCCAACCACCACAGCACTTGCTGGTGGTCAATTTGGCGGAGGCTTAAACGCTGACCTCGTGGTGCGTTTGACCGGAACCACCGGCTCGGAAGTGTTCCAATTCGAAAAGGGAGCAAACCTGGCTAGCGTTATCCAATCGATCAACTTGGTGTCCGACTCCACTGGCATCGAAGCTGAAGACGATGGTGGCAACCTCAAGCTCAACAGCACGAGCTTCGGTTCGCAAGCTTTGGTCGCTGTGGAAGTGATCGATGAAGCTGCGGGCGGAACGTTTGCCAGTGGACTCAGTGCAGCCCGTGCGAACGGAACTGACGTACAAGCCACGGTGAATGGCACGTCAGCCACCGGCCGGGGAAACACCCTGTCGATCAATACCGCGACCCTTGACCTGAGCGTTACGGTCGCCGATGGATCGGACGATGCTGTTTCCTTCAACATCACCGGGGGTGGAGCTCAATTCCAACTCGGCCCAGACGTCGTGAGCAATCAACAGGCTCGACTCGGTATTGGTAGCTTAAACACTGCCAAGCTTGGTAGTGCAGCCGGTCGCTTGTACGAACTCGGCTCGGGCGGATCGAAGTCGCTCGTCAATGACGCCACCGGTGCTGCAAAAGTCATCGATGACGTGATCAACAAGGTGACCAATCTGCGCGGTCGGTTGGGTGCTTTCCAAGCTACAACGCTCGAAAGCAACATGAACTCCCTCAGCGATACCGTCGCCAACCTGACCGAAGCCGAGAGCTCGATTCGGGACGCGGACTTCGCAGCCGAATCCGCACGACTAACCCGTGCTCAGATTCTGGTCCAATCGGGTACTTCGGTTTTGGGGATCGCTAACCAAAACCCGCAAAACGTACTTGGTTTGCTGCGATAAGAATCCGCGCGGTCAAACTTTAACTAACTTCAGGCCGCGTTCTGCTGACTTGCTCAACAGACGCGGCTTTTTTTTCGCGCTTCGATTCCAATCTGCCAATGCGCGCGCGGTACGTCTTAAGATTCAATGGGAAAACTCCGATCGTAGCCTTAAAGCGCCACCGATCTGAGCATTTGTCGCGAAATCGATGATTCGCGGATTTAAGGTAAAGTCATGGGGAGAATTCAATCAAGCGTCGGTCTGATAACCGGCGTGGCGATCGAAGATACCGTCAATAAGCTCATGCAGCTCAATGCCTTTCCGCGCGACCGTCTGGTCAGTCGTGGTCAAGGAATTCAACAAGAACAAGTTGCTCTTACGGAATTGACCGCCTTGGTTGTTGGCGTGCAGTTGACGACCGACCGACTAGGACAAGCCAGTCTCTTTTCCGCTACGAAAGTTACGAGCAACAAAACCGATCTGTTGGGGGCCCGCCGTAGCGGCTCTCCGAAACCGGGCAACTACTCGTTCATTCCGGTCCAGCAAGCCCAAAGTCAGCAACTTACCAGCTCGTTGTTCTCCTCGACCGATCAAAAAGTGGGCGCTGGGGAGCTGGTTATCCACACCGGTGGCTTTCTAGATGAATCGGTCAATCTCGATGAACTCAACGCTGGCGCAGGCATTGCCCGTGGAAGAATTCGCATCACCGACCGTAGCGGTTCGCAGCAGACGATCGACCTGCGTTTCGCGCAAACCGCTAACGATGTGGTCGAAGCGATCAACTCAAGCGACAACTTGAATGTCGTAGCTAGCCTTCAGGGTGACCGCTTTGTGCTCACCGATTCCTCCGGTAGCACCTCCTCGAATCTCAAAGTGGAGGAGGTCGGTGGAGGTCAAACCGCCGCAGGTCTTGGACTGGGTGGCATCAATACCAGCCACGCGACAGCCACCGGGTCGAGCATCCAATCGCTGAGCAACAATTCGGCCATCAAGGGGGTGCTCGATGGACGCGGACTCGACCTCCGCGGCAATGTCGACCTACTCCAGTTTAACTTGAGCGACGGCTCCAACGTTAAATTCAAAACAGAACTCAAATCGGGTTCGGCCAGTGTGGGACAATTGGTCAGTGAACTCAATGCCGCCGGTGAGGGAAAGTTCCAAGTTCGCATCAAGAGCGATGGCAGTGGCCTAGAAGTCGAGGATCTCACTTCAGGCGCTCAAGCCTTCTCCGTCATAGGCCTCAACGGTGAACTCGCCCAGCAACTCGGTTTCGAGCGCCCCGCCGTGGGAAATACAATATCAGGCGAGCGATTGATCTCGGGACTCAGCGATGTGCTTCTGTCGAGTTTAAACGGTGGCAAAGGATTCGCGGAACTAGGCGAGATCAGCTTGACCGATCGCAGCGGCGCTGCGGCGACCGTTGATCTCTCAGCCGCTGAAACGCTCCAACAAGTCATCGATACCATCAACGACTCAGGCGTCGGCGTCCGTGCGGGCTTAAACCGCAGCAAGACCGGCATCGAAATCGTCGATACCACGGGACTTTCTGCCGGGGAACTGAAAGTTGAAAACGGGGATAACACAGACAGCGCTACACTTCTGAAAATCGAAGGCTCCACCACAAGCGGTTCGATCAATAGTGGCTCCCTCAATCGGCAGTTTGTCGGCCGAAACACCGAATTGGACCAATTGAACGGAGGTCCTACCTTCCCGCTCAGTTCCATCCGTCTCACCGATTCGGCAGGTAAATCAGCCAATCTAACGCTGGGAACCCTCAAACCCAAGACGGTCGGCGAAGTCATTGATGCAGTTAATCGTTTGGGCATCGGCCTAAGCGCGCGGATCAATGATGCCGGTGATGGCATACTAATTGTCGACACGGCACAAGGAACAGGGGAGATGATCGTTGCCGATCTGGGGTCCGGGACCTCTGCCAACCTGTTGGGCATCGCCGGCACCGCGACCGATCTAACCGTCGGCGGGCAAACCGTCAAAGGACTCGATGGCTCGCGAACCCTGCGCATCAGCACCAATGCGGACGCCACCTTGGCCGAACTGGTTGAAAGTGTCAATAACCTCGGCAACGGCCCCGTCAGCGCCAGCACCTTGAACCTAAGTACCACAGGCGGGGTCCGACTGCTGCTCAGTAGTACCAGCACGGGAACTCAAGGTCGTGTGGCGATTGACTCCGATCTGGGCTTTTCATTCTCCGAGACTTCGCAGGCGCGCGATGCCTTGATCTCGTTTGGTGGCAATGAAAGCAGTGGTGGCGTACTGATCTCCTCAACCACCAATACGTTTCGAGGTGTCGTCGATGACCTCGAATTTACCATCAACGGTACCTCCGAAACGGCCGTCTCCGTTTCGGTAACCGAGACAAGCGAAACACTGAGCAAGCAACTCGAAACATTCGTCGATCAGTTCAACAAGCTCCGCGAAAAACTGGACACGTTTACCAGCTTCGACGCAACCGCCAACACGGTAGGTATTCTCTTCGGTACCAGTTCCGTCCTGCGCATCGAGGGTGCTTACGCGCGATTGTTTACGGGAGTCATTCGAGGTGCGGGCGATATCACCTCGTTGAACCAACTGGGTGTCCGGCTCAACGATACCGGCAACTTGGAATTCGACGAAGCCAAGTTTGCTGCAGCCCTGGAGACGGACCCAACTGCGGTGAGAGAGTTTTTCACCAAAGAAGATGCGGGCTTCTCGGCTAGGGCTAAAGCGATCGCCGATGGACTCGCAGGTGTTGATGGAGGACTCTTGCTCACCCGCTCCAATTCCCTGCAAACGCAGATCGAACAAAATGCCAGGCGAGTTGATTCCTTTAACGTGCGTCTCGACAGACAGCGAACTCGTCTACTAACGCAGTTCTACGGAATGGAACGCGCCATCGCCAAGCTCCAGACCAATTTAACGGCACTGAATCAATTGCAAATTATTCCGCCGCTCAGCCAACGAGCTTAGCGCGCAAATCTCGGGCACGCTCGGCGGCATCGGCGCCGAGCAGAGTCAAATGCCCCATCTTGCGTCCGCGACGAGGCTCATGCTTGCCGTACAAGTGCAGATGCGCACGCGGGTCGCTAAGAGCAACCTCCCACTTAGGCGCCCTGGGCCGCTCGTCGGTGAACCACAAATCGCCCAGCAAGTTGACCATCGCCGCTGGCTGCAAATGCATCGGCTTGACCAGCGGTAAATTGCACACCGCCCGCACCTGTTGCTCAAACTGACTGCAGCTAAACGCCTCGATGGTCAGATGCCCGGAGTTGTGGGGCCGCGGGGCGATCTCGTTGATCATCAACTCCCCCTGTTTCGTAACAAAAAACTCAACGCAAAACAGCCCCACCACTTCAAAACGCTCGGCGATACCGCGACAAATCTCGGCGGCTGGTCGCTCGCAGCGTTGCAACTCGGGACTCACCGGACAACGACTCAGATCCAAAATGTGGTTGGCATGTTCGTTTTCGACCAGCGGAAAGCACTCAATTTCACCGCGCGCATTGCGAGCCACAATCATCGAGACTTCGGCCTCAAAGTCGATGCGCTGCTCAGCAATCACATGCGTGTCGTTCAAGCTCTGCCACACCTGCGGCAGTTGCTCCGGACTCCGCACAATCCCCTGCCCTTTTCCGTCGTAGCCACTTTGTGCGGTCTTCAAGATCAATGGCCAGCCCAATGCCTCAGCTGCCGATAGGACTTCGGTCTCATTGCTCACAGGACGAAACGGAGTGGTGGGAAAACCAGCCTCGGACAGCGAACTCTTCTCGCGCACGCGATCTTGGCAGATCTCCAAGAAGTCAACGGAGGGTCGCGTCGCAGTCCAAGTGGCCGCGCGGCGCACCAGGCTAGCTGGAATATTCTCAAACTCCAGCGTGACCGCAGCACAAAGCTGCGACATGGCGTCGACCAACTGCTCCTCCGTCTGCACACCCTGCTTGACACAAAAATGCCGATCAGCCGCTTGCGCGGCCGGACTGTCGACTTCAGCTTCGAATACGGCGACATGGTAGCCAAGCCGCTGAGCTGCATGCGTGAACATCCGCCCCAGCTGACCGCCGCCAAAAACACCCAGCCAACTGCCCGGTCCAATTACAGCAAGCTCGTTATGCATCATGATGGTCCACGCGCGGGCTCCGTCTACAAAAAGCGGACAGTCAATGTTCGAAGTTAGGGTTTTAGAACGCAGTGGTTGGCGTTGGTCAAGTGGTAGGTGTTTCGCGAATTGTCTCGGCAGGAGCGTCGCCGCTGCATAAACCTACAGCACACGAAACTTATAACACGTTGTCAGCCATCACCGCTTGCGTCTGCTCTTCAGACCAAGCTCGCAACTTGCCGCGCAATTGAGAGTCCTCCAGTCCCAAGATGCGGGCTGCCAACAGGCCTGCATTTTTTGCCCCCGCCGCGCCAATCGCCAAGGTAGCTACAGGAATGCCACCCGGCATCTGCACAATGGATAACAAGGAGTCGAGCCCTTGCAGCGACTTGCTTTGCACCGGAACACCCAACACGGGCAAGAGTGTGCAAGCGGCGACCATGCCTGGCAGATGAGCGGCACCGCCCGCACCTGCGATGATGACCTTTAACCCGCGAGATTCAGCCGTTCGGGCGTATTCAAACATCCACTCAGGCGTCCGATGGGCTGACACAACGCGACTCTCAAATGCAATTCCGAACTGCTCAAGTATCGCCGTCGCCGACTGCATGGTTTCCCAATCCGAGCGACTGCCCATGATCACGCCAACCAGCGGCGAAGTCTCTTTGCTCATCTTTACAGGCTCTCTGGTGCAAGTCGTAGTTTAATTGTTCCGCAGAAGTGGAAAGAGGATCACGTCGCGAATACTCCGCGAATTGGTCAGCAACATCACCAAGCGATCAATGCCGATCCCGAGTCCGCCCGCTGGTGGCATGCCGTTGCGCAGAGCGAGCACGAAGTCATGATCCATGTTCGCCATCGAGTCCTCGGCAGCTTGGCCGTCCAATTGCTGACTGAACAACTGTTCTTGCAACAAAGGATCGTTCAATTCGGTGTAAGCGTTGGCCAGTTCCATGCCATGGATGAACAGCTCAAAACGTTCGGCCACCGCCGGATTGGATGTCTTACGTTTGGTCAGCGGACAGATGCTCGACGGATAATCGATAACGAAAATCGGCCCGACCAAGCTGTCCTCAACTTTTTCCTCGAAGACTTCGCTCTTGATGACATCGGGATGTTTGCCCTCAATATGCAGTCCTATAGTTTTGGCGTAAGCAGCAATGGCAGCGGCATCGGCTGGGTCGACACCGGTGCACTCTTTGAATAAATCATCGTAGGTCCGTCGCGCGAACGGAGGGGTGAAGTCGATTGTCTTGTCGTGCCACTGCACAACGTGTCCTTGCCCGGTCGCTTTGAGCGCGTCGAGAATGATCTGCTCGGTCAAGTCCATCATGACTTCGTAGTTTCCAAACGCTTCGTAGCACTCCATCATCGTGAACTCGGGGTTGTGCCGCGGACTGATCCCCTCGTTGCGATAGACCCGTCCCATTTCGTAAACGCGCTCCATGCCACCTACCAACAAGCGCTTGAGATGCAGTTCCAGTGCGATGCGGAGCACCAATGGCATGTCGAGCGTGTTGTGATGTGTATTAAATGGGCGAGCTGCCGCGCCACCAGCGATGGTGTGCAGTGTGGGGCCTTCAATTTCGCAGTATCCCCGGTTGGCCAAGGTTGTGCGAATTGATTGGACGATCTTGGTTCGAGACAAAAAGGTGTGCATTACCCCTTCGTTGTAGGTGAGATCGAGATAGCGTTGGCGCTGCTTCAGGTCAGGGTCTTGCAAGCCGGCGTGTTTCTCCGGGGGTGGCTCGAGCGTCTTACCCATGTAATGCAACTTGGAGGCAAAGACGGTGAGTTCGCCCGTGTTGGTGCGGGCCAGCCTGCCGTCAATGCCAATCCAATCGCCCAGGTCGAGCAGACCGCTGAGTTCAAAGTCTTGCTCGCCGACCTGGGCCTTGCCAATTAAGATCTGGATATCGCCGGTCCAGTCGCGAAGGGTAATGAACCGCAATTTGCCTTGGCCACGCGAGAGAATAATGCGGCCAGCGACGCGGACGGTAGGCCCGGTCTCTTCTCCCTCACCCGCTTGCTCTTTCCACGCGCGATAGTCGATCGGTGTGGCTTCCGTTGCGGAGGCTGAGCTCTCGAAATTGGGCAATTCAAGCGTCTCACCCGAGCTCAGCTGGTACTTGATCTCCGCTGCCCGGCTGCGAGCTGCCGAATTCCAGATTCGGTCGGGAAAATAGTGGCCCCATGGGTCGATTCCCAACGATTCGATCTTTTGGAGCTTGGCAAGGCGTGATTCGTGATGCTCTGACATAAACGACTACGTGGCGGGTGCGAGGTGATTGTGTATGAAGCGATGGTCGAGGACTGAAAAGCGGCTAGAATGAGGCGACCCACCCCACGGTTGACGTTGAGCGAGCAGGCGACTTCGAGCGAAACTGTGAGTCCGAGCTGTCGAGCCCCAGATTCTAGCTTTTCATGCGTGGCTCGACGAGGCGGGTCGAAAAACAAGACGCGGGTCGAAAAACAAGACCTTTCCCACTTTAAAGAGATTAACCATGAGCTCCCCTGCTCGCCCCAGTGAACTTCCGCCACCTTCGATCGAACCCTCCGAGGGCTGGCACTGCATGCACATGTTTTATCGGATTAACCATGACGTGTTGCATCGCATGGGGCTCGGACTCGGGGCTCGGACGACTGCCGGAGAAGCGCTAACCGAGGCGCTTAACCCCGCCTTAGAGGACGCCCCCATCCGATTGCAGAGCTTTCTGGTTAGCGGGCATAAAGCCGATTTCGGGTTCATTGCGTTCGACCCTGATCCACTTAAAATCGATCGCGTTCACCAACGTCTCATGGGCTCCGCGATCGGTCCTGCCCTCGATGCCACCTACTCGTTCGTGTCGATGACCGAAATTTCAGAGTATGTGCCCAGCCCCGAACAATACGCCGTGCGTCTAAAGGCAGGCGGCGAGGACCCGGAGTCGCCGGCCTTTGCCGCCAAAGTTGCCGCCTATGAAAAACGACTCCCCATGATGAACACACAACGCTTGACCCCCGAGTTGCCAACGTGGCCAGCCATGTGCTTTTATCCGATGAACAAGAGCCGGGCCGTGGGAGCCAATTGGTTCACCACCCCCTTTTCGGCACGCAACGCCATGATGGCCGAACATGCTCAAAGCGGGATGGCCTTCGCCGGTCGCGTGACTCAAGTTGTCACTGTCTCCGTGGGACTCGACGACTGGGAATGGGGCGTCACGCTGTGGGCCCGCTCCCCCAACTACCTCAAGGACATCGTCTACAAGATGCGTTTCGATGAAGCGAGCGCGAAATATGGCGAGTTTGGCCAGTTTTTCACCTGCTACATCGTCGAACCTCCCAAGATCGCCGCTCACTGCTTCATGCGTTCCTAGACGCAGGCAACGCAAGCTTCCCGAGTGTGCTTTTGTGATACGCGTCGATAGCGTTCGTGGTCCCCAATCTTAGAAGTCGTTGGCTGTGGATATTGAGTGGAAGTCGAACGTTGATTTGTCGGCCTTGCACACCGCGTGGTGTTTGAACCATTGGCCCGCTGCCTGCCGCACAGGCAGCGATGAACTGCGAGTCGCTGCTTCGGCGGTGGCGGAAGCTGCCGCCCGGATGAATGTGCCGCCGCCACGATTCTGGGAATTGCTCCTCGCGCTGGTCGTGGACACTCCCGCCAATCGAGATCTCGTCGAGCGGACCACGGTGCGGCTCGTTCCAGCAGCTGCGCGGGTCGCGGCACGCTTGAGCGAGTTGACGAATTGCCTGGCCACCTACAAATCGCTCTACTTCCGCGAGTTCCCTGATTTCGATCGCAACATCCGCTTACGAACGGAGCCACTCAAGCAACAATGGGAGGCCTATGGTCCTGGGCTACTGGTACTCATCGGACAACGCAGCGACCCGGCAGCCATGGCCGAGCGGGCTGAAGTCTTGTTGGTCGAACCCTGCCTCGGGGGCGCTGGCTTCTCCCACTTGATCACCAATCGCTGCCACATCGAAGCGGTGTTGACCAACGTCGATCCGCAACTCACCGAAACCCTACGGCTGGCTTGGCTACTCGCACAACTCGAGTTCGAGAGGCCAATCTACAGCGATCTGATCAACGCCTTTCGCCTGAGAAAGATCGCTGGCCTAGCCATGTTGCCACCGACCTTGCGGGCCGCCGAAGAACTTGGAATATGTGATTTTTCACCAATGACCGTTCAAAATGCCATCGAATTGTGGCGGATGGCCGACCCCACGGAACAACCCCCCGTGCTCCGCGAAGTGCTTATGACCTGGTGGGAAACCGTGGAAGCCAATCAGCCTGAATGGCGAATTGCTTTGACCGCCCTTGACCGAATGCTGGAGTAAACCCGGCTAACGGTTAGAGGGTTGCCTACCAAGAGAGGTTGCCTGCTTGTCGACCGCGGCTTCCCGAATTTCAGGCAAACGCAGCCTACCACTCAATTTTCGTTCGCACCACAATTGCGACTTTGCCAACCCTGAGATAGAGATCCTTTTATGGCTTTCCAACCCACTCGCGGTCCCTTTCCGGCCACCCGCATGCGGCGACTCCGGCAATTCGCCTGGTCCCGCGCCCTGGTGGTCGAGTGCCAGTTGTCCCCCAACAATCTGATTTGGCCACTTTTCGTTTTGCCGGGCCAACAACGCGAAGAAGAGGTGGCGAGCCTGCCCGGTGTCAAGCGGCGGAGCATCGACCGCTTGTTGCTGGCGGTCGACGAAGCCATCGCAGTTGGCATTCCCGCCGTCGCGTTGTTCCCCGTGACGCCAGCCGAGTTGAAGAGCGAAGGGGGAGACGAAGCGCTGAACGCCGACAATCTAATGTGCGAGGCGACCCGCGCGGTTCGCGAGCGATGTGGCGATCGCATCGGCATCGTATGCGACGTCGCGCTGGATCCGTACACTTCCCATGGCCAGGACGGGCTGTTGCGGAATGGCGAAATCGTCAATGACGAAACGCTCGATGTTTTGGCCGCTCAAGCGGTCAACCAAGCCAACGCGGGGGCCAACATCATTGCCCCCTCCGACATGATGGACGGTCGCATTGGCAGAATTCGTCAAGCTTTGGACGCCGCCGGGCATCAGAACGTGTTGCTCATGTCCTACGCCGCCAAGTACGCTTCGGCGTTTTACGGTCCGTTCCGCGACGCAGTCGGCTCAAAGGGCAACTTAGGAAGTGGCGACAAGAAAACTTATCAGATGCAACCCTCGGCATCGAACGAAGCGTTGCACGAAGTCGCCTTAGATCTGCGGGAAGGGGCCGACATCGTGATGGTCAAACCGGGCCTGCCCTACTTGGATATCGTGCAGCGGATCAAGGCCGAATTCGCTGTCCCCACCGCCGTTTATCAGGTGAGTGGGGAGTACGCCATGTTGGTCGCCGCCGCACAGCAGGCTTGGATCGATCGCGACGCCTGTCTGCTCGAAAGCCTGCTGGCCTTCCGCCGCGCCGGAGCCGACATGATCCTCAGCTACTTCGCGCTCGAGGCAGCGGGGCTTCTACATGCGAATCGTTAGGGCGCTAATTATTTGCGGAGCCCTGGTGGAAGACGGCCGTTCTGTAGCTGACGGGCGGTGACGTGTTTCCCAAGGTAAGGCGGAACCAGACGGTGCATGACTACAGGAACCGGGTTGGTGTGCACCACAACAGACCGGCCATTGACCTGCTTGGTGTATTGCTCAGCCGATGCAACGGAACTCAAGCCGACCGCCGAAATCACTAAGCTCGCTACCGTCGCAATTACAAAACGCTTCATCTCAAACTCCATCAAACAAAAGTACCAACCCACTAGCCCAAGAAGTCTACACCATGCAAATGAGCTGGCTGCTGAAGTCGATTCAGATTTTGCAAAATTCTGAGGGCGTTTGTGGTTGATCGCTCCGCCGAATAGTTGTCGATCGCTCCGCCGATCGAAACATACCATTGACCGCTTCGCCGATCCCACAAATATTTTGCAGCCCGATGCAAGTCATTGAATAAAAAGCAGTTGGATCGGCGGAGCGATCCACCACTGTTGCCAACTTATTCGGCCAACTCATAAATTTGAGCAGTTGTTGACGTTATACCGAAAGCTCCTCTTCGTCTTCATCATCGTCTTCATCATCGTCATCGTCTTCATCATCCTCATCGTCCTCTTCGTCATCACCTTCTTCGCCACCTTCTTCTTCACCTTCCTCTTCACCTTCCTCTTCACCTTCTTCGTCACCTTCTTCGTCCCCTTCTTCGTCACCTTCTTCGTCGACTCCATCGGCGTCCGCGTACCATTCCACTAATTCGTCGCGCAGTTGAGCCATGGCGGGCTGGTAAACGTACATCATATGCCCACCTTCAAAATGGCTGAGCGTCACATTCTCACGTAGTGATTCGTCTAGCCCTAGGTGATTGAGCGTGTACTCCATTGCGAAATGAGGAGTGGCCAAGTCGTAGTAGCCAGCCGCCACGTACAGTTTGAGGTAGGGGTTGGAAGTCATGGCGCTGCGGAGCGATTCACTCGCGTCGACGTAACGCCCGGTGAAACTGTCATAATTCCAGGGCTGCACGTTGCCGGTTAGGATCTCGTACACGCGCGGTTGCTCGTAGTTCAGCGTCTCTCGCAGATACTGGCTCATCGTCGCCGTGAACGGACCAAAAATGGCCGAACCGCTTGGATCGTACTCAGTTGAAGCGCCCGCCTTGTTGCGATCGATCCCCGTGTAGCGACTGTCGAAGCGGCCAATCGTCCTCCCTTCCTCACGCAATAATTCCTTACCAAAGGCCGACATCGAGATGCGCAGATTGCTCCGCCGAATGTACTCTTCGCTAACACCAATCAAGCGACTCATCTCAGCCACCACGCGATCGACGCGTTTCGGGTTGGCGGCCGCTCCCTCGAGCAAAACACGGGCATACGCACCGTTGCTTAACTTCTCGGCAAGCTCAACCACTTCGGCCACCGACATCTCCTGCAGCTCTTCGTCCAATTGCTGGTGATACCAAGCGGTTGCGGCATAAGTGGGGAGGAAACAGATGTACGGCAAGTCGTTGCCGTCGCCAAATCGTAACGTCTGGAAGTTGATCGCTCCCGAGACGACAACGACGCCGTTCAGTTCGTAGTTATAGCGCGATTGCAGATAGCCGGCCAAGCCAGCCGCGCGGATACCGCCGTAACTCTCACCTAACAGAAACTTGGGGCTAGTCCAGCGGGTGTAATGCGAGGTCCAGTCGTGAATGAACTGCGACACGCTCCGCACATCTTCTTGATATCCATGGAACTGCGACTTTTGCTCACCTTCCGCCGGACGACTGAAACCGGTGCTGACCGGATCGATGAACACCAAATCGGTAACATCGAGCAACGAGTAGGGATTCTCGTTGAGTTGGTAGGGAGGGCGGAGGGGAGTTGCATCGTCGGGCAGAATGATGCGTTGCGGTCCCAACATCCCCAGGTGCAGCCAAACACTGCTCGATCCAGGCCCCCCGTTGAACACAAAGGTGACCGGGCGTCGTGCTTTGTCCTGGTCAGGGAGGGTGTAAGCTACGAAGAAAACTTCAGCTTTTTCTTTGCCGGAGTCGTCCGCTTGAGTGAGCGTGCCGGTCTCCACTTGATAGTCGATTTCTTGATCAGCGATCATGGCGGTGCCCGTGGTCGTCACCGTCCGGACGCTGAAGCTCTGGGTGACCGGCTTTTCTTTGTCCTTTTTCTCCTCAGGTTTTGCTTGATCGTCACCTACCGCAGCACCACACAGTGTCAAAACGACCAGCCAACTAAGGAAAAACTTCATGGGAACCATCTCGATTTGGAGAACTCATGGGTACGACGAATGCACACTCCCATAGCTTAGTTCAAGATTCCCCCTGGCGAAACGTGCCGGCAAAGCACAAGTGCTTTGTCACAGCTTGACTTTCCCGTAGCGGATCTTGCTAAAGCTCCTCTCCCCATTCGAATCTTGCTAAACATCCTCATTCGTCCGGATCTTTAGCAAGATCCCCTATCGGGTGACCCTATTTTTCCGCCAATACAAGGCAAGAGTTTGCCTCAGAAATGCGTTCGGAAACGCAGGATCACTGCATCCTCAAAGTCGCTGTTGCCATCGCCCGAACGAAACTCGAGGGAGCGATCGAATGCCCAGCCGAGTTCCAGGGCGCTGTCTCCCGAAAAGTCCATCAAACCGACGAACATTCGCAGGTCGTGGTAGGTCGCATTGTCATCCAATTCGCCGCGCTCCACCGCCCAAGTACTGCCTCCCAATTCTCCCGCAACGTAGGCGGTGTGACTGGCGGTAATGCGGGCCTGGATCCTTGGCCTGGGGAAGACCAACTCATAAATGAAACGATCGTTGGGCCGGTAAACAAAGCCCCCCACCGGCAACACGCTGATATCGTCCCGATCCAGTACTTCCACCCCTAAAACCGAAACAACTCTGGGGTTGATCGAGTTGTAGAGCACAGCGTGGCCGGGAAAACGAATGCCATCGCGCGCACTCCCTTCGAAATCGCTGTAGGCGCCAACACTCAGCTTAAGATCCAGAATGAAGCTTTCCGAACGAATGCGTCGCGTTTGATAGGCCATCTGAAAATCGAACAACCTGGGAGGCATGTCGGGAGCGTGCGGACCATTCAAAAAATGAAATCCGGTCCCAAGCGACAGGGCCGAATCTTGATCGATCCGCAGATTCGGATAGGACTCGAGACTAAACATCCCAAACTCGTCGTTGGCCACCCAACTTGTATCGCTTTGTTGCGAATTGTAGCCAAGCCAATCGCCGAACACTGGACGTTCGATGGGCGCGATGAGCTCTTCAAAAATTTCGTCCTCCAGCGGCCCATCCACCCGATGGGGTGTGGGGAGCGGAGTCGCAGTGGGTGCCTCGAGCGCGACGTCGGCCAGAGTTGGGGTTATTTGTTCCGGGTCCAAACGCGTGCCCAGCTGTGCCCATGCAGCCTCACCACTGGCAAAAATAGCGAGCAGAGGGAGCACAACTCGCGACGAATTCCGAAGGGAGAGTTTCATGTTTGTAACGTTCGTAAATAGTCGTGGAGCGACCCGCGATCCAAAAAAAATTGATTTCCCAGCGTAATGCGCTTCTCCCAAACGCCCTCTAGGAGGATAAGGCCACTGCAGCGGCGGTTGCTAGAGCAATGATTCACTTTTGTGGAGGAAAGAGCTGTGGAACGAAGAAATCGACTGGGTTCAGTCTGGAGCTTAGCTGCCGGGCTCTTCGGGATGCTAATGGTCTGCGTGCCGAATACCGTGCTAGCATCTGGTTTACTGATTGCCGACGGCGGGTTGGGGGGCAAGCTGGAGATCGTCGAGCAAGAGGTGCGGGTGACAATCAACAATGGAATTGCCGTTACGCACATCGATCAAGTCTTTCTGAACACCGAGCAACGGATCGTCGAAGCACTGTACACATTCCCTGTCCCGCACAATGCTAGCGTCAGTAACTTCAGCATGATTATCAATGGTAAAGAGATGATCGGCGAAGTCGTTGAGAAACAGCGGGCTCGTGAGATCTACAATAGTTACAAGGCGGTTCGTCGCGATCCAGGCTTGCTCGAGCAAGTCGACTACAAGACGTTCGAACTCCGCGTCTTCCCGATCGCTGCCGGTGCCGAACAACGCATCAGCCTAACCTACTACCAACAGCTCAATTTTGATCACAACCAAGCAGCCTACATCTACCCGCTGGCCACCAATGTCAAAGGTGAAATTGACTCGCGAACGACTGGCAAGTTCGCGTTCACGATAGACGTCAAAAGCGAGATTCCCATCGCTGATCTCAAAAGCCCTTCGCATGCTAACGATTTTGTGATCACCCACCCCACCGAAAACTATGCCCGGGCAAGCTTAGAAGTTTCCGAAGGAGATCTCAATCGCGATGTGGTCATTCACTACGATATCGCACGACCCAAGACTGGCATCGACCTGGTCGCTTCGAAACATAGCGATGAACCTGGTTACTTCATGCTCTCGATGACCGCAGGACAAGAGCTCGAGGAGCTCGCCAGTGGTATGGACTACATGTTTGTCGTCGATATCTCCGGCAGCATGGCCAACGATGGCAAGTTGCAGTTGTCGCAGGAGGCGGTCACCAGCTTCATCGGTGCGCTGGGCTCAGAGGATCGCTTCAATGTCATGACGTTCAACACCACCCCCACTCTGCAGTTCTCCGAGATGCGAAGCGTGGACGCAGAAGCCCAGCAACTGGCGCTGGAATATCTCCGGCAACAAAAGGCCCGAGGTGGCACCGAGCTGCGACCGGCCGTGGCCACGGCTTACAAGTTCAAAGATGCCGATCGCCCTTTGAATGTGGTGATTCTTTCCGATGGCATGACGGAGGTAACCGAGCAAGCTGAGTTGTTGGCCGCCATCGAGCAAGCGCCCAGTGGCACACGGGTTTTCTGCATCGGGATCGGTAACGACATCAATCGTCCTTTGCTCAAACAGGTGGCGGAAGGAGCAGGGGGACTGGCTGCATTTATCTCACATCAAGATGACTTCAAACGCCAGGCTCAAGCGTTTCGCCGCAAGTTAATGCGTCCGGTCGCCACCAACGTCAAGCTCAAGATTGAAAACGTCAAAGCCCACGACTTGGCCAACGAAGAGCTACCCGATCTCTATTTTGGTGCTCCGATTTGGATTGTCGGCCGCTACGACCAACCGGGAGAAGGACTCGTTACTCTAACCGCCGATGTCATGGGGCAACCGATCGAACAATCCATCCGCTTTAATTTCCCTGCAGCCGACGAGTCCAATCCGGAAATCGATCGCATGTGGGCCTCCACGCGGGTCAACAAGTTGATGGATTCGCTCCGCAGTTCCGGTAAAAACGAATCGACCATTGCCGAAATAGTACGGTTGTGCGAAGGTTACTCGATCGTTAGCGAATATGCCTCGTTCATCGTACTGGAGAATGATGCCGAATACGAACGCTGGTCGATCGCTCGACGCAATGCCACTCGGATTCAACGCGACCGAGCCGCACAACGGCAAGTTCAGCAGGAGCTGGCAAAGTTGCGAGAACAGGCCTTGTCGCGCTTGGGACCTACTTCGGAAAAGCTAGTCTCCACGCACCGCGAGCCAGCCGCCGACGAAGCGCAAACTGAGCCGTCGCCGCAACCAGCGAACAGGCCTGGCGATTTGAACCTCGGCGTTCCGTCCAATCAGAGTTCGAACCACACCAACCAGAATGCAAGTGGTGGTGATGACGGCGGTGGAGGTGGTGCCATCGACCCCATCACCGGACTGTTGGCCGCCGGTGCCGCCGCAGCCTCGGCGTTGGCCGCCCGTCGCAAACGCAACCAGAAGCAGTCCAAGACATAGGGTCGCATCCCAATCTGTCTCACATTGTTTTAATCACTTCATGCGGAAGCGGACTTGCACCTAACGCTCGTTAGCATGCAAGTCTTTTTTTTAAACAAGATAGGACCCTCTGATGCCGCCGTTGCTGAGCAAACTGATGAATGCAGTCCTGGGAGCTCCACTGACCCTGACGTTTTCTGGACTCACTTTGATTCTGTTCTTTTGCCCGTCGCTGGCTCTTTCATTGGAGTTGCAGTTCGACAGCGTTAGCTTGTTGAACCCCCTGCCTTGGTTCGGCTGTCATCTGCTCCATTGGTCGTTCGAACATTTGTTGTGGGACTTGGGAATGTTCGCCGTGACTGGCTACCTGTGCGAGCGCGCATGTAGGCGGGTTTACCTGGGGACTCTGGGCCTTGCCGTTGTTGCGATTCCCAGCGTGGTAGCCTGGTACCATCCCGAACTCAGCACCTATCGCGGGCTAAGCGGGATCGATACGGCTTTATTCGCTCTGTTAATTAGCAAGGCCTGGTTGCAGAGCGGGCCGGGTACCGAGCCAGCAAGGTTTTGGGGCTGCCTAGGCTTGTGGCTGACGATGTTTGGCAAAAGCCTGTTTGAACTGACCACCGGGGAGGTGCTCTTTGTAAATGCCGAGAATTTTACACCCGTTCCCGTGGCCCATCTGGTTGGCATGATCTGCGGTTCGGCGATGGCTCTCTTCCCAGGCGGTCGTGCAGTTTTTAAGTCGTTGCAGTGCGTTACCAAGCAGGCGTCCGTCGTCGAGCCGCCTCATCTCGAAACTGTAAGAACGTAAAGCGGGTAGCTATCTTTAGTCGCTTTCCGAGGATCGGCGGCTTTGGCGTACTCCCAATAGGTGGTTTTATCGCAAAAGTTCCGGAGTTGGGACTATTTTGAGCTGGAGTCAGTAATAGAATAGGGTGTGCGGCGGGTGGGGTTCAAGAGGAGTGCACCGTAAGTCGTGCACTAGAAGCGGCAGGCCAATATGCCTGCTGCTGAGCCTTGAGATTCACTCGAAGCCTAAAGTGTGATTCGGCTCAAAAGGAGCCGCTGGCTCCCGTGCAGTGAGTTCCAATAAGCGAGCCCCGGCTATTCTTTTGGAAGCACGAACAGAGGTCGGCAACGCAAAATAGTAATTCCGAATTTGGAGAGTTAAGTAGTGACCCCGAGACAGCTGCGCGGATTTACGTTGGTTGAGTTATTGGTCGTGATCACCCTAATCGGCGTGCTGATTGGTCTGCTCTTGCCTGCCATTCAAACTGCCCGCGAGACCGCCCGAGCAATGCAATGCAAGAACAACTTGCGCCAAATTGCGATTGCAACTCATGTGTTCCATGAGACCATGCGGGCCTTCCCGCCGGCGCGTTATCAGGCTCGTCCCGATGCCCCCACCGAGCGAGCTTGTGGTGGTGATGAGACGACGTGGCTCGTGCGGCTGATGCCGTTCATGGAACAGGAAGCAGCAGCCCGGCGCTGGGACTTCAAGACAAGCTATCTTGACCACCCGGAAGAGGTTCGCACTTACACTTTGGCGACGTATTGTTGCCCCTCGCGACGAAGCGCCTCAGAGGCCGTGGGAACTGGTATCCTGGCTGGTACCGCTCCGCGATGGATCCGCTTGCCTTGCGGTTGCCGCATTCCGATTGGCGGAACCGAGTCTCAAAGTGTCCCCGGAGCGGTGGGGGACTATGGTGGCAATCACGGCGACTTGTCGCCCGGTTCAGTAGGTTTGCCAACCGATTTCTATTTCGGCGGCAATGGCAACGGTGTAATCATTTCGAGTCATGCAAAGTGCGATTCCGGTATTCCGCTCGATTGGATCGACAAGGTCAGGATAAATGATGTCACCGATGGTCTGTCCAACACGTTATTAACTGGCGAAATGCACGTACCATTGGGTAAGCTCGGACAGTCCCCCGAAGACGCCTTCATTTTCAACGGCGATCTCGTCTTTAATTCCACGCGGGTCGGCGGCCCGACCGTACCGATCGTGCAAGACAATCGGGACTCAACCAATGGACTGGTACGCTGGGGAAGTTGGCACGCTGGTGCCTGCTACTTTGCCTTGGCTGATGGCTCAGTGCGCGGCTTGTCGAAATCGATCGATACCGAAACACTTGGCAACTTGTCCAACCGACACGACGGGAATGTGACAGCCGCATATGACTGAGAACAGACGCACTACTGGCGGCTGGAGGCAACTCAGCGGTCTACTTGTTCTACTGTGCTTGGCTGGAACGGGTTGCTCGGGGCGTTTGGCAACCTACCCGGTGCAGGGCCAAGTGCAGTTCCTCGATGGCGCGCCCGTCCGGGTAGGAACCATTGAGCTCAAATCGCTCGACCACGCGGTCCAAGCCCGTGGAGAGATTCAGGAGGATGGCAGCTTTACCCTCTCGACCTTTTCAGACGGAGACGGCGCCGTGGCTGGCAAGCATGCATGCGTCGTTGTTCAGTTCGTGATGGCCGAAGAAATTGCCAGTCATCGCCCCAGTCAACTTGGTGTTATCGATCGCCGTTACAATAGCTACTCCACTTCTGGACTGTCGATTGAAGTCCTTCCTCAATCATCCAACCGCGTTGTGATTGAGGTGGCAGGGGTACTCAAAAAGCAACCCGAGGGCGAACACAAGCATCCCTAAGCAGCTCTTCACGTAGGCGGGTCTGTCCCAGACCCGTACTCACGTAGGCGGGTCTGTCCCAGACCCGCAAAATCGAGCTTAAAGCTCGCTCACCGCGTCTCGGAGAGTTGCGTCTACATGAGACGCGGCTCAGAACACCATGTTGAGCCGAACGCCGCATAGCAGTGCGGTGTCGATATTCGACCTGGCTGGCTCGATCACTTGTGCATCCAGTGTCACGAAGGTTCGCTTGTTCACTGCGATGTTATAGAACATCTCACCCCCTTGGCCGTCCCCCAGTGTGCCGAGCACGGTCGATATAAAGGGTGCGATCTTCTCGCTGGTTCCCGAATAGTACCAGCCGATGCCAAAGGTGTCGTCGTCGCGGCCACGAAGTCGACTGTTTCCACCCACACCGAGACTCAAAAAATATTCAATTGGATTGGTATCGGGATCCGCTAATCCCGCGCGCCCAAATAAGCCCCATCCCTTCTCGCTGTCATTGGGATCGACAACCAGATACTGGTCAAAGTTGTAGGTGAGCGCCCATGATCCCGACTGACGCGCGATGGGAACGTTTGGAAGGATCACCAACGGTGATTGCTCCAGCGACGCGTAGTCACGACTGCTCCAAACCGCCGAGAACAACTGATGGCCCAGCTTGCCAGAGAAGTACGTCGGCAGCCGTATTTCTTGTGAGATCACCACCCCTTCGGCGAAGAGTTCACTGAGGCCATCCGTTTCGACCGTATCATGAGCGTTCAAGACAAGAAAGGTGTAGATCGGCTCTTCACCACTCAGGAACACAAAGCCGGTCCCCAGCGTCGAATAAGCGATCGTGCGCAAGCCAATCGGATTGACCACAAAGGCGGAATTGGAAAACTGCCGGATGCCGCGGCCATGAGCGAAGGCGTTCATGTCGCCATCAAGCGTATCAAGCTTCCCTGCAAAGAGTGCGAACGACTCGGAAAGTGCTTGCGTGAAAAGAAAATTAGAGATGTAAACTCTTTCCGATTCGGGAGTCGGTAGGTCGGTCGCGAGCACAGTCGGTAGAAAAGCGCCGCTCGCTTCCGAAAGCGACTCTCCGTAGCGATGCTCGGCACGGATCTGCAGAAACTGACCTTGAGCACCACCCAGCTTGTGGATGTCGATGTTGGCCAAGTAGTCTCCGTGGCCTGCGAAGCGAAACTCGCGCTCAAGTCCTCCACGCGTGTTGCCCATGTAAAAGTTGGTCAGGTTATTGGTAAACCGAATCCCGCTATCCTCAAGCCCCGATCGAAAAGCCGCCTGATCGCCATCGAGCCACGTATGAAAAGTTAGCGCGCGACAGCACACCAACTCATCGCAACCCGTGGTGTCGCAATTGGCTGAGCTATCCCCAGCGATCGTTGGCGTCTCGAAGGCCTCACCGTCAGACCATTGTGCCACAGATGCAGAGTCAATGGCTACACTCAACAGAAGCGCCATCCAGGGGGTGGCATTTACCCGTATTGACTTTCCAATCATGGAACGGGCGATCCGATCTGCTCTGTTCATTGAATCCCACCGCTTATGAGACACTTCCAGTTAACGTCACCCTCCTCGAGGAAATTCAAGAGTTCCGACTTGAATTCCGCCCGAGATTGCCAGCCTAACCAGGGCAGGGGAAGGGGCTTGGATGCCTGGCGCTCTCTGGCTCTAAGAATGTATCGAGCTCAAATGGCGAAACTTGCCCTCGATTTTTTGATTTTTGCATAGCAATCGCGGCAAATGTGCCTGAAGAAACGATTAGCTAAGCTCTGCGGTCGAATCCGGATATCGCAACGATTCCACGTAACGCAGTCGTTAAACTTGCCTCAGAATTTTTAAAATCCGCCCCCGAATGAAAAATCTCCCATAAGCTTAAGCTGCGGGAGCAGTAGCACCCTGGAACCTGCATTCCTTAAATTTACTACATTCCTTAATATTTTTATGTTTCCAAGGCCGCGGTGATCCGTCGGCAAAGTCACAACGGAAAGTCGAGAGCAAATGTTGAAGAACCCGGTGAAGAGTTTACTAGTAACGGTACTGGCGATTGGGCTCGCGTGTAGCGTGTCCACGCTGAATGCCCAGCAAAAGCCACCCAATGTGCTCATTATTTGGGGAGACGATATCGGTCAGTTCAATTTGAGCGCCTACAACCAGGGGATGATGGGTTACCGGACCCCCAACATCGATCGCATTGCCAAGCAGGGCGCGCTGTTTACGGATTGGTATGGCCAACAGTCGTGCACGGCAGGCCGTGCGGCGTTCATTACCGGACAATCTCCGATTCGCACCGGCTTGACCAAAGTCGGGCTGCCGGGTGCTCCGGAGGGAATGAAAAGCGAAGATCCCACGATCGCTACGCTGCTCAAGGCCCGGGGCTACATGACGGGCCAGTTCGGCAAGAATCACTTAGGGGACTCCGACAGCACGCTCCCCACGAACCACGGCTTCGATGAGTTCTTCGGCAACCTCTACCATTTGAACGCTGAAGAAGAGCCGGAGAATCCCGACTACCCGAAAGACCCAGCCTTCAAGAAGCGGTTTGGTCCGCGCGGCGTGATTCATAGCTTCGCAGATGGTCGCATCACCGACACGGGACCGCTGACACGCAAACGCATGGAAACGATTGACGAAGAAGTGAATGTCAAAGCCTTGGACTTTATGGAACGCGCCAAGCAAGCCGACAAGCCCTTTTTCATGTGGTGGAACTCGACCCGCATGCACATTTTCACCCACTTGAAGAAGGAATCCGAAGGCAAGACGGGCTTGGGAATCTATGCCGACGGCATGGTCGAGCACGACGGTCATGTGGGACAAGTGCTTGATAAGCTTAAAGAGCTCGGGCTGGAAGAAAACACGATCATCATGTACTCCTCCGACAACGGTGCTGAAACTTTTACGTGGCCAGACGGCGGTACCACTATGTTTCGTGGCGAAAAGAACACGCAGTGGGAAGGTGGCTACCGCGTTCCCACTCTGATCAGCTGGCCCGGTGTGATTAAACCCGGAACAGTGATTAACGACATCGGCGCTCACGAGGACATGCTGACGACTGTGGTGGCAGCTGCCGGCGATACGACCGTGAAAGAGGATTTGCTTAAAGGACGCAAGATCGGCGAGCGGACATATAAAGTCCATTTGGATGGATATGACCTCAAGCCCGCGCTGTTGGGTCAAGCCGAGTGGCCCCGGAAGGAGTTCATCTACTGGACCGATGACGGCAGCGTTGCCGCTCTGCGATACGGCAACATGAAGGTCACCTTTCTAGAACAACCCGCCGACGGACTGAAGGTTTGGCAAGAGCCCTTCACGCCGCTCCGCGCTCCCAAGCTCACCAACCTTCGGATGGACCCTTTCGAGCGGGCTGAGCATGAGAATGCGATGGGCTATCAGCGCTGGTATCTGGAGCGAATGTTCATGATCGCACCGGCAGCTGGTTTTGTCGGCCAGTGGCTCCAGAGCTTCAAAGATTTTCCGCCGCGTCAAAAACCGGGTAGCTTCAATCTGGACCAGGTGATGGAGTCCATCACCGCGGGTTCGAAGCAGTGAGCTGTTGAGCTCGCCGGATGGTAAGCTGGTAGGCCTCCGAAAGTAACGGGTTGAGAGCCTATACCAAGCATGCGCCGCCTAGATTTATTTCTGGGCGGCGTTTTTTGCTGAAGGATACGATTTATTGCTCTTTGGGTGTACGATTTAGTCTTGCGTTTGCGATTCAGTCGGCGCCAGCGACCCTATGATTCAATCCCAGTCCGAGGCTCCCGCGTAGCGGCTAAGTAGATGCCGCCGCGCCTTAGGCCTAGTTCATATATGGAAAGCCAATGCACCGTTTACTTCGATTCCTTACATGCTGTTTGGTGCTTTTCAACGTAGCAACAGCTGCCGATCCCCTTCCCTCTTGGAACGATTGTCCCTCGAAACAGGCGATCATCGCTTTCGTCGAGCAAGTTACGGCGGAAGGTACCGCTCACTTTGTGCCCGTATCGCAGCGCCTAGCCGTCTTTGATAACGACGGTACGCTGTGGCCAGAAAATCCAATGCCTTTTCAAGTGGCTTATGCGTTGGATACTATTCAACAGCGTCTCGCGACCACTCCTGAACTGGCCGCCGACCCGATGGTTCAAGCCGCAGCGTCGGGCGATGTGCCCAAATTGCTTGCAGGTCCGCATCACGCTGGACTTATGCAGATCCTCGCTTTGACGCACGCTGGCATGACAACTGATGAATTCATGTCCAGTGTCGAAGCTTGGCTCAAGACGGCCAAGCACCCGCGATTTGACCGGGGCTACGATCAACTCACCTATCAACCGATGCAAGAAGTCCTCACCTATTTGCGCGACAATGGCTTTAAGACCTTTATCGTCTCCGGCGGTGGAGCAGACTTTATGCGCGTCTGGTCGGAACGTGTCTATGGCATTCCACCCGAGCAGGTCGTTGGCTCAACCGCGCGGACCAAGTTTGTTTTGGGGGACGAAGGTCCGGTGTTGGTCAAATCGTTGGAACATCTGTTCGTTGACGATAAAGACGGCAAGCCGGTTGCAATTCATCAGTTCATTGGCCGACGGCCGATCGCTTGCTTCGGCAATAGCGATGGCGACAAGGCAATGCTGGAATATACCACGATCAACAATCCACTTCCAAGCTTTGGCTTGATCGTGCACCATACTGACGGCGAACGTGAATTCGCATACGACAAGGCTGCAAAAATTTCAGGGAAATTGGTCGATGCGCTGGCTGACGCACCCGCCAGAGGTTGGACGGTGGTGGATATGAAAAGCGATTGGAAGGTAGTCTGGAGTTCACCTGAGGAAAACACGCCCGCAAGCCCAGCGGAGCAGCTTGTGGGCAAATGGTTAGCAGAGGATATTGACGGTCGGGGTGTGATCGACAACGCGCAGTCGACGCTTGAAGTCAACGCAGATGGCTCGGTTGCAGGTGACACGGCGGTAAATCGCTACGGAGGGATGGCGCATATAAAGGATCAAACGGTCACCTTTGGACCACTTGCCATGACCCGCCGCGCGGGCCCTCCGGCGCTGATGGATCAAGAATCAAAATTCACCGACGCGCTCGCTAAAAGCGTTGGCTTTAGAATCGATGAAAACGGTTTGCTATACTTGATGGACGCTGCGGGCAAAGAGCTGCTGCGTTTCTCTCGGATGTCGGATTGAGATGAGACGACGAAAACCCATCACCAGTTGTGATGGCGATTGCGGATTAGATATACGACTTACCAAAATCAAAAGAATCAACCACTTGGAGCAAGTTCGATGAATTACCGTTCACTAAGATGTTTAGTCGCAGCGATCGCCTGCCTCCTGTTTACTCACAGCTCGAACCCGCGCGCTATGGGGCAAGAAGATCCTGCCGTGGCCGAAGTCCGGGCAAACTCGGAAAAATTAATCGCAGCTTTTAGCAACGGCAAAGCAGATGAAGTGGCTGCCATGTTTCTGGCCACTGGCGAGTTGGTCGACGAAGCGGGAACAATCTACCAAGGCCAGCAAGAAATTAAGGATTTAGTGACGGCCTTCTTGGCTAAGTTTCCAGAAGCACACATGCAAAATGAAATCGAGTCGATTCGGGTCTTTGGTTCGGTCGCGATTCAAGAAGGTCGGCGGATGACCACAGCCAAGGATGGAAGCATTGCCTCCATCCGCTACATCTCTGTTCTTTCAAAAACCGATCAAGGTTGGCGAATTGCCTCCCTCCGCGATTTTGGCGACGATTCCATACCACCGCCAGGCGAGTTTCTTAAACCGCTGGAGTGGTTGTTGGGCGAGTGGGTGAATGAAGGGGCCGACGCCCGCGTTAAAATTACGTACCGCTGGTCCGATGACCAGAACTTCATCTTGGGCGACATCCTGGTTACCAACAGCGGCGAAGTGGTGATGAAGAGTTCGCAGCGAATCGGCTGGGACCCATTGCTGGGCACGCCCCGTTCATGGACATTTGATTCTGACGGCGGTTTTGCCGAAGCAACTTGGAATCAAGTGGATGACGCTTGGGTGGTTCGCTCTTCGGCCGTGATGCCCGATGGCCAAACGGGGTCCGCCATTCTAAAAATTACCAACGGTGAAAAGGGCCGCTATGAGATGACCGGTACCAACCGGCTTATCGGCAATGCGCTGGAGGATGATTACCAGCTTACCGTCGTCAAGCTGCCACCGGCAGCTGGCCTTTAACTCAAGCGCCCTTCCAGGATCTTTATCATGCCAGTCAATAAAATGTTTCGGAATCTTTCCTCGCTGATGGCAACTTTAGCCATTGGGATTCTTTGTTCTACAGATCTCCTCGCGCAGCGCGGTGGCGGCGGTGGTGGACGAGCGGCCGTGAGTCGCGGCGGCGGTGGT
>JBGSHW010000172.1:0-8704 GCA_041751975.1 Pirellulaceae bacterium
TAGTGGATCTTGCTAAAGATCCCAACGCAATAGGATCTTTAGCAAGATCCACTACGGCAAGATCCACTACGGCAAGCTCAAGCTGGGACAAAGCCCCAGTGCGCCGGCAGGTGCCGAGCGTGACGTATAAGTCGATTCACCGCAAGCAGGGAGGCGAACCGGTGTTTGCATACCTGTGCACAATTCTGACCCTCTGTTTGACCGCGAACTGGTATGCGCCTACAGCCACTGGCGATCCGCGTGCAACCTACAGCCGCGCAGCGTCTGCCATTGCCGCTGGTGAATTGCCGCTGGCCATTGAACTCCTCAGCGAATTAACCCACCAGCCCGATCCGACTTCGCCAATAACAATTGTGGCTGCGTTTCACTTGGCCGAATGTTATCTGTTGAACGACCAACCCGCACAGTCGTTGGAGGTACTGCAGAAATGGTCGCGACCAATCGCCACCGACCCAGTCGCCGCCCACCTGCACCCCAATCTGCCTGATCAATTGATCAGCTTGGCAACGGACACCTGCCGGGCGCTTGAGGCAACGGACAGCACCGTCACATCCTTGCAGTCCTTCGTGGAAGCTTTAGCTGCAGAGTCCGAAGTCAACGCTTTGGTTGAGGATATTCTGCCTATCGACCGTGTGCGGCAAGTTGCGGCCGAGGAGCTCACCCGGCGACTGCTCCGTTTGCACCGCTTTGCTGACGCTTTAGCGCTGCTCGAGACTCACGGCAGTCCGAGTTTAGCGTCGGAGGAGCGACTGAGCGACCTACCGTTAACCGAGACCCGTATCCAGCTCGCGTGGGCCCACCACGATCTGCAGAGCGGGCGGGCTGCGCTCGCCGTCCAGCGTTTGCGAAGCTTGCTGGATACTCCGGAACTTACCGGTGAACAACAGACAGCGGTGCGGTTTGCACTGAGTGAAGCGTATATCACCGACAACCAACCCAGCTTGGCCTTGGAGCAGTTGAATGAACTAGCCGATCCAACCACGTCCGAAACCATCCCTACAACTGCAACCAAAACCGAAACCGCAGCCACAACCGCAGCCACAACCGCGACCGAAGCGATTCCCGATCCCTTGCCAGTACTAGCCTCAATGAGCTGGCGAGCGAGTGTGGCGTTGCGGCGTGGCGAGCTGCTGGTGAGGCTCCGTCGCTTAAGCGAGGCGGTTCCCGTTTTACGGCAAGCGAAAGAAACGTTTCCAGATTTTGTACAGCGGTACGAGTTCGACTACCTGCTGGCCCGGTGCGCCATAGCCGATGTTGATTTTGATCAAGCCCGCCGATATTTGCGAGACGTCGTCGAAGCACCTTCGGCAGCGGGAACCGAAGCGGTGTTGAAGGCGCAGTGGATGATCGGCGAAACTTACCTGTTGCAGCGGGAGCATCAGCCAGCACTTGAGGCGTACCAAACAGTGCTTGCCTTCGCGGGGCAGTCGCCATGGCGCTTGCGGGCTTTGGTGCAAGCGGGCAAATGCTTCGAGCTCTTGGAACAGCCTGAGCGTGCGGTCGAGCAGTATGCAGCCGCTTTGCAGGCCGCTTCGCTCGAAGACGAAAGCCTGTTAACTGTACGGCTTGAAGCCAAAGAACGACTTGAGATCGTGCGTACCACGCTGACTACTACACGCGACCGTAAGGGCCCTGTCAAACGCTAAAAACATCGCAACGTATCGCAACGTATTGCTACTTACTCTCATTACCCAACGCAGTTCCAGAGCTATGTTCACACGTCACCTTAAATACCAAACTCACCTGCACCGCTGTTCAACGACGTTGTGCCTGCCATTGGTTGCATTGCTAGCCGCCAGCCTACCGTCATTGGTTGCTGCGCAGCCACCGCCACCCAATGGATTTAGTGGGCCCTCATTTGGGTCACCGGCACCGTTGAGTGGCAATCAAGCAGCGCTGAGCAATGAGCCGAGCGCGAGATTGGCGGCGGTGCCGCAAGCGGGAAACGGAATCAGCCAGCCTACCGATCCGATCTCGCTGGAACAGGCTGACGCAAGTACCGCTGGTGAAGCTTCGATCAACATGGGCGACATCACCAGCATCGTGCGGGAGGGTGGGGTGTTGATGATTCCTATTCTTTTTTGTTCGATCGTGCTGCTGGTATTTGTGATTGAACGCTTATTCTACTTGCGTCGCGCCCGGATCATTCCCAGACCTTTTGTGCGGGGGGTGATCGAGCAATTGGAACAACAGCAGCTCGACCGCGACGAAGCGCTGGTGCTGTGCGAAGAGAATGGCAGTCCGATTGCGGATCTGTTTACTGCGGCGCTCAAAAAGTGGGGGCGTCCGGCGGTTGAGGTGGAACAGGCGATTTTAGATGCAGGCGAACGCGTTACGAGTCAACTAAGAAAATACCTGCGATTGTTTAATGCCATCAGCAATCTGTCACCTCTGCTCGGACTGCTGGGAACCGTGTTAGGCATGATCGATGCCTTTAATTCGATCGCGCAAGCGGATGCAATGGGGCGCCCCGAGTTGTTGGCCAGTGGGATTGGGGCGGCACTACTGACCACGGCGGCCGGTTTGTGCGTGGCGATTCCCGCCTATGCAGCCTATGCATTTTTTGTGGGACGGACTGACAAGTTAACGCTAGAAATGGATGCTTTGGCTCAAAACGTGGTGGAACTGATAAGTGCCGAAGCGCTCCAGAACAACGCCAGTCGCTCGCGCAGTCGCGCTCGCAAGGCGGCTTAAGGAAACCACAAACGATGCCACTTAAAACCAGCAACTCCGAGGAACTTCCGATCGTCAATCTGACGCCGATGATCGATGTGGTGTTTCTGTTGATCATCTTTTTCATGGTGGGGACACAGTTCACCAACAACGAGCGACAGATCGACATCAAGCTTCCGGGCGCCAACAACTTGAACGCCATGATCTCCACTCCGGATCGTCGCGAAGTACTGATCAGTAGCGATGGCACGGCTTACCTAGATGGCCAGCCGGTGACGGTGCAGCAGTTGACCGAGCGGCTGCGTAGCTTACGGATGCGCTATCCCGATTTGGCGGTGGCCGTGCGTGCGGATGGGGATGCCATGCAAAAATTCGTCGTGCCGGTTTATGGTGCGATCCAATCGGCAGGGATTACCAATACTGCGGTCTTGGGCGTTCAATCTAAGCAAATGCGTTAAACATGGCGTGGTTCGACCAATTCTTGGAACATCTTTGGCGCGGCTGGGCCTACCTCAGCAGTGGTCGCACGTTGGCGATCATCTTCGGAGTTGGTTTTGCATTGTTGGCGATTTTTTTGCTCATCGCCTCGCGGACCAAATGGGGCCAAGCCAAGCCGTTGACCAAAGCGGTCGTGTTGAGTGTCCTGGCGCATGTCTGGTTGCTCATGTACGCGCTTGGCAGCCGCGAAACGTTGCCGCAAGGGAGTCCCCGTGGACGCGAGCAATCGATGTCGGTGGCTTTCGATGCGCAGACGTTCGTTCCAACGACGGGAGGCACCACGGAGGCGGACAACAACGACGCTTCTGAGTCCTTGAGCGACTCGCCGCAGCCTTGGGAACGCTCGGTACCGCTCGCCGACTTGCCCAAACCCCCTGAGATCCAGCGTCTCTTCGATAGCGACTTGAACCTACCCGATTTGCTCACCGTCCGCGAGCCGACGCCGATGCCCGACCTGCCGCCGCCGGAGGAGTTGACCGACGACAGTCTCACCAATGCCGCGTCGGATGCCGGGGACTCGTTCGACACCCCCTCGCAACTGGTTGAAAATAGTGCTCAGGAACAAAGTGCTGCACTCGAGTCGAGTGTCTTGCCGCCGCCGTTGCCCGATGCACTGGCGAACGTAGCGAACGCTCAAAACCAAACGGTTAGCAACACGCATTCGCCGATCTTGCCACCCGACCGTCAACTGACTACCGCATCGAGCTTGCCCCAAGAGTATCAGCTGCGGCAGGCCCCCAATCGACTGCAATTGGCCCAAGCCTACGGAGCTGACGCCGATAGCGAAGCGGCTGTGGCAGCGGGCCTGCGGTGGCTGGCAGCCGCTCAGGGTGTTGACGGAGGTTGGATTGCGGCCGACTACGGGGCCGGTACCGAGACGCGCGCGTTGGGAGAATACCGGCATGGAACGGGCGATCGCTCGGACACAGGCATTACGGGACTTGCACTGCTGGCGTTTTTATCAGCGGGACATACGCATGTGGAAGGCGACCATCAAAAGTCGGTCAAGCTTGGGCTGCAATACTTGCTGCGGATGCAAATGCCTTCCGGAGACTTATCGGGGCCGAAGCAGGTTGGCAACGATCCGAGTGCAGTGAACGCACGCATGTACTGTCATAGCATCGCCACACTGGCCTTGGCCGAGGCGTATGGCATGACGCACGATGCCTATTTGAAGGACTCGCTGATGCGGGCGGCTCAGTACAGCATCAATGCCCAAGATGTTCGTGGCGGCGGTTGGCGTTACCGACCGCGTGATCCCGGCGATCTCAGTCAGTTTGGTTGGCAAGCGATGGCGCTGAAAAGTGTGGAACGCTCGGGGATCGAAATACCGCTAGCAGTTCATGAGCGGATGCGGCAATTTCTGGAATCGTGCTCAGCCGGAACCCACGGTGGACTGGCCCGCTATCGACCAGGCGAGGGACGTCCCAGCGAGACGATGACCGCCGAGTCGCTGGCCTGTCGGCTGCTGCTCGACTATCCACTCTCGCTGGAAGCCCGACGCGAGGCGATGGAGATGATCATGCGGAATCGACCCGGTCAAGTCGAAGACAACGTCTACTTTTGGTACTACGCCACCCTCGCCTTGTTTCAACTGCAGGATGATAACTGGCGAGTATGGAATCAAGCCTTGAAAGAGCGACTGCTAGCCACGCAATTGCCCGCCTACCACGACCAGGCGGGTAGTTGGGAGCCCGATGGGATCTGGGGTGGTTATGGCGGTCGCGTGTATTCGACTGCTATGAGTTGCTTGTGTTTGGAAGTTTACTATCGCTACTTGCCGATGTATCAACATTCCAACTTGGCCCGGCAGCCAACGGCGCCTAGTTTGAGTCGTTGAGCCTAGTGATTTGTCATAGCTAAAAAAACAGGGTCGCACGTAGTGGTTTTAGGTAGTGGATCTTGCTAAAGATCCCAAGAGCCTAGGATCTTTAGCAAGATCCACTACTTACGCTGAAGCTTGGCCGGTGTATTTGACGCGGCCGTGGTAGATGGCGGTCAGCGACTTGACGAGCGATGACTTCAATTGATCGAGTTGCTGGAGGGTGAGTCCGCATTGATCGAATTGCCCGTCAAGCAACTTTTTCATGGCGATTTGATCGACCAAGTTCTGGATCCGCGAGCTGGTGGGCTCCACCAACGTACGACTGGCACTTTCCACCGAGTCGGCCAACATGAGCACGGCGGCTTCCAGCGTCTGCGGCTTGGGACCGGGATAGCGGAACGACGTCTCCGAGACTTCTTCTTTGTTGGGATCGGTCTGCGAGCGCTTAGCTGCTTCACGGAAGAAGTATTCTACCAGCGTGGTGCCGTGGTGCTGTTCAATGAAGTCGATGATCGGTTTTGGAAGTCGGTGTTGACGGCCCAAGTCGGCACCATCTTTGACGTGGGCGATGATGACCAGCGTACTCATCGCGGGCTGAAGGCTATCGTGGCAATTGCCCCCCTGCTCTTGATTCTCAATGAAGTAGTTGGGCTTGAACATTTTGCCGATGTCGTGGAAGTAGGCCCCTACGCGGGTCAACAGCCCGTGTGCACCGATGGAGTCGGCTGCGGCTTCGGCGATCGCAGCCACGTTGATCGAATGGTTGTACGTACCGGGCGCGCGTTGCGCCAGTTGTCGTAAAAGGGGATGGCTGGCATCGCCCAGCTCAAGCAAACTCAGGTCGGTTTGGACACCGAACAAGCGTTCCACGAAGGGGAGCATACCGGTCATCAAGGCGCCGGCCAGCAGCGTGAAGCCACCGAGGCGGAGCGATTCGCTGACCAAGCCGGGGAGTAAGCCCAGCCAAGTCCTGACCTCGAGCGGTGGTGCGTCGGGAGAGGCGGGCATCACCACATTCAACTTGCCAGCTACGGTATCCACACCCATGTGTGTGAAGCAGACTACAGCGCCAGCAGCTAGCCCTACATAGATCAACTTGGTTCGCGTGCGGATGCGACCGAGGAGCAGTGTGGCGGCGCACGTTCCACCACACAAAGTCACGAACTCGCTGATATCAAATCCGAGTCCTAACGTGATCGCCAAACACAAACAGGTTGTGACCAACAAGGCGACTTGCCGTCCAAAAGCGATCGTGGCGGTCATGGCGCATAGCACGAGCGGCACAATCTCCGCGCGAAACGGATCGGGGGCGATAAAGCGACAGACTGAACATGTGACCACGACCAACCCCAGCAGCCGCAACAAACGAGTCGGCTCGGTCAATAGTGTTGGATCGTATTGGTAGTAAATGTAGATGCCGCATAGCAAGTACAGGGCGAGTACCATGCCAATAAAGGCCAGCAAGCGAAAAGTGGTTTCGCCAAACGACAGTTGAGCGACCCAGGCGTTGTATTCAGCTCGCAGCAAGGGGAGATTATCGGCACGCGAGATGGGTTTGCCCGCCGTTGCTAACTTGCTAACGGTCGGGAAGTAAGAGACCATTGCATCTTGGACACTTTCTTCCGCTTTGCGACGCGCATTTTCGCTCAAGTCTTGACGGTAGCTAAGTGTTTCGGGGAGGTTGTTGGCCAGATAATTGCTGACCATCCGCGCCACGATGGCCGCTTCGGGGCTGGTAAACGACTGTTGGAAGACCTCAGCCACCGTCTGCGGTAGCAGAGCGGCGATTTCAGGTCGGCGAACGCGCGGAACATCCAAGAAAACTTCGTCGTCGGGTTGCCCGGCAGGGAAAACGATGATCGAGCGTTGGCTACCTTGGTCGCTATCGTGTCCGAGCGATTGCAACACGCCCGACTCGGCGATCGGTGCCAGAATTGCGCGAAGGGCTGCGTCGAATTTGTCTAACTGGTCGCTTTTGCCGAGCAGCGAACGGGCAGCTGTCAGGGCTTCTTCGCGGGTGAGTTGCGGTTTCTGCGGCCCTCCCTCGGGATTGACGTCGGCCTTTTCAGCTGGCACGAAAGCAGAGAGCGTGCGGAGTTGCGCAGCGGTAAGTTCATCGAAGGGGACGCCGTCGAGCAGGGCAAACAGTTGGTCTTTGATGGCGCCACGGAGTTGCGTGATCGGCTGCGAACGGTTTTCGTAATAACAAAGCACTTCGCGCCGCTTTTGGTCGCGGAGCATTTTGGTTTGTTGCGTATCGATGAGATCAAACGCCACGCGGGCTACGACATCGCGATCGGGAACTTGTCCCTCACGGTAGGCAAACGGTGGTCGCCAACCTTGTAGGGTAAAGACCAGCAAGGTTGCCGCGACGGCGGCAATCGTCAGTTGCAATAGCGACTGCCCGGTAAACAACTGCTGCGCCCAGCGTTTGAGTGCTGAGGGCTCGAGTTGCAACGAGGCCACACGTTCGCCACGCATCCGGTTTGGTTTGTGTGATGCCATACGGCTTAATTTTGCGAGTCGTGCTCGCGATCCTCCCGTTGACCCAAGCTGCTGTGTGCAGCCTCTCGCGCTTCATACCGGTCGACAATCTCTTGGACCAGTCGGTGACGGACGATGTCACCTGACCCGAGTTTTACAAAGCTTACGCCGCGAATGCCACCTAGGCGATGCCAGGCATCTCGTAATCCGCTCGTTACCCCCGCTGGCAAGTCAACTTGGGTAATATCTCCTGAAACGACAATTTTGGAGCCAATCCCCATCCGTGTCAAAAACATTTTCATTTGAGCGGACGTGGTATTTTGAGCTTCATCCAGAATAATAAACGCCTCGTTCAGGGTGCGTCCGCGCATGTAAGCGAGGGGTATAACCTCAATCACATCATGTTCCATTAGGTATTTTACTTGGTCATAGTCCAGCATTTCGTTGAGTGCGTCGAGCAGAGGTCTCAAGTAGGGGTTTAGCTTAGCCTGCAGGTCGCCTGGCAAAAATCCGAGATTTTCGCCCGCTTCGACGGCCGGACGCACTAGTACTATTTTACGGATACTGCGACTTTTAAGGGCCTCGACTGCCAAAGCAACCGCCAAATAGGTCTTTCCGCAACCGGCTGGCCCTTTGCACATCGTCAGATCGTTGTTGCGAATAGCACTCACGTAGGCGGCTTGCCCCTCCGTTCGCGGCTTGATTTTCCGTTGTTGATGCTGCAGGTTGATGTCCAGCGCCTGGGCAGCGGGGTGCATCAAGGTGGGGTTCACCCCCCCCTTAGAGTCCGTACCGGCCTGGGGGTTCAAATGCGCGCTTTTGCCGTTGGACAGTTTGCCAGCGGCGAGCGCCACCTCAACCTCTTGCAGGGTTAGACCTCCCGCTTCCTGTGCCCGCTGGTGTAGATTTTCCATTAGGCTCGTTGCATGCCGCACGGCCGCCTCTTCGCCGATAATCTTCAGCTTGCCGTCGCGGTGGGTAATGGCCACGCCGTAATGATTGCGGATCAACTTAAGGAATTGATCCTGCGGGCCAAAGAGGCTCAGCAGCGCCGCGGGGTCAGTTAGGTTGAGGTTGGCTTCCGACATTCAACGCGGATCCTGGGGTTTGGTTTTGCAAATATTTGCGTAGTGGATCTTGCTAAAGATCCTCTTGTTTCAAGTCTAGGTAGTGGATCTTGCTAAAGATCCTCTCTCCGGCCGATTTTTCGCAAAATTCGCGGAG
>JBGSHW010000173.1:0-8647 GCA_041751975.1 Pirellulaceae bacterium
TGAATCTCGGACATCATAGCGGACTTTGCGCAAGCGACTGGAAGCGTGTAAAAGCTGCCAACAATCATCGCTTAAAAGCCCCGCGGGCGCAACTCTACCCATATTGCCTATCTATCTCAAAGTGCGCGTTGGCCCTGGAGACTACTCCAGTTGGCCCAAGCAAGCTCACATCGTTGTTGCTGAACGTTGCCTCGTTGATTTGGGAATCAAAGGTCACATCAATGAACGAAATCACCTGATGCAATGTACCAACGGGAACTGCCGATACGATTCGCGGTCCAGTCTTATCAATCGTTATACCGGCCGAGTACGCTGCTCCTAGCGTGTTGCCCGATAGATCAGCCACCGACTCGGCGATCGTCACCATGTAATCTCCTGGCACGGAGATCGATGATGCCAGCACGATTTCGAACTGCTCGTCGCTACCCGGAACCCTTGCGATCGAGCTTACGAGAACGGGTTCCACGCCAAGCGGAGTTTGAATGGAAACCTGAACTGCGGTCAACGTAGCCAAATCCATCGGCTCGCTGAAAGTAATCCGCAAACTGTTGATATTCTGATTCGTCGGCCCCAGCGGGATGAACGCGGTAACGAACGGAGCCGTTACGTCGGGCAGCACCAAGAACGAATCCATGGGCGCGCTGAGAATCTGGTTACCTGCCACATCGAATATCTGGTCCGTGAATCGCAGCTCATACGTGCCGGGAACAAACACCGGATCAAAGGTAAACGTGTAGTTGGCACCACTACCGTTAACTCCGCGAATATTAATCTCTTCCCCACCCGGACCAATCAATACCGCCGAAAGCGAACCAGGGGTCGTACTGCCGTCGCTTGTTGTGATTGGCTCACTGAAACGCACTGTCTGGCTAAATACCGGAGCTTGCTCGGATCCTACGCCGCTCAACAGATCGGGAGCAACCCGGTCTAACGTGAACGTCGTGCTAGAAGTGCGCAGGCTGCCATAAGCTGGACGGAATCTAACGACAGGCGAGTACGCACCGTCGCTTGTATACTGATGCGTAAACGAGAACTGGCCTGGCAAAGACGCATACGTCGACTGCGTAAAAGCACCATTACCCAACGGATCAAACTCGAGTAGCCCGATCTGATTTACATTGACTACAAAGGTAGGGTTGGACTGGTTGGTCAATCGATCGGAATTCGAAATACCTGAATCACTTTCTTGCGATAAAACAATCGACGCGGCAGCGGCGACGGTGTTAACGCTAAAGTTGCCAAAGTAATCATCGCCAGGTACACCGTCATCGTTTCCGTCTAATTGTCCACCAACGACATTGCGAACACCCGCTTCACCGGACCGAATCTGCAAGCGATAGTGACCAGCGGGCAATCCTTGCGGAAAGCTGGACGGCGTTAGTGTCAACGTCAGCGACCCATCGACATACTCAGGAGTTACCGCAAACTGTTGGTCGTCTCCACCTCCCTGAACCTGGTTTGATCCCAAGTGAATCAGGACAGAATTGCTAGAAGCCCTGGCTGAAGTTGGATCAAGCGGAACCGAAAACTGCAACGTGATCGACTGCGGAGCGGTATTGATCAGGCCGCTGGGTGACTGGCTCAAGATCACCGGTTCTGCGGGCACTAGCAGCTCAATATTCGTGCTATAGACATCTGCGGTTTCCCCGCCAGTGCCGTTTCCATTTTGATCCATCGCATTGCCAGCTAGATCCCGAATATTTGGACCGACTTGCAGGCTATAGTTTCCGGGTTGCGTCTGTGGGGCGAAGTGGATTCGGATCGACGAAGGGGTGGGTTGCGTCAGATTGGCAACTGCAACTACGCCCGCAGGACCATTTAGAGCAAACTGTTCAGCATTGACGGAACTCCACAAAATCGGTTCATCGAATGACACATCGATCGAGCTCAATGCATGGCGGGCCTCGCTTTGTGGATTGGTGCCTATGATTTTGGGACCAAGATCTGCGACGGCTACCAGGTACACGCCGTCTGCCCGTACTTCAGGCTGTAACTTGATGTTGTTGCCAAATGCCGCGCCAACAACGTTGTTGAAGACGCCTGTTACGGTGTTGGCGGCGAGAATCTTGAACTCGCTTCCAAGCGTCGGCACGAAGTTATTTGTCCTGACGAGTTCAAGGATACCATGGACGACGGCATTGCCGTTGACCACCAGACGGTCGAAGTTGTTACCAGCTGCGGTGCCACCGACTCGAACGATCAAGCGGCCTTGGCTTTGCTGCCGATAGTCACTCGTCAAAGTCAGAAAACCGTTGGGTGCAACTGTTCCAGCGTTCCCGACCGCACCGGCGGTACCATTGCCAGTCAACCGCGAGTTGGTTGAAAGATCGGCTTCACCAAAAAACTGCGCATTCACTCCGGTTGTCATATGGACTCCCGTAAATACAGCCTGCGACAGGCTCACATTTCCACTGTCGATGGCTGCCAATGTTGACCAAATGGCATCACCACTTGAAGAGCTTCCGAAGCGGTCGGAAAAACTTGCTAAACTTGATAGATCAATTGAGCTGTAAGCACCATCTGACGTGATATCAATGCGACGCCAGCGGAAATCTCCGGAATCAGGATCTTCGATACGCGTGGTGGCGGATAGGTCAATCGTTCCTCCATAGATCGCCTCGATTGCCAATCGCGAGTTATAGTGCGTTCCCCCGCTCATCGTCGAGACATTGCCCAAGTCAAGAACGCTTCCTACCCCAGTTGCCCTGAACGTTCGATGTTGGTTGTTGTCACCGCTGGCGTGCGAATAGGCTGAAACGCTTGGAAGGCGCACCTTTCCGCCACGCGTCGCGTAGAGACTGGCTCCGTCCAGAACAGTTGGCCCTGAGGCCTCAAATGCAGCATAAAAGCCGTCAGCTGTCAGCGACGTTCCCGACCTGAGAAGAAGATTTCCACTAACCACGGAAGCGGAGGTCACTACCAGTGAACCACTAATCAGCGAAACGTCCTCTGTGCTGTGAATCGACTCAACACGCACATTGCTGTTGATCGTAATGGAGATGTGCTGAGGTGAGTCGATAAACACGCGGTTTCGTGGACCCGGCAACCTGCCGGTACTCCAATTCGACGAAGTCTCCCAGTTGCCGCTACCTCCAATCCAATAGACGGAACCAAAGCTATCGCCTGACGTCACCAAGACGGAATCATCTCCAAGCAGGATAAAACCTTGATCATGATCGGATAAATCTGTCTCGTCTTTAACTTCTACATTACTGGGAATTTCTGACGCTGTGGAAATCCGCGATTCACCCGTTACAACATTCACGCCGCGGACAACAGTTAAACGTTCCGCTTGAACTCTGCCTCCATTAGCCCCAACCAAGGACGACCAAATGGAGTCTCCGCTAGAGGCTGTGCCGAATACGTCGATAAAATTGACTAGTTGTGATAAGTCAATTTGACTTCCTGCTCCGTCAGCGAACACGTCAATGCGTCTCCAGCGAGTGTCGCCACTGCCAGGATCATTTATCTGTGTGACTTTCGAAAGGTTCAACACACCTCCGCTGAGGGCTTCGATGGCGAGTCTTGAGTTGTAATGCGTGCCGCCGGTAATGTTGGTCACATTGCCCAAGTCAAGAACGCTTCCTACGCCCGTTGCCCTGAACGTTCGATGTTGGTTGTTGTCACCGCTGGCGTGCGAATAGTTGGTCACTCCCGGTAACGCCAGTGTGACTCCTCCACTGACCAAGAGGCTTTGGCCATCGATGTTGGTAACAGCATCTAAGTTCGCCGTGCCACCATTGGCGAGCGTCAGCGTTCCTGCTCGCAAGCTCGTCAACACAGGGAAGGTGGCTGCGACGCTATCGACAACAACCGAAGTGCCAAAGATGCTCGTCAGCGCCGGGAACGATCGGGCGCTGCCACTGATCGGTAGACTTCCCCAGCTCATCGTTGTTAGTTGATCTACATCCGCAATCCCACTGCTCCCCAGCGCGAGCGATACTGCATGCAGTGTTTTCAAATTCGGTATGTCGAGTACTGCACCGTTTGTTGCATTGAGCGTCGACCAGATATCGTCGCCCCAGCTACTGTTTCCCCATTGGTCGCTGAAACTCTGCAGGTTCGTCAGATCGACGCGGCTACCCGCTCCATCGGACCAAACGTCGATGCGTCTCCATCGGCCATCACCGGAACCGGGATCGCTCATGTGCACTACAGCCGACAAATCGACCACACCTCCGCTGAGGGCTTCGATGGCGAGTCTTGAGCCGTAGTGCGTTCCGCCGCCAATATTGGTCACATTGCCCAAGTCAAGAACGCTTCCTACGCCCGTTGCCCTGAACGTTCGATATTGGTTGTTGTCACCGCTGGCGTGCGAATAGTTGGTCACTCCCGGTAACGCCAGTGTTCCTGCATCACTAACGAGGAGACTACTCCCATCAATGTTTTTCAACGCGGGAAACAATGGATTCTGGTTGATCACCGTAATGTTCGATGAAACAACCGAAATCAAATTAGGAAATTCAAACGAACCTTCCCCCGTAACGAAGATTCGTCCGCCATGGACAGTTTCAAGCGATTGGTAGGGGAGTACACCCGCCGCATTGACTTGCAAGTCTGTCCCCGTAAGGTGCTTGAGCGAAGGTGCAATAATCTCTCCCCCGTTGCGGGCTGATAATGTCGACCAAATGCTATCGCCAGAATCGCTCGTTCCCCATTGGTCGCGGAAATAAGTGAGACTACTGAAGTCAACTCGACTGCCGGATCCGTCCGCAGCGACGTCAATGCGTCTCCAACGCGAGTCACCAGCATTGGGGGCAGTCACTTCAACCGCCCCAGAGAGATTAATGGCTGCTCCGTTGAGTGCTTCGATCACCAGTCGCGAGTCGTAATGCGTTCCATTCGTAATGATCAAAAGATTCGCTAGCTCTAAGCGACTACCTTCCCCTACAGCCCGCAAAAATCGATGCTCGTGATTGCCGGTGCTTGCATGATAATATTGGCTGACCAAAGGGAAGCTAGCGACCGCGGATCCCTCCACATGAACTGATGCGTTGTCAATATTCCAGACTGCAGGGAAGCTAGGTTCTCCGCTTAAGATGTTGATTTGGGTTCCAATCATCTCTTGCAGTTCAGGGAATTGATAAGGCCCAGGATCCGAGATCGACAACTGACCACTTCTGAACGACTTCACTGATGCGTAAGGAACCTCGCCGGCTCCGTCCAGCAATAATTGCGTCCCCTCAACATAAAGGAGTCCGTCAGCTGTGACATTCCCACCATTTCTACTGCGTATGCTCGACCATAAACCATCACCTGTGCCTGCTGTGCCAAATACATCCACGAACTCAATCAGTGATGTCAGCGATATCTGACTGGTTAGACCATCAGCTAGAACATCGATTCTGCGCCATCGAGAATCGCCAAAGCTTGGGTCATTAATTGCCGTCACAGCCGGCAGATTCACCAAAGCTCCATCGAGCGCTTCAATTGCCAAGCGTGAATTGTAGTGTGACCCACCAGTCACTGTCGTGACGAACGGCATGTCCAGAACACTTCCAGGACCCGTGGCTCGCAAACTGGTATGGAGGTGGTTGCCAAAACTAGCATGGGAATAACTTGTTAGCGCAGGAAACTCAAGCGTCGAGCCACCAGAAACAAAAACACTTGTGGCATCAAGATTCGTCAAGTTGTCAAGCGCAATATTTTGATTCGACACATCGAGTCGACCACGCGTCAGCGTTGCCAGCAAAGTCAAGTCAGCGGGCCCGCCGTTAAGTTGAACAAAGACCCCTGTCAGTGAGTTCGCGCTGTCAAGTTCAATCACTCCTTGGCCGGACATCGACAGCCGCGAAAACTCACCGTCATCAGCGGATCCCGGACCGCTAGCGTAACCATCGAGCATCGTATGTAGTGAGCTGAGATCAATTCGGCTATCAGCACCGTCGGCAAGAGCTTGGATCGACGATCGGCGATCATCACCCGAATACTCATCCATGAGCTGGGTAACCGACGAGAGATTTAACGTTCCACCATCCAATGCATGAAGGAACACATCTTGATCATAGCCGCCACCGTTGTTGAGTCGTGTCAACGTTGGCAAACTAAGGATGCTACCTGCCCCACGTACCTCCCACAGCATGTCACGGAAGTTGGCTGTGCTATTGGTGACAACCGGAGCAGTGTTAATGACGATGGAACCGCCATTGGAAACTACCAGGCTGACTCCCGCAAGTTCAGCAACTCCATCGGTTGCGCGAAATGCCGCGCCTTGAGCCGAAATTCGTTGATCTGGACTGACCAACATCGAGCCGGCAACTGTCAGCGAACCAGCACTGAGTCGCAACGAGTCCTTGAGATCCAGGCTCTTGATTGCTTGGGGCTCTACGACATCAAATTGAATCGTCACATTGCCAGGAGCATCAATGACGACGTCGTTTTCAATTCCGGGAAGCTGATCGCCACTCCAGTTCAGCGGATTGCTCCAGAACAAGTCTCCACCGCCTCCATCCCAGGCAACCGTCGTCAACACCCGGCGATCTTCCAACGACTCAACAAGCAGTTTCCGCATCCGTCGCCGATGTCGCATTTGGTCTCGACTCAGAGTGACTTGTTCGTTTCGTTTAGCGATGGTCGACCACATGATACAACTCGTTGGATTCAGTTTCCCAGACTCAGGCTTATTCGTCGACGAAAGCGTCGCCTGCCATACCGCGACTGCGGGCATTACCGCCGACCAGTTTACCAACCTGAAATCTGATTGTCAGCCTATAAAGCTCAAAAAAAATATTTCCGGAAATGTCAATCGAAAAATACTAATACTTTTTGTGTTCGGTATTAAAAGTTTTTGCATCAATAATAACACAATTCCGAATTTTTGCGTCGCTCGCTGGCCGAATGGGGCAAGCGACGAGCCTCCGTGAAACCTTGGCCTGGAATTGCTTTCCAAGTACTTGTTCGCCAGAATCTTCCAACGTGGTTCTACTTCCTCAAGCGTCTGGCGGCTTTGATTTGCATGGTCGGCACGGAGAAGATCGAATAGTTCAGCTCGCGTTTGTTCGCACTCGGGAGCAACCGACATAAGCCAGCCTGGGAGTTGCTCGGGTGGTACGTATCGCCCCCATTTAAAGAAGGTACGGATCGTCCGATCCCGATCAGCATTTACTTCTTGCGGCGTCATAGCTCACCTTCAAAAGTATTTTGAAGTCCCATAGGCGACAAATGTCGAACGAATGCCCCAAATCGTTAAGCTAAGTCTAGGCCTTTGCACGCTTGGAATCTGTAAGATAAGGGGCTTGCACTTATAAGCGATTTTACCCAATACTGGGGAAAATCGCTCGACACGGTTGCAAGTTTTGATTTCAAAAAGCGAATGCGAATCAATAACTCATGCAGCGCGTCGGTGGCTCGGACTTGCTCGGGTAGCGTGGATCGCTCCATGGAGGTTTCCAGTTCGGCCGTTAGCCGCTCGTACGCGTTGGCGCGTTCGTAATCGGGACGCTCGGGCAAGCTGGTCTCGGCCAAGGCGCGATCGAATTGCTTGTGCTGCCCGTTGCCCGAAACACTACCTGATCCACTTGCGTGCCAATTGTATGTACGTAGCTGGTTGCTACGGGAAACGACAGAGTACCGGCTGCCACTATGAAACTTGCACCGTCCATGGCGGTAACCTGTGGAAACGTCGTCACGCCCCCATTGAGTGAAACCGTTGACTTCGCAACGTTGATTAACTGAGAAAATGTTCGTGCTGCCCCGCTGAGAGTAATACTGCCATTGGTCAAGCTCTCAATCTGGCCGATCGGCACTGAGCCGCCAGCATCAAGCGTCAGCGCGACCCCACTAAGCATGTTCAGCAACGGTGCTTGGATCGTTCCTTCCATAGTGGCGGTAAGCGACGAAGTACCTTCGAAGAAGCCCCACCAAGCGCTAAAGTCGGCAGTATTCTGGTCCATGAAGGACGTCAGACTATCAAGGTTCACCGTGCTGTTGGCAGGCAGGTTCCGAGTGATTTTCTCCAGCGACCAATCCCACCATTTGACCGTGAGCAACTCCTTTATGACTGCATCGTGGAACCTTTGCTTGATGACCTTTGCCGGGTTGCCCCCGACAACCGAATACGCCGGAACATCGCTCACCACGACTGACCGGGCGGCGACGATGGCTCCGTCACCGATCTTCACGCCGAGCATCACCAGTACGTCATACCCAAGCCACACGTCGTTCCCGATGACCGTATCGCCCTTGTACGGAAAGTCGCCGGGCTGCGGTGTCACTGATTCCCACCCATTGCCATAGATGAAGAAGGGGTACGTCGAAAATCCGTTTGTCTGGTGATTGGCTCCGTTCATTATGAATCTCACGTCACGAGCCAACGCAAAAAACTTGCCGATTACCAGATTGTCGCCAATGAAGGGGAAGTGATACAGCACGCACTTGGCCTCGAACTGCTCCGGCCCTTCAGGATCGTCATAGTAGCTGTACTCGCCGACCACGATGTTAGGGTTCTTGACCATTGGCTTGAGGAACCCGACCTGCGGGAAGCCCTTCATCGGGCGCGGATCATCGGGAGACGGCCCCAGCATTCAAGACTCCTTCACTGCTTGTTTGTAAGCGTCCGAGTAAGACAGGCTTGACGGCGGGTTTAGTCTAGTGGGTTGGTTTTGAATTTCCAACTCATGTGAAGGAATCGTGGTTATGGCTGGTCGTG
>JBGSHW010000174.1:0-4454 GCA_041751975.1 Pirellulaceae bacterium
TTTCGGACAACTTCTCGGACAGAGCCGATTTTGAAAGTTGCCGAATCGTCAAAAGTCCTTACAAAACAAAGTACGCCCGGCAGGATTCGAACCTGCAACCCTCGGTTCCGAAGACCGATGCGCTATCCAGTTGCGCCACGGGTGCATTTTTGTAACGTCTGTCGTGACCGTATCTCAAAGGGCCGATGCTGTGTGCGACATGTGGCTGAGTGCGACTTGTGCGTTATAAAGCCAGATTGTAAAGCAATTTTTGGGGCCGCACCAGACGCTGTGCGCCAGTTTTCTGGTCGTGTAGTTCGCCAAGGGACCGTGCTTGCTCTTGCCATTGAAAAGCTGAAAGTTGGGATGGGTGAGTAGCCTGGGCAAATACGCCGCTTGTATAGGGTGCCGCCGCGCAGCATGGAGCAACATCAAACCGTTCCCCATGCGGCAAAATGGTGAGGCTTGGAACAGAAGCAGTGGAGTTCGACAAACATGCTGGCACTTTGACACGCAAATGATCGCCTCGATCGCAAGCACGTGACTCTCTGAAACCTGTTGCTCACCGCGCCCCGCGACTCGCTAAAACCGGAGACTGGGGCGGCAGCAGCGTACGATGACGTAGCGACCATCGGGGGTTGGTAACACCGCCAGCTTGCCAACACCGGCCTCGTCGATGGGGGTTAATAGCCGCAATTGCTGTTGCCATTGCTCAACGCTCTTCCCGGCACTGTCAAGTACATAGATCCGCGACTGTTTGCGATAGGCCACAGTGGATGTGAGCCACAGCGAATGATCGTCGAGCAAAGCTACGGCGAGGCTGTAGTTGTTTGCGTAGTCCCCTAGCACCCGCCGCAGTGGACGCTTGTTCGTCACCACAACGTAAGTCGATTGGGGTGATAAGCCAGTCTGGCTCACATTTGCCCAATCAATCCAACACTCCAGCCCCGCTAAAGCACACGTCCGCGACAACGCTTGCCCCACCGGAGCAGACTGGGGAAAGGCACCACTCAGCTCGAAATCCAATGCGGGCAGTTGCTGCGGATCGATCAACGATTGACTCAGCAACTCGGGGGACAAACCACTCAATTTCGCCCCCCCCTGCAGCTCGCGCCAATTCTCAAACAGCCGCATCACTTCGAACCACTGTTGCAACTCCGGGCCACCGAACGTGGCAGCCTCCTTGTCGACTTGCAACTGAAAATCGACCAGCTCCCAGCGACCGGCCAATACCGGAAACAGCTCGTTCATCATCCCGTCCAGCCATACCTGCGCGGTGTTCTCGTCGTCAACAAAACCGCTCAACGGAATCGCACTGGGGAGCGACCTGCGCATCGCATCCACCGACGCTCCAATGCTTAAAAAGCGATCTTCCTGGACCGTTAATTCCCCGCCGATCGCTTGGGCCAGTTGCGCACCGAGTTCGGAAATCCTTTTCGGTTCAACCTGTTGAATTCGGACTTTGCTGTTGCGATCGATCCCCGCGGCTGAAAGCGAATCAAAGTTCACAACTGTGGGTACGCCGCTGATGTGAGTCCAGAGATTGACCGCCTGCGATAGGGAGCGACTGCCAATAATCAGTCCCGGAAGTTGCAGGGCCATCCGTTGTTCCATATCGACGCTGGAGGTCGCGGCCGCACTTGCGTTCGGATCCACCCCCAACTCTTCCGCCGTCAACGGCGCTTGACTGGGTATAACGGGTGTATCAGGAACCACGTATTGCAGATCGTAGGAAATGAGCGGCGCGAAGTCGGCGAGCTGTTTGGGCAATGCCAAGGTGTCCGCTTGAGGCGCAGCTTGCGGATCTCCCGCCGCGACAGAGCCCTCGGTGTCGAGCCCAGCCGAACCTGAAATGGCTTCGCCGTTGGGCGAAGTCGTCGCGGCTGGTTCCTCGCCGATACTACCCTCCGCCAGCACTCCAGTCCTCGACCCATCGCTCGCGTTCAGTACGTTGTTTGTTGCTTCGTTCGACGTGCCGCTCGCGTCAACGTTGTCAAATATGTTATCCAGATCGCGATCGGCGTCAGCGCCCGTAGCCACAGAGTCATCTCCCTCGTCTGCGCCGTTGTCACCGACCCCTGCAAGATCGCCATGACGTGCATCGACCATACTGTCAGCCCGCTTTGCCGCTGCATCTCCAGTGCCCGCCGCAAGCTCGGGCCTGCTGTCGGTCTGCGTTAACTCGGAGGGCAGGTTGGCAAGTGGTGGCGAGGTGGGCGAACCATACCATCGCAGGAAAAGAAAGAACAGAACGCCAGCAACCGCAACGCCACTCACTCCCAGGAAGGCAATCATCAAGTACTGTTGGGACTTCGCCGCCCGAGGACTCGTCCATTCTTCGGTCGGCAGTAACGGTGCCGCTGAGGCTTGCCAAACGGCTTGGTCATGCAACGGTGGTCGCGGCGGTGCTTCAATCTCCGCCAAATGAAACTCTTCGTCGTCGGCAAAGTGGTCAACGGTGGCCGCGTCGCCCGTCCGCTCATCGAACATGGAATCGAATAAAGAGTTTGCGTGGGGGGGCTCTGACTCGGAACCGGAACCGGGTCCTGAGTTCGGCGGCGAGGAAGCGTGGTCTGCGCCTGCGTGCCGCCCCACTTCGGAGCTCGCTCCCCCGGTCGTATGCTTTTTGGGAACTACGCCACTGGTCGTCATACCCTCCTTGGTCAAGGCCATGGAATCGATGTCGGGTTGCCCTGGCTTCGTCACTTCAACTCGGCGTTGCGGCGGCTCAACTTGGAGCATTGAATCGCATTTCGGACACTTGACGATATGGTGGATCAAGTGCGGATCGCGTACACGGAGCTTGCTTTGACAAGTCGCGCATTGAATCGTAAATGGTTCCACGCAGTGTCCTTTGAAGCGACGATTAAAGGCCCTGGGTTCAAGCGGCGGTCGGCGCGAACCGTGGGCGTTGAGCCAACTCGCAGGTTAAGCCAACTCGGAACGGACCGTCTCCAGCAATTTTTTGGTCGAAGCGATACCCGCGAACGAGTCACCGCCCCCTTCGAACTCGACCCCGACATAACCGTTGAAGCCAGCGTCGAGGACGATTTTCAACATGCGGCGGAAATCTGTGTGCTTCTCGTTGCCGCTATCGTCAAAGTCGTGCGACTTGGCACTCACCCCCTTTGCAAACGGCATCAATTCGTAGGTTCCCAAGTAGCGGTCGTACTCCATCGGATCATTGCCGCGTTGGATGAAGAAGTTTCCGAAGTCGGGAAGTGTACCGACCCGCGGGTGGTCGACCATTTCCATCACGCTACGCAGCCAGCGACCGTGGCTCGACAAGCCCCCGTGGTTTTCGACGATCACATTGAGTTCATAAGTGTCGGCGATTTCGCACAGCCGACGCAGGCCATCGGCGGCCAGCTTTTGTTGTTCTTCGTACGAGAGCTTGCCGTCGGAAGCAGCGTTGACCCGGATCGAGTGGCAGCCGAGTGCTTTGGCCCACTCCAACCACTTGATGTGATTTCGAACCGCCGTAACCCGCCGCTTAGCGTCAGGATCGCCAAGGTTGCCTTCGCCATCGCACATGATCAACAAGCTCTTCACCCCCGCGTCGTCAGCCTTCTTCTTAAGTTTTTCCCCATAGCCAGACTGCCCCACGACATCTTTGTAGAACTGATTGACGTACTCGACTGCGTCGATACCACATTTTTCTTTGGAGATCACCGCGAATTCCAGCGGATCGAGTTTCTCGACACCACCTTGTCCGAAGAACTGCCGGTGCAGCGACCACTGAGCCAATGAGATTGAGAACGATTTCGACTTTTCTTGCGCCCAAGCGGGACGAGCCAAAGCGATACTGGCCGCAGCCAACGAAGCTCCGCGGAATAAGTTTCGACGATCAAAAGCCACCATGGGATGAGTCTCCGTGTTGAGTCACTGATAATGCAGGAAGGGAAGTTGAGTTGTCGAAGCTCTAGTTTACACTTCCCGCCGGAATTCTCCACTGTGCGTTAGAATCCCAGCATCGATCGTTAGAATCGCTACCTTGGCCGAAAAAGGGTTCGCCGCTGGCCCCATACTGGTCTTGCAGATCACCAAAGGCCAATGTAATCTTGAGACCTCAACGACCGCACGCCGCCCACCGCGTTCAATCCAGCCCCCACTCCTTAGGGAGAGCCCGATCAGCGCCCAAGCCCAGCGATGTTGGCATTCTTGTCCGAATTGCGAAGTTTGCGGCAAGTCGAATTCCTCTGTAGCTCAGTTGGTAGAGCAGGCGGCTGTTAACCGCCGGGTCGTAGGTTCGAGTCCTACCGGAGGAGCTTTGTTTTCCACAATTTTGAATCGCGTAAGTGCGAATCACACAAGGACTTAGAGCAAATCGCTCGAAGTCCTTTTTTCGTTTTGCGATCTGCGATGGGGCAAAAATGGGGCAGCGTTGAGCCTGTGTTGGATTTGTATCGATGGCCTTTTCCAGGCCACCAACCACAATTCACCACAAGGAGTTTACCGCCCATGGCCTGGCTCGA
>JBGSHW010000175.1:0-3295 GCA_041751975.1 Pirellulaceae bacterium
AAACGCTTTAGCCTGAGTATGCTCAAGCAGCAAAAAGACAAGTACAGTATCGCTATGCGACGTCGAGTTGCTGGATGGAACCTCGACTATCTTGCAAAAGTACTAGGAATTCCCTTGCTATAGTATGCGTTGGCCCTGGCCTGGTAGCTCCAGCTGCGCCAGCAGAAGCTCGACATCGAAGGGGGCGCCGTCCCCTTGTTCGAGCAGTGTTGCAAAGCTTGAGTCAAGCTGCAGGGTGGTGGTCACGAAGTCTTGCATCCGCGCAAACTCGCCAGCCACACTGTCACCACGGGGTGACTGCCACAGGGCAGGAGCCGCTCCCGGCGTAGCCACCGCCACCTCGTAACTGGGAGCGGCACTGACGATCAGCTTGCGCGGCGCAAGCATGGCCCCCAGCTCCGCATCGCCAAAGCGTTCCAATACGCCGTACAGATTGCGGTCCAGTGGACCACTCCACATCGTTTCGCGTGGGCCAAAGTAACCGCAGCAAACCGTGGTCGCGATGCGTTCATCAACGGCGCCGCTGAGCAGCGCGAGCAAACCACCTTCGCCAAAACCGATGACCAACGTGTTCTGTACCGTCTCTTGCACCGTCTCTTGTCTGGAGCCGTCGCGGGCGGTGAACTCGTCCAATAGGCGCTGCACACCCAGTACTTCGTAACCGAGCAGCGAGCGTCCGAGCTCAAAGGCGGGGCGATGCAGGTACTCGCGTTGAGACAGTTCAGCGCCTCCATGTCGCAAAGTGGCTCGACTGACGAATTGCGGGATGACGACCGTGTAACCATTTCTCAACAGCCGTTCGACCAGCTGCGGTGCTGCGGGATTGCGTTCAGGGGGGGGCAGCAAGCCGCAGTAAGCTTCGGGCCACTCGTCGGCATCGGGAAGCACCACCGCCAGTTGTCCGGTGTGCACGGTGGGCTCAAGCAATAGCCCTTCACCCCACAGCGATGGGTGATCTCGCAATTGCGGCGCGGGGTGACGGGCAACCGGCCAGCGAATCGCGTCGATCTTCACTTGCGGGTTGCTCGGCCAACTCGATCTTTGAAAGAGCACGCCGCCGCTCCGCCACTCCGAATTAGGGCGATCGCTTGCAGCGGCATCCTGAACGGCATCGGAAACGGTATCAGGCGAGTCGGCGAGTATCCCCAGTCGCGACTTTAAAAATTTTAGATTGTCTGCACGGCTTTCGTCTGTTTGCCAAAACCCCGCGCGTGCGTTCTCCGCGCGTACGATCTGACGGAGTGCGAAGCGATCGATGCCAGCTACCATCGCCATCGCTGGATCCGCAGGTAGCTCGACGAGAAGTTGTGTGCCGGGCAAGTGCTGGGGGGCCGTAATGGGTACTGAATCTTGGGCTGTATCTTGGGCTGCCCCTTGAGCGAGGCCGATGGCCGTGGGTAGAAGCAGGCACGTTAGGGCGGAGCGGAAGACTGTAAGCAGTGAGTCGAACACGTGATGCACCTTGTGGTTCGCGGTGCTACAGCATGCAGCCATGGAATCGAGAACCATGGAATCGAGCAAGTTGGCTGCTGTAGATCCGAAGGGAAACGAGAAACGGTGGATGGGCGGGAAGGTATTATGAGCGGATTTCAGTTACCATACTGGATTGTCGCTGCGCCTTGCTCCAGCGCGTTGGCGGATGGCAAAACGAGACGAACCCTAGCAACTGAAATTTTTGGTGTTTACATGTTGAACTTTTCAAACCGGTGGTGGATAAACGGAGTCCGACAGCTTGAAGCCACTGGGCTCGCTCTCTGCTCGATTGCAGCCCTATTGGCCCTGCACACCGTCTCCCCGGCCGACGAACCGCTGCGGCAAATCGATGATGGCTTTGATATTAAAGCGAGCGATTGGCCGTGGTGGCGCGGACCGCTACGCAACGGCACTGCGGCCGCAGAGCAATCGCCCCCCACACAGTTTAGCGAATCGGACGGGGTGCTGTGGCAAGTCAACGTGCCAGGCCGCGGGCACGGCTCGCCCACCGTATTTGGGGAACGCGTGTTCCTGGCAACGGCCGATGAAGCTTCGGGTGCCCAAGCGGTATTGTGCTTCAACCGCAAAACCGGTGAGCCGCTGTGGAATAGGACAGTTCATCCGCGGGGTGGAATGTGGAAGAATAATAAATCCACCGCTGCCTCGTGCACTCCCGCCTGCGATGGAGAACGGATCTTCGTCAACTTCCCGAACAGCGACGCCTTGATCACCACCGCGTTGGACTTGGATGGTAAGCCCCTGTGGCAAGCGCGCGTCTCCAACTACGAGGTGCATCAGGGTTACGGTGCGTCGCCGGCCCTCTATCGCGACACGGTCATCGTCACCTCCGACAATAAATTAGGTGGTGCCGTGGCGGCGCTTGATCGCGTGACGGGCCAAGTCGTGTGGCGCCGCGATCGGCCCAAAACCCCCAACTATTCGTCTCCGATCTTGGTGCATGTTGATGGTCGCGACCAATTGATCCTCACCGGCTGCGATCAAGTGGTGAGCTACGACCCGGCCAGCGGCGAAGTCTTGTGGGAGACAGCTGGAGCTACGACCGAATGTGTCACTTCGACCGTGACCGATGGCGAGCGTATCTACACCAGCGGCGGCTATCCCAAGAACCATGTTGCGGCCGTGCGGGCCGACGGATCGAAGGTGGTGGAGTGGGAGAGTAGCTCGCGATTGTACGTTCCTTCGTTGCTGATTCGCGACGGCTTTTTATACGGTGTGCTCGACGAAGGGATCGCATTTTGTTGGGTGGCCGCCACCGGCGAGGAACGTTGGAAGGCGCGGCTGGGCGGTACCTTCTCGGCATCGCCCGTGTTGGTCGGCGAGGACATTTTTGTTACCAACGAGACCGGAGAGTTCTTCGTGTTCAAGGCTCAACCCGAAAGTTTTCAACGGGTGGCCAAGAATCAACTGGGAGATCAGGTCTTCGCGACACCCACCATTGTCAATAGTCAAATTTTTCATCGCGTCGCGTTGCTTGGTGAGAGCGGCGAGCGACAAGAAGTGCTGTTTTGCTTAGGCAGCGACACCAACTAAGGAATTGTTCACAAGTAAGTTAGCCTTTCACCGAGCACGCGCGCCGCGCGGCAAGGCACTAGCCGCCGGTAAATTTTTGGTGAGCGGCGAGGCGCTAGCCGCCGGTAAATGAATGAAACGGAACGGGAACAACCGGCGGCTAGCGCTTAGGTTTAGTCGCATTTTCGAAGCTAGTGTCCGATGTGTATTGAAAAGTTTTTGGTTGGGGGATGTTAAGCATGGACGAGTTTAAGCTGCGAGGTTTGTAAGTTGGATGGGGTTTGGATATTTG
>JBGSHW010000176.1:0-14045 GCA_041751975.1 Pirellulaceae bacterium
GGCAGGTGATCTGGGAAGGCTGGAAAGAACTTCTACCAATGGTCATAGGTTACGACGTCGCAAAAGCAAAGTACTACAAAAAATGTGGCTAAACCTAAGGGCTAGCGCCTTGCCGCTCACAAACCTGCCGCTGTCCAGCTAGGGTGAGTTGCGCAACAGACCTCAGCGAAACCGCATTATCCCTCAAAAAGCTTGGTGGCCTGCTTAACCGTCGAGGCGTCTTGCCGCCTTGTTCGTCCTTTAGCCATGTAGTGAATAGATGTGCAGTTGCAATACTTCAAGAGATGCATACAATGTGCATGTAAGGGCATGCGGATGATGTTGTACTTTGATGGTTGAGGGAGTTGGTCTTGAATAAATTGCCAGTGACGGTGTTGTCGGGTTTCCTGGGGGCGGGCAAAACGACTCTTTTAAATCACATTCTGACCAACCGCGACCAACTGCGGGTGGCGGTGATCGTTAATGACATGAGCGAAGTCAATATCGATGCAGCTCAGGTGCGGCGTGGTGAGGCTGCTCTCAGCCGCGCCGATGAGCAGTTGGTGGAGATGAGTAACGGTTGCATTTGCTGCACGCTCCGTGAGGATCTCCTGATTGAGGTAGCGAAGCTGGCAGATCAACAACGATTTGATTACTTGTTAATCGAATCGACTGGGATTAGCGAGCCTATGCCCGTGGCGGAAACCTTTAGCTTCGAAGACGAAGAGGGCCGAAGTCTGGGGGATGTGGCTGAGCTGGATACGATGGTGACCATGGTCGATGCGGCCAACTTTCTCACAGAGTACGGTTCTCCCGACGCATTGAAGGACCGGGATATGGGCTTGAACGATGCAGACGAACGGAATGTAGTGGACTTGCTCACCGATCAAGTCGAGTTTGCGAACGTGGTGGTGATCAACAAAATTGATCTTGTTAGCGAAGACCAAGCACAAGCGGTCGAACAGATCATTCGCAAGCTCAATCCCACCGCGCGCATTCTGCACGCCGATCATGGAAGCGTGCCTTTGGGAGAGATTCTCAACACGGGGCTATTTGACATCGAGCAAGCGGAGGCCATGCAAGGCTGGATGGAGCAACCGCGTGGCGAAGAGACATCCGAAGTGGATGAGTATGGTATAGGCAGTTTCGTCTATCGAGCGCGGCGACCCTTTCACCCCGCCCGGTTGTTCGAGTTCTTTTCGAGCGGTGCCATGGAAGGGGTCTTGCGGAGCAAGGGTTTTGCCTGGATTGCCACGCGTCACGAAGATGCCTTTCTGTGGTCCCAAGCTGGCTGTTCGATCAAGTTGTTGCCCGAGGGAAGCTGGTGGATTGAAACGCCGCGCGAAGAATGGCCTGAGGACGCGGTGGAGTGCGCGCGGATTGAAGCCGATCTGGTCGAGCCCTTCGGAGATCGACGGCAAGAACTGGTGTTCATCGGTATCGACATGAATCGCGAGCGCATCGAAGCCGACTTGTCGGAATGCTTGTTGACCGACGAAGAGTTGGAATGTGGGCCCGCGGTCTGGTCCGCTTTTGACGATCCTTTTCCAAGGCAGATGGTCGAAACAGATGAGTGAATCGGCTGCCACCAGGGAGCAAGTTCAGTCGCAAAGCAAGTTCACTCGGGTGGCAAAGTGCGGGCGGGACGAAAGCCGTCATTGCTTACAACGAAGTCCAGCTGGTCATGGGTACGGTAAGCGGCCTCCGCACCCTCGCTGGCAAGGTCGGTTGGAGTGAGAGCAAGTGAAGCCCGAGCTGTACTGGAATTGGTCGAGCTACACAGCAATTGGTGAAATTCCGACTGGTTCGCTATGAACGCTTGCAGCGGTTCGGCAATATCGGCATGGCGATCGAGCCACGCCTGGACGTCGAATTCTTGCTGCGAATCGGTCGCTAAGAGGTACTCGGCAATCGCCACACCCAGTCGCGATTGCTGCTCGCTTTCTTCACCTTTGATTGGGTCATTTTCGATTGGCATCGGCTAACCATTTTTCGCGATTGGTTAAGGCTCGTCGATAGCCTGCCGTAGATTGGCTAAGCCGCGTTGGAGCAAGCCGCCTACGGAGGCTGGGGTGCGGTGCATGCGCTCGCAAATTTGTTCTATGTTGTGCCCATCGAGGTACCGCAGCTCCAGCGCAAGTCGCTGGCTTTCAGGGAGCTCGCCCAACGCATCGACGACCCTCAGCAGCCGTTCTTGTTTGAGCACAATGCGTCGCGGTGTTAAATCATTGCAGGTCAGCCAGCGTTCCAGTCGCATCGACGACTCATCGAGTTGGTTTCGAAGTTGTTGTTCATCCAATTCGCGTCCTTGGCGGCGCAAGATATCGCGCAAATAATTGGTAAGAATGGACCGCAGCCAGCCCGCAAGCTCGCGGTCGCCTTCGCCAGTATATTGCTCCCAACGTTGGTGGGCTCGGGTGAAGGTTTCTTGGACAAGGTCCATTGGTTCCAGCCGCAACTCCTGCAACTGCCGCAATTGGCTGGTCGCCAGCAAGACCAAGTAATTTTGGAACTTGAGCAATTGCTCCATTTCTGGCGATCTAGTTAGATAGTTAATTAGGGGTCACTCCGTACTTATTAAGTACCTAGCGTAACTGGTTCGATTACCTTTGTCAGCAGAGAACCAAGCGAAGATTCGATTAGCTTTCCCAGGAGGGTTCGCCGAGGCCGTCCTGGCGAGCTTCGCTGGGCTGGTCTATTACCTCATCACATCCGTGCATCGCAACATGCGGTAGCAGAAATTCCAACGGCCGATGTGCTGAACTAACGCGTTTTGGCTGATGCTTCCGGATCGGCCTCTAGGATGGACGGAATCAAAGCGAGGCGGAAGCCGTTGCTCGAGAAGCGGAAGGTCGGGGAGCCGGTGTTGCGGAATGCTGTCCGGCAATCCGCGGCAACGACATCCCAACCGCCGCCGCGGTTGACTCGATTCGAGCCCTCAATCGCACCCAGAGGATCGATGTTTGCTTCGTTGCTATATTCACCATACCAGTCGTGTGTCCACTCGAAGAGGTTTCCGTGCAAGTCGAACAAGCCGCGTAGGCTTGGGCGAAGCTCTTTGGTTGCGTGGACGCGTTTTTCACTGTTCTCCAAAAACCAGCCAAAACGATCCAGTAAACTCACGTCGCTGCCGAAACCGTAGGTTGTTCGAGCGCTGGCGCGGTTGGCCACTTCCCACTCCGTTTCCGTTGGCAAACGAAAGCCCTGTCGATCCAATTCAAGCGGCCAGTTGCGGGGTGCCCAGTTGGCCGAGGGACCCGCCTCTCGAGGATACTCAGCGAGATCCAGGCTATCTGGATTTGCGTACGCCTGTTCCGCTTCCGACAAACCCAACTGTTGACCCAGCCAGCGACAAAAACCAATGGAATCGTACCAGTCGGGCCCGAAGCCAGCATCGGCGGGTGTGGCATCGTAGGCTTGCATATATCCAGTAAACGCCGGAGAAAACGCGATCAACTCCTCGAAAGTGATCTCGCGATCCAGCAGCGCGAAAGGACGCGTCAGCGTCGCCAGGTGGAGAGTCTCATCTTTCTGCCGACCCGGCTCATCAATGACCGAGCCGATCGTATATTCGCCGGGCGGGAAGACGATGAACGAGTAATAGAAGGTTTTGGGTGGTGGTGGCAAACTGGGGGTTTCAACTGGAGGTTTGGCAGTTTGGCTATCCCTTGTAGTTGCGCTTCCGTCCTCTTCCATTTGCTCTTCCTCTTCTGGTACCTCTTCCTCCTTCTCTTCTGGCACTGGCGGTGGAGTGGGTGTTACGGTGATGGCCAGCCTAAACCACTCGCGTTCGGACGAGTACGGAACTGGGGTCTGGTCGAGGCGATCGACGATTTCTTGCTCGCCTAGATGCCGCAGCAACCAGCCTGCTGCCCCGTGCACGCTCGAGCTGGGATCATCGGTATACCAATTAGCAAGCTGTTGCACGAGGGGGTCTCGCCGCGAGGGAGGTACTTCGCTCGGCCCGAACTCACCGATCGCCAGCATCAGGGCGTAACGCGTCTGCGCGTGAGCATGACCCGACGCGGTGCGGAGAGATGTAGGGTCGGTTGCTGCAACTGGTTTGGATCAGCACGGATCAATTGCCCGATCAGCCCTTCGATACGGGTGGCTTCTTGTTGTCGAATGACGTTGCTCCGAACGATCAGACCAATGCTGAGCAAGAAAATCATCGCTACACCGGCGAGCGTCGAACGCAGTATATAAACACGATTGGCGCGCGACATGAGGGCTCGCTGAGCAGTAGACCAAGTTCTACTGTCGGTCAAACTGTGAATATTGACGAACTCCCAAAGTGAAGGCAAGAACCGATTTTCCGGCTTCGCCTGCCAGCTCTCGGCTCGCTCTTCCAAAGTCAGTTCCGCGCGTCCGCGCCGCGTTTCTCGCTGTTTGCGAGTCAGCCAATCGCGGAGTGAGGGGACCAAGAAATCGTGAGTCAATTGGTAGTAAGTGAACGGGGGAGAGGTGGCGGAGTGGGTGAGCATTTCGCGCTGCACACCATGCTCTCCCATCACTGGCTCATCCTCAGCCTCGACCGGCGCGAGCATACGGAGCTCGCTATCGAGCATGCGAATTAGGTCGTCGAAATCCCGACGGTTGGCGCAACCGGAGACTTGGAAGAGTTGCTCGCGAGGTCGCTTGACACCTTTGATTTCGATCCCCAGTCCGGGCAGCAAGGCTCGCAGAACGTTTCGAGCGGCCTCCGCAGACGTTGTAGCAGTTGCTGTTCAGTTTGATCGGGAGTCGCCTCGAGAAAGATGTAGATGACATGAGCGGACAGACGCGGCAAGAGTCCGGCCTTTATCAGCGATGACTTTCCGCAACCGCTGGGGCCATATAGGACTCCCACACGAAACGTGCGGTCAGGGTCGGTCTCTTCGATGCGCGCTTTCCAGAACCGCAGCGTTTCCGGCAAGCCATTGCGATCGCGGGGACCGGGAAGAAGGTCCAGAAAGAAGTCGCTGTCACCGGCGTCGAACGAGCGCAGTCCCTTAGGGACGATGTTAGTGGGCGCCTGAGCTGGCTGGTCAGCGGTTGTGGGGCGCGACCAATTCCTCAAGTCGTCCGCCAAATCAGCAGCACAGGGGTAACGGTCAGTCGCCCGTTTGGAGAGGGATTTGAGGCAGATGCGTTCCAGCTCTTTCGGAATCGCTGCGTTGCACTGGCACAGAGGCTCGGGGTCGGCAGAGGTAATCTGCTGCAGAATCTCACGCCAGTTATCCCCCGTAAACGGTTTGGTTCCAGTAAGTAGTTCATACAGGACAACACCCAGGCTAAAGATATCAGAGCGCCCGTCCACCAGATGGCTTTCGCCGCGCGCCTGTTCAGGGCTCATGTAAGCGGGTGTTCCAGCGATACCTTCTTGCCTACCAAAATCCTCGTCGCGAAGCGCCAGGCCGAAATCGGTGACATAGGGTTGATTTTGGCTGTCGATCAAGATGTTCGCGGGCTTGATGTCGCGATGGACCAAGCCTCGATTGTGGGTGTGCTGCAGCGCTTCGGCGATTTGAGCAACCAGACGCGCAGCCTCGTCGAAGGAGATGGACCTCTGTTGGATAGATGCAGCCAGATCGCAGCCATCGATCAGCTTAGAGACGACATAACACGATCCGTCTGCCGTGCGACCTACATCGTACACAGGAACGACGTGCGGGTGATCGAGGCTGGCCAATACACGGGCCTCAGCCAGATACATTTCGATATCAAAGGCATTTCGCAGGCGATCCGGATGGGGTTCTTTGAGAGCGACGTGGCGGTGCAACTCCAGGTCTTCGGCCAGCCACACAGCCCCAAACGCACCCTCGCCAAGCTTGCGTTCTTTTCGGTAACGGCTGGAACTGGACTTCGATGCGACCGATCCACTGTGGAAGACATGTCCCAGCGTTGACGCGTCCAGGGATCGCAAAACATCGAGTGTCGAAGCGGCACCCGTCGCTGCCTGTTCGGTTTGTGAAAACGCCTGGGCCACCGTCGTGCGATCTTCGGGGAAACGGGTCAAATAGCGATCGACCGAGAAGCTATCTCCAACCTGTCTGCGCAGCGATAGCTCAGCGACCAACAGCTTCAGCAGCAGATCGCTGCGCACCGCCGCTGGAGCATTACCAAGGTAATCTTCGATTCGCGGCTTTTGACCGCTTCGCCAGGCTTGCATGAACCGCTGGCTAAGCAACTCGCCTGAGGGCAAGGGATGTGTTTCCGAAATGGCATGGGTAGGGTCTAGAGCCGGATCAGAACGAGGAGTGTTATCGGACATAGTGTTACCGCCATGGTGGCATTCGGTCTCTCAGGGTGGGAAGGGCCACATTAGTTTTCCCCGATAGCATCTGGCGACCTGCTTAGCTGGACAGCGCCAGGTTTGTGAGCGGCAATCCGCTAGCCTCAAGTGCAGCGCGTTGCTCAATATTCATTTACCGGCGGCTAGCGCCTTGCCGCTCACTGTTCAATTACCGGCGACTAGCGCCTTGCCGCTCACATTGCGGAAAACCAAGGATAAAGCAAAGAGTCTGGGTTCGCTTCGTTCTCCGCAGCAGGCAATCGGGAAAGAGTTTATCGAAACTTGATATTGTCCGCTACTTAGTCATCGATTCAAAATACTTATGCGCTCAGTTAGTTAGGTTGGGAAATCGGCAGCGGTTGCTTCTAAATTAAATTTTCAAATTTTCCGAAAATGGCGCGCTGCCAACAGAGCTTGTCTTCGTCCATTACTGTGCGGGAGTTCCTTGTCAGGCCAAAAACTGCCCCGCCCGTGGCGTCAACGCGTCGGTAGGTTCATGTACACCAATACTTTTTCGAGCGTCCGCAGTGGAGATCCATGGTGAAGCGTCTAATGGCTGTGTTGAGTGCAATGATCTGTACCTGGACCACCGCATCTTCCGTATCAGCAGCTTTGGTCGTGGACTTTACAACCAGTGGAGGTTGGATCTACCATGCGGGGCAGCGTGTCAACGACAGGCTCCTAAATGGGTTGGGAGGCTTGTCGACTCACTATAATAGACAACCTGTTTTTGCCCCTTTTCGATCGCCCGACGGTGTGGGTGGAAGATACACCAACCATCCTGGTCACCTAGTAAATCCAACTTTCTTTTACGGAAGCTTGGATGGCACGGGTGGTTTCCAATTTACACCCACCGGTAGTTTCGGATCGATTGCCAGCGGTTCTGGTGTGTTCTCCGCATACGAAGGTAGTTTTCGAGCTGCAGCCATGTCGGGAATATTACCCGTTGCCATTGACCTACCCAACGGAGTTTCTTTAGCGGCAGGCACAAGCATTCTGGCCGACTTTTCTGGGCTCAGAGCCGACTTTAATAATCCGAGTCAATGGTGGTACGATGAGAGTACACGAACCGGACAGCTTACTTATACCGGAGGACGTTGGGGGTTCTATTACGAAGGCAATGCAGGAGATTATATTTCTCTGGCTACTTTCAGTGATGTCCAAATCAGTAGTTCCTTTGATTACAACGCGGGTACCAATACTCTGCAGTGGAGTGCTACGCCTGAATTGACAAACGGCTTGATCTTGCCAATTAGTGGTGGAGGGGTAGCATCTATACTTCTACCGATCGGTGGAGTTATTAACGAAGAGCTGATAAATCCAACCGTGGGCATGTTCGGCAGAGGAAGTCTAACTTTGCCCTTTCGGTTCGATGTTGACAATGCAAGTGTCCCCGAGCCAACTGCGTTCATGCTGTGCGGACCAGCCCTCTTGTTTTGTATTGGAACCTTTCGTCGAAGAACGGTTAGTTCAGCTAATTGCGACTTTCGAATGCAAGCACGCACGTAAGAGCTGAAAAAATCGAGTAGCATTTGCGACCACGATACGACGTATCAGTGGAGCCATGTAAACAAGTAAAGTTTTTTCTATTCCTGGGTTAGGAGATTACGATGTCGAAATATTTTCAACGAGTGGTATCTTGCATAGCATTACTTTGTGCCACCATGGGTCAAGTGAACGGCGAGTTTGTTGTCGCCGATTCAATTAATGGAGGGGCAACTCCCTCAGTTCCTTTAGGTTTTCCGCAAACTTGGAATGTAGGGGAAGTTGGTTGGTTTTATACACCCACTTTCTCCTACGATTTGACTGGCATAGCGACAAAGTTTGGTTCGGCCAATGCGCAGATTGTTACAGCGGAAATCTACAGTGCACACCCCAGTATCGGAACTCTATTAAGGTCAGCCGACTTCAGTCCCATTGCCAATGCCTTTGCTGGCGGACAGTTTGCGGCTCTCAGACTTGTGGCAAACGAAACCTACTTTTTCGGCTTTAGAAATGTCCGCTCACTAGGGGTTAACGTAACGAATGATATTGGCGCTACCAACTTGCCGGGTCGAATATGGTTTGACTTATCGCGTAATGGTCGGTACTCATCATCAGGTCCCGCTGAAGGATCTTTCCTCAATCAGCCCATCGTCCAGTTTCAAACTCAGACTGTCGGCGCTGTAGTTCCCGAGCCGTCCTCATTCGTACTGTTTGCAATTGGGGCCTGTTGTGTCGGAGTGGGTGCTACCCGCCGCCGACGTAGAATTTATTTTGCGTAAGCAAAGCGGCTCTCTCTCTCAAATATGATGTAACAGCGGTGCTCTTAAATGCTGCCATCAAATCGTGGTGAGCGGCACTTCTAGCTGCAATTGCATCAATCGCGGGTAGCGTCGGAAGCGCGCTGGTGACCGGTTCCTAGCGACAAGTTGACTAACATGGGAACTCTGATTCTTAATGGGACACAGGCAGTTGGAAATTAAGATAAAGTATAATCCGGCCGCGGATCTATTGGAGATTCTCAGCGTTCGGCAAGCGTAACGATCGCTGAAGTTGGTTCACTTTGGGAACGCGAGCAGCGTTCAGTTGGACAGATCGGAACTTGAACGCTGGAAGTCGTTGAGGGAGGATGGTTTTCTACATTCTTTGCGGTATCAATGACCCGTTTCTGGTCCGGATCTCTTCATTGGGCTCGACGGTCGATAATTTCGACCCTGCGGCTGGCTATACATGGACGTTCCTTTCGGCCGCTGGCGGGATCACGGGATTTGACGCATCAGCTTTTGCAATCGACAGCAGTGGAATTCTAAACGCAACATCCGGCGGGCAATTCTCGATTGTGCAGTCGGGGAATAACGTGGCTGTTTCATTTTCGGCAGTCCCCGAGCCAACTTCTTTTTGCTTACTGGCCGCAGCGGTGCTCTGTTTTCACACTAGAAGAGCACGACGGATGAGCGTTTAGTTGGACAGCCGCAAAATTTTTTAAAAATAGAGCGATGGAAATTATGGTTCGATTCGTCTAAGTAGCTGAGGCTTTACGAAATGACTGCCTTTACTTGGCGTTCCATCCTTGTTCCACCGAGATTCAAGCGAGCTTCAAACGATAATTCGTTTGCTCCATTTCCACCGCTGTTTGCCTGCCATGGTCCTCTCTGTAGTTGGCAACATCAATTAAAACTATGTGCCTTCAGGGTTGAATATCATGTCGAAATCGTTTTTGCGGCGTAAGAATCTTGTGCGACTCGTTGCCACGGCAGCAATTGCAGGATTCATGTCCACTGCTACTGGACAAACGTGGACATCCACTGGATCCGGCAACTGGTCCGATGGCACCAGGTGGGACGGAGGAGTTTCTCCGACTTCAAGTGTATCGACGGTGCTGCCCTTTAATCGCCCCTCCTCAGCCAATACTGCCTACACGGCCACCAACGACTTCACCGAACCATTCGACCTGTTCGCGCTTCGGCTCAACAACCAGCGCACCGACCCTATCACCATTGCGGGCGGGACTTTACGGTTCTCTGGGGTGGCAGGCTCCGCGATTCAACAGGATGTGGCTGGAGTCGGTCAATTTATAACACCTCGCGGCGCCGTTGTGATCAGTTCGACGCTGGACATTGCAGCCCCACTTGGATTGTCAATTCAATCAGACTCTGGAACGGGTCGCCAAGGGGATCTAACCCTCGCGGGACAAGTCACTGGTAGTCGCATCACAATCAACAGTTCGCGATTTGCCCTGAACCTAACTGGAGGCACGGGAACTGGTAGCATCGGAGAGTTGAGAAATGACCTGAGTCTCGTAAGGATTCAAGGGCCGCAAACCTTCAACCTCGGTCTTACACGCGTTGGATTCGGCAATTCTGGGCTCTTTCCCGAACTTGCGATTTCAGGTGGTGCGACTGTGAACGGAACTGATCAACTGCAAGTCGGGGTTCTTGACAACGGATCGGGACTACTCACCGTCGCAGGGAACGGCACGACACTCAATCAATTAACCACCGCATTTTTAGGCTTCCAGGGGCGAGGCAGCATCTTCGTATCGAGTTCCGCCGTGGCCAACTTCCGTGACGCCGTCTTTGGCAGCGACAGAGTTGGTAACCTTCTCGCTTCTTCGGGAGCAAACGTGACCTTTCTTGATGGCGTAACCCTGGGCTTAAATCAGGGCTCCTCTGGTTTGATCAACATCAGTTCTGGAGCCAGCGTGTCAATCGCAATGACCGCCACCAATAACCTAGTTGTTGGAAGAGCCGGCTCTGGTCGATTGGAGATCTCATCTGGCGGATCACTCACTGTAGGCAATACTGCCAATTTAGGTACCAATGATAATGAACTAATTTTGGGCTCCCTGGAAACCGGTGACGGCACAGCAGTTGTAACGGGAACTGGGTCCAATATGCGCGCGACGAACTTGGTTGTTGGTGAAGCCGGTTTCGGTAGTGTCCGTATCCTAGACGGTGGCTCAGTAACTGTCGCGGGCATCACTAGCTTGGGTTATAGTGCAACCGGTTCGGGATCCATTGATGTCATCGGAACCAATTCGCGGTTAACAACAGCAGAATTGCAAGTTGGTCGGGAGGGTACACTTTCGCAAGTGTTTGTTGATGAAGGCGGCACAGTGGATGTTATCAGTGCATCCGGGAACCGAGGGGCAGTTTTTGTGGGAGCGCTCAGCGGAAGTAGCAATGCGGCGGTGGTCGTCTCGCGCGATTCAACGCTTACCGCAGCACAGGTGCAGATCGGGGGCGTCGGACTAGTCAGCGGTGGTGATGGACGTCTCAACGTGTTTGGCGGTGGATTCGTGCATGCGTCCAGCGTTGTCACCGTCTTCAACAATGGATTCCTGAGCGTCGACAACGACGCGTCACGCCTCGACATTGGGCAACGCGGAGGAGTGGATGGTGCATTGAACGTCAACTCTGGTGGTCAACTGGCAGGAACGGGACTCGTGTCGGCCGATGTGCGCGTTGGGGCAGGCGGCGCTTTGTTGCCCGGTCTCAACAGTGCTGGCACTCTCGCCATCAATGGAAACTTGTTTATGCAGTCGTCTGATCCTCTATCGCGGAGCATCTATGGCTGGGATCTGAGCGAAGCAGGACTGGCCAGCGACTTGTTAGGTGGCAGTTCCCTCTCGGCCGTTCACGATCGGATTGTTTTGCGGGGTGGTAACATTCTGCTGGACAATGCACAGCTCGTTCTCAATGAGCTAGCGGGCTTTGGCGATAGTTTCGATCCCATGAGGTCCTACAGTTGGAGGGTGATGGAGATCAATGGGAACGGCAATATTTCGTTGCTCAACTCAACGACGCTGAGCTTTAGCGGCTCGATGGCTATCCAGAACGCCATCAATAGCAATTTGGGCTCGTTGTCGTTCGGAATTGGCAACGCTGGTGGAAGCAATCAGTTCTTAGCGCTGAGCTATAGCGCGGTGCCCGAGCCATCGAGTGTCGGAATGTGCGTATTGATGGCATCGGCAGGCTTGATGCGACGTCGGCGTAGTATGCGGTGAAGACGGACTCGGGCGTCACCTTCTCGCGATTCGACGAACCCTCTTTAAACAGAATTTCCATGCGCATTCAGCTCGTGCTCACGTTTACGCTTATCGGTTGCATTCTATTGGGGACGCCTCTGTCTCCAGTGCTCCGAGCTGATTTGCTAGGGACTGACGGGCAGGCATTGGTTCGCCTCCCAGATTACCCTGAATTGCTGAAGACCGTTGCGGCGCGCAAGTTCGATGAGGCGCGCGTCAAAATCGACACGGTGCGGAAGGTATCCACCGATTTGCCGCAGCGCGAGGTGATGCTGGCGACGCTCTGCTTTCAAGCTGGTCTAGCGAGCGACGGTCGAGGTATTTTAGAGAAGATCGCGACCGAGCAGCCCACGGCTTTCGACGTGCGGTTCGCGCTCGCCGAACGCGCCGTGGTTGAACAGCGTTGGTTCGAGGCATTGCTGCATATCCGAGCAGCCAAGGAATCGACGCTGTCGTCGACATGGAGTTCCGAGTACCGCAGGCAAATGGCTGGACAGATACTATTGTTTGAGGGGATCGCTTACGAAGGAAGAACTGATTACCGCAGCGCTGTTCGAGCCTACGAGTCGTCGTTTCAATCCGTTGCCAAGAGCGAAGCATACCAAGGGCTTGGCCGTTCCTCGCTCCGCTTAGGGGAACTTGAGCGGGCCGTTGAGGCGTTTGCCAACGCCCAACGGCTGGATACCACCCTCCCCTCGGCGGAACTGGTGATGGCGGATTGGTTTCAAGCCAACGGCGATGAGGCGTCGGCGGACAACTGGTTGCAAAAAGCTATTGAAACTGGAAAGGAGGCTCATGCTCAGCAACAAGCTCAGCTGGCACGGGCTCGTTGGCTGCTGGACCGCAATCAACCCAAGGAAATCGCTGCTCTATTGGTTGCCGAAGAGTTCGCTACGGAGGTCTTGGAGGCTGAGCGAAAATACCTGCTAGCCCTGACCGCAAGAATGCTCGGTGACTATCCAACCGCCATCCGACTCCTTTCGGCGTTGCACCAACGGGAACCGACATCGCTGGCATACGGTAATCAATTGGCGTTGGTGTTGATTGAGGACAGTACGGAGAGTTCTCGGGGTCGAGCGCTCCAAATCGCGGAACTCAACGTGCGTAGTCACTCTGAATTGGCCGAGGTATGGGCCACCTTGGGCTGGATTCAGTTTCGCATGGGCGACTTGGAACGAGCTGGCATCAGTCTTCAGAATGCCAAACGATCGGGGGTGATCAGCCGTGATACCGCATTTTTTCTTGCAGAGTACGCCGCTCGGATCGGTCAGCGGGACGAAGCGACGGCCCTTCGTCGACAGCTCGCAGAAGCCCAGGGCCCGTTCTTCTACGGGGAATATCACCGCAATGACGAATAAGCTTACCGAGTAAACGTAGCTCTTAGTATAATTGTCAGCGCTACAGTGGGTATTCGGAACGGTCAACTATTCGTGTCCGTCCGGATCTCGCAACGTGTTGAGGAGCTATGATCGTGACCGATAACGATTCACTGCAAAGTTTGCGGGCTGATAAGATTGGGGCAGCAATCGCCGAGTATCTATTGGCCTTCGACTCTGGCGAGCCGCTGGCCAAAGAGGCTTGGTTAGATCGATATCCGGACTTGCGGACTGAGTTGGGTGCTTTTCTGCAAGCCGATTCAGACTGGGAGTCGTTGATCGCAACCCCTGCCTCGACCCGCGACGGAGATGGGAACACGCTCCATTCTCGGTCTGGTGCCGCGACTGTCGATACGGTTGAAATAGCGATCGAAGGCTATCAAGTTTTGGAGGAACTTGGGCACGGGGGGATGGGGAGTGTGTATCGAGCGCGACAGATCTCGCTCGATCGGATGGTTGCCTTAAAAATCCCTCACGGCCTCCATCTATCCGGCGAAGAGCGGCGGCGTTTTGAGCGCGAGGCGGATGCGGTCGCCAAGCTGGATCATCCTCATGTCGTGCCGATCTTTGACGTTGGAAAGTCGCTGAAGCAGCCGTTTCTAGCGATGAAATTGCTCACTGGCGGCAGTCTCAGGCAACTGGGTAAGTTGGAGCCGCAGCGAGCCGCAAAGTTGATGATTTCTATTTCGGAGGCGATCGAACATGCCCACCAACGCGGTATTCTGCATCGCGACTTGAAGCCGTCCAACGTCATGTTGGATGACCAGGGACAGCCGATCGTAACGGACTTTGGACTTGCTAAACAACTTGATCGGGAGGTGTTCGCGGGGGACGAAACGACCGTCGGAGCCATGTTGGGGACGCCCGCTTATATGGCGCCCGAACAAGTCGCAGGCGAAGCGACGAC
>JBGSHW010000177.1:0-49373 GCA_041751975.1 Pirellulaceae bacterium
CGAACTGAGTCCCTCGATCAAGCGATCAAATGCCGTTTGCCAAATCGACCATTGGCGCGCGTCCGCCAGTAGATCTTCCGCGGCGACGGCCATGGAGATCGCACCGGGCAGGTTAAGGTTGCCAACCTCGATGGCGGATGGCCAGCCTTGGCCGCCATCGAGTTGCTCGCTGGCACGGCCGGTTCCGCCGAACATCAACGGCTGGATTTGTGATTGCAACTCCGGCCTGACGTACAGTAGTCCCGAACCGGGCAAGGCGCGCAGCCCCTTGTGTCCTGCTGCCGCCAAAACATCGATCCCCATGGCTTGCACATCGATCGGCAGATAGCCCAACGTCTGCGACGCATCGACGACCAGAGTTGCCCCGCTTCGCCGCGCCAACTCACTCCAAGGTTCAAGCGGCTGTACGGCTCCGGTCACATTGGAGGCGTGTCCGACCACAATCAACTTCGTATTCGGGCGAAGCCACTCTGCGGCTTGTTTGACATCGGCGATCGCCGACGAATCGCTAGGAGCGTGGCTGACTTGAATCCCCCGCGTCCGCTCCAGCGCTGCGATTGGGCGCAGCACGCTGTTATGTTCCATGGCCGTGGTCATTAGTTGATCGCCAGGACGTAGCAACCCCATCAACGCCGCATTGAGCGCATGGGTGCCACTGGTGCACATTGCGATCGACTGCCCACTGGCTGCCCCGATCAACTTGGCCAAGTTGTCGCGAGCTGCTGTCAACCAACGTTCCGCGATCGCTGAACTCTGGTAAGTCCCGCGCCCAGCCGTTGCGCCGCAGTCGCGGATAAAATCAAAGGCAGCCTGCACCGCGCGCGGGTTCTTAGGCCAGGTCGTGGCCGCATGGTCCAAGTAGATACGTGATTGTTCTGGGGCGTGCAACGTCTAGCCACCGATCTGGTACATGGCCCGCTCGGGCGGTTGGAAGTCGGGGTCGGCGATGCCGTGTGAAGGGAACTTGGCCAGCACGGCAACCCGCACTACCTGCTGGATTTCTTCCAGCGAAGCCTGCGCACGCAGCAAATGGGCCACATCCCATTCTTCACGACCGAACAAACAATTGCGAATGCGCCCGTCGGCGGTGATACGCAGGCGATCGCAACTGCCACAAAAAGGCTTGCTGACCGAATCGATAAAGCCGACTTGCCCGCCGCTGGCGAATCGGTAGTCGGTCGACGGTTGACTGGGATCACTTCCAAGCACAGGTTCCAGCGGTCCAAAACGCTCGCTCAGCAACCGCCGTAACTCATCGCCACTCACCATGCGGTTTAAGTTCCACTTGCGTTCGGCATCCAGTGGCATGTACTCGATGAATCGCAACGGCACATGGCGGGCTTTGGCGAATTCAACCAAGCCGTAGACATCGTCCAAGTTGACATCGCGGAGCACCAATGCGTTTAACTTGATCATCAGTTGTGGCTCAGCCACGGCGGCCTCAATTCCCTCGAGGACGCGCTCGAGTCCATCCCGCCGCGACAAGGTCTTGAAGGTGGCGTGGGAGAGAGTATCCAGGCTAATGTTAACCCGTTGCAAGCCCGCTGCGACCAAAGCGGGAAGCTGATCGGCCAGCAGCATGCCGTTGGTGGTTAACGCCAGCTCCTCTACTCCCTCGATATCGCGGAGCGCTTGCAATAACTCCGGAACATCGCGACGAACCAGAGGTTCCCCCCCTGTGATGCGGTAGTTGCGAACACCCAACGCCGCCACTGCCCTGACGAGCGTTGCGAATTGGGCAACGCTCAACTGCTGATTCGCTGCCAAGAACTGCACCTGCTCGGCTGGCATGCAATACTGGCAGCGGATATTGCAGGCGTCGGTAACGCTAATCCGCAGCGAGCGATGTACGCGGCCAAAGCGATCGAACAATGGGGCACGCGTGGGCTGCGGTGGCTGCTGCAGCGGTGTTGACTGGTGCTCAGGTGGTATGGCAACGGGGGCTTTGCTCATTGTTGCTGCGACTGTTGTTGCGACTGTTGTTGAAGCGCTTTCTTGGAGCCCAACGCGGTGGGCTGTGGGCGTGCCAAGCTGTCGGCCGAGGCGTTTGGTAACGGGTGAGCAGGAGTGGTGCAGCGGCAATTGCCGTCGGTTGGATGGATCCATTCTGCTCCGCTTTGCACATAATGCTCCTGCTTCCAGATCGGCACTTGATGTTTGAGCTCATCGATCAACCATTTTGCCGCCTCAAACGCCTCCGAGCGATGGGGGCAACTCACCGCCACCGCCACACTCGCCTCCATTGGATCGACGCGCCCCAAACGATGAACGATTGCCAGCTTGCGCACCGGCCACCGCGTTTTCGCCGAGTCCGCTAAACGTTGCAACTGGGCCATGGCCATCTCGTGGTAACCATCGTAAACCAAATGGGATGTCTCGCGACTGCGTGGTCGTTCCGCAGACTGGGCCTCCGTGGCCTCGCTGGTCCACTGTCGAGTGGTCCCGATGAAGAGAACCTCGGCGCCGCAAGCAGGATCGGTGACCGCGGCTAACACGCAGGCGATGTCTATCGGTTGGTCGGTTAACTCAATCATCTTTTATAACAATCGGTCTGTGAAGTACGCCGGATAGGCAAGTAGGTTCTAGGCCTGCGGCTTGCGCCGTCGGCTGAGGGAATCACTAGCCACCGCTGACGGGTGGGATCATGGCAATCTCATGTGCAGCTTCGGTGGTTAAGATAGGCCACTGGAAATCGCTCTCGACAAATTCATTGTTTACTGCCCAACGACTGATGGCAACCAAGTCGGATAAACGTGGTTCGGCGGCACAGATGCATGCGGCGATCGCGTTAAGGGATATGGGGACGGGTACCCGTACCGTTAGGCTCCGCGCACCGGCGATCTCGGTCGCTCCCGCGAACAAACGGACGACGACTGTTTGGGTCGGGAGCGAAGCAGACGACAGGCGGTTGGGGTGGTCGTTCAACTTACAATCGTGCCTTCATTGCGGGAGGTAAACCACGCGGCCAGTTGCGGCATGCAGCCGTAGGCATAGGCCAGCATGGCGACCGGGTGCACGGTGGGCTTCGGCGACGCTTGTTCCATTTGCAGTTTGCAGGCGGTGCATTCGGTCATGCCGAGTTGGGCTGGGGTCTCTTTCATTTTACCAATCAAACCCCGACCGATCCGTAAGCTCATGCGATAATTCTTACGTTGCAAACCAAACGTGCCCGCCATACCACTGCAACCCGCGTCGGCCGTTAAGACCTGCAAACCAGGAATGAGCCGCAGCAGGTTGCTGGCCGGTTGGCTTGGGTCGAGCACGCGGGAGTGGCAAGGTTCGTGGTACAGCACCGACATGTTGACCGGCCGAAAATCCAACTGCAATTCATTTTTGGTGTGCATCGACCATAAATAACTACTGATTTCGTAGGTGTTCTTGGCAATCAGCTCGGTGTCTTCATCTTGCACTAGGTTACGATATTCATGGCGTAAGCAGAGTGCTGCTGAGGGTTCGGTTGTCACAATATCGTAACCTTGACGAACCGCCTCTGACAAAATTTTGATATTGGTTTTGATCAGTTTGCGAGCGCGAACGACGTCACCTGCCGCGATCATGGCCATAAACGAAGGGGTCTGACCGGTGGGGATATAGACCTCCACATTCTGATGCCGCAGCACTTCGACCAAGGCCCGGCCAAGAATCGGATTGTGCCAGTTGACATACTGGTCGACAAAGTAGAGGACTTTCCTCCCCGAGGTGCGATTGATCCGCGTGAGCTTTTCGCGGGCGGCCCAGCGCAGAAAGGTACGTCGGGTGACCTTCGGCAGCTTTCGACCTTGCCAGATACCAAACGTTTTTTCCAGTCCCCAACGCATCAGTGGATGGCTGAGCGACCAGTTCGCGAGTTTTGGAAAGCGACTTCCCAATGCGGCCAGCAGATCCACGCGGTTAAGCATCCGTTCACTGAACGGTAAGCCGTGACCGGCCACGTGTTGTGCTTTGGCCTCTTGAACGAGTTTCGGAATGTTTACCGAAGCCGGGCATTCGATGCGGCATTGATGGCAGTTGAAGCACAGATCGCTGATGGCTTTCAAATCGCGGCTTTCGAGGAACTCCATATCGAGGGAACCGGTGAGGACCCCGCGCAGTAGATTGGCTTTGGCGCGCGGTGAAGCCTCTTCTCCCTTATGCACTCGAAACACGGGACACATTCGCTCATTGACGGCGCTGGTGCGGCAGCGCCCGCAGCCATTGCAGGCCCGCGCCGTGAAGGCCAAGGAGTCGGTGGCGCTCCATTCCAATAGTACCGGCAGAGCTATGCGTTCACTCCGCGCGGTCGGCTCCGCCGCTTCGACTGGCAACGACTCATCCCACGCCAGCCTCGTCAAATCTCCCTGTAGCAGTTGTTCGTCGACTTCCTTGGCGGAACCCAAGATGGCGGTAGCAGCCTCAAATGCATTTCCCAGCGGAATCGACTCCGAACCCACCGTGATCGAGTTCAGCTTGCTCGGGTAGGAAGGGACCGGACGCAGGTTTTCGTTTACCTTGGGTGGGGTTGGGCTTAAGAACTTGCCGGGATTCAATACCCCGCCAGCATCAAAGATATGTTTGATCTTGCGACACAGTTCGAGCCGCGGACCCAACTGCTTTTCCGCCCAGGCTGCGCGACTGAGACCCATCGCGTGGGCTCCCGAGACGCAACCGCCAAACTCGAGCACTTTGTTGTACAGAGTTTCGCTTAAGCTGGCCAAACGGAGTTGATCATCCGTGTTGGCCAAGTCTAGGAACGGACGTAAGTCGACCTGCCCATGCAGGGCGTGCGCGAACAACGTCGCCGTAACCCGTTCGGCCTTGAGAATGTTCTGAACTTCCACCAAAAACTCTGGCAAACGTTTGGGTGAGATTGAAATGTCATCGATGAATGGCAGCGGGCGCATGTTGCCCTTGAGTCGATACAGCCGCGGGATCACGCGACGCGCCAAACGCCACAGCAAGTTGCGTTCTTGGCTGTCGGTCGTCAAGCGATACGAGACCACCGGTTTGCCACGTCGCTGGAGTCGCTGCAGGATTTGCATAAGACGGGCCCGCACCTCGCTTGGGTCGCTCCCCTGCAACTCGACCAACAGCATCGCTTCGGCACCGCGGGGGACAATCGTCTCGTAGACCGGTTCCGTTTCGCGGGCGATTTCCAGCAATCTTCGATCCATCAGATCGCAGGCTGCCACGTTTTCGCGCAACAGATCCACCGCCGCTTTGGCCGCCATATCGAGGCGACTAAAGAAGAGCAACAACAGTCCGCGGACTTTGGGAATCGGCTCAACGCGCAAGGTCGCTTCGGTAATGATACCCAGCGTTCCCTCGGAACCACCCATCAATCGAGCCAAGTTGACACGCTCGCCGTCAAGCACTTTTTCTACCCGATAGCCGCAGCCCCGAGCCACATCGGTCCAAGGTGGTCGCATCAACAAGGCGGAACTCTGTTGGAGTACGATGCCCACCTCTTGGGCTAACCTCTCCACGGTCGACTCCGTGGATTGGTCGGAGGCCCACTCGTGCTGCGATAACTCGACGACTTCGCCTGAAGCCAAGACGACTTGTAGCGCTTCAACGCAATCGCCGGTCGAGCCGTAGCGCGGGAAATGACTACCGGCCGCATCGATTGAAATCATGCTGCCGATGGAGGACACGCTGCGGGTGGCAGGATCGGGGCCAAACAATAAGTTGTGATAACCCATCTCGCGATTGAGGTCCGCTTGAACTACACCGCATTGAACCCGAACCGTACCGTTGAATGGTGTTTGTACGCGACGCATGTAGCGCGAAAAATCGATGACCATGCCCCGTCCCAGCGATTGCCCTGCCAGCCCGCTACCACCACCTCGGGGGAAAACGGGGAGCGCATGCTGTTGACAGTATTTCAACAACTCAGAAATGTCGCGAGTCGTCCGCGGACGAACGACCCCCAACGGACGAATCTCATACACGCTCGCATCGCTGGCATACATCTGCGTGTACAACGGATCACAATGCACGTCTCCGCTGATCAAGCCACGCAGATCGGCTTGGATGCGAATCTGTTCCGGTTCCATAAGTGGGCAGTCGCCTTGAGGATCGATCGATAAAAAAGGTTCAAGTCGTCGGTGGCAAAAAGTGGAGAGTGCTTTAGTGCGCGAGGTATCCGCCAGGGCCCGTTGCGGAAATAGGGGCCAGTTGCGGAAATAAAGGAGACCTGCTCCCGTTTCTATTCTCCGTACTGTCCTAGGTCGGCCAGCATCTCACTCATCTCGCCAGCGGCATGCATGTCGCCTTGGGCACGCGCCGTTTCGATGCCATCCCGCAGAAAACTCCGCGCCTCCGATACACGTTGTTCATCCGCCAAGATCTGGGCACTCCGGAAAAAAGCTGGTACGTACGGTGGCTTGTCGTGAGTCAACTCCAATAACAAGCTTAATCCACGTTCGACTTGACCCGCATTGCTCAGTTCCATCGCCAGCGAATATCGCAGGAATGTATCGTGCGGCTCATCCACTAACATGGCTTGGATTTTTTCAAGTCGCGAAATCACGCATCAACTCCTGTTTGGCTAAGACCTCCATGAGCGGAGGGACAGCGGAAAGCGATCGCCAGAGAGCGACGATCAAACATTCAAAATACCTCGAGTGATCATGATCCATGTGATCCCCCAAAAATACAAGCGCAAGTGAGCCAAGCCCCCTATTTGGTTGCTTGAGGAGGGTGCTCGTCCCAATCGGCCGGATCACCTGGGTAGCCTCGCAAGCGTCTGACCGACGAGTCCAACGATTGAAAGGAGACGACGAATGAAAGGAGACGACGAATGGACGAACCCGTTTGAAGGTTTCCATTCATTCGAGGTCTCCTTTGATTCGTTGGCAGCAATTTGCTTGCCCGCCTCTTTGACCTTTTCGAAGCCAACAAAGTAGTCCGGTAGCCGGGCTAAGCAGGCCGCCAAGTGTTATCAGGGATAGCTGTTGTGCCCCTCCCCGGCCCTGAAAGGCCGACCCTCCGGCAGGGAGGGTAAGTTGCGAGTCAGACCTCAGTGATAATTCTTTATCCAAAGAAATATGGCGACCTGCGTAGCGCCTTGCCAGCCACAAACCTGGCGCTGTCCAGCTAGGGAGCTTCCAAACGGGACTTTCGCTCGCGAATAATCGCCAGCGGATCAGCGGGCTCTTTTTCAGTGCCGAGGTAGGCTTGGAGTTCACCCAAGGATATCACCTGATATTGGTTGATCGCCAAATAGTGCAGGTAGGCTTCAAACTTCTGCTCGGCTGTACTCACCCAAGCATGCGCCGTGTCGGGGGCGCCATGGAACTGCAGGATCGCAATTTTCCCGTCGCGCGCTTGCTCGACGGCAGCTATCAAGTCGGACAACTCCCACGTGGGGCGGGCATCACCGGCCGTTGGCAGCAACAACGGATGGTCGCGGCCAGGCTCAAAGGCGAAACCTCGGCCCTGCTCGTACGGATATTCCGGTGCCCCCCCACGCCGCGCGAACCGGATGCCATGCTCCTTGAGTATCGCGAAGGCGGCCAGTGAGGTGGCGTTGCCCGGCCAAGCAAAGGTGGTTGGCTTCGGAATCGCGTGCTCCGCACACCGCTGTTCGATCCCGCGCAATTGTTCGGATAACTGCTCCACTGCCGCATCGGTAATCCCCAAATGATCGCGGGTGTGATTGCCAATCTCAAATCCATCCCGATGCAGCTGAGCGATCTCCTCCCAAGTCATGTAGTCGCGTTTGTTGTCGGGGAAATCAAAGCCTTCGGTGATAAAAAATGTCGCACCGAAACCATGCTTGATCAGCAATGGCCGGACGATGGTGTAATGCGATTTGGCTGAGTCATCAAAAGTCAGCACCACGAGCTTGTCGGGAATCGGCTTCGGAGTTAACTCTTCCGACACAGACGCTTGAGCGGTCGGGCTGCTTGAACTACGGGCGGCATTCGCGTCGCCGCTATTTTTCGCGTCGCCTTTACTTTTCGCATCGCCGTTATTTTTCGCGTCGCTCTGTGCCATGGCTGAAGCCGGCACTAGGCTCAGTGCCAAGCTAGACCACAGCACATGCGTCCAGAGCACTCGCGTCCAGAGCATATTGATTCGAGAGCGTGTTGGACAATCATGAAGATTCAACATGGGATGGCATCTCAGTTAATTGTTCGTAAGTGAGGCGCTTGAGCGATGGACGACATGCTGAAATGGTACCAGCACGCACACCTCCATTCCGGTTGTATCGATGCAATTAGAATTCGTGGATCGACCGTTGCAATAGCTCGATAACGAGCAGCATGAAGTTCTCCCGACCTAAAACCGGCATTCTAGCGTTCTTGCTAGCAATTGTGTCAACTCAGGCTGCGGCCTGGGCTCAGCACGATCCATGGAGTTTTATACTCCCCGAGCAGCGGCGGGTGGAAGTGCGGAGCCCTTCGCAGTTGCCGCCTGCCTCCATTCCAATGATCCCGCGTCCTCCGACGATCACCGATAACCAATTCGATTATCCAGTACAGACGCTGTCGCTCAGCGATGCGATTAACACTGGGCTCAGCAATCTCGATGTCGTCCGCGTGTTGGCGGGGGTTACGGCGGTCAGCAGCGGACGCACGGTCTACGATGTGGCGATCGCCAACACCCGGATCGATCAGCAGCGCGGAGCTTTTGATCCCAACTTGCGGATCAACAACGTGTGGAATCGCAACGAATCGCCCACCGCGATCTTCGATCCACTCGACCCCACGCAGTCGTTGATTTTGGGGGGGCAGTCCGACAATCACAATCTAAATATGGGACTCTCCAAGCGGACGCTAACGGGAGGTATCATCGACTTTGGAGTCAATTCGGCCGACAGTCGGACAGGTCCGGGAGTCTTTCCGCTCAATCCTCAAAACCGCAACGCGCTCGACTTGAGTTATACGCAGCCCTTGTTGCGCGGTGCTGGAGCTACTGTTAACCGCATTCCCATCGTTCTCTCGCGGATCGATGCCGAACGATCGTTCTTTCAATACAAAGACAGTGTACAGAGCCACGTTCAAGGAGTGATCGAAGCCTACTGGGCGCTCGTCTTCGCTCGGACCGATCTCTGGGCCCGCGAACAACAAGTTGAACAACTACGCTTCGCCAACGAGCTAGCACAAGCTCGCTTGGATGTTGGGGACGCTAACCTCGGTGACGTGGCCCAAACCCAGGTGGCGTACGAGGGCTTTCGCGCCATTTTGATCTCGTCCCAAGCGAACGTGCTGCAACGCGAGGCCGCGTTGCGGAATATCCTGGGCTTGCCCCCCTACGAACCCGTCCGAGTGGTCCCTGTCTCGCCGCTAATCGACGAGCGGTTGGACATTGATTGGCCCAACATCGTGGGATTGGCCGAAACGCAGCGGCCCGACATCATCGAACTCAAATTAGTGCTCGAAGCGGATCAACAACGCTTAATCTTGTCGCGGAATCAAGCCACACCGCAGTTGGATGGGGTGGCCCTCTATCGCTGGAATGGCCTGGAAGGGGAGATGCCCAACGGTAACTTCAACTCCAGTCGACCCGGAGAGTTTGCGGATTGGAACTTTGGGGTTAATTTTTCGGTGCCACTTGGGTTACGCAGCGACCGGGCGGTGCTGCGTCAGCAAGAGCTGGTCATTCGCCGCGACCAAGCCAACTTGCAGCAAGGGCTGCATCAAGCGATCCATATTCTGGCTCTCAACCTGCGAAACCTCGACCAATTCTATGAGCAGTATCGTCGCTATCAGGCGGTCCGCGCGGCGGCCAAGATCAACCTCAATCAGCAAACGGAACGGTTCAACTTTGGTTCGATTCAGTTCATCGTGGTGTTGCAAGCCATCGTGGACTGGGGGAATGCGATCAGCAACGAAGCTCAGGCGCTGGTGCAATACAATACCGAACTGGCGAGTCTTGAACGCGAGACCGGGACGATCCTGGAAGCCCATGGGATCGCCTTTTACGAAGAGCGTTACGGATCGATTGGCCCTCTCGGTCGCTTGGCCGAAAATCAACCTTACCCACTGAGCACCCGCCCCAATCTGCCCGGGGCCGATCGTTATGGTGCAGGGGATAAACCGTCCGAGGAATTATTTGATCTGCGCAACCCCATGGAGAGAATGGAGGACACTTCAGACGAACCGGACGCTGGCTTAATCGAAGAAGTACCACCACCGGCAACCGAAAATGAAGCGGAGCTTGAGCGAAAAGACTTGAAAGATGATGCGACTGGTCTGAAGCAGAAGTTGAGGGACGCTCCGGTTCGCGCCGCCGAAGCCATCCGAGGGCTCTTTAAGTAGTCGATGGCGCGGGAGTAAGCGTGTGCTGTTTGAACTTTAACAAACGCATAGCGCAGGGCACGAGTGTTAAAGATATGAACGTGGCACCGATAACTCCGGTGCCAATGGCCACGGCCAGCGGAGGCCAGAACCCACCGCCGCTCAAGAGCAACGGCAAAAAGCCCACCACCGTTGTAGCGGTTGTCGCCAAGACGTGGCGGGTCACTTCGATGACCGTATCCACCGTGGCGTGGAGGTCACCCTCTGCGGCCTGGGGATTGGCCCGGAGAGCAGCGACGACGACAATGGAATCGTTAATGGCAATGCCGATCAAGCCCATCGTGCCCACCATGGCCATGAATCCAAATGGATAGCCGAAGACCCACAGGGCACCCATCCCAAGTCCAATGGACAGCACGGCCACGACACCGATCAAGGAGGCCAGGCGAAACGATGCGAGGGCAAGTACCAGGGAGGCAACCATGCCAACGGCCAACACACTGACGTTGGCCATTAACCGATCTACAGCGGCATCGCGCTCCGACGCCTCCCCACCGAACTCTAAAAAGTAGCCGTCCGGCAGGCGTTCCTCAAATTGCGAATGGTTGAGTTGGGCTCTGACCGCCTCTAAGACGCTCGATGGCAACGTGCCAGCGGTGATAAAGCTCTGGACTTCGTTGATCCGCCGCCCGTTGTAACGCGTGATCACCGCCCGTTGCGGCGCGAGCACCACTTCGGCAACCGACGACACCGGCACGATCGCTTGGCGCGTGATCGCTGTTGCAGTCGTGGCCGAAGAAGTGTTCACCATTAAACTACGATCTGACAAGTCTTCGATATGTTGGCGATTAACACCGGCAATCCGCACCCGGACCGGAATCTCCTCGACTTGCTCAATAATCGATCCGGCCGGTAGCCCATCGAACTGCGCAAACAACTGCTGCGCAATCTGGGCTTCGGTTAAACCCACCCAGTTCGCTTGATGAGCATTCACGTTGATCAAAGCCGACGGCCGAAACTCGCTCAGCGCGGTCCGCACGTGGAGCACATTGGGGATGGTAGTCGTCAAACTTCTTAACTCTTCACCAAACTCTTTGAGTTGATCCAGGTCAGGCCCGAACAGACGAACCTCCACCGGCGCGTCAAAGGGTGGACCTTGCTCAAGTTGCCTGACGAGTAACCGGGCTGAAGGGAACTGGCGATCCAACTCCAACTGCAATTCACGGATCTGCTCGAGCGAACCTTCTTGACTGTCCAGTGTAACGATGGCTTGGGCGTAGTTCGGGCTGTTCTTGCGGCGGGATATCATATTGTAATAAAACGCAGGGGCACTCTCCCCGACAAACCAGGTCGTATGTTTTACGTGTGGATGGGCAAGCAGAGCTTTGTCCAACTCACGCACTACAGCGCTGGTTTGGTCGAGCGATGCATCGGAGGCCAATTCCAGTTCAATCTGGAATTGATCGCGATCCGCCGGAGGGAAAAACTGTTCGCTCAAGTGCGTGGCAGCTACAAAACCACCGATCGGCAGAATCAGTCCTAGCCAGATACCTGCCGCAGGCACTTTAAGCAGCCCGGTCAAAAAACGTCGATAAAGCTGCGTTACCAACGGTAGGCTGATGCCATGCTGTGACATGCGCCGCCAAAATCCAGGAGAGTGACCGATGGTTCCCGCAGTACCCCCAAACTCGGCTGCCGTAGGATCCAAGTGGCTGAGATCATCGGCACGACGGGGGCTGACTTGAACAACGTTGTTCTTCTGTAAAATCGCGGCCGAAGCAGGTAGCACGGTTAACGCCAAAAAGAGCGAACTGAAAATGGCTAACATGACCGTCATGGCGATCGACCCCACGAACTCGCCTGCCGGACCTTCCATTAACGCAATCGGTGCAAAGGCCAAGGCGGTGGTGACCGTCGAGGCCATCAGCGGCGCGAATAAACGCGAGACCATGTCGGCCACTGCATTCACCGGCGTTAAGCCGCGTCTCAAACTGATCTCAATTTCGTCAGCGGCAATGATCGCATTGTCAATTAATAAACCCAAGGCGATGATCAAGCCAGTGATCGACATCTGGTGAATCGGAATTCCCAAGAATCGCATGGCCGCGATCACCATCAACGACGCAAGCGGTAAGGTGGCGGTTACTAACAGCGAACTGCGCCATCCCATAAAGATAAAGGTCACGGCCGATACCGCGCATACTCCGACCAATAAGTTCATGGTTAGAGAGCTGAGACGAGCGGAGACGTAGTTGTCTTGCTCCATGATAATGTCCAGCTTAACGCCAGTCGGAAGTCGTTGGCGGAAACTATCGATGCGCGCCTGGGCATCCGCGGACCACTGATCGATGCGGTATTCGGGACGCAACAAGACGCTGACGACAATCCCTGGTTTTCCATCGATAATTGCCCGCGCAGCGGGCGGTTCGCTTGTCGAACGCCGCACCGTGGCGACGTCCGTCAATCGCAACGTTTGTCCAAAATCGCTGTTCGAGACGCGGGCTGAATTGGCTGCGGCCGTAGCTCCCATCGACCCGGGGGCTTGCAAGGTCGCATTGAGGATGTCTTCGATGCTCTCAAACTCGTTGTGCATTTCCACCACCAAGTCGGTGCGCTCGTTGCGCATCACCCCTGCCGACGACTTGACGTCGCGATTGCCCAGTTGCGTGGCCACCGAGGCGGCTGAGAGCCCTACTGCGGCTGCGCGATCGGGGTCGATCTCTACAACGATTTCTTCCAGCGGATCACCGAAGAGATCGACCGTTTTGGTACCGGGCACGGCAAAAAAGTCATCTTTCAATTCGCGGGCCATCCGCCGCAGTACCCCGTTGGCCACAGCCTCACTACGATCCCACACAATCGCGCCAATCCATGCATAGGCGGCAATGTCCAGTTCATTGAACTCAGGCCGCTGCGCTCCCGCAGGAAGCAAACTGATCGAATCCTCCAGCTTGCTGCGAATGCTCGACCAGACCGGATCGGTTTCGTAAACATCATCCCGCAACTCAATCGAGATAAACGACAAACCGGCCCGACTCTGCGAGCGAATCCGCTTGATCTCTGGCACATCGTTCAACTTGTCTTCAATTTTCTCGGTCACTAAGGCTTCCACCCGTTCGGCATCGGCTCCGGGGAATACCGTGACAATCGTCGCCGCACGTTGCGTCATCAGCGGGTCCTCCATCCGTGGCAAGACCGCCAGTGAACTGAGTCCCGCAGAGGCGATCAGTAGAATCGTTAACGCGATCAAGCGCCGATCCTTGAAGTAACGCACCGCCAAACGACTGACAGGGTGATACGAGTTCGTTTCGGTAGACTGAGAGGGCATGGTGGCGGTCATCAAAGAAGTGAGCTAGTCATTCGTATGATCTAGGCGAACAGAAGGCGAACGCTTTTTGCAACCTACTACGAGCCATCGATGACAACGAGTTGCCCTTGAGTAACGCGATGCCCACCGGTGACCACTAGTCGCTCAGCGGCGGTCAAAGGTCCGCGGATCTCCGTCCATTCACCTTGGGATCTGAGTAGTTCAACTTGCCGTCGCTCGATACGGTGGACCGGCGGCCCAGACTCTGGAACGTCCGTTGGCAGCGAAGCCTCCGCAGCTGGGACAGGCACAGCAATGAAGACGGCCCATAGCCCGCGGGAAGCGGCCGTCAAGGCGTCGCGGGGGATCCAGAAACTATCACTCCCTAAATCGAGACTACTATGAGTGGGCGTGCGCACTTCAACATTGACGGCATGCCCCAGCAAAATATCGCCAACAGCACTGGCCGGCATCCGCAAGACCACTTCGCGGGTACGGGTGGCTTCGTTAATCGACGGCGATAAGCGCGCGATCTCAACGGGTATCTGACGCTCCCGGGTAGTGACCGACAAGTTGGTCAGCTGCAGACTTTGGGCCAACTCAGGGGGCAGACCGACATGGATCTCCACCGCACCTGACTCAACGATCTGCAGCAGCGACTGGCCTGGCGAAACGACGACCCCCTCGTCGACCAGCCGCGTTTGTATTGTCCCAGCATAAGGGGCGTAGAGCGATTGCTCGGCGAGACGGACCCCGTTCTGTTCCAACTCAGACTGCAAGCCGCGCACGGTGGCCACAGCGGCAGCGATCTGTTCAACTCGGGTCCCCTCCCGCAGAAGATCGAGCGCCTGCCGAGCGGCTGACAGCTTGGCTTGCGTCGCGTCGACGGTGAATCTGGCTTCGTCTAGCTCCTGTTGCGAAATCGATGCGGTTGGAACAAGCGACTCAGTGCGCCTCAAGTTGGCTTCGTTCAGTTGCAGTGTCGAAGAAATCTCCGCAACCCGCTCGGCGGCCTGTTCGATATCTTGCTGCCGTGGACCGGCGCGGAGCTCGGCTAGTTGGGCTTGAGCTGCTGCCAGCCGAGCGGTGAGGGTCCCCCGTTCAGCTTCGAGCGTGGCCAGGTCAAGCTGGATTAACAACTCACCGGCGGCCACCGGGGCCCCCATCTCGACGAAGATCCTCTCGACCCGCCCAACCGCTTTGGCGGCCAGTAAGCTGGAACGCCGCGGTTTTACAATTCCAGTGAAGCTCTGCCGCAAGTATTCAGGCCCAGCCTGACCCACAGCCAGCGTACTGACACTAAGCGGTCGCGCTTGGCTGGTCCGTGGCGATGCGTTGGGACCGCGCGGCGTAGGCTCTAGCGTCGAGCCCTGCAAGCTAAACCACAACACTGGAGCCAGGATGGCCAGCGACCCACCCCCCGCTAAGGCAAGTAGTCGTCGCGTCAGTAAGTGACGAAGTGTCAAAAAGTAGTCAAAAAAAGGGGTGCGGTCGATAGCCCTAGGCGTCATGAGCCCCAATCCTTTTCGCAAATGTGTTCATCATTTCCTCTGCTGCCTCAAACGGCAGCAACGGTTGCCAATGGTAGCCATTCATCAAGGTCCAGCCGTGATAGCGAATGCTGCGGACCGGGTCGGTGACACCAATGTCGGGTAGCGAAGGACTGGAGGCCACCAAGGCGTAGCTGCCATAAGTGAGTGACCAAAAGCCAAACACAAACTCCTCAGCGGACATCCCCGGCGGAATCTGCAGATCGGCAACGGCCACTGCATCTCGCACCACTCCGGCCACGATTCCCATCGTCCTGAATTCGCAGTGACGGATGAGTTCTTGACGTTTTTGCGAGGATTTTTCCCAAATCACCGCGTTCCGCAACATCTGTTCCACCGCGAAGTGCTCGCCGCATTCGGTCGCATACGTGTCGCATGCTGAACCGATAGCCATCATCCGCTCACGCGAACGTGGGCTCAATAGAGAAGCCCGCTCAAACATTCTGCGGCGCAACTCCAGCGACTCAATCGCCAGTGCCGCCACAATTTCCTCTTTGTTGGGGAAGTGATTGTAGAGCGTCCCCTTGGCATATTTCATTTGGGCGGCCAACCGATCCATGCTCAGACCTTGGTAGCCCTCCTCCACCAGAATGGGCCGGGCCAACGCCAATATTTGGCGTTCGCGCTGTTGCATCTCGCGTTGCTTTCCGGTGGTTTCTGACATCATGCTTCTATTCTGACGTGGCGTCAGGAAAAAGTCAAGCTGAACCAGGAGTCTTCGAGTATCTGTATCGCTGCCTTAAGTCCGAGAGACAGGAAATGACGGTTAATAGGTGCTCCAACGTTCATCAAACAGGCAGTGAAACCCGGCTCTCGGCAAGGATTCGACCCCGACCTGCGACTTTTCCTAAATAGTTCCCATCTAAAAAATCTTGTCTCTAACTCATTCTGTCTAAAACGCATTCTGCCCAGAAATGACTTTGTCTGCAGAGTTGCGGCGGTAATAGAAACGACCGTCTTCGGCACCAATTAGCAAGTCAAGTAGGCCGTCGTCATTGAAGTCGACTAGCGTGGGACTGGTCGAATGCCCTTGCACGCTTTGCTCCACCAGCGGTCCGCGGTTGCGGAACGTCCAGCCCTGGCTATCGGCCAGCTTGACTTGTTGCCAAAAATCTGCGTTTTGTGAATTGGCCAACAAGTCCAGCAGTCCATCGCCATCCCAGTCGGCAAGCCACAATTTGCGTCGCCCACTTCCCCCTGCGTCACGCTCGTTTAAACGCAGAGGTGTCAGCGGCGATATCGCCGCTGCTTCATCCGGTTTGTCGGGCGCGTTGCCCACAACCGACGGACCCAACAAGACACGCTGCGGTGGCAGTAGTCGCAACGTTTCGTTAGTTGTTGCATAGTTTGTATTTGTTGCGTTAGGAGTGGTGGGTGCAGTATGGTGTTCTCGCTCGTAGTACGCTAAATAGCCGTCGTGATCGAGCATCACCAAGTCGCACAACGCGTCGCCATTCCAATCGACGGCGAGTGGAGTTGTACGCCACTGCGTCACCAATTGTCCCGGCTCCGGTTCCCACCAAACCCACGCGGGTTTAGGCGGAGCTGCAGGCCACGCGACAACGACATCTTGTGGAGCAGCCAGCACTGGAGTTGCCCGCGTGCCGATGTTTTCCAGCCACTGAATCCGCCCCCAGATACTATTGAAGATAATGTCGGGCAAACCATCGTGGTTCCAGTCCGCGACACTCAGCGTGGTATAGCCCCACTTAGCTTCGGCAGGGCCCTGGATACTTCCGTTCGGTCCCGCGAGCACTCGGAACTCATGTCCACCTGCTTGTAGTCTTACCGGGGCTGCCCACTTGGGTTCTTCAACCCCCGGACCACTCAGGTTTTCGAAGAACTCGATCCGCCCGGCCGTATTGCCTGAGAGAATATCGAAGTCCCCGTCGTGATCCCAGTCAACGCACACCGGGGTAGCCAACGCGCCGCACTTGAGTTCATCGGCCACTTGCTGAAAGTACTTTGGGGGGTGAAAGAGTGGCGTGCGTTGGCTATCGAGCTTGCCCGTATTTTCGACCAAGGCCACGCGACCATCCTCGTCGCCGACGATCAAGTCCAGGTCGCCATCTTTGTCCCAATCGAAGGCGATGGGGACAATCATTTGCAAATCCATGGCGACACGTTCCCCCGTGTCCGTTTTGAGATTTCGGCCGGTGGCGTAGCGTGGCTGCGTGCGTGAGCCCACGTTTTCAAAGTAAGTGAATCCATCTAAAAATTCGCCACATAACAGATCGAGATCTCCGTCGCCGTCGAAGTCATCGAAGTTGGGGGAGGGGCAGCCGTAGACATCCACCGGACCAGCGGTCGTCATCACTTGCTGCGGCTCGGCGTACTGCGGCTCGGCCGTCGTCCCGCGATTGTGGAACCAAAACACCAGTCCGTGCAACGGTCCATTTTTCCATTGGCCCGCAGCATCCCACGCGTCATCCCAACCGTAGTGGCTCCAGTCTTCAATACCCACAACGATATCCGTTTGACCATCGCCGTCGTAATCGACGTACCGCCATTGGTTATGTCGGACCTTGGGGCCCTTGGGTTGTGGACCCTGCGGATTGTAGAAATTCGCCGCGATCGGCAGTTGGAGCTTGCTGGCCGTTCCCTCGCTGCGAAATTCGGGGTATTCCAGGCCGGGAGAGAGCACGCGCAGTTCCCCGTCGACATAGCTGGGCATCACGTAGTGGACCGTGGAGCTCAAGCGGACAGCGGGTTGAAACACTGGCAGCTTGTATTGGGCCGTGTCTCCCGTGTCGTTGCGAAAGTACCAGATGCCATTGGAGGGCTTGTCGGGGCAAGAGACGATCAGATCGTAGTCGCCATCACCCTCCACATCGCAGGGGATCGGCCATGCCCACAGACCAACCCCCAGATCGACTTGCAAGCCGGGGTGGTTGTACTTAAGAGTCCGCAAGTCCTGTGCAGGCACCGCAGCGGTCGTGAGGTAAGTTACGGCGGCGGCGAGCAGGGCTTGCAGGGTAAGTTTCATATCAGCAGTTCGCTATTCTCACAGGTTTTGAGATGTTCGAGTAGGGCAGCCACCCGCGCGCGTTCAGGTGCTAAAAAGCGGTTGAACGGTTCGGCCATGAAGTCATCGCAGATGCCCAGCAACGACAGACTGCATTTGGTCGCCTTGATATACCGCGAGGCGTACTTGCCAATCTCATAGATCGCTTGAAATGCATCGATCGTCCGCTGCAGACTGGCGACTCGTGCGGCGTCCCCGGACACGGCCGCGTTGTAGCAAGCGACGAACAACTTGGGGAACACATTGGCTCCCCCGTTAACTCCCCCCTGCCCTCCCAGTTCGATCGCTTTCGGAAGCATGGCCTCGGGACCCATCATGCACGACCAGTCTGGCCGCAGCGCTCGCAGTTTGGTCAAACGCGAAAAATATTCCGTGTCTCCGCTACTATCCTTCACGCCGATGATATTCGGGATGGCTGCGAGTTTTTCGAGCGTTTCAATATCGAACCACACCTTGGTCAGGCTCGGCATATTGTAAAGCACCAGCGGCATAGGAAGTTGTTCGGCCAGATGCTGGACATACTGAATGAGCTCGGTTTGCCCTGCCGGAAAGTAGTAAGGAGTCGACAGCACAACGCCATCGGCACCCGCTTTGACGGCAAACTTGGCCAACGCCACCGACTCGACAAAACTCGTGTCGGTGATGCCGACCCAAATGGGAACTTGGCCACTGACATACTGACAGACACGCAGGATGAGTTCCCGTCGTAGTTCATAGCTCAGGCTGGGCGCTTCTCCGGTCGTTCCCAAAATAAACAATCCATGCACCCCTCCTTGAATCATGTGGTCGAGGAGTCGCCCCAGGCCAGGGCCATCGATTTCGTCGCGGTCGACCAGCGGCGTTACGACCGGCGGAATGATGCCATGCAAATTCAGAGCAGGAGGAATGGGGGGCGTAGGTTCGAGCATTCAATGGCATTCACTCTGTGAACGGCGAGGCGCTCGCCGCCGGTCGACTTAGTTAAAACAAAAAAAACAGCGGCTAGTGCCTCGCCGCTTACCTTAAATCATCCGCACACACTAAGGCAGGCTCGCCGTTAAGCGAGAGCCCGCCTTGCTAGTTCTTCAACGCTGTTCTTCAACGCTGTTCTTTCAGCAATGGTCCGCCAAGGCTTATCCACGGCGTGGAAAAAGCGGTCCACCGTAAAGTGCGTTTTCGCCCAGTTCTTCCTCGATCCGGAGCAATTGATTGTACTTGGCCATCCGATCGCTGCGCGAAGCCGAGCCGGTTTTGATTTGACCGGTCGATAGTCCCACCGCCAAGTCGGCGATGGTCGAATCTTCGGTTTCGCCGCTGCGGTGGCTGGAGATCGAGGTGTAGCCGTTGCGATGAGCCAACTGAATGGCATTGATCGTTTCGGTCAAGCTACCAATCTGATTGACTTTGATCAGGATGCTGTTGGCGATCCCTTCATCGATGCCGCGCTGCAAGCGCTCGACGTTGGTTACGAATAAGTCATCGCCGACCAGCTGCACTTTGTTGCCAACTTTTTCTGTTAGCAGTTTCCAGCTTTCCCAATCGTCTTCCGAGCAACCGTCTTCGATCGAACAAATTGGGTACTTGTCGACCCACGCCGACAGGAAGTCGACCATCTGTGGACCGGAGAGTTTCTTGCCGTCGATCGTGTATACTTTTTCCTTGGAGTCGTAGAACTCGGTGGCCGCGACATCGAGTGCGATGAAGATTTGCTCGCCCGCTTTGTAACCCGCTTGTTCAATTGCTTCCATGATCAAGTCGAGCGCTTCCTGGTTGCTCCCCAGGTCCGGTGCGAAACCCCCTTCATCGCCGACGGCCGTGTTCAGCTTGCGGCTGCTCAACACTTTCTTGAGGTGATGGAAGATCTCCACGCCAGCCCGCAGACCGTCGCTGAAAGTGTCGAAGCCAAGCGGCATGACCATGAACTCTTGCACATCGACCGAGTTGTCGGCATGCTGTCCACCGTTGACGATATTCATCATCGGTGCCGGTAGAATCCGTGCGCCAGTGCCGCCGAGGTAGCGGTAAAGCGGCAGCTGGCAGTAGCTGGCCGCGGCTTTGGCAACTGCCAGCGAAGCGCCCAGAATGGCGTTGGCTCCCAAGCGTTCTTTGTTTGGCGTGCCATCGAGTTTGAGCATCACCGAGTCGACTTCGCACTGATCGACGGCATCCAGGCCGATCAAGGCATCGGCGATCTCTGTGTTGACGTGCTCGACCGCTTTGGTGACCCCTTTGCCCATGAACATCGACTTGTCACCGTCGCGGAGTTCCCACGCTTCGTGAGCTCCGGTGCTGGCACCACTGGGGACTGCGGCGCGGCCGAAGGAGCCATCCATCAGCTCTACTTCCACTTCCACCGTGGGGTTTCCGCGGCTATCAAGGATTTGGCGCGCCTGAAGCGACTGAATCATGCTCATGTGTGTCCCTTTTCCGAACGAGATTATGGGGTACGAGTTTGGGTGAAATAGTCAAACTGAAAACGTTTCGATGAATGTTGCCGATATTGTGTCGAAAGCACCCGAAAACGACTAGTAGCCTTGTCCATTACCGGAAAATCCCTAGGGGGCGACGAGGGGCGACACTGTTAAAAATGACTTTGGCTGATAGGATATTCCACATCACCTCCGTTCCAACGGGCTTGAATGCTCCGTTCACCCTTGCCACCGCATTGTTATGTTCTCCGGATTGATCGAAGACACCGCCAAAGTAATTCAGATTTTGCAAGAACCGGGGGGGATTCGGCTGGTGGTTTCCCGCCCTACCCAGTTCACCGATATCGCCCTGGGTGACAGCATCGCCCTCCAAGGCTGCTGCCTGACCGTCGTGGCGTTTGATGAGCCTTCGATGAGTTTTCAAGCGGGTCAAGAAACGCTTTCGCGGACCGCTTTGGGGGAACTCAAGCCAGGTGATTCGCTCAATTGCGAACGTTCGCTCAAGCTGGGAGATCGACTGGGCGGCCATTTGGTGAGCGGGCACGTCGATGGCCGCGGCCATGTCCTCGAGCGCAGTGACACCGCCGAGTGGACCAACTTGGTGGTCCAAGCCCCCGTCCCCTTGATGCGGCAGATGGTTTCCAAGGGCTCGATTACCATGGAAGGGGTGAGCCTCACTGTCGTCGATGTAACTCCAACTACTTTCTCCGTAGCCCTTATCCCTCATACGCTGACCCAAACAACGCTAGGCGATTTGCAAGTCGGTTCGGGTGTCAACCTGGAAACCGATTTGCTTGCCAAATACGTTCAGCGACAACTGGAACCTCATGTCTGAACGTCAAACCTACAGTTATCTCAAAAAAAAGTTTGATGCCGTTCGCATCCAGCCGCAGACCAAGTTCGGTCAAAACTTTCTGATCGATCTCAATTTGGTCGAGTTGATCGTGTCGACCGCCGAGCTGGGGCCCCGCGATGTCGTGCTGGAAGTTGGGACCGGGATGGGTTCATTGACCGTCCTGATGGCCGCCAAGGCCGCGCATGTGGTCACCGTTGAAATCGACCATTACTTGGCCCCCATGGCCCGCGCCGAGTTCGATAACTTCGATAACATCACGCTGCTTGAGCAAGACGCGTTGCGCAACAAAAACAACTTGCATCCGCATGTGATTGCGACGCTGCAAGAAAAAGTGGCGGCCGTCCCCGGAGGACGCATCAAACTGGTGGCGAACCTCCCTTACAACGTGGCCACCCCGATCATTTCCAATTTATTGGACATGGAACCCTGGCCGACGCGGATGGTCACCACCATCCAGCGGGAGCTGGCCGAACGGATTACCGCCGCACCGCGAAGCAAGGATTACAGTGCGTTGAGCATCTGGATTCAGGCCCAGTGCCGCGCGGAGATTGTCCGCATCATGCCGCCGAGTGTCTTCTGGCCCCGCCCCAAAGTCGAATCGGCGATCCTCGACATTAGGCCGCAAAAGGTCTTGCGCGATCGCATTCAAGATCGGGCGTTCTTCCATCAACTTGTGCGCGGAATTTTCATACATCGCCGCAAGTTCCTCCGCTCAGCCCTGTTGAGTGCGGTGCAGGATAACTTGGACAAAAACGCCGTCGACAGTGTTTTAAGTGAATTGGAGTTCGATGCCACGGTGCGCGCCGAACAACTCACTCCACAGCAAATGATCGAGTTGTCCGACTTGGTCCGTGCCCGCATCGCCGCTCACCCCAGCAGTTGAGCTGGGAGGCAGGCTAAAGGCTAAAGGCTAAAGGCTCGCCGCGTGGAACTTACTCTCCCTCCGGGAGAGTCGCGAGTCATGCGAGCGGAGAGGGGCCCTGGGGATTTTCTTTAAAATCTCCTTGAAATTTAGAGCACTAGCCTCTTTGATCTGCCAACAACTACAATGGTGGGCATGAGCTCCACACCACGACAAGCTGAAACTTTGGATTTGCGACCGGGCGATCTGGTGGGTGCCTACCGCATCGAACGCAAGTTGGGGAGCGGTGGGATGGCGGATGTCTATTACGCTGTTCACCAAGGACTCGAGCGACCCGCAGCCCTCAAAATCCTTCGCCCTTCGTTGGCCACGGATGCCACTCACTTGCAACGCTTCATGCAAGAGGCCCGGGCGGCCGCTTCGCTCGTCCATCCCAATATCGTGCAAGTCTACGACGTGGGGCAAGCGGGTGAACTGCGCTACATCGCGCAAGAGTACATTCCGGGAAGCAACCTGCGGCACTATTTGGCAACTCAACAACTGCGGAATCAAACCGACCAGGAGCAGAGCCTGAATGGGAGTCTGCCGCAGGCGGGAGAGCCTCGACAAAAGGCGGACCGACAGTTGGCCATCCGTGAGGCGCTGAGCATCCTGTTGCAGATCTTGGCGGCACTCAATAAATCGGCGTCGAGCGGCATTGTGCACCGGGATATCAAGCCCGAGAACATCATGTTGACCCAAGACGGAGATGTGAAAGTTGCCGACTTTGGGTTGGCTCGCATTCTGTACGGTGACGATCCGCAATTGACACGTGCCGGTACCACGCTCGGGACACCGATGTACATGAGCCCCGAGCAGATACAGGAAGGAGAGGTCGACATTCGCAGCGATCTTTATTCGCTGGGAGTCACCGTGTACCACATGCTCACCGGGCGTCCCCCCTTTACCGGCGAAACACCGTTGGCGTTGGCCATGCAGCATGTGCAAGCCACGGTGCCGGAGATGAGCGACTTTCGCGAGGCGATTCCCCGCTCACTCGATGAGCTGGTGAAGCGTTTGCTCAAGAAGTCCCCCACGGAACGCTTCGATGGTCCTAAAGAGGTGCTCGATTACTTGCGAGGGCATCGCGATAAGGATCTGCTTGACGACTGGCCCGATCAAACCGTGCCGCTGCCGGGGGCCACCGCTGCGACAGGGCCTCTGCAGGCCACACTTCAATTGCAATCGCGGCTACGCAAAGCGAAACATCTTTCGGTGAAGCGATTTGTTAAGTTGGTGGGGGCAGTCTGCTTGTTAGGGGGAGCCTTCTTGGCAGGGAATCTCCTCACTTTTTCCTCTCCACAGAGATTACTCGAGGTGGACACGCCGGCCGAACCGATGATCGAGCAACTGGGCTCGGTTGAGCAGCAGTACCGTTGGGCGCTGCTCGACACCGGCGCCAACCGCATCGATAAGTGGCGTGCCGTTGAACGCTATTTCCCGCGCGATGAAGATCAATTCAATCGCTACTACGGCGATTTGGCCAAGCTGCAGTTGGCTCGCGTCTATCAAGAAAGCAGCGATGGTCCCAAAGCCGAACGGGAACTGCAGGATATTCTTAGCAGCGACCCCCCCAGCCAAAATGTGGTCAAGGCGCGGGCGTGGCTGCAGCTGGCCAGCTTGTATGAGGAAAGGCAAAACGAAGAGGCCATGAAGAACTCCGTTCGGCAAGCCAAGGGGATTCGCGATAGCGAGATCTTCAACGCCAAAGACCGTGAGCAACTGAACGCAGCGGTGCGGCAGATGTCCGGAAATCTCCCCATGCTCTGGCTCGACCCATAACTACCTTGTGCGGATGCGCGACGGGGCTTCGATCCACCGCCCCGTCCGTATATCGGTCTTGGATTTCTCACCCGTAACGGTATGTTTAGCCGGCTGGGCTTGCGAGGCTTGCTGCGTCCGGGAACGGTAGTCGATGACTTCGGTGGTTAGCGGTGAGGCGGTCACGGGCATTGGTAACATGGCTGGACTGGCCGCATTGGGGCCCGATGCGGCTGCTGGGTCCGCCGGCCCTCCCCGGCGGAGCTCCTCGATCGCTTCGGTTTCGCCAGCGGCTGTGGGCGACTTTGAGTTGTTATACAAATGCCGTTGGAAGCTGGGGGGTAAATCGATGGTACCGATCGTGCGGTTGCGATTGCGAAGTTTGTCTGCAGACGACTCGGCACCGCTGGCTGAATCCCCAGCCGAATCAGAGCCAGCCGAACCAGAGCCAGCCGAATCATAGCCGGCTTGATTCACCGCCGTGGTCGACCCATTGCCCGGATGCGCATGACCGGCGAGCCTAAGCGGCGAGGCATTTGCACTGTCTCCAGGCGCAGTGGTTTGTTTTTCTTTTTTAGCGATGACACCGGGTAGCAATTTGATGGTTGGATCCGAGATCACGGTTCCTCCTTCGCTCCCCTCGAAGCGCGCGATGAGACTCAGACGCTGCGGCGGCCCTCCCACTTCTCCCCACGGTAGCCAGATACTGTATGAAGGACCAATCGAAGTTTTGCTCATGTGGGAGGCAAATTGCTCAGGGGTAAAAGCGAATTTGCGAAGCGGTTTTTGATCATTCTCTTCGTTATCCGCATCGAAGGCATATACGGCCAAGCCACCATCGATCTCGATCGGATCGGAACCGTCTTTAAGGTAGAAGTAGACTCTCCCGCCAAAGCCACGGACGCCGGGTAAATTTGGTTGATGCAGCACCGTATCGGTCCACACAGGGACGATGCGATCCGGCAACGCTTTCTCCTTCTCTTTACTCCACGGCCAACGCAAACTGCTCGACTTCGGTACAAAGTTGCATCCGCTGCTGATGACCAGTGTGCTCAGGGTCAAGCCCAGCAACGCCCAGCTCACACTGCTGCGGAGCGAGCTTAGGAAACCATGGCGGAGTCGACCGGTGGTGTCTTGCATGTTCATCGCTCCCCTCCGAACTGCACAGCTTGGCCAGGTATTTGCTGCGTTGGAACGGTTGGGAAGCCAAGCTCTTGCACTGGCCGCTGCAGATCGCCTGGAAGTGACTGTGAGGCGAGACCCAGCGTCGGCGTTGTGGCCAAGGATGGCTCAACCGCCGGAGCATAGCTGGCCTGCACATTCATCGAAGACCCCGATCTGCCGGGGACTGAGTTGTTCAGCCCTGAGCTGGGGACCAAGGGCAGATTACTCGACGGTAAATTGCTCGGTGGTGGTATCACTTCATAGTTCGGTGAGCGATTCTGCAGAACGGGTTCCAACAGCGGCGGTGCCTCATTGACCGTTGCCTTAGGCACGCCACGCGGGTCGATGGCTGGGTAGACCACATTCCAGTCACTGCGGTCCATCAATTCCGTGGTCATATTGGTCGAGGGGTACACGTCCCCGTGAATCGCAAACACATCCGCTTCGCACCAACTGATCCGTGCAAACTCAGCTTGCTTCAGTCGTTCCATATCGCCCTGCGAGCGTACGACGTGCGGGGTCATAATGATTAATAGCTCGGTCCGTTGCATGTCGAACAAATCGTAACTAAAAAAGTGCTTGAGGATCGGTAAGTCACCCAACCAGGGAACTTGACGGTGGACCGTGCGCACACTCCGCGAGATCAGGCCGCCCAGTATGATCGTTTCTCCGTCGGCCGCGCTGACGGTTGCTTGGGCTGTGATCGTATCGACCCGTGGAGAACGAATGACCGTTCCATCCGCAGCAATCGAAACAGGAATGCCTTCGCTCTCTGGACCTAACTTCGATTTCTCCGCGTCAATCTCCATGACCACATTCCCCTCAGGACTAATGCGTGGCGTTACTCCGATGATCAAGCCGACGTTCTCGAGCTCAACGTTGTTTTGAGCGCCGTTCTGATTGATGATCGAATTGACAATTCGCGGAACGCGCTGGCCGACTTGAATGAACGCTTGCTGATTGTCGAGCGTTAGCACTTGCGGACGGCTCAGGATTTCCAAGCGTCGTGTGTCCTGGAGGGCTCGCAACAGAAAGCTGACATTCTCGCTGCTGGCTGATAAAACGAGCCCACCGAAACCGAGGGCCTCATTGTCGCGGCCGACCGCAAAATTGGAAATTCCTTGCGAACCCACCTGACCTGCTCCTGTGAGCGCACGTGATGAGGCGCTGTTGCCCAACGGAGCGGTTGAGTTGAAATTGAAACCGGGGACGTTGCTGGCCGCTACAATCTCTTCCACGGTTTCTGTGACCACCCCCGCCGGTGTGGAGGTGTTGGTGGTGTTCGTTCGGGTCAATAGATTTCCGAGTAAGCTGCGATCAAAGAGCACGGAATTCTGCAATCCCATTTCAATACCGAACTCATCCGTGTCTCCCAGCGTGATCTCGGCAATCATGACTTGGATCATGACCTGCGGCGGCTGTTGGTCGAGTTGTTCGATGAGCCGACTGATCTCTTCGTAGTAGCGGGGTGTGGCACTCAGGATCAGTTTGTTTTGCACGGGCTCCGGCACTACCACCACCTCCTTCTCCAATTGTTCGAAGGGATTGTTCGTGCCCGGAGTGGCTGTTTCTACTTGCCGCTTACTCCGTAGGAACTCGTTGATCGCCAGCGCCACATCGACGGCGGGCGAGTTCTTGAGCTGATAGACGGTACTCTTGCGCTGCATCGTATCGCTCTCATCCAAACGCAGGATCAGTGCTTCGACGATCTTCAAGTCCCCTTCGGAACCGATGGCGATGATGTTATTGCCTCGGGCATCCACCGTAAAGCGTAACGGTACCAACGAGCTTTCGTCGGCACTGGTAGAAAGCTGAGGTGTACCAATCGCCCCGGGTGCCTGACTGGGAATCAATGCACGTAGGGTTTCGACCATCGCCCCCGCGTCGCCGTTGTAGATCGGGAAAATCTTGATCTTGGCAACCATTCCAGGTGTGTCGAGTTGTTCTATCAAGCGTTGGATTAGTTCGATGTTTTCAGGGGCTGTAGCCACGATAATGGTGTTGTTGCGTTCATTCACCGTGATACGACTGACTCCCAAAATTCCGCTGGTGGCGAGCGGCAAGCCATCTTTGTCTCGCAATTCAACCCCCGCATTGGTATCTCCGGCGGTCAAGGCGGCTTCCAAGGTTGCAGCCACGTCCGCTGCAAGACTATTGCGGATCTCGAAAACCCGAGCTTGCTGCATCGCTCCGCTGCGGGGTACATCGATCCGTTCAATCAAGGAACGGACTTCTTGGAGATCCCGCGGGGCGGCATGCACAATGATCGCATTGGTCCGTTGGTCCACCGTGGATTGAATCACGGGACCCAGTCCATCGCGGCCCTGAAAGAAACCTTGCAATTGTTGCTCAACGTCACTGGCTACTGCATGTTGCAGCTGAATGACGTCAAATTGGGTTCCGGGGGCGACCGGCAGATCCAACTTGGCGATCAACTCCTTGGCGACCGCTGACGCCTCTCCCCAACCGATCAGCAACAATGCATTGGGCTTCACCAAGGGAGTGACCGAGGCACGCCCTTGCCGTGCGCCGAGCAATGTCAATTGGGTCGCGTCGATCAGTTCAGCCAATGAGCTGGCGTTGGTGTGCAAAAGTGGTATCACTTCAATCTCTGGCTGGGCCAGACGGCTCGCATCATCCAGCCGTTTAATGATTTCTGCCAAGTCGCTGAGCTGCTGATCGCGTCCGCGTAAAATGATCGCGTCGATCTCAGGTAGCATCTCGACTTGCACCCCTTCAAACGGCTGTAATGGCAGAGTACCAGTGGCATTCTCTTGCTCGGGCACCTGCCCTCCAGCTTGACCCGTCGCTTGACCGTTGTTGGGTGGAGTAAGGGTTTGAGGCTGAGGAGGTTGCAACTGGATTGGATCGCCGCTGGTTTGTTGAGTGGCGGTGAGCTGCGTTGAACGCAGTCCCAAAAAGCGCGGAAGGGTGAATTTTGAACTGTTTTCGGTCGGGGAACGCGTCAGCAGATTTGACTGATCCAGCGCAGCTTGCCCGTTTTGATTGAGGGGGACGACCGTCACGGGCTGCTGGGCCGACTGTGCGGCGAGCATTCCGCCCAACTGTGCGAGCTCGAGAGTTAACTTGGGTGTGCCGTCGATGAGCATGCGACCTTCATTAACGCGCAGCTCGATCAGGCAACTCTCCGCACCGCTGCGAATTTCAAAACGCTGGGGGTTGAGTCGATCGACCACGAGTCGATCACGCAAGGTGGCCTGCAATGCGTTAAAAATTCCCTGCATTTGTCCCGGCGCAACGGCAACTTCGCGACGTACATTGGCGGTCGAACCGGCGGGCGTTTGACTATGAATGTTCGCACACGGAATAATGGTTAACAGCGCGCCGAGCAGTAACGGACGCATGAATGGACGCGTTGACATTGCATTTCCCATGCATGATCGGGAGAAAGGCTCAATGCAAGCCTCAAATCTAGGCGGGTTTAATGGGCCGATAGTACGGACTGCCGCGCAAGAGCGTCAATAGCATTCGACGCTCACGAAGAACCGGCGGCTAGCGCCTTGCCGCTCACGAAGAACCGGCAACAATCGTCCGATGTTGTGGGAGAATGGCACGGAAGTTGTTCAACAAAGACTACGTTTTGAATTTTTTCCCCCCGGCGAACTGCAATTCGCAATTTTAATGAGGACCATTGCGGTGAATGATTCCACCAGAACCGTTTCGAGCGAAACACTGATCGCTGCTCTGGGTGCCCCCAAGGCTTATCCTGCAAGTGTTCAAGGTGCCGCAGGTTCTTCAGACGCCGCAGCTACTCCAAACGCCGCGAACGCTGTCTGCCAGCTGGAAACCCATATCTCTTGGGTCTTCCTGATCGGTGAATGCGCTTACAAAGTCAAAAAGCCGGTGAGTACTCCGTTTCTCGACTATCGCACGCTGGCGGATCGCAAGCACTACTGCGAGGAAGAACTGCGACTCGATCGCCGCTTCGCCCCAGATCTGTACATCGATGTCGTCCCCATCACACTCGAGAATGACCAAGTCTGCGTGGAAGGGAGCGGTGAACCGATTGAGTACGCGGTCAAGATGAAACGCTTTCCTGGCGGTGCGCTCTTGATCGAACGCCTCAGGGCCGGTCTGGTAACCACAGCGGAAATCATCGAACTGGCCTGCACGGTCGCGGCCTTCCACGACCAAGCTGCGCGGCAACCGGTGTGGTCCGCCGGGACTCCCGAAAGTACCTTGGCCAACGCGGTCGATAACCTGAGCGCCTTGCAACCCTGGGTCATCACGGAGCCGGCTGCCAGTTTGTTGCGGAGTTTGCAACTGTGGACGCGCGATACCTTCGAGGAACTCGAGCCCAAAGTGGCGGCCCGCTTGACCTCTGGTTTTATTCGCGAGTGCCACGGAGATTTGCATCTTGGCAACATCGTGATGTGGGGAGAGCGTTTGCTCCCGTTTGATGGCATCGACTTCAACGAAGATTTTCGAGTCATCGATGTTTTGAGCGATATCGCTTTTTTGACGATGGATCTCGCCGCCCACAATCGCCACGACTTGCGTTTCCTGTTTCGCAACGCTTATGTCGAGCAACAGGGGGACCGTGCTTCCTTGGAATTGCTCCGCTGGTACGAAGTCTATCGAGCGCTAGTGCGCGGCAAGGTGGCCTCGCTCCGCGCGCAGCAGCTGGCCGCCAGCGGCGGTAATGTGGCCGAAGCCGATGCGGATCGTGACCGTCATATCGCACTGGCACACGCTTTGTCCTCGGCACCGGCGCCCACCTTGACGATCACACACGGTGTCAGCGGGAGCGGCAAATCGACCTATAGCGAGCGGTTGGTCGCGCGGAGCGGTGCCATTCGCGTGCGGGCAGATGTTGAACGCAAACGCATGTTCGGCTTGCAGCCCAGCGACCGGGTCGAAGGGGCAAAACGTGCGGAGCTCTACAGCCACGATGCAACTCAGGCTACTTATCTGCACCTGTACACGGTCGCCGAGGAGCTGCTGGCGTCAGGCTATTCCGTGATCCTCGACGCGACATTTCTTCAGCTAAGGCATCGACGAACGATGCATGAACTCGCCGATCGACTCGGCGTCGACTTCGCAATCCTCGATTGCGAGGCCGATCCGGATACTCTTTTGCATCGCATGCACAACCGGCAGGCCGATGAACTCGAGCCATCGGACGCCAATGCCAGCGTGCTGGAATCGCAGTTGGTTTCGCGTGAACCCCTGACCGATTCCGAGCGCGGACTGGTCATGCTTCCCATTCCGGCTGAATGAAATGCGACATCGACAGAAAAATAGGAAATTTTCTGTAGAATTCACAATTGAATTGAGCAGCGCTGAGCGGCGGAGCGACTAGCGACAGCGACTAGCGACACAGGGCTCAAGTCCACACCATTTGCATACAAATATTGGCATGCGGCAAAAGGGCCTTGCGGTCAGAATAAATTGTCCCGCAAGAATGGGGCGTGAGGACTAGGGTCGTCTTCGGTTATAACTCGCTGTTAGGCACGCTTTTCACGGCAGCGCATCGTTCCATCAACAAACTTATCGTATCAGACGGGACGACTGGCAGGGGGGATCTCACTTTGAGCTGGTTGGGATTGCATCAACCGGCCGCTGCCGCCGAACCGCTTACCTTGACTTGCCCCTGACTTCATCAGCGACACCAACCTTAACAGATACAGTCCTATGCCGATCCGCAACCTTGACAAAATCTTTAGGCCCAAGCAGATCGCTGTGATCGGCGCCAGCAGCAGTCACGGTAAAGTGGGTAACACGGTGCTGGAAAACCTGATCCAAGCTGGCTTTCCCGGCACGATCTATCCGGTAAATCCCAAGCCCGGGCAGATCGCCGGGCTGAAGGTCTTCGCCTCAGTGGCTGACTTGCCCGAGCAAGTTGACTTGGCCATCATCTGCACACCGGCGGCAACCGTTCCGGATCTGGTGCAGCAGTGCGGCGAGGCGGGGATCATGGGAGTCATCATCCTGACGGCTGGCTTCCGCGAAATGGGACCCGAGGGGCTGCAACTGGAACAACAGATTCTGCAGACGGCCCGCAAGTTCGACGGCTTGCGGCTGATTGGTCCCAATTGCTTGGGAGTCATCTCGCCGCACGCGAAACTCAACGCCAGCTTTGCCAACGCCATGCCGGAGAACGGGCGGGTGGCCTTTATATCTCAATCGGGCGCGCTGTGCACGTCGGTGCTCGACTGGGCGCGGCAAGAGCACGTGGGCTTCTCGCACTTCGTCTCGGCCGGCAACATGCTCGATGTCGGCATGGATGACTTGATCGACTATTTCGCCGAGGATCCGAGTACCGAATCGATCATCATGTACGTCGAGTCGATCAACGATCCGCGCGAGTTCATGTCGGCGGCCCGAGCGTTCACGCGCACTAAACCAATCATCGCATACAAAGCAGGGCGATTCGCTGAGTCGGCGGAGGCTGCGGCCTCGCACACCGGTGCGATGGCGGGTGTCGATGCCGTTTACGAAGCCGCCTTCGCCCGCGCGGGGATCGTCCGCGTCTTCGATGTTGAAGATATGTTCGACTGCGCCGAACTACTCGCCCGCCAGCGAACGCCCAGTGGTCCGCGGTTGGCAATTGTCACCAATGCAGGAGGACCAGGGGTAATGGCCACTGATGCGTTACTCGCTCGCAACGGTGTCCTGGCTAAGATTTCTCCCGAGACCATCGAAGCTCTCAATCAACAACTCCCTCCCGCCTGGTCCCATCGCAATCCTATCGACGTGCTCGGCGATGCCACACCCCAGCGCGTCGGAGCTGCCCTCAAGACCGTGCTCGGCGATGCGGAGGTCGATGCTGTGCTGGTGGTCCTCTCACCCCAAGCCATGACCGACCCAACCGCCTGCGCCCGCGCGGTGATCGAAGTTGCCCAGCACACCGCAAAACCGATCCTCACCGCCTGGATGGGCGGGGTGTCGATGCGGGAAGCCATCGACGTGCTCAACGCGGCCAATGTGCCGACCTACGCGACTCCGGAAAAAGGGGTCCGTTCGTTTATGCATTTGGTGCAGTATGCGCGCAACCGCGATACGCTCTATGAAACACCCCGCGAGTTACCGATCGAATTCTCGCTCGATCGCCAACAACTGCGGATCGTGTTCAATACAATTCTCGGCGAAGGACACGACATCCTCAGCGAAGGAACCTCGAAGTCACTGCTCGAAGCGTACGGCATCCCGGTTACCAAGACCTTTGTGGCCCGTTCGAAAGAGGATGCGGTCCAGTACGCCGAGCGGGTCGGCTACCCCGTGGTCCTCAAAGTCTTCTCGGCAGATATCACCCACAAAACCGATGTGGGTGGCGTGGAGTTGAATCTGGCGACTAGAGAAGCGGTCGAGTTGGCGTTTAAGACGATTGTGGACCGTGCACAAACCGCACGACCCGACGCACGCGTTGAAGGGGTCACGGTGCAAAAGATGATATCTTTGCCGACGGGCCGCGAGTTGATCATTGGAGCCAAACGCGATCCAGTCTTTGGGACGGTCATGCTGGTTGGGGCGGGAGGGATCACCGCCGAGCTCTACCAGGATCGCGCTTTGGAGCTCCCACCGCTCAACGAGCGACTGGCGCGGCGGATGCTCGAATCGCTGCAGTCCTGGCCGCTGCTTGAAGGTTATCGCGGTCGCCCCGGAGTCGACGTCGATCGACTGATCGAAGTTCTGATACGGCTCTCATACTTGGTCGCCGACTATCCCGAGATCGTCGAGTTGGACGTGAATCCACTGCTGATCAGCGCCGATGAGGTGATCGCTTTGGACGCCCGGATCGTACTCGATCATCAGGCCGTCTTGCACCCGCCGCGACCCTACGCTCACCTAGCCATTCGCCCCTACCCAGAAGAATTTGTCAAACGTGTTACTCTAAAGGATGGAAGCTCCATTCTATTGCGTCCGATCAAACCGGAGGACGAACCGCAGTGGCACGTCTTGCTCAGCCACTGCTCAGCCGAAACGATTCACTTGAGATTTCGCTGCATGTTCAAAACCGTCGCGCACGATGTGGCTTCACGCTTCTGCTTCATCGACTACGATCGGGAGATGGCCATCGTAGCGGAACGCGAACAACAAGGTGTACGGCAATTGATCGGCGTGGGACGCCTGGTCGCTGACCCGGACCATGGCGAGGCGGAATATGCGGTACTGGTCGCCGATCCATGGCAAGGGATGGGAGTGGGCTCGATCCTTACCGATTACTGTCTTGATATCTGCCAACGCTGGGGAGTCAAAAGTGTCGTGGCGGAAGTCGCCCGCGAGAACACGCGGATGATCCGTATGTTCGAGCATCGCGGTTTTGAACTGGACCACGCCTCGACCGAACGTGAAATCGTGGCCCGCAAAGTTTATTAGGCAGTCCCCACGTAGCCGCCTCTCTCCGAGAGGCAGTCCCCACGTCACGCCGCCGTCAGTTCGCGTCTCGGAGGAGACGCGACTACGTGTTCAACCATGCAATAAAGTCTCGAGATGGGCTTCCACGCAATCGGTCAACGCGGCTGGGTTGTAGCCTCCCTCAAGAACACTTACCAAACGTCCTTGGGCATGCCGCCCGGCTACCGCCAGCACGGCGCGGGTGAGCTCGATGAAGTCTTCGGTTTCCAGTCCGAGCGAGCCAACCGGGTCGGTGCGATGACTGTCAAAGCCAGCACTTACCAATATCAATTCCGGGCGCATTGCATCTGCGAACTCGTTGAGCTCGGCCGTGAACCGACTGAGCTGCTCTTCGCGCGAGGTGCCAAACGCAATCGGTACGTTCCGCGTCGCGCCACGCCCCTCCCCCGCTCCTATCTCGTCGGCAGCACCCGTCCCAGGCCAAAATGGCCAGCGATGCATTGAGAAAAAGCCAACGGTTGGATCGCTGTAAAAGATATCTTGTGTCCCATTGCCATGGTGGACATCCCAGTCCACGATCAATACCCGCTCCAAGCCCAGTTCCCGACGAGCCACGGCGGCTGCCACGGCGATATGGTTGAACAAGCAGAATCCCATGCCGCGATCGGGAAGCGCATGATGCCCCGGCGGGCGCGAAAGACAAAAGGCGGTGCGATCCACACCACGCACTACTTGCTCAACCGCATCCACGGCGGCCCCGGCAGCAATCAACGCCACCTCATAGGAGCGTGGACAAACCACCGTGTCCTCATCCAACCTCCCACCTCCTTGACCCGCGAACGCTCCAAGCGACGCGATGTATTCGGGCGTATGCACGTAACTTAAACGTTCAAGTGAGATAGGGGGGCAGGCCCGCCGCTTACATAACGCGTCTAGACCAAGAAAGCTGAGATGCCGCGTGACCGCTTGCAAACGCCCCGCGTTCTCAGGGTGGGCGCCGGTATCATGCTCCATGTACGCGGGATCATAGTAGTAAAGAGTCATAGTCGCTTTCGGACCAACGTAGCTTGCCAGGAATTGGACAGCATATGTTAGCAACTAAGGACCCGTCCGCAAATAAGTTACCGGTTCCAAGATCCACTCCCCTGCCTCGCGCAGCGAGAATAGCAGGGGAAATCTCAAATCTCAAATCTCAAATCTCCTCACTCTAACGGATTCTAGGTACTGGCTTTTTTGTAGTTTGGTAGCCTCTCATAGAAGCCGCCAGATGCGGATTTCAAATCAGTTCTGGCAATGGTGGGAGTCCTTGCTGGCACGATAATGTAGCTCAACGGCGAGCGATGAAACGTGACATGGCAACTCCTCTTGCGCGGCAGCAAGCAGTAATCGATACAGTAAGCTGTCGGTAGCGTCGTCGTTTTGAAACACAGAGTCACAGAGAACACAGAGGGGGGAAGCTCGAGTCTGGCTCATTGATTCTCTTCGAACGTAAATTCGGGCGAGGCTTCACTGAATCCCTGCTTCCCTCATCTGCCTTGTGCAAAGGAAAGAGGAACAAGTTCCGCAAGTTAGGGCTACCCCGATTTTTTTGTACCTAGAATCCGTTAGCGTCAGCAGATCTCAAATCTCAAATCTCAAATCTCAAATGTTACCGCTTACTCCTTACCGCTTACTCCTTACTCCTTACTCCTTATCGCTACTCAAGCCCTTCGCGCAGCATGACGTGGCAAGCAACGCAACTGTTGGTCAATTGGTTAAAGGCCAACGCGGCACCCTCGGCATTGTTCCGCTTGGCCTGCCGGACCAGTTCCTGCGAGGCGAAGTCGAAGGTCCGAAGCTGTGTTCGATAATTTTCATTCTTGCGGCGCACAAAGCCCTCAATTTTTCCAAGCGCTCGCATTTGGTCCGCTTCCTTCGCCAACCTGTCGAACTCTCCCTTGGTCAAATACTCAAGAATTGCTTTGGAATAGTCGAGCTTTTTTTCCATCCAAAAACTCATCGGGCGCTCTTCGGTAACCTCTGGGACTTTAGCCGTTTCGTCCTGGGCTGTCGCCTCACGGGGCCTTTCCTGTGAGTTCGTTTGCTCCTGGGCAAACATAAATGCGGCTCCCCCAAGCACTAGTACAATGAGCAAAAGTCGTCCGGGCGTTCCAGTCAAGCTTCGCATGCTTGCGTTCCTTCCTTAGTAGTGGTCGCGCTATAGGTATTCGAGCCGCCGCGCGCCGCAGCGCTCGTACAACTCGCATGCTCAGGTTGCAATCAGTGTGCCGTAGCCCCTACGCCCCTTTATAGCAACGTGCGTCAACTGGGGAAACGAAAAACCTGCGATGCAAGCGCCCCTAAACGCACAGGGTGTGCGATTCGTAGCGCTGGGCGAGCGCGCTTTGTAGTCCGCAGCCTTGGCGGCAGGGAGGGACGCTGCAACTGAGAGGGCGAAGCTTCAGCTAGAAAAAAAGTGTGAGCCGAAGATGCCTGCCTCAGGCCGTACGCGAGTCACTGCGCCGCGTGAGGCAACTCCGCGAGGGGAGCGCTTTCGCGGGTAGAGTAAGGCACGCGACAATTGCGAGGCGGCACGCGAGTTGCATAGTTAGCAACCGGACCGATGAATCCCGCAACCCTTGGAAGTTAAATCATGCATGTTCTTATTGCTATTGATGGATCACCGCAATCGCTGGCCGCTGTCCGTTTCTTTGCAACTCTGCCGTTTCGCACCAAGCCCAAGTGCACCGTGGTTACAGCCCTAACCGACACGCAGTTTGATTTGGTCACCACCGAAGCGGGCTTGCAGATTCGCGAGCTGGAAAATGCCGAGGCGGTCAAGTCGTTTGAAGCGGCTCAAGACATCCTTGCGCCGGTTTGCAGAGTGGTTGAGCACAAGCTGCATCGGCAACACCCCAGTCAATTGATCCTTGAGTTGGGCAAGGAGCTGGACGTGGACCTCATCGTCCTCGGTTCGCTCGGCCACTCGGCAATCTACCGCATGGCCCTTGGCAGCACGGCCGACTATGTCGCGAATCATGCCAAGTGCTCCACGCTGATCGTGCGTTCGGCGAGTGATGGGGCAGTCGACTTGGCCGCGACGCGTGTCTTGTTTGCCTGCGATGATTCGAGCGGGTCTCGGCAAGCCTACGAACAACTGCGATCGTTTGCTTGGTGCGAATCTAAAGCCGAGCTGCATATGACGCGGCTGCTAGAACGCCCCAAACTAGTGCAGGAAGAAGAAGTCTACGATCCGCAAATGATCGCGCAGAAAAAGCAAAAACTGGAAGAGATGCGCGCTGCAGACTTTGCCTCATGCAACGCGACGACCCATGTGGAAGAGGCGGTGGATATTCCGAGTGCATTATGCACGCGGGTCGATCGCCTCAACGCGAATCTGCTGTTTGTCGGAGACTCGGGACGGTCGGGGATCTCCAAGTTCTTCCTGGGAAGTACCTCCCGATATTTGCTCCATCACACCCGCTGTTCGATCTGGATCGCCCGCGAGAAGCATTGGAAGTGAGCACTCACGCGGCGCGACTCACATGGTACCCACTTTGTGAGCGGCAAGGCGCTAGCCGCCGGTAAATGTGTGGAAAACAAAGCGAAGAACCGGCGGCTAGTGCCTTGCCGCTCACGAAGAACTGTTCCCCAACCCGACTTGCATGAAAGCGTGAGAGCTATGAAAAATTTTTTTCGCAAGCAGGAAACGCTGTGGTGGTTGGTCTGCGGAATTGTTGCCGTCGCGATCGTGTTATTGCTAGCGCGGCGTCTGATGGGCGGGTAAGCGTGCATCCGCAGCAAACGGCTTGATGCACCGGGCGTTCAAGCGACGCGCGCCTGGACGGGCCGACGTCCCTGTCATCCACTTTCCCACGACCGCTGAGAAAACCTTACGGAGAACAATGATGAAAGTACTGCTGGCCACCGATGGTTCGAAGCACGCGGACGCCGCCGTGCGTCTACTGGCACGTCTTCCGCACGACGAACATCTGGACTTAACTGTCTTGGCGGTAACACCCGCCATTGAGATGCACGGCTCGATGGAAGTGGTCGATTGGATGCGGCGCAGCGAGAAGTTGGAACGCGAGCGTGCCGCAGAAAACTGCCAACGTGTGGAACGTTGTTTCGACGGTGCCAATGCCACCGTCCGCACGCTGGTGGTCGAAGGGCACGCGGGGCAAGAAATCGTCTCCCAAGCCGAAACGCTCGGTGTCGAACTGATCGTGGTCGGCTCGCTCGGTGCCAACCTGGTTTCACGCATGCTGCTGGGAAGTGTCAGCGACTTTGTGGCCACCCATGCCCGTTGCTCGGTACTGGTCGTGCGCCCCACTGCCGATGAGGCGCCAGTTCACCATGAGCTCAAGCTGTGCATTGCCGACGATGAATCGGCCCCCGCTGCTTTTGCCATGGAACAATTATCGAAGTTCAAGTGGGGGAACCATGCGCACATCGCTTTGGTCAACGTGTTGCTCTCCCCGTTGGCCTACACCGACATGCCCGTGGTGATCGATACCGCCGCTTTGCAAGCCGACATGCTAAAGTTACTTGAAGAGCGGGCCAGTCGCTTGAAGGAGCTTTCGCCCGATGTGACCACGCACGTTGTCCATGCGGCCCACGTTGGCGACGGCATCGTCACTTTCGCCAACCAGCATCAAAGCGACTTGATTGTCGCTGGCAATACGGGCCGCGGGCTGCTTGCACGTTTCCTGATGGGCAGCGTCTCGAGGTATCTCCTGCGGCATGCCCCCTGCTCCGTCTGGATCGCTCGTCAACGCGCATCGTAGTGGATCGCTCCGCCGATCCAACTCAAGAGTAGTGGATCGCTCCGCCGATCCAACTCAAGAGTAGTGGATCGCTCCGCCGATCCAACCTGCTGTTCATCCGCCATCCATCAAAAATGGCTTTTCATCAAGAATTTATTAAAAGAGTGGGGAACTGATCGGCGGAGCGATCAGCGACTATGGGGCTGCGGCGAGTGTCGCTAACATGTGCGCTGTCTGCTCGATGGCGGTGGTCGGGATTGTATGCGGGCCATTGAACTCCGTGAACTTGACCGCGCAACCAGCGTCCTGCAGCATATCGCGGAGCCACATCCCCGTTTGCAATGGCAGAATGGGGTCGATCCGTCCATGACTTTGGTAGATCGTGGTCGCTTTCAATCGTGCGGCAACCGGTTTCCATCGCAATTCGCAAATCAGTGCACCTGAGTAGAGGCACAGTTGCTGAGGTGGTTGTGCCAGGCCCAGCAGAGCCGTCTCCACGGCCAGCATGGCTCCTTGCGAAAATCCGCCGAGCAGCAATTGAGACTCGTTCAAACCGTTGGCTTGGAGTGCCAGTTGGATCGTGTTGACCAGTTGATTGCGCGCCTCCGCGATCCCCTCGGGCACTTCTTCACGCACTTGCTCGTAGCGTCCATTTTCCATTGCCGAGATCAGCCGCTGGATACTGAGCAGCCACCAAGCGCGGCTCCCCGGCATCCCTTGAGCATCGAGCGACAGTGGGGCGGCCGGACAAATCAGGGTCACGGGCCGCTCAGGCGCAGCGACTTGTAATATCTCTGCCGCCAAGCCCACCAAGTCATCACCCCCGGCTCCAAACCCATGACAGAGGACTCCCACCGCCACGCTGGGAGCGTTTCCTTCCGGACGAATCGAAACGCAATCCAACGCGCCCAACTTCTCCCGCACCGCATGATATTTAATTGGACTCAATCAAAATTCTCCGAGGCTTTCAGGTGTCAGGCTCAGGCACTCTTCTGGTCCGGACGGGGACACAGGGGGGCTCCACTACTGCAAACTGTACCTGCATCTGCCCTGGCTTGCTACCATACTTTGCTTACAAGCACACTTTGCTTACAAGCACACTTTGCTTGCTGCCACCACACTACGCTCCCAGGCAATCGTACAGATTGCCCAGTCTTCCTCAGGCATGCGTTGAACTAATTGGCCCCTAGAGGTGAATAGTGGCTTGGGGCCAAGGAAGCGTCATCCTCATGCAGACCGGCGCGATGCTCATGTAGCTCATTGAAAAAAGGATCGTCCGCCAGAAAATCGACTTCCATCGGCTTCATGCGGGAGGCTTGGAGTCGCGAGATGGAGAAGAAGTGGACCCGCCCGTCGTCATACAAAATGTTGATGCCATATCCGTCGTGGGCGACAAACGATTCGGTTCCTTCGACGAATACTGGCGCGTCGGCCAGAATCGCTAAGTGCGTTCGACCTTCGTGACGGGGCGGGACTGGGCGATTGTTCTCCACGACGCCTAAGTGGTATGCGTAACTTCCTCCAATCATCGATTGCACAATCGGCAATTGCTGCTCCGATAGGGACAGCAACTCTGCTTCTGTAGGAATCCGCAGTGAACCTTGCTTTATAAAATGCTGATCCAGTCCCAACGCTTCCAGGTCAGCTATCGGAAACCGTCCACCAAGGCTGGGGCACGACAACTGCTCAATCGACGGCAACAAGCCAGCATTGTAAAGACGCACCGCGTAAGCACCGGCAAACGCCAACGGTCCACTGCTGTCAATCCCCGGCAACCTTCGGTCGGGATTGTTCATGGCAAAGTCGAGCAAGCCGCGACCGGTGTCTCGCATATTCTCGGCACACTGCGCTTTCCGGGCTTCGAAACGTGCGCGCACCAATGCGGGTAAGGCTAAGCAACAGAGGATCGTGAGGCTGATCGTCAAGGCAGTCGAATCCCACAGCGAACGGCGATTGCGTGGCGGATCAAAGCCTATTGAGAGTCGAGGTGCGGTTACCCGCAGACGTTTCTCTGCATCACGGGACTTGCCTGAGTGCTCAAGCCTGGTGGGTTGCTCACGTTCCCCGCCGAAGCCCTCTGGGGTGCTGACATCCTCTGGGTTGTTGAAGCTCTCTGGGTCTTCGGAGTTGCGACCATCGAAGATGCGAGCCATGGTCGACTCAACTAAGCCTGCCGGAGGTTCGAACCTGGGGTCGGCCTCGGCATCCAGGTCATCCAAGCTTTCAAGCAATGTTCGGAACTGTTCAAGACGCATGACCAGCGCGGGGCTGGTGGACACTTGGTCTTCAATCTGCCGTGCCATGGCGAGCGGGGCGTCGCCAAGCAAATAAGAGATCAGTTCTTCGTCGGTAAAGTGCATGCGAACCGTGGCCGAGGAGGAGGAATCCAGTGCAAGACTTAGGCGTTTCCTTCTTCAGTACGCTTCCAGATGGTGGCGAGTTTGCGAACTGCTGCATGAACGCGACTTTTCACAGTTCCAACCGGGACCTCTAAGATATCAGCCGCATCGCGGTACGGAAGTCCCCGCAGATAGATCAGCTCCAACGCACTCCGCCCGGGTTCCCCCACCTGCGCAATGGCCGCACGGATCTTGATTTTTAATTCGTCTTGCTCGAGCGGATCTCCCTGCGGCCCCCGATGATCGGGTATCGACGCGGCCTGGGAAGCCCCCCGAGCGTCATCGCCGGATGACCTCACGTCGAGGCTGGCATGCAAGCGACGCTTGTTCCGACGCTTCAGGTCAATCGCTTGGTGCGTAGCAATGCCATACAGCCAAGGGCGAAAACGGCGGTTCAAGTCGAATTGCTCAACCTTTTTATAAACCTTTACGAAGGTGAGCTGAAAAGCATCTTCGGCTTGGTCCTCATCACCCATGTACCGCCGCAGATAATTGTAGATCTCCACCTGATATCGCCGCACCAAGGTCTCAAAGGCGCCGCGATCGCCCGCTTCCACAAATGCTCGCAATAGAACCTCGTCCGCGACCCCCGAACCGCCTTCCGCCGCGCCAGCAAACAGAATATCAGCCAAATGGCTTTCGCTAGGCAGGTGGCTTTCAGGACGTAGGTGGCTTTCGGTAGGCAAATGGCTTTCGGTAGGCAAGTGGCTTTCGGTAGGCAAGCTGTCGAGCGCCGCAATTGATTCACGGTCCGCCGCACCCGCCTCGAACGGTTTGGTAGCTTCCAACATGGGTCTGTTCCGTTGAGCGGGCTTGCGTCACCCCGAGTTGGCGACGACGCGCAACTCGTCAGGGGCTGGTCAAAAGGAATTTTCTAGTCAAAAGGAAGGCTCGGGTACTTTGGCTAAGAGCCCCGCACATTATAGCAGAAGAACAAGAACCAGTTCAACTATTGCGCCGTTCACGAGCCTCGCGTCAGCGGCTAAGAAAACGCCTCGACCCGTAAATAATGGGATCAGCACTTCGTTTTGTCAGCAACTGAATTTGTCCCAGAGAGATTTTGCCACGAAATGACTTTATTTTCGCGCTATTCTGACACTCCTGGCTTGTGCCTCACCCTGCCCTACGCTCACAGGCGACCGTTGCCAAACGCCAGGTCTCGTGTGCACAAGCATTAGTTAGCGCGCTAATTTTCCTGTTCGGCGGCGACCATGGCTCGTACCATCTCCTCGAAAGAGACGGTTGGCGCCCAACCGATCCGCTGGCGCGCCCGGCTGGGATCGCCGAGCAACCGGCAAGGATCGGCCTTTCGCAAGAAGCGGGGATCGAGTTTGACATAGTCGTGCCAGTTGAGCCCCACAGCTTCGAAGGCGACTCGCAACCAGTCTTTGACGCTGTGGGGTTCGCCGCTGGCCAGCACCAAATCGCTCGCCTCTGTCGCTTGCAGCATCCGCCAAAACGCTTCCACGTAGTCGGGTGCATATCCCCAATCACGCGTGGCATCCAGATTGCCCAAAAGCAATTCGTGTTGCAATCCCCGCTGGATGCGGACCGCTGAGCGCGTGATCTTGCGAGTCACGAAGGACTCCCCACGCCGCGGCGATTCGTGGTTATAGCAGATCGCATTGCATGCAAAGAATCCGAAGCTCTCGCGATACACGCGGATCATATCGGTCGCAAAGGCTTTGGCTACACCATACGGTGTGACTGGTCGCAGCGGTGTCTGCTCGTCCTGCGGCGATCGCTCGGGATGCCCAAAGATTTCGCTGCTGCTGACATGCAACAGTCGTGGCACCGGTTCCAGATCACGCAATATCTCCAGCAGTCGCAAGGTTCCCATCGCGGTGAACTCGCACGTCGACTCAGGGATCTCAAAACTGGCTCCGACGTGGCTTTGTCCCGCCAAATGATAGACTTCATCCGGCTTCAACTTGAGTAACAAACGTCGGATCGTCGTGACGTCATCCAAGTCGGCGTAATGCAGAAACAACCGCTTTCCATAGATCGATTCATCGCCCGTCAGATGCTCCAACCGCAGTCGCACCGTGTTACTACTGCGCCGCACCAATCCATGTACGGTGTAACCTTTTGCTAACAAGAGTTCGCTTAGATAGCTTCCATCCTGCCCCGTGACACCGGTAATCAGGGCGGTTCTCGCCAAAGTCATAGCTTGCTCCGCAACTGCTCCGCAGCCACACTCAGCACTTGCCGCAACTCGCCGCGCTGCGCATCGGTCAACTCGCCCGCACCAATAACTTGCAACTGCAGACTCACTACCGTCGGTTGCAGTCGCAATGTTTCTAGCCAATTAGGAATCACCGAACGCAAAGCCACCGGTTGGTCGGTTCGAATCAATGGCTGCCCATCCACACTGAGCGTGGCATAACCTAGATAGGAATCGCCGTACAGCGGATCGACCAGCGTCAAGTCGTCCAGAAGTACGTTAGTGGGACCGCTCTGATCGGCTGGCTGAAACGACTCGCGAGGACTGATTTTGCCAACACTGTTGGCAATCTTATCCCATTCGAACGGATAAAACCCCCGAATCGGCCAGGCCGCAGTTAACGTAACCAACTGTCGATTCCATACATAAGACCAGCTTGCGGCATTGCCGACGATGTGCCCGGCGGCAGAGGTGGCTGTCGGCTCGAAACCTCTTTGTTGCATTGCCAACAGTTGCTCAGGCATATCGCTAGCCTGCAACGACTCCTTAAACGCCCGCACTTGCGCTTCCTGCTTCGCCAAAGTGGTAAAGCCACCGCGAGTGAACATCTGGTACAGCCCCAGCCCACCAGCCAGCAGGAAACCAATGCTCAGGCTCAACAGAATGATCATCATCGGACGTTGGCCAAGCCAATCTTCTCTTCGCGAACGTTCACTACCAGATGACTTGCGAGCTCGCAATGGATCTTTGGCTGGCCACAACACCACAAAATTGAAGAACCTATGGAGCCCGCCCACACCTTCTGAATTGGTTGCGAAGGGGGTGAACAAATGGTTAAGCGAAACTTGGGTAATCCAAATCGCAAGCAACTGCAACGACATTACAATTCCCTGGGCCACCCAATACCTCGAGCCACCAAAGGCATTCCAATCGAAGTGCTCCAGCAGCAGTGCACCGCTCACAACATAACTGACCGCCCCCAGCCAAATCCACGCCGGTAAGCTGACGATGGTGAGCAGATGGATCAGCGCGCTCCGCTTGGTCAGCATCGATAGGATCACAATCAGACTTAACAATAAATATGGCTCACCCAACCCACTGCAAATAGGACCAAGCGGCAGTAGACCAGATTTCAAGTCCAAGGCGGCGCCGCTCGCCATCTGCGGAATACTTAAAACATCAAGTGCATGGCTAGCTGATGAGGCGACCCAAGGGAGCAACGTGACGGCATAATCTGTCCGGTCGCTTAACGGTAGCAAAAGCAAAACCCACCACGGGGAAGTCCAAGCGATCGGCTGATACCAGGGGTTACCACCCAATCGCTCCACCATCCATCCGATTGCCGCCAGCGTGAATGCTAACCAAGCTAACCAGGGCAAAAGCATCGTGCCAGCTACGATCGCCAGCGTGGCCGCTAGCGCCAGCGTCCCCAACGCACAATAGGTCCGCCGAGGCTGCTGATGCTGCGATCCAAAACGGTCCTTCTTCCACGCAAAGAAAATCAATGGCACAACGATCAGCAACGGAAAGAATTGTAGGTCAGTCCGCAGCCACAAGTCTTGGCAGTGGAGCCACATCAGCGGCAATAAGCCCAGTGTGCCGACGGCCACGAGCCCATCCAACCCGCGATGCAATAAGGCTGTGTTCTCAGTGGGAGAATTTGTTTCTTCAGGCTTAGGTGTAACGGATTGTGCAGTCATGTTATTCGATTTTATAATCTGCATTATGCATTAAGGTTGAAGCAAAAATCGGCAGGGCTCGCACCCCTACGCGAAATATCTAAATCAATGAGGACGCCGTTCCCCCAAATCCCACGCTTGAGTGGTGCCAAGGCACAGCCAGCGGATTTGCGCTCAGAACTACGCAGATGGGCAAAGCCGTCTGCCAAGTAAATTGGCCGCACGCTTCGCTCAGTCAACCGGGGGGGAGTATAATCAAAAACGCGAAACGCAAGTAGCGAGACTTGCCGTGAACTTGATGAAGATCCGCCCCCCTCCCGTAGCTTGGTGAGCAAGCTGCGGCGCCTAAGACGGTTATAGCAGATGAGCCGGACGGACGACTGCGTCCAACTCGAGCCGCGGAAGCTCCGCAGCTATGAGTCCCGAGGCCGAGCCCACGCTACGCTGAGGTAATTAAGGCTCATGGGCTTGAGCGGCTTTTCGGTACTCGGCAATCAATGGAATGGCCCCGAGCCGTTGCTCCGACTGGTCAAGCGAGGTGAGTGCGTCGAGCGGTCGCTCGGCAAGTAGTTGCAACGCGGCCAAGACCAGCCAATTTAAGCCCCCTTCGGGTTCAGCCTGCGTAATGATGTCAAACAAATCGAGCAAGCGTTGCAATTCGTCCCGATCGATCGCCTCCGGATCCATGTTCTGGGTTCGCCACAACACGGTTCGAGCAATCAAAAAACAACTTCCGCGCCCGGGTTTCAATGGCTCGAGCTCGCGGCGAACTCTTGCGACGTCACCCGCCAAGGCTGCATTCAAAGTGGCTGCAGTCTGCCTGATCAATACATTGGATCCAGTCGTCAAACTCTGCTTGACACCCACCGCCAGATTGATGTCGGAGCGATGGTGTTCCTCCGTATTCGATTCGGTGGATAGTTCACCCCTGATCTCGACTGCGGTGGAGTTATGAACCTCACTTGCACAGGCCCACATCAATTCCGCCAGTTCGGGTAGATGCGATGCGCGCTGTACCACCAACATCAACCCAGCTTCGTACTTTTCCGACCAAGCAGGGGAACGTTGGGCGAGTGGTGAAACGGCGAGCCGACAGATGGTGCGGCAGGTGCCAATCGCTACCGCAGGCTCTTCAGTCATCTGAAAACTCGACATAAGATATTCCGCATCGCTCCAGTTTCCACGCACGCAGGCGCTGTACAACGCGGCTTGCCGCTGTTGCCACGTTGGCTTGTCGAAGCTGCTGATCGATACCTCGAGTAACGCCTGCTCGTCGCTGTCCGCTGCATCCGCTGTCTTGGAGGATGCGTAGGCCTGCAACAACTGTCGCAGCGCCTGCCACTCGACCCTCTCGGAGTCTTGCGCGAGTCGGTTCAACAGGCCAACCGCTTCGTCGATTCTCGCTGCATCGTAGACCAGTCGCCGAGTGGGATTGGCTTGCCAAGCCGCTTCGATTTTCAATTGAACCAACAAGTTTTGCGCTTCGATCAGTTCTTCAGGCTCCAGCGACGCTGCAGCTTGTGACGAATTGACCTCGGTCGCAGGCGGCACTACCACCGCCGCGAGATTGTCAGCCAGTTCTGCGGCTCTGGCGAGACCAAACAGGGCCAAGCCACTTTTGAATTTGTCGCGCGTCACGCGGAGCAAAGCTGGAGCACGCTGCGGCGAAGAACCGGCAGCCAATTGCTCGAGAATATCGCGTGACTTCCCTTCGAACTGCTCCGCCTGTGTGAGCAAGCGTTCCTGCACCAGCGGTTGGATACTGGCCGCCGGATCGTTGACGCGGTTACGAACCAGAGTGGCATGCTCAATCAAAAACATGGCCCATTGCCAATAGCGTTCGGAGCTGGCACTTTCGAGTGAGGCGAGTCGTCCGAAGATCACATCCCGTTGGCCAGCCGCATCGATCAGCCGCCCATTACCTAACATTCCGGACGTTTTCTCAGCCGCTGCGTATTCGGTTGCCGACGCATTCAGGTGCTGGCGATACATCTCCGGCAACGTCGGTGGCAACCTCCAGCGTCCGTACAGTGCGATGAACAAAGCCACGCACCCAACAGCGATCGCAGGCAGGGCCGCAGACCATCGCGCCGGTCTTCCAAACGCTGACTCACTGCTCACGTGTAGGTCTCTTGTTGAGTTGGATGGAATTCATTCACGCCGCTTGCTGTAGCTCATACTCGTTCCTGGGCTCCTGCCTAGGAATGCTCGTTCCTAGGCTCCTGCCCAGGAACGCACTGCCTGGAGGCTCATGCTCGTTCCTAGGCTCCTGCCTAGGAACGCACTGCCTGGAGGCTCCCGCCTCCCTTAGACCTACTACTCGTTCCTAGGCTCCTGCCTAGGAACGCACTGCTAGGCACTACTCGTTCCTAGGCTCCTGCCTAGGAACGCACTGCTAGGCTCCTGCCTAGGAACGCACTGCCTGGAGGCTCCCGCCTCCCTTAGACCTACTACTCGTTCCTGGGCTCCTGCCTAGGAACGCACTGCTGGGCTCCTGCCCAGGAACGCACTGCCTGGAGGCTCCCGCCTCCCTTAGACCTATGACTTCCTACTTTACTTCATCTCCAGCTCTTTACCGGGAGGGCGCCGTTCCTGCGAAGCCTTCCTGGGCAGCCGCTTGACTTCCACAAGCAACTGCGAACAGTAGCAGCTTCAACCGCAGAGTTCCCATGCCTCCTCACCACTCGCATGACTTGCGACTTTCCTCGCGGGGTAGAGTAAGTTCCACCCGTCAAATCTGATACCTGATACCTGATACCTGATACCTGATACCTGATACCTGATACCTGATACCTGATACCTATAACCTTTGCTTGGCGGCGTTCCACAAGGTTTGCCGCACTTGTTTGTACCGCTCCACGGTGGCCTGCTGCTCCGACTCGGACAACGGTGCATGGGTGGGAGCAAAAACTTGCATCTGATAATTTGCCACTCCGAACAAGGCTCCTCGCACGGCGGGTGTGAGTCGCCCGCGCAGTCGCTCTTCCAGAATCGTCCAGTAGCTGTACTCGCTGGGTGGTTGCAACGGCTGACTGGATCGCCCCATCAGAGAAAAGACTAAGAAGCCATGTTCATTTTCGCGCGTCATTTCGACTGTTACGATCGGCCAGCCATCTGCCTCGGACGCTTGGATAACAGTCCGCCGCTGTGGTTTCCACCCCGAGTTGCGGTAGCAGCGGGTAAGTTCATGCCAGCCCGGAAACATTTGGTCGAACGACACGGTCACCGCGCCAAATGGGGCCTGGTAATCCCACGCATCACTACGTTGCCCCAAGTCGTCGGTATCATTAGAGCGGCTCTCCTGCGAGTACTTGCTTTGAGACCAGCCGAGTAAATCGTCTGGCGCATCGGTACTCGACATCTCGATCATCGGCTCGTCGCGGAAGAAATCGATCACCGTTCGCTCATGCCCCCACGACTCAGTGACATCGTACGTTTGGACACCAAAGAAAAACAGGAATAAGATTAAGAACGGTGCGGCCAAAACGAGCTGCAGGATTGCGAACGGTTGAGGAGTGGGGTGGGCTGCCGGGTTGGCCGCTTGTTTGTTGGGTGCAGCGAGATGTGCGTTTTGACTTAGAGTTGTATGCGGTGTGACTCCCCCATCCGCATGTTTTCGTAAGCTGGGGAGACCCAGTGGCAGCCACTGCCGTATCAGCAGCAATAACTCATCCGTGCTGAGCATCAGACCCATAGCCAAGGCCATCGTGCAGTAGCCGAGTAGATCGTGCAGGACACCGTGCGATAAGTCGATCCCGAAGGTGGCGTAAGCGATCGGAATCGAAGTGATACGAATCGTATTCATTAGGATCGCCCAGCAGGGACAAGTCGCCAGCAGTAGCACCGCATGCAGGGCGTTGCGCCGGAAATAGGCGACCAGCAGCGCGCCGAAGCAGAGCACGGCAAAAAAGGACTGAATACCGCTGCAAGCTTCCGCTACCCCAAAGCTGCGTCCCGCAAACTCCAAGATGGTTCCAGGTTGGTGGTGCGCGTAACCGAGCATATCCAATGACTGCGATGACAACCGGGAACTTATCGACTGCAGCGTCTGGATCAAAATCGTGTCGGCTGTGACGATCGTGTTGTACGGTGGCTGCCAAACTAAAAGGATCGGCGCGGCTAGGTACAAAAGGCTGCCCCCCGTTTCACGATCGCGGTGATGGGCAAACCAAGCCGCCAATGTAAAGGCGAAGCCGAAGTAACCCATCCAGGGCGAAGCGAACAGCGTGGCACAGAAGGTACCCAAGACTCCGCAGCTCAGCAGCAGCGTCCGCAGCCCGCGAAAGAGAAGACCACCTGCTCGGTAGCGTCCACCCCAGCGTTGGCGACTCAAGTAAATCACCCCCACCAGCAACAGCGGAAAAAACTGGTAGTGCGCCAGTTCCCACAGATTCGCAAAGTAAACGAACGTATACGGCAGCGTCGCCACCACCGCCGCCAACGACAGCGGCGGCCCGTATTCGTTCATCCAATTAGCCCACTTTTGATTCAGCATCGTTTCAGTACTTTATGCCTCGTTCCCAGGCTCCCTCGTTCCCTCGTTCCCAGGCTCTGCCTGGGAATGCCTGCCCGGAGGCTCCCGCCTCCCTTAGACCCTACTACTTCCTACTTTACTTCATCTCCGTCTGTCCAACAGGAGGACGGCGCTTCTGCGGGGCCTTCACGGGCCGCGAGGCCAAAGCAGGAACTAAAAACAAAGTAAAGGGAATGCAAAGAAAGCGATAACAAGTTACCATCCCTGTCAAGCTATCATAGAGCTTCCTCCAACGCGCGGGATGTGCTGAAATGTGCCCGTTTTTTGCCGCTAGAGCGTTTGGGCGGAGGCTTCTTGGGTAATCGCGTATGGGTACGGTACTTGGTCAGCTTGGCGTG
>JBGSHW010000178.1:0-9706 GCA_041751975.1 Pirellulaceae bacterium
AATTCGACGGCTGGTTGCCTCTCGTCGATTGCAATTCTCTGGATCGAAAGGCTGATTGCATTAATTCTTCAACGCGATAATCCCCCCGAAATCGGGGAAAATCCAAGTTCGAACCAGTTTCCGGACAGACACTAGCTAGAACAAACAGATCCATTTACCGGGTAGCTACCGGTCAATAAAAATATAGTCGGGGCGCAAGCCGAGGTACCACGCCTTCCAGTAATTAACCGCTGCGGCTTTTTCGGCGGCTGTTGGATCCACTCCGAGCTTTCCGGACTTCAGTTTCCGGCTCAACAGTCGCAAGCTTTCTTCGGCCAGCATGGGCACGTGTGGGTCGTTATCGGTTAAGCCGTAGATTAAGTCGGGAACTTGGTTTAGATCCTCGCTTCTTCCGATCAAGGTGGCGGCTAAGCGTCGCGCGTTGGCATCGCGGCTGCTCACCAGTAACCGCGCCAATCGGGTCACTTGTTCTTTGCGTTGTACAGGATCTTTCGTAAGCTGCAGATCGTCAGGGAGTAAACCGATTTGCACTTTATTTGAGTCGTTTTCGAGCATCGACAGGAGACTTTCCACGGAAGCTTCACTGTCGTTTACGATGCGATCACCGACCATTTTGATTTTGCTGACGTCGTTGGGGAGTTCGTAGCCGCCGTACGCCACCCCTTCGTCAAGTTTACCGATGGCTTTCTGAGTACTGCGAATCAAGAACAGAATGGCAAAGGCAGTGTCCACTTCGATCGGCGTGGCGGCGCTCGCCATCCCCGTTTTACCCCACGACCCCTCCGGATCTTGAAACTTGGCCAACTCCTCAACTCCCTCGTTGTACCACTGGGGACTCTTGGATTGTTTCCCTTCGACGATCTCTAGGAAGCTCTCATAGCGTTCTTGCGAGTAACGCCAGTAGTAGTACCAGAGCGCCCCGCTGAACTGGCTCGAGTTCTGAAACCTAACTGCTGCGTCGATGGTCCCCTCGATGTCACCTCGGCTCATGGTCAGCTCGCGCCGCTCGGCTTTCATCTTGATGCTCAAGTCGATACGTCTGAAGACGTCGGGAATGCCGTCGTCTTCGTCATTCAGCTTTTTGCGTTCGCCATAGAACTTGAGAATGTCCCCGCCAATAATCAAGGCTCCAATACCTGCGGTGGCGAGCGATTTGGTGGTTAAATTGCCGCTGACGGGCATTAGCACGCCACCTTGACCGGGGGCGTATTTGTACCCCCAACCACCATTTCGAACGGTGGCGTTGAGGTATTTTAAGACTCCTTCAATCATCGGCGCCGGCACCGCGACCCCAACTTCGTTGAGCGTCCAGAGGGCCAGAATGGCGTATTGAATTTGCGACGTATCGCCAGCAGGATCCCCCAAATATCCGAAGCCACCGTGCGGCTTTTGGACCGATTCGAACCAACTCAACGCTATTTCCAACTCCGGTCGGTACTGAGCCGCATCCACACTGGCTAGCAAGAAAGTCGCCACCGCTACTTCGTACACGATTTTCGATTCGCCCCGATTTTCGTAACTGGATAGCGAGCGAATAAGTTGGACTGCCATACCGCTGGCTTGCTTCGTCTTGGGATGGTCCGGATCGCCGCTCACTTTCAGGCAAGTGTAGCCGACCAGCATTTGTTGGCCCGCAGTGTAGCCAGAGTCACCTGGCGACTCGGAAGTGGTGAGAAATTGCATCCCTTTCTCAACCATCGCCTGCACTTTGGGATGTTCGGGGCTGTACTGCTGGGATACCCCCGTAGCACACAGATTGCACCACAGACATGCTGACAGTACCCATTTCGAGCAGCTGGCCCAGTGCGTGCCGTTGGCTGAACGTAAGGCGTTTGGCACGAGCAAGCTGCCGATCAGCCTAATGCAATGAGCAAAAGTGCGTTCAACCACGGCAATACCGACCTTTGGAAGAATCTGGATCGAAGCAAGAAAAGTGAATGCAGAGCCCTGTTCATCATAATCTTTCGAGCGCGCGTCGGTTATGAGTATCTCCCACGAATTTGCCGAAGAGACGCCACAGTTACCACCATTCAGCTCAAAATCGTCAACCAGCGGTCCCCAGCAGCCCAAATCTGCTCCGAAACTCCCAGCCTGGAATCGGTCGCAATGGTCTCAAACACCAAAGCCAACCTACCTCCGGATTAAACCCGGCTAAAGCAAGAGAAGGGCGTTGACATGACTGCCGAAGAGAAATAGCATTTGGATCAGATTAGAGCACGAGCCGCAGGGCTCCCTGTCTGATCTTGGACCCCATCTTTGGATGAGGCCAGGTAGCTCAGTTGGTAGAGCAACGGATTGAAAATCCGTGTGTCGCCGGTTCAACCCCGGCCCTGGCCACTCTCTTTAACCATGCGAATTATTGGATTTCCTGATTTCCTGCAAGCCTTTTGCAGTGCGCTTTGGACCCAGAAAAACCGGTACTCTACCGGAATTGTTAGGGAAAGCGTCATGAAGAAGATCAGGGACCCATCCTTCCGTCTCCACAAGCCCATCGGTCAAGCCGTCGTAACGCTTAGCACTCGCGTTCAACAAAAGCGATAACGGAAGACGCGACTTCAATGACTGGCGTGAGAAATTTCTTCTCGATTTCCTGGAAAGGGCTCCCTGGCCCGCGATCACGGTTCATCGCTTGAAGTCGTGGATCCCCCTGAGCTCAAACGACGAAAAGCAAGGCTCGGAGGGCGTCGTGTGAGGTTTTGCATCAGCCGCGGTGCCGGCGGCGGACGCAGGGGAGCAGGCTGCAACCGGCGATCAACATAAGCAAATGCGTGGGCTCGGGGACGACGCTCAGGGTCAGGTTGTCTAAGGCTAAATACACCGGTGTGTTGATTCCAAAAATAGGGTCTACGTCCGATGAACTGAAACTCAGAGCGACCGAACGGGCTCCAGTGATCGCGGTTAGGTCGACCGTGAGCCACTCCTCAAGGATGTAATCTTGGGTGTTATCGGCGAAAGTGTAGTCGGCAAGGTCAACGGTGATCGAGCCCACCAAGGCACCCGTCCCGCCGAGCCCATCAAAGCCGTTCAAGACGACGCGGAAGAAGTCGGGATCGTCGCCGCTGGGACCACCAAACCGCTTGGCAAACGTGTCGCCGTCGCGCATCGATAAAGCTGCATACGTGGTGTTGGCGAGTTGCACCGAACTGAGCAACGTGTTGCTGGGTAAATTGAAATAGCCCCCAGAGCGTGCGGCGATCGCGTACCGGCCTCCGACTAAAACACCACCCGCAGCATCGGCGCCCCCTCCCGGAAACGCCGCGTACTGGTTGGTAAAGCCTGCACTCGTGCTGTTGACAACGTTGCTGTATCCCCAGCCATCCCAGAAGTCAAAGCCGAGGGTGGGCAAGGAATCGCCGTTGTAGCTGTTGCTGAAGAACACTCCTCCGCTGGACCAACCGTTGCTGTTGGTGCCACTGCCAGCATTGCCGTTGTAGAATTGCCCGCCCCCGGCCAGGTTGTCGCCGGTAAAAAGAGTTAGTTCTTCGAAGTCAATGACAAGGGCCGCATGCGCACTGCTGCTGAGGCATAAGGCGATTAAAGTGGAAACAAGTAGACGCATAGTTTTATTCCGAGATATAAGATTTGAGAGCTGAGATTTGAGATATTAGGTGTTAACTGGGATAGCTGGTTTGCCCTCCCCGGCCCTGAGAGGCCGACCCTCCCCACAGGAATTCAAGCGGAACGCTTGGATTCCTGTGGGGAGGGTAAGTTGCGCGTTAGGCCTCCGCGGTGTCGCTTTATCCCGATAGAAACTTGGTGACCTCCTTACTCCTTACCGCTTACTTCTTACTCCTTACCGCTTCACGGGGCTTCGACTACTTCTTGTTTAGCTCGGGTGATGAGTTTGCCGAGTAGTTGTTTGTCGGTCGCGTCACTCATGAAGGTGGTGCGCGCGTCGGCAAACAGGACCATCGCACCTCCCTTATGGGCACTGCGTATTTCGTTGTCACCGGCCCAGGCGGTGGGGTCGTTGATCCCATGGGCGACCACAAACACGTTCCGCCCGTTGATCCACTGGCGATCCGGGCCACCCACGTCTTCCGATACCGCCAACGTGTTGCTCAGGCCATCGACGATATCGCGGAACCGAAAGGCGCGCTCGTAGACGAACAAGCCATCGTCTTGTTCCCTGTCCAAGATCAACTCGCCGAAAATCCCGCCATAACTGATTAACCCCGCGCCCGGTGTAAGCTCTGGTTCGGTTGGGCAAAGGTAAATTGTTAGGTCGGTCCTGGCTGCGGGCGCATTCTCCGGTGCATCAAAGGGTTTTCCCCAGTCGATAAGTCGATGCAGGTTGGACTGTTCAACGAATGGCAACAACATGGCAGACCAAGCGAACTGGCGATGCGTTCGGGGACCGTTCCAGGGGCGCCACTGGAGGCAGCCCGGTGGCAACGAGTGGTGGGTGTCGTGATAGTTGTGCAGGGCGAGTCCGATCTGCCGCAAGTTGTTCTTGCAAGCTGCCTGGCGCGCCGCTACGCGGACGGCTTGCACGGCTGGCAGCAGCAGAGACACAAGCACTCCGATGATTCCAATGGCCACCAATAGTTCTACCAGCGTGAAACCAGCCCTTGACCCCCGTCTATGATTGGTAGTGGATCGATGCAACCTAACTTTGGCCCCCTCCCCTCCCCTTCCAGTTCTTCGAGTTCGTCTTGTGACGGACATGTCTCACCTTTCGCTCCGCGCGGACGGTTCCCGGCGAGTCTCTCTCAACGGTTCGATTGAACGAACTGCGAGAACGCTCGTGGCGGGTAGCGGCAATCGACGCGGTTTCACCCTCTGTGGGTGTACAACGAATTGAACGGAGATATCCAGTGCAAGAGAATACGCTGGCAGGGTAGCACTGGTCGTCTCGAAGCACTGCAACGATGGCCCCAATCCTGGAGAGCACAGCACCGTCTTGTTCGAGGTAGGTCTTCTGACTCACCACCGGATCGTTCGCTCACAGCCTTCTCATCCGCCACAAGGGGCAGACAATGGCTCAATCTACAGAAAGGAGCAGCGAGTGCGATCTGTTTAAGATCGCGGGTGGCACACAGCGGCCGGACCGTCCCGGGATTTAACCGGAGTTCCCTGTTCACTCCAATGGATAACCAAGTGGAGTCACCTCGAACGTCTAACATCCTATGGCAAGGCCCGCCTCTGTCAAGCACACTTGCAAACTCTGTTGTGAAAGGACTGTCCCACCGCTTTAAACATTATTCATGGCGATTTAACCAGCAGAAAATGCAGTTGGGAGGGGGAGGCAGGGATGGTGAAAACTTATTAAGCCATTGAAAAAGCTGTTACGGCAGGCGGGTTGCCAGGGACTTCGGCGTAGGCCTTGGTGCGGCGAGATTGAGTAGACTCGGTTAAGCTGGGCGGGGAGCTATGCAGAATGTGCATAGCTGTCATGCATTTTATGCATGGCTGGACTCGTGCAGGGGACGCTCACCGCTCCGGGCTCTTCTAGCACTGTCAAGTTCCTTTTAAAAAATGTTTTTGAGCCACTTTTCCGTACCACGAAACGTCGTTTTTCAAAAGTGCGTTTTTGAAAAGCGTTAGCGGCTGCCAGTCTGCCTCTGGTTGTTCATAGTTGATATGAGGTACTTGTGCTTCGCTTGTCACACGCGGTTATCTGAAATAGCTTGATGCTCTTGCCTAGGATGTCACGGTTTGGCTCAATCTAAATTGGGACGCAGGTATCAGGGTCCAACCTAGAGATTCAGGTGCATCGAATTGGCTTTATTGAAGATCGCTTTCAGTGACCTGTCCGGAGATGCCTCGATACTTGTCCTGGTGGTCGTCATAGCCCTGGTTGGTTCGCTCTAGCCAGGGGCCAACTATTGGTACACCCGAGCTTATGCCTAAAAAAATCCACCACTGAGGCTCGCATACCCATATCAATTAATTTCTTTTAATGCCAAACACGATTTCGTTTGCAATTACGTCCTGATAGTGTTTCTCCGACGCCGACCCGCGGTTGGCGATGGGTTTGAGACGACCAGCGCTACCATACGTCGCTAGCAGGCTTTGAATCGTCACACTACTGAGCTTGAGTGTGTCGGTCAATTCGGGCCAATGCCGCGCTACCATCGCCTCCAGCCGACCAAGCCATTGTGTCTGCAACTTGCTATAGGCATCCATCCGCAGGACTTGGTGACGAAGGATCTGCTGACTCTCGCTCAACGTCGAATACGGCCACAAACTGCCTTTACCGTGCGACACCAATTCAGCCACGATGGCTGCATCTTTGCCATCGTGTTGGTTGGGAACACCATCGAAAATCTCCTGGTCGTCCGACACCGCCTTGCCACTGACTCATTGCACATTGACCCTGGCCCCACCGCACGCAGCCCACTATCTCCTGCTTGGCAATATCCAAACCCAACACCGTACCAGCTCCGCCAAACTCAATTGCGGCTTCCAACAAGCGGTCGCGAACGATGTCGTTGACGCTAACCCGCTTGTATGCTCTGTTTACTACCATGGGGATGACCTTCCACTTCCTGGTGCTTTCGGGAAAAACACCAGTTTCAAGGCATCCCCTGTTTTTTCAACACCAATTTCTCTGACTATAGCCAACTTGTCCCGGCGGAAGCATGACTGATGGCTACCAACACAGTGCACAGGAGGGCGATGGACGAGCGAATGTCCTTGGCTAGCCGTTGATCTGTTTCGAGTCCACCACATCCCGGCTGGTCAGAATCACTCCTATTGCGGACTCGGTTAGACGTTACTTGCTCGCGATCACTACCACTCGTCCGCCGCTGCTGTCGCGTGCCATGGTAGCTACCAATCACCCTTCCGCCGGGACAAGTCCGGAAGGGCTTGAATATCAGTCAAACATTCGCAAGAATGTTCCATGGAAGTATGTTGTGTGTTGCTGGCTTATATGCTGGCATGTCAAACGTTGAGCAACTTTTCGGTTCTCGATATCTTTTTAGGCACTCGATTTCTTTTTACGCACTCAGGGATAAACGTACCATGTCAGCAGCACCCCGTTTTGTCATGATCGGTGGGTTTCTCGGTGCGGGAAAGACCACGACCATTGCACGCCTGGCGGCCCACTTTCGTAGTCAAGGCAAGAACGTAGCGATTGTAACCAACGATCAAGCGGCCGATTTGGTCGATACGATGTTGTTGCGATCGCAAGGGTTCAGTGTGGGGGAGGTAGCCGGTTCATGCTTTTGCTGCAACTTTGATGCATTGACCGGCACCGTCGAAGCGCTCAGCGGCCAGCAACGTCCCGACATTATCTTGGCGGAACCGGTCGGCAGTTGCACCGATTTGGTGGCCACCGTCATTCGCCCTCTCGAGCAGATCTACGCGGAGCCGTTTGACATCGCCCCTTACGGCGTGATCATCAAGCCGAGTCATGGTGCAAAGATCCTCAGCGGCGATGGGCAACGCGGTTTTTCCCCTAAAGCCGAATACATCTTTCGAAAGCAGATCGAAGAAGCGGACTTTGTGATCCTCAATCGCGTCGATGAACTTTCGGTGGCTGAGGTCGAGCGCTTGGTAGGACTGCTGACCGAGCAATACGCCAACATACCAGTCATTCGCACATCCGCTAAAAGCGGCTTGGGCTTCGAGGCGTTGTGTGAGTTCCTGGATCAAAAGGGTGTGTTCGGTCAGCGGGTCATGGATGTGGATTACGATATCTATGCCGCAGGCGAAGCCGAGTTGGGGTGGCTCAATTGCCAAGCCAAGCTCACGTCGAACAACCCCATCGAGCTGGATGCATTCCTCATGGCGCTCGTGCGACGACTGCACGTTGAATTGATGGCGCGCGGGTCGGAGGTAGCGCACTTGAAAGTCATTGGCATGGCGGAGGGAGTGTACGCTGTGGCCAATCTGGTCAGCAACGCAGATCAGCCTACGTTGTCACTGCCGTCTGCTTGGAGTGGTGGTCGCATGGAGTTGGTGATCAATGCCCGTGTGGCGACTTCGCCCGAAGAGCTCGAGCCGCTGGTGCGTGCGGCGCTTGCTGAAGTCGCCGGGGGGGCTCTGGCAACTGCCACCATCGAGGCGTTGCAGTGCTTCCGCCCCGGCAGGCCGGTCCCGACGCATCGTCTGCAAAGTTAACATGTTTTAGCCTTTCGAGTTATTGTCAGTGCGGTGTTGGGCTTGGTAAATCGATGAACGACCGCTGAGGAAGAACGAGAGAAAACAGGCCACGGCTGCGTAGACGACAAAGCCTGAGCTCAGCAGTGGTCCGTTGCCGGGGCCAAACAGTTCAATGGCCATGATCGTGCACGCTAAGGGGGTGTTTGTAGCGCCCGCAAACACGGCAACAAAGCCCAAGCCTGCCATTAGGTCAAGCGGCGCGCCCAGCAATTGACCAAGCACATTGCCGAGTGCCGCACCGATGAAGAACAGCGGAGTGACCTCGCCCCCTTTGAAACCACAACTGACCGTTACGGCGGTCAGAAGCAATTTCCAAAACCAGCTCAACGGCTCCGCCCCACCAGCTTGAAAACTGGACTGAATGGTCACCGCGTCCGGCGTATGGGGGTTGGCGGCCACCCCCAAGCCCAGATAATCGCGCTCGCCCAGCAACCACACCAAGGCAATCACGATGCAACCGCCGACGGCGGGCCGCAACCAAGTGATGGCAATCAGCCGCTTGAAGGTCCAGCTCAGCGCGTGGCAAAGTTCGGCAAACAGCACACTGACCAAACCAAAGCAGATCGCCGCAATGGCCACCTTGCCGGTCAACATCAAGTTCAGTGAGGTGTTCATCGAATCGCTCGTGACTTCACCAGCCACGACGATCGCATAGTGGCTGTGGCCAACACCCCAAGCTGCTTCGACTTGGTCAGCGATGACGCTGGCGATCAAGCAGGGGATGAGGGCTTGATAGCTCATGCGGCCAATAGCCAGAACCTCGAGGGCAAAGATCGCGCCAGCCAGCGGCGTTCCAAAGACGGCCCCAAAACCGGCGGCGACACCTGCTGTGAGGATGATTCGTGTATCGTCGGTGCTTAACCTCAGCATGCGGCCGAGGGTTGCGGCCAAACTGCCTCCCATCTGCACAGCGGTCCCTTCGCGGCCCGCCGAGCCACCAAACAGATGGGTGATGAGTGTCCCGACCAACACAAGTGGCGCCAACCGCGTGGGGATACCGCCTCCGGGTGCATTGATTTGTTCAATCACCAAATTGTTGCCGGCTTCGGACGCTTGGCCGAGGAAGTGATACACTAGGCCCGAAAGGATGCCAGCGACGGGTAGTAGGTAGAGCAACCAGGGATATTGCCAGTGCAAGAACGTAACTTGGTCGAGTGACCACAAGAAGAAAGCCACGGCTGAGCCGATAGCAGTGCCGAGCGGAAAGCAGATCAACAACCACTTCAGGACGAAGAGGGCCAGTTGCAAGTGTTCGCGGTAATTCCAGCTATAAGGCACTCAAAGGTTCTCGCTAAGGTAAAAGCAGCCGATCGGTTGCACAGTCGCCGATCGGTTCACCGAACTTACCCTTCCCGCAGGAATTCAAGCATTTTGCTTGAATTTCTGCGGCGAGGGTCGGCCTCTCAGGGCCGGGGAGGGGCGCAGCAGTTAGCCCCGATAACACTTGGCGGCCTGCTTAAGTTCGAGTTCGAGTTCGAGTTCGAGTTCGAGTTCGAGTTCTAGTTCGAGTTCGAGTTTAAGTTTAAGTTTAAGTTTAAGTTTAAGTTTAAGTTTAAGTTTAAGTTTAAGTTTAAGTTTAAGTTTAAGTTTAAGT
>JBGSHW010000179.1:0-77273 GCA_041751975.1 Pirellulaceae bacterium
ATTTCAAATTTCAAATCTGATTCGTTATCCTGCTTACACCTCACGCCTCACCCCTCACAGCTCACACCTGTTCTCTCACGCCTGTTCCGTGAGGAGGGTGTCGTCGAGGAGAGAGCTTGGGGTGGTGGCGGGTAACCAGGCGTTCCAACCGAGTCGCAGGCCGTCCGTGGGTGCCTCAGCCAATTGACAAGGTGGTACCTCGGACGCTTCCAGCACCAACTGGACATCAAAATCGAATTCGGCTCCGATGAATAAACGGACGATCTCGCTCAACTGCTCGAAATCGTTTTTCAATCGTTCGACTGCATGTCGAGTGGATTCGGTAGCGGTGGCTGTCGGTGGAGTGGCTTGGGCTGGGGTGTGGTCGGGTAAGAAGCGGGTGAATTCGGGGTGGGAAATCGGGCCGACGCGAATGATGATGCGATTTTGCCGCTCCCACGCTTGCTCACCGACGACCGCAGTTTCTCCCAATACGCAGTTGCCGTTTGCAACCCCCAGCTGCGATTGGGCCTCTTGATCAATCGTCAGCCAGTTGCCGCGGAACTCTTCTACCTGGATGGGCAGGTCAAAGAATTCCGTCAAGATCGCGGCCAAGTTCGACGCGCTGCGGGGACGCTGGGCGAGACAACCGGCGTACCGGAGCAGGGCGGAGCGGGCGGTCTGTGGATGGATCGCGGGCTGTGTGGGCGTCTGAGTTGAGGTCGGCGTTAGAGGCTGAGTTGAGGTTTGAGCTAGGGTCTGAGTGAGTGGGGCATGGCTGGTGAGGACGGGAGCTTGAACCAGTTTGCTGAGCTGTGTGGCTTGGGCGGGAAGTCCAAAGCCACAAACACTTCGCAACACCTGGGTGATGGAGTCGTCTTCGAAGGCGGTGGTGCTGCCGCGGAGCGCATCGCGATAGGTCGCATACGGTCGGTACTTCTTCCAGGCGCGATAGAACAAAGTGACCAGGCGATGGTTGAATAGATCAAACCAGTCGCGGAGGGCATACTTCTGCGGTCCGCGGCCTTCCAATTCAATCCGCCGCAACAGGTCGGTGTACAGCGTCGGGAGGACTCCCGAGGGTCCGGTCAAACCCATAAAGCCAACGACCATGCGGGGCACCGGTTGTTCGCCGGTGGCAGCAAGCACTTCGTGGATCGCACTGGCCGCAAAACTGGTCGAAGCCGAATCGGCGACGAAGTGGACCAAGGGTTGTTTGCGTCGGAGGCCATCGCTACTCAGTGGCCGACGATCGGGGTAGATGGCTTCGAGCACCGAGACGGCTTGAAAGAAATCGAACTCCGCGCCCGACTCAAACAACTCCTGCTCGACCGAGGGACGACGGCTGGGCGCGATGTGCCTGAGCCCACCGGACAAGTCACTTCGGTCATGCAACCCCGCAGGGCTATTCAGTCCCGCCCAGCTGTCGACGTTGGGGATCCCCGAGTTGTTGCTCACGATACGCGCTCCGTGCCAGCCAGGGGTGGCCAGTGGCCGAGCGGTTCTTCGCGTTGTTGTGATCGCACCAACAGCTCAACGAACGAATTGATCGACGTGTACTTGCTGAAGAACTGCCGCATGACACTGGCGAATAGATAGGCTCCAATGCCCAAGTACTGTTCTTCGTCCAGTTCCATGCAGACTTGCAGCCCCCGGCAGAAGGCCCCTTCTTGCGAGCCGCCGATACGACGGGTGACGCGACGATGCGATATCCCGGTAACTCCGTTGACCATTTGTCGATTGACGGCGGCCAGTCGCGCGTTCGAATTGCGATCGGAGAAATCGTACAGCTGCAACATTTGCTTGAGGGCAGCCAAACCATCTTCGGAATCGGTGATCGAGAGGTGGTTGAGTGTCAAATGGGAGACCAGGGACCAATGGGCGCGGCGGCGGAGAGGAGCGCGGAGGGGTTCGGTGATTTCTTGCAGCACGCCGATTCGCCGCAGCGGGATGGCGGCTTCCAGTTCAAAGTCGACTTGCGGATGGTGATTGAGCAGGCGGGTGGCGAGGTTGCGATTGGTGCACAGGGCGGTCACGGTGAGTGCCGCTTCGGCCGGTACGCGCGGGTCAAAATCGGGATCGACCAAATGCAAATGCACATCGGTCCCTTCGTCACCCGCCACCAGCGACTCGGAGCGGGAGGCGTACCAGAACGCTTCCGATGCTTGGCAGGTGCCAGCCCGTTGGAACGAATAGAAGGGAGCAAAGGTGGTCTCCTTGTGAGGATCTGCGCTGCACACGCGACCGATCGAAACCACTTCGAAGCCTTGCGGATGGTGCACATCGGGTACCACTTTGTACTTCTGCTTCTTGTGGCTCAACTGAATCGGTTCACAAATTCGTTCGAACAAATTGATCACCGGGGTGCAGCCGAGGCGGAAGGTGTCGCGGTGGATTTCCTGTTCCAAGCGATCGGGCGCTTTGGCCAGATAGAACTTCACTTCGACTCGGCTACCGAACTCCCCCTGGGCGACTTGACCAAAACCAGCCAGATCGACGTACGCGAACTTGCTCGGGAAGGCGAACAGTTCGCTCAGCAGTTGGAAGCCCACAAACGACGTGGCGGGGTAGGGAAGGAGTGCTTCGTCGGGGGCGAAGCCAACCGGCGTTAGGCAGCGGTGAGGATCGAGTCGCAACTCCGGTTGGTGCTGGTTTTCGCCGACCGCCGCAAAACCGACTTGTACTGTCTGCTGAAACAACAGCTCGTACAGCTTGCCGACCATCCGTGGATCGCCATCGAGGTGCAATCGCAATTGCTCGAGCGACAAGTCCCGGAACTGAAAGCCGGGCATGCAGTTCAATTGCAGGGTGAGGCAGGCGGTGGCGCCGGAGGGCAAGTCCATATCGCGGGCGAAGGGAGCGGTTTCCAGTTTGGCATCGGCCACTTGCAGGGGCCAGAGAGTGGTTGGGTAACACGTGCGGAAGCGGCAGGGGACCCCTTCGACCGCTTGGGTGTGCAACGGGGTGTGGCGTTCCACGAAGACCCCTGTGGCCAGTGAGTTGGCGGGTTCCATTTCCATTTGAATGGTGGTCATGGAGGGAACTGGGGCCAAGAAATGGGGATACAGTAGGCCCAGTAGACCGTCGGTCAATTCAGGAAAATCATCGTCGAGTTTTTTGCGGATGCGGGCGTTGAGAAACGCAAAGGATTGGATCATCCGTTCGACGTGCGGATCGGAGCTGAGACCGCGATCGAGCCGCAGACGGCCCGCGGCGGCTGGGTAACGTTCCGAGAAGGCGGCCGATTCTTGACGGAAGCCAACCAGTTCCTCTTCGTAAAAGCGGTAGAGTGTGTCGCTCATGGGCGGTTTCCGTTTCCTGTCGCGTCGGATGTTTCAAAGTGTCCCGAACCGAGTCGCAGCGTGGTCTCGAAGGTGACATTGGGTGCTTGTTCGGCGCGGAGAGTGGCGTCGATACGAAAGTGGAGTTGGTTGCGGTGCGGTTTGGGGCTATCGAGCAAGGTGACGCGGACATGATCGACGCGCGGCTCATGCTGCCGGATGACGGCTTCGATGGTGCGCACGAACAGCAGTCGCGACGAGGGGGATTCCCAGTTGAAGGCGGTCGCATCGGGCAGTCCAAAACTGAGCATCGATTCGCGGAGTTGTGGAAAGGGCTGCAGGCCGTCGAGCGATTGACGGGCGTTGAGTAGATTTTCGATGTCGCGTTGGACAGAGCGGGCGAGGGCCGATTCGTCGTACCACATTGGGCCGTCGAGCGCGAGGCTGGCATCGACGAGCCGATCCAACACGGAGGGGACAAATCCGTCACGATTGTTTGTTATCATGCAAAGCCATTCCTTGCGAGCGGGTGTCAAGTCAGCAACGCATCGCTTGGGCCCGCGCGGCGTCAGCCGCGCGGAACCCGAGTCGATGCGTTCCGAGTGATCGCCGAAGCGGACTTCGGCGAGACCAGTGCGATTGGAGCGACTAGATCGCTTTGTTGGCGGTCAAGTTGTAGCCGGCTTTGACTGGCGTATCCAACGCGCCGTCCGCCTTTTGTGGCTTGTATTCAAACTCGATCTTGCCGAACGTCAGGCAGACTTCATCGGTTGGCCGGCCGTCGGCGATTCCTTCGATACCGGTGGTCAGCGTTGTCTGGTGGCTCATCGTGCGGAACTTCGACACGATGATGTCACTCATTTTGATCGAGTAGAACTCTTGTTGATCGCCACCGGCTTTACGGCACGTGAGGACAGCCGATTCGATGTGCTTGCCGTTAGCGCAGAACAACATCAACTTGGGAGACGCTTTGCAGGTCGGCATCACGAACTTGAAGGCTTCCATGTGAACCTTGCCCGCACCACCGCCGCCACCTTGAGCGAACGAGCCGCTTTGGGTTTCTTGCCAGTCGTAAGAAATCAGTTCGATTTCATTGGCATGCTTGTCGTCGCGCGAGTCGCCTTCGATACCTTCGATTTTCAAGAAATAGTCAACAGTCATGGGTATGATCTTTCGTTATGGTTTTGTGATTGAAAAGTGAAACGGGTTGGCTTGGCTGGTGTCAGCCACGCACGGTTAGCCCTTCTTGGGCACTTCGGCGACCAAACGCATCGAAGCGCTCAGCGTTTCCAGTTGGAAGTGTGGGCGGAGGTAGGCCACCGCTTCGTACCAACCTGGGCGTCCGGCGATCTCGCGGACTTCGACCGAGGCGTCGGAGAGTGGGCAACGGGCCTTCATCTCTTCACCGGCAGTCGATGGATCGCAAACATAGTTGCCGATCCAGTCGTTCAGCCAACGCTCGCATTCCGAGCGTTCCATGCCCGAACCGATTTTGTCGCGAGCCATGACCTTGAGGTAATGACCGAAACGGGAAACGCACAGCAAGTAGTTGATCTTGGCGGAGAGATCGGCGTTGGCGTTGGCGTTGGGATCGAAGTAGGTCTTCGGCTTCTGAGCCGATTGGGCCCCCATGAAGACAGCGAAGTCGTGGTTCTTCGAGTGCAATAGCGGCAAGAAGCCCAGTTCGGACAGTTCGAATTCGCGACGATCGGTGATCGCGATTTCGGTCGGGCACTTCATGGCCACGTCACCGTCGTCGGTTGGGAAGGTGTGAACGGGAAGTCCTTCGACTTTACCGCCCCCTTCGACGCCGCGAATGTTGGCCATCCAGCCACTCTTCGCAAAAGCATCGGTAACGCGGGTGGCGTAGGCCCAAGCGGCGTTCATCCACAAGTACTTGTCGTGATCTTTGCCATCGACGGTCTCTTCGAAGTTGAATTCTTCGACTTGTTTGAAGTCGGCGCCGTATGGCAGGCGACCGAGGACGTGAGGCAGCGTCAGGGCGCAGTAGCGCGCATCATCCGACTCGCGGAACGAACGCCAGCCGGCGAATTCGGCGCCATCGAAGATCTTGGCCAAGTCGCGTGGATTGGCCAACTCGCTGAAGGCTTGCATGTTGAACAGCTTTGGATCGGCGCCGGCCACCAGCGGTGCATGGGCTGCGGCCGCGGCACTGCTCAACAGCTTGAGCAAGTTGACGTCATCGGCCGAGCGGCTGAAAAAATAGTCACCGACCAGCATGCCGTAAGGCTCGCCACCCAACTGACCGTACTCTTCTTCGTAAACTTTCTTGAACAGCGTGCTCTGATCGAACTCAGCCGCCTTTTCAAGGTCCTTTTGCAAATCCTTTTTGTTGACGTTCAAGACGCGAATCTTGAGCGACGTGCCCGTCTCCGATTGGTGCACCAGGTAGTGCATGCCGCGCCAAGTGGCTTCCAGTCGCTGAAACTCATCGCAGTGCATGATCTCGTTGACTTGGGCCGAAAGACTCTTATCGATCTCAGCGATCCAGTAGCTGATGTTGGCGACAACGTCCTTCGAGACCGTTTGACCGGCGGTGACCTTGCGCAAATATTCTTCGATGTAGGTCCGGTTCGTGTTCCGCTCGGACTCATCCAGAGCGCGGGTTTCGGTAAGGATTTGATCGAGGAGCGAAAGTTCTTCGACCGCTACCCCACCCTGATCGGCTTGACGTGTTGTTTGTGACATAAATGAAACTCCTAAAGCATGTGCGTGAAAGATATGAATTGAGTGTCAGAGCTCGGGTTATGACTTGCTGGTGGCAGGTTCAATACCGAGTTCCGTGGCCAGTGTGCCGGCGACGTCGCTGTTGTTGAGCACGTCGGCCAACAGGCTTTCGAGCTGGTCGTTGCCTTCGAGCTTGTTGAGGAGTTGCGACAGGTGGCTGCGCATTTCCAACAATTCCTTCAGGGCTGGGACTTGGCGGGCCACGTTGGCGGGTTCGAAGTCGCTCATGCTCGAGAACTTCAATTCAACCGGTAGTTCGGTGTTGTCGTTGGTCAAGCGATTGTTGACGCGGGTGGCAATGCGTGGAGTGGATTTGGCCAGGACATCGTTGAAGTTGTCGCGATCGATTGGAACAAACTTGCGTTCCTTGAGCGGCGAAAGTGGGCTGGCTGGTTGTGCGGAAAGATCGGCCATGACGCCAACCACGAATGGCAGTTCGCGTTGCTCTTGAGCACCGCCGGTTTCGACGTCGTAGGTGATCTGAACGCGCGGACGACGTACTCGATCCAATTTGTGTTGAAGACTCTCGCTCATTAGGCGGCTCCCGAATAGAAAGAACTTGCGTAACTGAAACTGCTGAAGAAGGCGTGATGTACCGGCACCGGTACGATGAATTCATTTCACGTCGCTTCTGCGTCAACTGGGGTGATTCCAAACTCGCGACGAAGCTCATTTAGAATGCTGTCTTCTCGGACAAGTCGAGTTACCAATTCAGGAAACTCCAATTGTCCGAGCTCCACGGCGCGTTTCACCAAATAGGGAATCGGGCTATGTGGTTCGATTTTCCGCAGGTACTCGGCCGCATCGGCCAGTTGCCGATAGACCTCGTCGCGGGTGGGGAGGGCGCGGGTAGGAAGGGCGCGGCTAGGAAGGGCGCGGCTAGTCAGGTCGCTGGCGAAACGTCCCACGTGATTTTCAAGCCCGGTGTTTGCCAGAGCATCGACTGCTGCGCACGAGTTAGCAGACTCGACAGACTCACCAGGGGTGGTATCGAGTGCGGTCGCTGGCAAAAGATCGGCTAGGTGAGCCTTGAGCACCCGTTGGCAATCGAGCAAGGCGCCGCGGAGGTAGGTAAAACCAGGAGTGTGGTCCCCGATCTTCTCTCCCAGAGCTGCTTTTAGCTCAGCCAAACGTTGCAGGGAATCTTCGAGATCAAGCGTGCGTTGGGCGAATTCGTCGGGGTCGGTGCTGGCCAGAAAACTCGCCAAGAGCGGATCTGCCTTAGCGGCCGGTTGGGTCTTCAGCTGTTGATAATCGAAGAAGTTGCAGGGAGAGGCAGCGTTTCCAAGAAGAGGCAAGCGACGCAGGGTATTCGGAAAGCACATTCCCCGCTGTTCGTCGTCCAGCATATTTTCGAGTGGTACAATGCGGGCATCGAGGTCACCGTCAGCGATGGAAGGATTACAACGATCCCAGCAGTTGACAACAAATTGCACCAAGAAGTTTAAGCTATCTGCGAGACCTGCGAAGCCCTGCAGTTGCGTCATGGCTTCGACGAGATGGCCAGCTAGTCGGATATCTTTGGTTTGTGTGCAAAGTGCAAGTTCGGCTTGGGTGCGGAGCTCTTGCCAAGCGGGATTGCGACGGAAACCGGTGTCCGCCTCATCGCGCGGAATTTCGGGCTTGCGCAGTGCAAAGAGGAGATCACGCCAGTTTCGCAGGTAGGCATGCTCGTCACCGCCAGTGGAAGCACTGGGAATCTCCGCTAGCAGCGCCAGCGTGTTCAATTGTCGTGCTTCGCAAACTGTCATATCGTCCCAAACTCATATCGTCGGATCGTGATGCGGTTTCTGGTCGCCCCGGAAACATAGGTTTGCGATAAAGCGAAGTCAATTCATTTGGTGGAACGGCTTTGCACTAGTTCTGCCCTGGGGGCAGCGTGCGGATTATGGCGGTTGTAGCCGCCGGTAAAATGTGAGTGGCAGGGCGCGAGCCGCCGGTAAATGTGAGCGGCAAGGCGCTAGCCGCCGGTAAATGTGAGCGGAAAGGCGCTAGCCGCCGGTAAATGCAATGAAAAGCACCTGGAAGAACCGGCGGCTAGCGGCAGGCCGCTCACAAACGTAGCGCTGTCCTGCTAAGCTCCGCTCTTTTTGCAGCATTTCCTTTAGCATGACCTAGAATTCGATGGTCGTTTCCTGTGGTCAATGGTCTGCGGGAGGTTCGTAGAAGAACTAGTAGTCAATCCGCTGAACTAGGGAATTCTGAATGCAAGACAATTTTTCTGACAGAGTTCATCCAGTATTGCAGTACGGCTTAGAGATCAAACGACGGTTAGCCGCCGGCGAAGCACTCGACCTCGAGTATGTGCAAGCCTATTTAAAGGACTTGTTGCTCACGGACGAAGAGGCGGAGGCCAATCCCGGTTTTGGGGCAGACCCTAACCGCAGGGTCAGCGGGTTGGCGGCCAAGGTGTTCGATGCTGAGGGTATGTCGGGTGGGCATCGTCTGAGCAGTCCGTTTCTCGGTGCGCGGTATGCGTTGGTCTGCTGGTTGGATGAGATTTTCACTGACGGCAGTCCGTTTGGGCAGAGCTGGATTGAAAACAAGCTCGAATCGCAACTTTATCGTAGCAACGACCGCGCGTGGAAGTTTTGGGAGCAGGCACGCCAAGCCCAGTCGCGCCCAGGCTCTGGAGCACTCGAGTGTTTCTATCTATGCGTCGCACTTGGCTTTCGCGGTGAACTGGCGGAACATCCCGACAAAGTACGCGGTTGGTGCAATCAAACCAAGTTGAGGTTAGGGACCGTGGCAGAGCTTGACTTTGCACATGTGGGCGAAAAGCCGTTGTCCAGCGCGGCACAGCCATTGCATGGCAAGTCGCGGTTCCGACGCATGGCGGTGGTGAGTTGGGTGAGCCTACTCGTACTTATCCCAGTGATCTCCTATGCCTTGACCAACCGCTTTGGACACTGAATCACTCGGCTAGAAAGTTGCCAGCATGAATCCAATTATTATCGCACTTGTATCGGCCGCAAAGTTCGTGGGGCGCTCGCTTGCCCTACCGTTTGTGCAGACTTCCGCCCCCAACTGGTTGCACTTCTGTGCGCGGTGGGGCTTGCATTTGGTTTGCATGTTGGGTGTTATCGTCGGACTGGGCTATTTGAACCACGTCTTGCATCTCGATCGCTTGCTACTCACTCCGTTCCCAGCCCTGCGCAATTGGTGGCTACCGATCGTGTTTGTGCAGTGTTATGGCATCAGTTGGTTGGCTTGGTGGTTGGTTCAAGTATTGACAAAGACCAAACAAGTGACTGAATACGCCGACCTGCAGCGGGCATGGCAACGCGTGGAGTCGGGGCTGGTGAGCGCAGGGATCGACCCGCGGCACAAGCCACTCTATTTGCTCTTGGGAAAACCGGCGGCTGGAGCTGCAACGTTTCTTAAAGCGGGGCAGATCGATCCACTGCAGATTGGGGCGAGTTCGAGCGAGACACAACCATTCCAGCTCTTTGCCACCGAGGAAGCCCTCTTTCTGAGCTGCGATGACAATAGTTTGCTGGGGTTGCAGTCGGAAATGCTGCAACAAGCTGAACGTTTGGCGGCAGAGAGACCCACTCATCCGCAGCGGCAGCGGCGGGTTCCAGGGATCGAAACCTTGGCAGCGATCGATTTTGCGGGAGACGGGTTCTCACCAACGAGTGACCAACAAGCGACCGGCAACGCTGGGTCGGATGATTCAATGTCCTGGGGCAACTCGGCTGGTGGAGGCGCGGTGGCCACTGCCACCCTGGCTCCGCCCGTCCGCGCGGTAGCTAAAGAGTCGCTGCAAATGGTCGAGTCCAACATCGCGTTGTTGGTTAACGAAGCGGTTGGGTATAACCAGGCAGCAATACTTGCTCAGTCGGGGGTGACCTACCAACCGACCGCGCAATACTCGATGCCCATCTTGCAAGACGCGTTGCTGATCGAGCAGACATCCGCTCGTTTGGCCGCCCTGTGTCAGCTTTTGGCAACACTTCGCAGTCCGTTTTGTCCCTTAAACGGAATCGTAGTGTTGGTCCCCTTCAGTTGCACGCAGGACGCGGCGTTAGCCAATCATACGGGAATGCTGATCGATGCCGACCTGCAGACCATTGCCGATGCGACGCTCATCGATGCACCGCGGATTGCAGTATTCTGCGATCTACAGGCAACAGCCGGTTGCACTGAAATGCTCGCCCGCTTTCCTGAGCAGCAACGCCATCGTCGGTTAGGTGTCAAATTCCCGCGGATGGCTGCTTGTGATCGGTCCGACATGGATTCGATGATTCGGAGTGGAACCCGCTGGCTGTGCGAACAGTTGATTCCGCCGATCATCAATCGCTTGTTTGTGGTGGAGCAACCGGCTAGTGGCGGTGGTCGCGACTCCAATGTCGGCAACGAACGTTTGTTCGACTTGATGGAAACAGTCCGTCAGCGCAAGGAACAGGTCGAACGGGTGCTGCGGCGTGGATTCCAGGGGGAAGCACAACCGAGCGAATTGCTACGCGGTTGTTACTTTGCCGCTACCGGACGGCAAGCGGCGACTGAGCAAGGCTTTGTCGCCGGAATTCTTAGCCAAGTGGTTGAGATGCAAGATGAAGTCAAATGGACGCAGGCTGCCAAACTGGAAGACGCGGAGTGTCGGTGGTGGACCGTGATGGGTTATGCCGGTTTGGCCGTTGCGACCTGTGTGACCGCCCTGCTCTGCCTGTTGTAGGTTATTCTGCGAGTCGCGTTGGACCGGCTGTTGAATGTGCCGGGTGTTATGCCGTTCTATCGGTGGAAGAATCGGCAAGTTGAGCATAGAGAGCATGGAAGTGACTCAGAGCCAGAAGCTTATGTTGAGTCGATGGTAAGAGTCTTTGGGCGACTTGAGAAAGTTGACATAGGTTTGCAAGACACCGGCATCAGGCCGAAAAAGTATGCAATTGTAAAAAAATCGATTTCGCCCAGATAGAAATTTCGGAAAGCAGAATTTATGTCCAAACCGATTGAGCAGCACGAGTCGAGTGTGCGCGGGTATGTGCGCCTCTTTCCAGCCGTATTCGATGTCGCCCAGGGTTCTGAGATTTGGGACGAGACGGGACGACGCTTTGTCGATTTTTTTTGCGGTGCAGGGTCGCTGAACTACGGGCACAACAATCCCATTGCCAAGCAGGCGTTGCTCGCCTACATCCAGCGAGACGGGATTCAGCATGCGTTGGACGCGGCGACGGTTGCGAAAATCCGTTTCATCGAAACGTTCGTAGCAACCATCCTGAAGCCGCGCGGACTGAATTACAAACTTCAGTTTACGGGACCAACCGGCACCAATGCGGTGGAGGCGGCGATTAAGTTGGCTCGCAAAGCGACTCATCGTTCGCATGTCGTGGCATTTACACATGGCTATCACGGGCACTCGCTCGGTGCGTTGGCGCTAACCGCCAATAGTTACTATCACAATGAGCACTACGGATCGCGGAACAACGTTTCGCACCTTCCATTTGACGGTTACCATACCGAGCTCGATTCGGCGGCGTTATTGGCACAGATGTTGGACGACCGCAGTAGTGGCCTGCCACTGCCGGCTGCGGTGATCTTGGAAACCGTTCAAGGCGAAGGGGGCGTTAACGTCGCCAGTGAACGTTGGTTGCGTGATATTGCCGAAGTTTGTCGCAAGCATGGAGTCGTACTTATCGTCGACGACATCCAAACGGGCAATGGTCGAACCGGTTCCTTTTTCAGCTTTGAAACCGCTGGGATTGAGCCCGATCTGGTCTGTATCTCGAAGTCGATCGGTGGTGGGTTGCCGATGTCCTTGGTATTGATCAAACCCGAGTTCGACTGCTGGCAGCCGGGGGAACATACCGGGACGTTCCGGGGCAACAACTTGGCCTTCGTAGCCGCCCAAGCACTGCTAGAAGCTTACTGGTCCGACGATCAACTCGTAAGGCACATCGAGCTACTGCGGCAACATGTTTTGTCGCGCATTTCGAGAATTCGTGAAGTTCATGGTGAATATCAATTCGATTCGCGCGGCCGGGGTTTGATGCAGGGGCTCGATATGCGCGATGGCAAGCTGGCGCGGCAGATCATCGACCGCTGCTTTGCCAATGGTTTGATCATCGAAGGCTGTGGCGTGAACGACGAAGTCATCAAGTTCATGCCGGCCCTGAACACACCGCTGGAGGTGCTGCTGGAGGGTCTTGATATTCTCGAGCAGAGCGTGGGTGAAGTGCTCGTGCCACCGGTGGTTGCGGCCATCGCTCCCGTGTTCGAAGCATCGGGATTGAGTGGTCTCAGTGTGCTGAGTGCTCATGCCATGCTCTCGAGCGAAGTCTAAATATGATGCTGCAATCATTTAGTGAGTCCTCCATGCTGTTGTCTGCGCAATCGACCTCGATTTTGGAGTTGTTTCAAGAACAGGTCCGCGAAACGCCCAATGCGGAAGCGATCGTTTTTGAGGATCGCTCGCTCTCGTTCTTGCAACTCGACGACTTGGCTGGTTGTTTCGCCACGGCACTTGCCGAGCGAGGTGTTGGCTTTGGACAATCGGTCGGCTTGTGCATTGATCGCTGTCCCGAAGCGATTGCGGCCATGTTGGGTGCCTTTAAATTGGGGGCCGTGTTTGTACCGTTGGATCCCGAGTATCCGCTCGAGCGTATTCGCTACATGATGGATGACGCGCAGATTCGCGTGATCATCACCCACGAGCGAGAGACCAACGCACTGGCCACGAGCTTGGACCAGGCACTCGACGTGATGTGGATTGACAGCGCGACGGAGGAGTTCCAGCGTTGTGTGGGAAGTTCCGATTTCGAAGCGGTTGAACTGGCGGGGAGCGATTTGGCGTACATCATGTACACCTCGGGATCAACGGGGCGACCCAAAGGTGTTTTGATCGACCACACCGCCTTGACCACTTATTGCTTGGCCGATATCGAAGTGTACCGTTTGCAGGCCAGCGATCGGACGCTGCAGTTTTCGACCTTGAACTTTGACATTGCCATTGAAGAGATTTTCCCGCCGCTGTTGGTGGGTAGCTGCGTGGTGGTCCGTCCACGCGGTCGCTCGACGCGGGCCAATGAGCTCTCTACCATCGTGCGGCAATACGGAGTCACGGCTTTGCATTTGGCGACCGCCTATTGGCACGAGTGGGTCGACTTGATGAAGGCGACGGGAGATCGGGTTCCCGAGTCGTTGCGGATGGTACTGGCTACGGGCGAAAAGGTGTCGGTGGAGCATTATCGCCGCTGGCTCGGACTGTGCGATCAACCCCTGTTGTGGTGCAATGCCTATGGTCCCACCGAAGCCACCGTGACATCGACGGTCTACATTCCCGAGGGAGATTTCCAGGGTGACCACATGCCGATCGGCAAGCCATTGCCGGGGTATGAGGCGTTTATCCTGAGCGAAGATCATCGCCCGCTCGGTATTCAAGAAACGGGTTTGCTGTTCATCGCGGGCCCCGCCTTGGCGCGCGGCTATTTGAATCGTCCCGATTTGACGGAGAAGGCCTTCATCACGGTGGACTTGCCAGAGCGTGGCCCAACGCGGATGTATCGCACCGGGGACTTGGCCCGCTGGCTGCCCGATGGAAACATAGAATTCGCCGGTCGGATCGATCATCAAATCAAGCTCGGCTCTTACCGCATCGAGCCGGGTGAAATTGAATCGGTGCTGAGCAAACATCCACAGGTCCGCGATTCGCTCGTGGTCTTCGAACAAGTGGCTGGACAGAATCATCTGATAGCCTATGTCGCCACGCACAACACAGAGCTGAAGATCGAGGAGCTGGTCGTTTACCTCCGCGAGCGTCTGCCGGTCTACATGGTCCCGCCGCGGTATGTATTGATCGAATCGCTCCCCAAGACGATCAACGGCAAGATCGATCGGGCCGCCTTGCCAAGTCCAGAGACAAGCCGCACTGCAGCTCACAACCAATATCGAGCTCCACGCAGCGAGTTGGAATCGAAGTTGTGCGCGATGTGGCAACAGGTTCTGCATCTTGAACGGGTGGGGATCAGCGATGACTTTTTCGCACTCGGAGGCAGCTCGCTGTTGGTTACCAGAGTGATTGCCGAACTGTCCCGGGAATTTGCGATCGAACTACCCGTACGCGACTTTTTCGCCAACCCCACCGTCAGCAGTGCAGCCCGACATCTGGAAGGGCTCTTGGGCACAGCCCCTCAAGTCGATCCAGCGGAGTTGGAACTTGAGCTGAGTAGGACGCGGGCGAGCCTGCCGATCCTGCACTCACAATTCATCGGACCGTCCGCTCAAGCCTTGTTCAGCGTGCGGTACGAGCCCCCGCCAGCTTACGCTCAAGGGCGGCGGCACGCGATCCTGATTTGCCATCCCTATGGACACGAGTACACGCGAGCCTACCGCAACCTGCAACAACTATCACTGCAACTGAGCCGCGAAGGTTTTGATGTCATGCGGTTTGATTACGGTGGTACCGGCAATTCTGCGGGAAATAGCCAGGCTTGCAACCTGGAGACGATGTGCCGCGATGCCGTTATGGCAGCAGAGCATTTGCGAGTCGCCAGTGGATGCCAGACGTTGTCGCTCTTGGGAGTGCGTTTAGGAGCTCTGGTCGCGGCGACTGCCAGCGTTCCTGATGTGGATAGTGTCATCTTGTGGGATCCGCTCGCTAACGGTTCGCAGTTACTGAAAACGTTTGATGAGTTGCATCGGTATGCGTTGGAAAGTCAAACAAGGTTTATGCGAAAAGTGAAGAATGCGCGGCCCGGGCAATTGTTTGGCCATGCAACGAGCGAGGCGCAGCGTGAGAGCTTTGCGAACGCTCAGTTACCGGCCACCTGTAACCTCCGCAATCTTGTGTTGACTTCACAGGGTGTGTTGTCGAATGAGCCCGCGTTGTCGCAGCGTCTGCAGGGTTGGAACTGGCGTGCGACAGACGACGACATTTATTGGTGGCAGCCGCAGGTTACCGAGTTGGCTTTTGCTTCACCCGATACGGCTCAACAAATCACTCAGTTCCTCGATTCGGGAGACCAGGCATGAGTGCACAAATAACTCAAGAACAAGCCGTTGTGTTTGGCCAGTATAGAAACCTTGTTGGGGTCGTGAATCTGCCTGATGGCGGAAGTGAAACGGCCGTGTTGATGCTCACTGCGGGGATGTTGCCCACACCGGGTCCCTTCCGCTTGCACGTCGACTTGGCGCGGTCATTGGCCGAGGCGGGGGTCGCTAGTTTGCGATTTGACTTGTCAGGCATCGGCGAAAGCTTGGCGGTGGGTACGAGCGGAACATCGCTGGAGCGGGCGGCGGCAGAGGTTTCCGCGGCGATAGATTTTTTAGAGCAACCGCATGGCATTCGACGGGTGGTGTTGTTCGGGCTCTGCTCAGGCGCCGACGATGCCCTGCATGCGGCGCTGCAGGACACACGCGTGGTTGGCATCTATGCCCTGGATGGACTCGGCTATCGGACTGCGAAGTATTACCGGCAGCGATTGCTCGACGTCGCAGCCACCAAACTTGCCAATCCAGAGAAATGGGTGAGCTGGGCCAAGCGGTTGCTCGGCAGGCAGCCACCTCTGCCGGGCTCGTTGCAGCCAGCCAATGACATCCGCGAGTTTCCTGGACGCGAGGAGGCGTTGCGGCAGCTGCGGGCACTTGCGGAGCGCGGCGTGACGATGCACTTCCATTACACCGGGGGGGTCGAATCGTATTACAACTACGCCAGTCAATTCCAGGATATGTTCCCTGAACTGTTCAGCGGCCAGGCGGCGCATGCACAGCAGTTCTCGACGAGCTTTGAACGCGACTCGGATCACGTCTACTTTTTGTGTGAGCATCGCCAGGCGCTGGTGAGCTTCGTTACGCGCCGGCTCACTTGGGCGGATGGCTCGGTTCCCGTAGAATGGAGCGATTCTCATAATTGATCTTGCGAGCCTGTTCGGCGGGGGTAGAGCCCATGAAAAAACATTGTGTCTTGGCGGCGTGCATTTTTTGGCTGTCCGCTGTACCGCTCAATCACTGGGCGCAGGCTGAAGACTGGTCTGCGTTCTTGGGGCCGCGGGGCGATGGCACCAGCTCGGAGACTGGGGTCGAGCCATCGCTTTGGAAGCCGCATCCGCCACTGCTCTGGCGGTTGCCGCTGGGGGTGAGCTACGGTGGTCCGACGATTGTGGGGGACAAGTTACTGCAGTTTGACCGTTGGGGTGAGAGCGAACGTTTGACCTGCTTTGAAGCCGCAACTCTCAAAGAAGTGTGGCGGTGGGAGGCCGTGGTGCAGTACAGCGACATGTACGGATACAACAATGGGCCGCGATGTTCGCCTGTTGTCTCCGACGGACGGGTCTTTCTTTATGGCGTTACCGGGCAACTCACGTGCGTGGAACTCGACAGCGGGCGGCTGGTTTGGACCAAAGCGGTCTCGGAGATGTATTCGGTGGTCCCCAACTTTTTTGGAGTTGCAAGTACGCCATATGTGTTTGGCGAGCAACTTTTGGTGATGGTAGGTGGTAGTCCACCGGAGCAAGCACGACTGTCGGCAGATCGCTTGGACTTAGCTAAGCCGAACGGTTCCGCCATCGTAGCATTCGACGTCAAGACCGGTCGCGAGCTCTACCGTGTGGGTAATGAACTGGCCAGTTATACAGCGGTGACGGTTCGCGAGATCGAGGGACGTCCAACTGGGCTCGGTTTTTTGCGGGGCGGGTTGATCGGCTGGGACCCAGCAAGTGGTCAACAGTTGTTCGAGTTTCCGTGGCGGGCCAAGATGCGTGAAAGTGTGAATGCGGCCTTGCCGGTCACTCAGGGCAATCGAATTTTATTATCGGAAGCGTACGAGATCGGGAGCGTGTTGCTGGAAGTCGAACGCGGGCAACCCAAGGTGGTTTGGCAAGACTCGGGTCCGCGGAACGCGCGCAAGTTTCGTGCGCACTGGTCGACACCCGTTATCGTGGGCGATTATTTGTACGGTTGCAGTGGGCGGAATCAACCCGACAGCGATTTACGGTGCATTCGCTTGAGCGATGGCGAGGTGCAGTGGACCGACCGGCGGCACGAGCGGAGCAGCGTGTTGGCGATCGATGGCTATCTGATTGTGCTGGGGGAGTACGGGCGACTGGAATTGATTCGCCCCAATCCCGACAAGTTAACGGTGGTAGCTGAGTGCGAGCTCAATGAGTTTGCGGGGGAGGATGGTCAACCGCTGTTGGATTATCCTTGTTGGGCGGCGCCGCTTGTTTCCCAGGGGAAACTGTATGTTCGCGGTAACAAGAGTTTGTTGTGTTTCCAGTTGATACCGTAGTGGAGATGCGGCAGTAGCATCAGCCAATCCGCCGCAGCCCATGGGATTCACTTGAGGCTGAAGGTCGATTCGGTTTTGACGAGGGCCATGTCGTCGGGAAACGTGTGGATGGCTTGGATGTGCAAGCTCTTGAGTCGACTATCGACATGAATGAAGCTCATGCCACCGATGTCGACGCGGCCGCTGGAATTGAAGAACTGGATGAGTTCATGGTGTTTGCAGGATTCGCCCAGCTGTTGCTGGATCATCCAAAACATTTCCGGCGGGACACGTTCCAGCGCGTACTCGTAGCGGTACTCAATCCCTTCGCTCACCGCGAGCGTATCCTGGCCAGCCGTGCGGAGTGGCACAGACAGCAGCCGCCGCGTGCTGGGTAGCGGCTGATGAACGGAGGAAGTGATCTCGGTGAGCGTATGGGTTCCTGAAACCCAGGTAATCATGTGCCCATCGGCCGTGATGTGCAATTGCGCAGTATAGTTGTCTCGTTGGATGCGATGCGACTTATAGATGTGGAAGAGTTCCGGATGTGCGGACCTGCCGAACAGCTGAAAAGTCAGCTCCGCCACTTTAGGACGAACTGTGGATGTGTCCATTTCCCGAAGTCCTTTTGAAAGCGATGAACGCGCGACTCTCCGAGTCGCTTTAACCAGATGCTCGATGGGTTAGATAACCGGTGTAATCAAAAAATTCCTCATCAAGGATATTGGCCGTGCGAGCCGTCTCGCACGGGTTACCCCATTCCAGTGTACGTTGGGAGCGGCATGCCTGGTGGGCTAACGGCTGGATGAGGAACCTCACATTATAGTCAACGCTAGGAAAGTCTTCCAAGAGTAGCAATGGTGCTGAGCAAGCAGATGGTAGCGGTCAAGCGGGCGAGCCGGGATCAATGTCGATCTTTTAGGAAATAGTGGGTCGATGTTGCTGCGTCGAATTAGGTTCTCGATTACATTGCTGATCCCATCCAAGCATCCCAAAGTGAACTTTCCAAAGAGATAGCGGGCAAATCGAAGCAGGTCCGCAACGGCTAGCAACTCACAAGTGAATTTTATGCATATCGCCACGATCTCCAGCGAGATGACGCCACTTGCCAAAAGCGGTGGTCTAGGTGACGTCGGTGGTGCGCTGCCAGTGGCGCTTGAACAGCAAGGTTGCCGTTGCAGTGCTTTCCTCCCTGCGTACCGGAGCGTGATGCGTAGCGGACTGGCGATCACCCCCACCCGACACACTTTTACGATTCACATTGCGGGACGTTATGTCGCCTGCCGCCTGCTGCAGACGAAACTGCCGGGCAGCGATGTGACGGTATATCTGATCGATCAGCCCCAGTACTTCGATCGCGATGGGTTGTACGCGGATAGGCATGGCGAGTACCGGGACAATTGCGAGCGTTTCGCCTTCTTTTGTCGCGCGGTGGTTGAGGCCATTGCCCAGTTGGAGCTCGACATCGACATCGTGCATTGCCATGATTGGCAAGCTGGGCTGATGCCAGCTTTGATTGAAGCCCGCCGTCAAGAATTTCGCTGGATGCAGCGTGTCAAAACGGTCATGACGATTCATAATCTGGCGTACCAAGGGCGGTTCTGGCACTTGGACATGCCGCTGACCGGCTTGGATTGGAGGTACTTTAATTCGGAGCAGATGGAGTATTATGGCGACTTGAATCTCATGAAAGCGGGGATCGTATTCGCTAACACGGTAACAACGGTCAGCCCCACCTACGCTGCGGAGATTACGCGTCCCGAGCATGGTTGCGGCTTGGATGGCATGTTGCGGCGACGGGGCAATGATCTCATTGGCATAGTCAATGGGGTTGATTACACGCAATGGGATCCCGCCACGGACCCCCATTTACCCCAACGTTACAGCCTCAGCGACTGGCAGTTCGGAAAGCAGGTCTGTAAGGAGCACCTACAGCGGGAGCTAGGACTTGAAGTTAACCCGCGAAAACCCCTGGTGGGGATCGTAAGCCGTTTGGCTTCGCAGAAGGGCTGGGACTTGATCATTCCGTTGTTGTTGCACTGGGTGGGCAGTCGTGATGTGCAGTGGGCGATTTTGGGCACGGGAGATCTGCGGCTCGAGCAGGAATTGCGAGACTTGGCGAAGTTCCATAGTTCGAAGTTGCACGTAAGCTTGGAATTTTCCGAGCAACGGGCGCACCGCATCGAAGCGGCGTGCGATATGTTTTTGATGCCCAGTCGTTATGAACCGTGCGGCTTGAATCAACTTTATAGCCTCAAGTACGGTTCGGTACCAATTGTGCATACCACAGGAGGATTAGCGGACACCGTCCGCGATGCCACTGCAGAAAACCTGGAAAATGGAACTGCCAACGGCTTTCGCTTTGACGAATATTCGCTCATCGGGCTCGAACGTGCGCTTAACCGCTCACTGGAAAGCTATGCACATCGACCCGAAGAGTGGCGAATGATCGTAGAAACGGGAATGCGCGACGACTGGTCATGGACACAAAGTGCCGCCCGGTATGTCGAGCTATTTCGGTCAACCTTAGCGAGTGGTCGCTGACGATAGGTTCAAGAAGATTCGTTCAAGACGATCCGTTCAACAGGGGAAGCACGAGTTTGCTCCGCGCACCGCCCCTGTTGGTCGCCCAACTTTTTCCCTCTCCATGTTTCAAATGCAGGCAAATAATCCAACCAACCTATAGCAAGCTTGGTACAATCGACGGAAATGCTGTCAAAGCCAAGAACAGGCGAGGAACGATCATGTCTCGTAAGCATGAGGATGCAACCACCAGCGAAATGCGCCATGATTGGCTAGCAGATCGGTGGGTCATCATAGCTCCACAGCGATCCGAGCGACCTCAAGACTTTATTCGCCCACCGGCCGTCATACTCGATAATGCTGGCTGTCCGTTCTGCCACGGACATGAAAGCCAAACGCCGCATGAGGTTGCTAGCTACGGAATCAAACACCACCATCGCGACAGTCGCGATCATGCTCGTGTCCCCAAGTGGCATGTGCGAGTGGTTCCCAACAAGTTTCCGGCGGTCCGCGCCGCTTCGGTTGCATCGATCTCACTCGAATCGATAACGCAGCCCACCACGGCCGTGGTCGTGGGACCAAACGATCACGAGACCGTGAACGATGGAGCGTGTACGCAGGATATGGATCGGGTTAACGGCGTTGACTTGTTTCGCCGCCGGGATTTGATTGGCGGTCACGAGGTGATCGTGGAGAGTCCGTTCCATCTGCAATCGATCACGCAACTGGACCGCGAGAATACGAGCTTGGTTTTTCGCGCCTACCGTGACCGCTTGGCACATTGGCTGGACGAATGTGGACTGACTTATGCCGTGGTCTTCAAGAACGTGGGGCAGGACGCTGGGGCATCCCTTTCGCACACGCATTCGCAAGTCATTGCCACGGATATCCTACCGACCGATGTCGAGCGGATGGCCAAGCGGATGCGGTTGTTCGCGGACAATGAATCGGAATGCCTCTTCTGCCGTATGAAGGACGATGAGCTTGAGCAAGGCTCGCGGATCGTGGAGCAGACGCAGGACTTTTTGGCGTTCTGCCCTTTTGCAAGCCGCTTGCCTTCGATGGTCACGATTCTCCCCAAGCAGCATCAAAGCGCGTTTGAGTCGATGGGGACAGCCCAATTGGATCAGTTGTCGTGGCTTACACATCGCTTGGTGCGGCGGATTGAAAAGTGCTACCCCGATGCCGCTTACAACTTTATCATCCATACCGCCCCGCGTCCCACCAATGGCTTCGGTGCGAGTCTGGCCGAGGCCTATCACTGGCGCATCGAGCTGTTCCCCAGGTTAACTACGGTGGCTGGGTTTGAATGGGGGAGTGATTGCTACATCAACCCACTCGCTCCCGAAACCGCCGCAGCCGCATTGCGGCAGGCCGGGGTCTGATACCGCATGAAAGTCAAACGCCTCCGCGAGGATTTCGTTGTACGCGAAGTCTCTCGCTTGCCCTTAACGGGTGGACCGCATGCCGCTTATCGCCTGCAAAAGATAGGCCTCGGCACTCCCGAAGCGATCACCGAGATCCTCAATATCTGGAATCTTCCCCGTCAAGATGTGCATTACGGAGGCTTGAAGGATCGCCACGCCGTCACTTCGCAACTGGTCACGATCTTCAATGGTCCCCGTGAACCCCTGGTGCAACCGGGCTTTTCGCTCGAATACTTGGGGCAGTCGCCACATAGCATGACCGCCGGTGACATCGTGGCCAACGAGTTCGCAGTAACCCTCCGCTCCTTAAATCGCGAACAGGCCGACCGCTTCACCCATACGGCCAACTCTCTGACCAGTTGCATTCCAAACTATTTCGACGATCAGCGTTTTGGTTCGCTGGGTGAAAGTGGACAATTTGTCGCCCAGCCCTGGTGCTTAGGGGAGTACGAACGGGCGCTGTTTTTGGCGATCGCTGAACCCAATCCCCATGACCGTCCCGATGACCGCGAGCAAAAAGAAATCTTGCGCGAGCACTGGGGCGATTGGCAGGCGTGCAAGGATAGCTTGGAGCGAAGCCATCGCCGCAGTATCGTGACCTACTTAGTCGATCATCCAGCGGGTTTCAAAAAAGCGGTGGGACTCATCCGGCAGGATCTGCGCGGCATCTACGTCGCCGCCTTTCAAGCCAAACTGTGGAACGAGATCGTCGTCCGCTACCTGCCCGAGTTGCTGCCGGAGAGTTCTTTCTTGACAGCTTACGGGACCGGCGGAAAACTGCGGTTTCCGCAGGATGTGCCTGCAGATCGGGTAGCGGAACTCGCGCAAGTGCGGATCGCGTTGCCTTCCGGCCGCAAGACCGACTGGTCCCCGGCTGTCGCACGCTTGTTGGATGACGTGCTGGCCGAGTTCGAGATCCCGAGACATAAATTGCGATTCTCATACCCGCGCGACGTGTTCTTCGCGCGTGGCCAACGCGATTTATTGCTCATCCCACGCGATTTCAGCGTGGTCAGCAGCGACGATGACCTTGCGGGGGTGGGGATTCAGAAGCTGGAATTGCGGTTCTCGTTATTGCCTGGACAATATGCGACGATGTTATTGAAGGCCGTCGATATGCTCGCAGTATCCTAGGAGCGCAGGCGTGCAGGCTAGAGGCGTGCAGGCTAGAGGCGTGAGGCGTGGAACTTACTCTCCCGATGGGAGAGTCGCGAGTAATGCGAGCGGAGAGGGGGCTGGATTTGAGATTTGAGATTTGACCGCTAGCACCATGGTAGAGCGTTATCAATAAACCCATTGCAGAATAATCCCTTGCATAACAATCCCTTGCATAACAATCCAGCGCATAACAATCCAGTGCATAACAATCCAGCGCTCCTACCAGCGATTGGGCTGACGATGGGCGATCCAGCGGGGGTCGGTCCGGAATTGGTCTTACGGGCTTTGGCGGACGAGGAGCTGAAGTCGGTTTGCAGGCTGGTCGTGTTTGGCGATGTGGCCCTGTTGGCACAGTGCGCTAAGGTGACTGGCCTACCACCGCCGGTCGGCAAGATTGTTTCACCTGCGGAATTTTTGAGCCAGGGGAGGCCCGAGCACCCAGTGCAGGCTGAGAACCCAGTGCAGGCCATCTTGGTGGACCATGCCGGCTTGATCGACATCGACAAGTTCGTCCCTGGTCGCGTCGATCCGGCATGCGGGGCGGCGAGTTTTGCGTATATCCAAAGTTCGATCGATTCCGTGCTGGCGCACCGCGTAGCGGGAGTCACGACCGGCCCGATCAACAAAGAGGCCACGCATGCTGCCGGTATTAGCTTTCCAGGGCATACCGAAATGTTTGCGGAGCGGGCTGCCAGCGGGCCGTGGTGCATGATGCAGTATTCACCCGAGGTGACTTGCACATTTGTGACCGTGCACTGCGGTTACGCCGAGGTCCCCGCCTTGCTTACGGAACGCGCCGTGTTGGAGACTATTGAATTGACATCGCAAGCCCTGAAGCGGTTGCATGGCCGAGAGCCCCATATCGCCGTGTGTGGGCTCAATCCCCATGCCGGTGAAAATGGGCTGTTTGGCAATCGCGAAGAGCAGTTGGTGATAATCCCAGCGATCGAGCAGGCCCGACGGCTGGGCATTTCGGTTGAGGGACCGTTACCTCCCGACACCGCCTTTCTGCCTGGCAAACGCAAGCAAGTCGACGCGATTGTGTGCATGTACCACGATCAAGGGCACATCCCCCTCAAAGCACTCGCCTTTGACACGGCCGTCAACACCACTCTGGGCTTGAAGGTGATTCGGACCAGCGTGGATCACGGCACTGCCTTCGACATCGCTTGGCAAGGCACGGCGATCCCGGACAGTCTGTATGCTGCTCTCCGTTTAGCCAGTCGTTTGGCCAGCGATTAAGCAGGCAACTCAGTAAATCCAGAGAATCATCCCGAACTGCCCCTGCATCGCTGATTTTTTTGTGGGCAGAATCAGAAATTCGAGGGGGATTCAAAAAAACCGGCTAGCATGCGGTTCCCGAGGGGAATAAAACGAGGGTCTCGACTGTCTTAGTTACTTGGGTGCTTGAATTCAAATGATTGAAAAGGTGGCCCGCGGGCTACGAGCTCGCGACCGAGATTGAAATAAGACAGGTAGGTGAGTCGAATCGCCGCATCGGCTGGCAGCATTTAGCCTACAGCTCGCGGGGGGCGGTCATTGAACCGGCCTTGATTACGGCTTATCATAGAGTCGCAATGAAAACGATCTAAACAAGATAACGATCAAGTTTACCGTTCGCGTGGGACGGTTTATCAACACTTAAATTGGAGAAAATCGATGCGTTTGTTTGCTTGGGCTTTGATGGTAGTTTGTGTGTTTGTAGTGGGTTGCAACCAACCGGTTGAGACCATTCCGAGTGTGGCTCCGGTGAGCGGTGGCACCACTGCGGACGATCACAGTGGCCACGACCATGCCGAAGGGGAAGGTCACGACCATGATGCGGCTCCGGCTGCTGAAGATTCGGCGAGCACCGAGCCGACTGCGGTTCGTTTTGTGGCCGACACGAGCTTGAGTGTCCCCGCCATGATGTGCCCCTATGCGTGTTATCCAGCGGTCAAGGAAGCGTTGGCGGCCGTACCTGGGGTTGAAGGGGTGCAACTGGCCGAACAGCCAGCTGGCGCAGCGGAAGGATCGATCGAGAACAAGGTTGTAGAATTGAAGCTGGCTGAAGGCTTCGACGTCAATGCCGCAGTCGCCGCCTTGAAGGCTGCGAGTTATGAATCCGAGGTTGTGAACAACTAGTTGAGCTGAAGTGACTAGTGACTAGTGACTAGTGGTTGCTGTGCAATTGGTTGGCAACTGCGCCAATCGCATTCCACTGTGCCAAACTCAAGCTGGTTTAGAGCCATTCCCATCCAGAGCAGTTGGTGTTTCACCGGCTGCTTTTTTTATTCGGCCCATGCGTACGAGCGTTTGACGGCTTTGCGCCAACCGCCCCGCAACTCGACCACTCGTGATTTGGCCATCTGCGGTTCAAACGTACGGTCGATTTGCCACTGCGACTGCAACTCTTGGCGATTCTTCCAAACGCCGACCGCCAAGCCGGCGAGGTAACCGGCACCGAGGGCTGTGGATTCGAAGGCCCGCGGTCGAACGACAGGGACACCCAGCAAATCAGCCTGGAACTGCATCAACAAGTTGTTGGTGGCCGCGCCGCCATCGACCCGCAAGCACTTGATCTTCATTTTCGCGTCGGCTTGCATTGCATCGAGCACATCGGCGGTTTGGTATGCGATCGATTCCAGGGCGGCTCGCGCCAGGTGCCCACCGGTGGCTCCGCGGGTGAGCCCCGCGATGGTGCCGCGGGCAAATGAATCCCAGTGGGGTGCGCCGAGTCCAGCAAAGGCGGGTACTAAGTAAACCCCGCCGTTGTCATCCACTTCGGCGGCTAAGCGTTCGACGTCGGCGGATTTCTTGATAATTTTTAAGCCGTCGCGGAGCCACTGCACGACGGCACCGGCAATGAAGATGCTGCCTTCCAAAGCATACTCGGTTTTACCGCCGATTTTCCAAGCGAGTGTGGAGAGCAGATTGTTGTGCGATGCTCGGGGTTTAGTGCCAGTGTGCATGAGCATGAAGCAGCCGGTTCCGTAGGTGTTCTTAACCATACCGGGCTCGGTGCACTGTTGACCGAAGAGGGCAGCGTGTTGATCACCGGCCATAGCGGCGATTGGGATGGGGGCACCAAACCACTGCTTGTCGGTCTCTCCAACCACTTCGCTGCAGGGGCAGATATCGGGTAGCACGCTGGCGGGAACCTTCAGGTACTTCAGCAGATCAGCGTCCCATGCCCCGGTTCGGATATCGCACAGCATGGTTCGACTGGCGTTGGTGGCATCGGTTTTATGGATGGCGCCGCGTCCGTCTTCCCCTCCGGTTAGTTTCCAGAGCAGCCACGAATCGACTGTCCCGAAAGCCAACTGTCCGACTTTAGCCAAGGCGCGGGCTTCGGGCACATGATCCAGGATCCAAGCCAGCTTAGTCCCGGAGAAGTAAGCGTCGATGATCAAGCCTGTTTTTTCGGTGATCGCAGCCCCTTTGTCGGACTTCTTCAAGCGATCGCAGAGCTGCGAAGTGCGGCGGTCTTGCCACACGATGGCGTTGTAGAGTGGTTCGCCCGTGCGGCGATTCCAGAGCAGGGTTGTTTCGCGTTGATTGGTGATGCCGATCGCTGCCACTTGCGATGCGGTCAGCTTGGCCTTTCGCAGCGCGGCGCGGGCCACGGCAAGTTGACTCGACCAGATGTCCTCAGGGCGGTGTTCGACCCAACCCGGCTGGGGGAAGATTTGCTCGAACTCTTTTTGAGCGCTGGCCACGATGGAGCCATCTTCACCGATGACCAGCGCTCTCGAGCTGGTGGTTCCTTGGTCGAGCGCCAGAATGAACTTAGCCATCAGTGAATTTTCAATAGAAAGAAATCAGAGAAGTGGACGCGCCTGTCGCGCGTCAATTGATGTGTCGCGCTTCCTGTAAATGAGTGAGTTACTTCGTCTTGAGTTCTTTGAGCATCGCTTTGAAGCTCTCTTCGAGTTCTCCGAGCAGTTTCTCTGGGCCAGTGATCTTGATGAAATATTCCCCGAGATCTTCGGTCACAATGATCGCGCCCAGCATCCGATAGTTTTCGCGGAGCACGGCAGGCTTACCCGAGAAGGGACCCGCGCCCATGCTATCCTTGAAGGAACCGGAGACATCCACGTAATGCACCGTTTGTCCGCCCGACTCGAATTTATCCAGTTTGGCCTTTTCTTTGGTCGAACCACCGCCGGGCTGTTCGAACTGGGTGTACCAACGATCCAAGTTGGCCTCAACGCCCCCGCCAGCTCCCATGATCGTGATCCGCGCCAGGTCGGCTGGTTTGGCTTGTGCTTCCTTTGCCGGTTCACCTTCTTTGGCTACCGGAGCGGAGAATTCGTATTGAACGATCCGCGACTTAGGCTCTTCCTTTTTCCATTCTTTGGGGACGGGTAGGACGATCTTCCCGCCAGCCAATTCGATCGTCTTTGAGCCTGCCTCTTGGGCTTGGACGCTGAGTGAGGCCGAAGTGGCGCAGAGTACGTATAGAGCCGCAGTAATGGTTCTCAACCGCATTTGGAAATCTCCTCGAGTGGGTCGTTGGTTTCAATGAGTTCTCAGCCGGTCGACACCGGCCGCGTCCCCATTTTACCGTAGTTGCGCTCCGCCGGTAGCGTCAGCTCAAATCTGGGGCGAAATCTGATTCGACCACGATAAAAACGCCACTTTTTGTTTGCTCTAAGGGGAATAGCGACCTAAGTTTCAGATGGCTTACAGCGACTTCTCTTGCAGGAACTGGCTCGATGTTTTGCGACGCAGCAATCAACGAAGAAGAACTCTACCAAGCTTTTTTACTGTACGCTTCGTTGCATGGGCTGAGCACCAGTGAAGAAGAGGTTCGCGATCGAATCGCTCGTTATCTCGACAATTCTCCTGACGAAACGATCGACGCAGCCATCTTGGCCTTTGCAGAGGACCGCATTGTGGCTCCGCCCGACGTGATACTCACACACTGGGGGAAAAGCCGAGTTTACGAACTGGATCCCCTACCGAGTGGTGGGGGCTGGCGGCACCAAGTCTGCGAGAGTTGGTTTGAAGGTGGGTGCCGATTTGTCGCAGAAGCCCCCGTCAGGCTCTCGCATTATTGGACCAAGCTCACCAGTCCATCGGTGGGTGGAGACATTCGCTCGGGCTCTCGCTGTAGCTTGCAAATGACCACTACCGGGGAAGTTCACGTACTGCACCGCAGCAATTCAGTGCTTGGGAACTTACCTGAAGAGTTGGCGGCGGAAATGTTAGCGTCTTCCAGCGATGAACACCGGTACTTGGCTTTAATGGATTTGATCGATCGACAGCATGCCCATTACACGTTGTTGATAACGCGGGCGTTGGCCACCGTGCCAGCGCCTGAAATGGTCGAATATGCCGCCAACGCATTTATCTCACCACGCAACAAATGCTGAGTATTGACCCCTAAGGAGCCTAGGTTCAAACCAGAGCTCAGTTCAAAAGCACTTCTTCCATGATCAGCTTTCGATCTGCCTGAGTGCCGGATGCGAGCGATACCCCTTCGTTACCACGCAATACAATTTGAAAGACGGTAGCTACATCTTCTTGCGTCAGCGCGCCAAGCGAATGGTAGAGCCGCGTTTCAAATAGCGTGCGCATTTTGTCAACCGACTTGTCGTTGACCAGTTGTATCAGCCGGCCTTTGGCAGCCTCAGGCTTGAGAGCCGGCATGTCGATCAGCTTCAGTTCCGAATCGAACTTGTTAAACAGTTGTGTCATGTTTTTTTCAACATCGTCACCACCATCGGTGCGCAGCTTGGCCCGTTCGACTTCGATATTTTTCAAGGTCTTGGTCATCGAAATGACGGAGCCATCAGTCAGCATCAGGCGCAGTCGAGTGGAATTGTTGACGATTCCCGAATTGCGAATCGAGGTCGCTTCGACGTCGAACAAGAACATGCCATCGATACCTTGGTCAGCCGCCTTCTTCAGCAAGTCTTTTTGTGCACCCGTGCCAAGGTAGGTCAGGCCCGGTGTGACGGCTTGCCCAGGATTGATCGTTTTGCGATTTGCTGCAGCGTTTCCAGCTCCCCCAGGACCACCCGAGCCCTCCATGCCGGAACGCCCCATCCCCATACTTCCATCCTCAGAACCCATACCCATGCCCATACCCATGCCCATACCCATCCCCATACCCATGCCGTTGTTTCGGACGTCAGTTTTGGGCTGTATGGCAACCACATCGCTGAAGACGGAGCCCAGGGCACCGGAGGTCCAACGGGTTTCAAACTCCGAGGCCAGAGCCTGTCCAAAGTCACCCGTCAGTTCATAGAAAGATCTTTGTTTGGTAGTGTTACCAGTGCCTCCAGCTTCGCCATAGCCACTCGACATTCCGGGCCGGCCGCCTCCGCCCGCACCGCCGCTGCCAAGCTGAGTTGAACCAATGGGTTTAACGTCAAGTCCCTCGGGGGCATCCAGTACGATCCCCACGGCAAATCGCAACGTTGCTACTGGCCGTTTACCTGCCGCGAACCAACGGGCGTTTTTAAGCAGGGCCTGAGCTTCTTCGTCTGAAGCAGTTAACGCTTGAGCGTAGAAATAGTTGATGGCGTCAGCCTCTTTGCCACGCGCAAACGCGTTCTTGGCCCGCGCCAAATAATCTTGCCCCTCTCCCAATCCCGCTTTGGTCAGCTCCGCCTTAAGCAACGTCACAAAGGCTTGCTGCTGTTGAGGGGTCGGACGGCGCTGGGCACTGGCCGGGGGCATCGAGTTCGACTCTACCTGCTCAATGACTTGTTCCCATAGGCTCGGATCATCGGCGACATCCGGCGAAATCGAAACCAAGCTAACGTTCCCCTTAGGTGCCGCGTTGCCGTGGCAGCTCACACAATTTTGATTCAAAAACTGTGCGATGCCAGCAGCATTGGGGTTGCCACCCATACCCCCTTGTCCGAATCCGCTCGGCCCAAATCCACTCGACATACCCGACATACCTGGCATACCACTCCCTTCCATAGACTCGTCGTAGTCGCCGGACATGCCCATCCCCATGCCACTGCCCGATGCGGCGTTGCCTGCCATGCTGCGCATGTTGTATGAGGAGCCACTCATGCCACCCGATTCTTCCTCACCTTCCATGCCTCCCATCGGATAGCCAGAGCTCATCATGCCGGCAGTCCCACCAGCCCCAGTCCCCATCCCCATCCCCATCCCCGGAGGTGGTCCCAGGCTCATGCCGGGAGGTGGTCCCGCCATCCCAGGTTGGCCACCGCTCATCGACCCCGACGCGCTACCGTAGCTTGACCCTCCTGAGCCTTCTTCACCGTAACTCGAATTCCCGTCACTCGATTCACCGTAACTGGATTCACCGTCACTCGATTCACCGTAACTGGATTCACCGCCATGCTCTTCGGACTCATTGCTAGATCCACCCTCCCCCATCGCCATGGGACGTGCATTGCTACTGGCGGCAGCTGGTGCTGCGGCTGCTGGCGTTTCGTCGGCACCACCACCGCAGCCGGTAACCAAGGTGAGGTAGGACAGTGCCGTCGCGGCAAGGGTACATTGTAGAGAGAAGCGTTTCATGACTCTAAACCTTTGCGTCAGTTGGCGACCCGTAGTGGGGCGATCCGTGGTAGGGCAATCCATAGTAGACTAGCCAGTTGCTCGGCCCGCGCACCTATCACGACAGCCACAGCAACTTGTCTACGCATTATGTCCCCCACGGAGTTGAATGTCGAGCGAAGTGGGCTAATAATCGACTTCCTCCTACCCAATCCCACACCTCGGAAAGCTTGTCCATGTCACCGCGATCCCCCCTGCGCCACTTCCACTGCGGCTTTGCAATCAGCATCTGCGCTGTCAGCCTCGCAAGTTCCCTGATCTTTACGCCGTCCACTGCGATCGCGCAGGAGGGCAAGGTACGAATTCCTCGGCAGCAGACACAGCCACCTGGACCACCTTTGTCGCCAACCGAGGCACTGCAGAAAATGAAGGTTCCGGAAGGCTTCCGCGTCGAATTGGTGGCTGCGGAGCCCGACTTGATCAACCCCGTCGCCATGGCTTTCGATGAGCGGGGGAGGATTTGGGTTACCGAGAGTTTCGAATATCCACGGCGCGAGCCCGGTCCGGGCAGAGATCGCATCAAGATCCTGGAAGACACCAACGGCGATGGTCAAGTCGATTCGGTCAAGATTTTTGCCGAAGGGCTGAACATTCCCTCCGGAATCGCCGTCGGCCACGGCGGTGTGTGGGTCGCTAACGCGCCCGACATTCTGTTCATGCAAGACACCGATGGAGACGATCGAGCGGACAAGATCGAAGTGGTTGTGACCGGCTTTGGGCGCGATGACACGCATGAACTCCCCAACAGCTTGACCTGGGGCCCCGACGGCAGCTTGTATGGACTCAACGGCGTTTTTAACCCATGTCGCGTCGAGCAGGATGGAAAGGTTTTTGAGTTCACGTGCGCTATGTTTCGCATCGACCCAGTGACTCGCAAGTTCGATCTGTTTTGCGAAGGAACCAGCAATCCGTGGGGGATCGCCTTCGATCCGCACGGCGAGGCCTTCATCAGTGCCTGCGTGATCGACCATCTGTGGCATTTGACCGAAACGGGCTACTACCATCGCCAAGGAGGTCCCTACCCGCCACACACCTGGAAGATCGAATCGATTGTCAAACACAAGCACCAGATGGCGGCATACTGCGGCATCACCTACTTTGATTCCGCCGCCTTTCCCGCCGAATTTCGCGAACGCTTGATGATGGGGAACATTCACGGCAACTGCCTGAACGTCGATCGCATCGAGCGCGCGGGCTCGACCTACGCTGGCTTTGGCGAAGAGGACTTCCTGAGCGCCCAAGATGTATGGTTCATGCCAGTGGTCCAAAAAGTGGGACCCGACGGATGCCTGTACGTGCTCGACTGGTACGATCGCTACCACTGCTATCAAGACGCCAACGCCGATCCGGACGGGGTCGATCGCGGCCATGGTCGCTTGTATCGCGTCGTCCATGCACCAACCGGTCGGCCGGAACCGGTCGTGCTCGCTGGCCTATCGACCAAGGCACTGGTGAGCAAGCTCGGGGATGCCAACATTTATGTCCGCGAGACCGCCCAGCGGCTGCTCGCCGAACAGAAATGCGCAGGGGTCATCGGTGACCTGGAGGCTATCGTGCTCAACGCTGCCGCCCCTCACAAGCATCGCCTGCATGCCCTGTGGGCACTCCTGGGCGGCAAGGTGCTGAGTGCCGAGTTCGCACTTAAACTGCTGATGCAGGAGGACACTCAAGTGCGGGCATGGGGCGTTCGCTCAGCCGCCACCCTGCACAGCGACCATCAAGGACTGGCCGACCGCTGCGCCGAACTGGCCAGCGATCCGCAAGTCGAAGTGCAGTTGCAGGTGGCGATTGCTGCCGGAAAATTTGAGCATATCGATCCCCTCAAGACGTGGCTCACCGTGCTTTCCGCCTGCGGCGACGACCCATTGATCCCACACATCGTTTGGCAAAATCTGCATCCCCGATTGCCTCAACAGGCTGAACGTTTGTTGGAATTGGTCGAGTCGATCGACCTCGAAAAGGCGCCAGGACTGGCCGCCATGCTCCCCAAAGTCGCAGAAAAACTGCAGGAGTAGTCTCACCATGCGGCTGCGGGCTGTTGATTCCATGCAACAGCTCGCACGCTTCATTAGCCGAAGCTGAAGGGGGTCCACCAGCGGCCTCAGCTTTGGCCACCTGGGAAGAGATTTGGTCCAGCCCTATAATCTGTCGCAACAACGTTCAAAGCGGTCGGCAAGTAGACGGCTCACATGACCTAGAAAAAATCTCTGTAGGAAGTACTAAAAAAGCATGAATGCAATTGAGCGAACAGTGATCATTGGCAGCGGACCGGCTGGCTGGTCGGCGGCGATTTACGCAGCACGAGCCAACTTGAAGCCACTTCTGTTCGAAGGAACTTGGAAACCGGAGATGATCCCGTTGGGTCAGTTGGCTTTCACGACCGAAGTCGAGAACTATGCGGGCTTTCCAGCTGGCAACATTCGCGCGTTTGTAGAAAGTGCGGTCAACAAGGACCGGCATTACAATCTGCCTCCCGCCCCCGTCGGCCCCGAACATGAACGGGAGGGCCAACTCCACTATGCCGTGCAAGGTGTGGAGTTGATGGAGTTGATGAAGCAGCAGGCTCTCAACTTCGGCACCCGCGTCGTCGGTGATGATATCGTCGACGTTGACTTCTCCAGCAGACCACTGAAGGTCATCCCAGCCGACGGCGAACCGATCCTGACCCATACGGTAATCGTTGCCACCGGAGCCCGAGCCAACTATCTGGGACTCGAATCGGAAGAAAAGTACAAGAACAAAGGGGTGAGTGCCTGCGCGGTGTGCGACGGCGCTCTTCCCATCTATCGCCGCAAACCGCTGGCAGTGATTGGGGGTGGTGACACGGCGGTCGAGGAGGCGAGTTATCTCGCGAACTTGGATGGCGCTGCCACAATCTACTTGATCCACCGCCGCGACGAACTCCGCGCCTCAAAGGTCATGCAAGATCGAGCGATGAATCACCCCAATATCGAACTGGTATGGAATAGCACAGTGCAAGAGGTGCTGGGAGACGGCAAACAAGTAACTGGATTGTTGCTTCGCAGCACGGTAGATGACTCCGTGCGTGAACTTCCGGTCAGTGGCATGTTCGTGGCCATTGGACACACTCCCAATACGACCTTTCTGAAAGACAAGTTGGATATGAATGACAAAGGCTACTTGAAGTGGACCTTGCCGTTTCGCACCAACACGACGGTCGAAGGGGTCTTCGCGGCGGGCGATGTCGCAGACGATTATTACCGCCAAGCCATTACGTCGGCCGGAACCGGTTGCATGGCAGCCCTCGATGCCGAACGCTACTTGGCAGATGTCGGCCACTGATTGCGTCGTGCTCGTCACCTCCTCGCGCCCTTAGCGCTAAGGACCTATCCCAACCCGCAGCGTCAGCGGGGGCAAGCGGTCCCTCGCTAACGCTTCGGGTTTGTATTAAATTGACAAACCGCTGGCTTATCACGTTCAATTTGGAAGGAAAGCGTATGAGTGGTTCTGCGGCGAATCCATGGATTCTGGTTGCCAAAGTTTTAGCGGGTGGGCATATCGACCAGGACATTGAGGTCCGCGGTTGGGTCCGCACACGGCGCGATAGCAAAGGTGGTTTCAGCTTCATCGAGATCAACGATGGCAGCTGCTTCGGCAACTTACAAATCATTGCCGATGCGACCCTCTCCAATTACGAGACGGAGATCAGCGGTTTGTCGGTCGGGAGTTCGATCGTGGCCAGCGGCAAGCTCAAGGCGAGCCAAGGGCAAGGGCAAGCGATGGAGTTGGTGGCGAGCGAAGTTCGTTTGATTGGCGATGCACCGGCCGATTTTCCCCTGCAGAAAAAACGTCATTCGTTTGAAAAGTTGCGCGAATGGGCCCACTTGCGTCCCCGCACCAACTCCTTTGGCGCCGTCGCCCGCCTCCGCAATCGCTTGGCGTTCAGCGTGCACCAGTTCTTTCAAGAAGAAAGTTTCTATTACGTCAACACACCCATCATCACCGCCAGCGACTGCGAGGGTGCGGGGCAGATGTTCCGCGTCACCACGCTTCCGCTGGACCGCTTGCCGATGAAGGATGGCAAGATTGACCATGCCCAAGATTTCTTCGGCAAGCCCACCTTTTTGACCGTTTCGGGGCAGTTGGAGGCGGAGACCTACGCCACGGCACTGGGGCGATGCTATACGTTTGGTCCTACCTTCCGCGCGGAAAACAGCAACACCAGCCGACACTTGGCCGAGTTCTGGATGATCGAGCCCGAAGCGGCTTTTTTTGAGCTGGCCGACAACATGGCCTTGGCGGAACGCTTCATCAAGCGATTGCTCACCGACGCGCTCAATGACTGTGGACCTGACATGCAATTTTTCGAGGAGCGGGTGCAGCCAGGATTGATCGCTTCGCTGACAGCCGTCATGCACAAACCCTTTGTGCATTTGACCTACACCGAAGCAATCGACATCCTGCAAAAGTCGGGTGAAAAATTCGACTATCCGGTGCAGTGGGGGGCCGATCTGCAAGCGGAGCATGAACGGTATTTGACCGAGAAACATGTCGAAGGCCCGATGATCCTTTATAACTATCCGAAGTCGATCAAGCCGTTCTACATGCGCTGCAATGACGACGACAAGACGGTGGCAGCCATGGATGTGCTGGTCCCTCAAGTCGGCGAGATCATCGGCGGCAGCCAGCGGGAAGAGCGGCTGGATGTGCTGCTTAGCCGCATGCAGCACATGGATTTGAGCCCCGAAGAGTACTGGTGGTATGTCGATCTACGCAAGTATGGTTCGGTGCCGCACAGCGGCTTTGGACTCGGTTTCGAACGAGTCGTGCAATGGGTGACCGGCATGACCAATATTCGCGATTGCATTCCCTTTCCCCGCACGCCAGGCTCGGCTGAGTTTTAGCGAGCTCCTTGAGAGGCACGATGTCCAAGCATTGGATCGGCAAATTTCGCAACGCGCTCCGCGGCGTGCACTTGGGCATCGTCGGCCAAAGTAGCTTTTCGGTGCATCTGCCGATGGCCGGTTTGGTATTGCTCGTGGCGGCGGTGTTGCGGTGCAGTGTGATTCAATTGGCAGTCCTCCTGCTGTGCATCGCCTTGGTGATGTCGCTCGAGTTGATGAACAGCGCGGTGGAGTACTTGGCCCGTGGCCTGTGTCGCGAGCACAATCCGGAAGTGGGTCAGGCGCTCGACATTGCCAGCGCGGCGGTGCTGGTGGCGGCCATGCTTTCCGCCGTGATTGGTCTAACCATTTTTGGGTACCAACTGCGTCTGTTCCTAAGTTGAGGCGACAGTTGGCGGCTGAGGTTCATTGCCATTGACCAATGAAAAATGCAGCCGGGAGAGCGACCCTCCTACCAAGTTTTTTTGCAGGTCGCCAAGTTTCCTCGGGGATAAAGCGATATTGCTGAGGTCAAAGCGATATGGCTGAGGTCAAAGCGTTATGGCTGAGGTTTGACGCGCAACTTACGCTAGGTTGCGATAGAAGCCCACGGCTCACTGGCCCGCTGCATAGGGTAAGGCCAAGCCCTCGGATTCAATGTAAGGAGCTTCGAATCGCCAACTGCCATGGCGGTAGATCCACCCATCTTCGCTTGCAACAATCGGCTCTCGGGCTGACAATGTTCGCATCTCAATTTTCTTCGACGATAAGCGAACGATGCGTGAACCACTCTGACTCCAACACAACTGCCATTCCCAACTTCCAGCTCGGCGGTGGCCTCTTGCCAGCTATCGCACAAGACGCGACGACGGGACAAGTCCTGATGTTGGCTTGGATGAACGAAGAAGCTTGGAACGAAACGCTAGAGACTGGTCATGCGGTCTACTTTAGTCGCAGCCGCAATCGTCTGTGGCGCAAAGGGGAAGAGAGTGGGCACCGACAACGGGTGCTGGGGATCTTCGTGGATTGCGATGCCGACACGATTCTCTTAAAGGTCGAACAGACCGGTGCGGCCTGTCACGAGGGTTACGCCTCGTGCTTCTTTCGGCAAGTCGGTGATGGAGGAGACGTGCAAGTGATCGCCGAGCGACTCAAGGATCCCGGCGATATCTATGGCAGGTCGCAGTAACTGGTAACTGGTAGCAAAGAACTGACCAGCGGAACTCAAGTCGTTCTGCCCGACGGCTGCACACGCTTCTTGATTGCACACACGTCTTACTGGCTAACGCTTGGCTCGCCTAGCAGCCGGTCCACGTCGGCCGCTGCAATGCCCAGCGATTGGGCGATCTGCGATTGTGTGACTCCTTGAGCCGTCAATTGCTGCACCAGTTTGACCGGGTTGGACTCCGCGGCACCGAATTGATGGGCGGCTCGCATGAGATTCACCAATCGCTCGGAGGCCTGGTCGTAGGCCTGCGTCATGGCCTGCACGGCAAGCAACTTGCAATCGAGTTCCGCTTTGAGCTCTCGGCCGAGGTCATGCAATTCGACTTGCCATTTCAGCACTTCGCTGGGGGCACCCAGCGAAGAAGTGCCGGTGAAGGGGAGCGAATGCCCAGCCGCGCGAGCATTGTGCTTCAGATCCAACATGTGGTTGGAGGCATAGTGACCCCGCTTGCGTGTTACGCGACCGCGCATCAACAACCAACAAATGATCCCCAGGCCTGCCATCATCATGAGCGGTTGTGCTAGTTCTGGGGAAATCGACATGATGGCATGCGCCCGACCGTGGAACAGACAACACGCCTGTTGCAATAGCTTGGAATCGACCGTTCAACCGCCATCAACCTTCGACGACAGCGTACTCGTCATTATCGACCCGCCGGCACCAAGCCCGTGATGTCGATCGCAACTTGTCGCAATTTAATGACCGTGCGGTTGATCGTGGTCGTGACTGCGTTGCGGGTCGTGCAGGTCGTGACTGTGATCGTGACTGTGATCGTGATCGTGTGCGGCGGAAGTTTCGACCGGCAATGTGGACGCGTGCACAGGTGCTGGGAGCGCTTGAGCGGCTCTTTCGGCGGCATCTCGGACCATTTGAAAGACGGAGTTCAATGCCTGACCACTGGCTTCTGCTAAACTGCGGCAGTCCTCGTACTCTGGAGAGACCTGAAACTCAAGCGGTCCACCCTCCGCAGTTGCTCGCCAAGCCAATTTGGCTCGGGCTTCGCCCAGCGGGGTGGTAACACGGATGATTTCGCGCGACAGCTTGCGTCGCGCCATTTGCGATCGGCGAATCCCGAGCGAGCCGCTGTGGGTGAAGAGACAGCCCTCAAGTGCAGTGCGTTGTTCATTTCGGCCGATCACGGTCAAGAGGGTTCCCGGGCGGTTCTTTTTCATGCCGATCGGAGTGGTGAACACATCCAGCGCTCCTACCTTCCAAAGTTGCTCGATGGCAAAACCGAGTTGTTCGCCGGTAATGTCATCTAGATTGGTCTCCAGCACCGTGACTTCGTCCTGCTCGTCGGCAAGTGGCACGCCGATCAATACTCGTAGCACATTGGCTTGTTCGGTCAATTGCCGGTGACCGGCGCCATAGCCGATGCGTTGGATCTGCATGTCGGGGAGGGGACCGAAGCTATCGACCAGCGTGGCCAGAATGGCGGCGCCGGTGGGAGTTGTCAGCTCCGCCTGGATGCCGCAGCTGCGTATGGGAATGCCTCGCAGTAGTTCGGCGGTCGCCGGTGCGGGGACGCTGACCATGCCGTGCGCGATGCGAATGGTTCCGCAGCCCACAGGGGTGGGGGAGGCCATGATGCGGCGGATGTTCAAGTTGCAAATGGCAACAGCGACTCCCACGATGTCGACGATCGAATCGATCGCGCCAACTTCATGAAAATGCACTTGTTCGAGCGTCGTGCCATGCACTTTGGCTTCCGCCATGCCAATGCGGCGAAACAGCCGCAACGCCAGTTCGCGTTCGCGGGGACCGAGTTCACTTTGCCCGATCATCGCTTCAATGATGCTCAGTCCGCGGTGGGCGTGCTGCGGAGGATGTTCGACATCCAAACGCAATGCCCGAAAGCAATGCCGCTCGGTCTCGGAAAACCGGAGGCTTACCGGCCCTAACCCCAGCGATTGGACTTGCCGCTCGATCCATTCCCGATCCGCGCCGGCGTCGACCAGTGCAGCCAAGGTCATATCGCCGGCAATGCCGCTGTGCGTATCCAAGTAGGCAAGTGTCATAGATCGATCAGTGAAGGGGGGCTCGTGGAAATGAAGTTACGGGTGGGGCGGGGCAAAGGGTCAGCCATCTAGGGGTGACATCCTGTGTACTACGCTTCGCCGGAGCGAGCTTCGAGTTCTTCGAAAAAGTTGATTTTGGCTTGTTCGTACTGTTGTTCGGCAGCGCAGCCGGGTTGAAAGTGGTCGCGTTTCAGATTTTCAAAATTTTGACGTTCAAGCAGGCTGACTTCGAGTACCGTTTGCAGGGCCAGTACCCGTTGCCACGTGGGGCTACCTTCACGCACGATCAGCACAGCATGTGTCGGTGGGCCACTTCTCGGTTTTTGGAGTTTGGCAACGAGTTCATCTTGGCACCACACGGGGGCGGCGACCCGCGCGTAATTCAAACCCTCGATCAGCGTGGCTGCTTCGTTGAGCCCTTGCAGATCCTGTATCGCCGCGATCATGTCGATGACCGGTTGGGCGACCATGTGCGGCAGCGCCGTGCTGCCAACATGCCGTACGTCGGTAAGCCAGCCTTCGGTTGCATGCAGCAACATGGACCGGGATTGGACAAATTCCTGCTGCCATTGTTCGTTGTAAGCCATCAATCGCATTGCCATTGAACTTCATTTCCTCAATTCAGTCAGAACGAATCGATAGTTAATTCATGGGAGAATAGGGTACAAAAAACAGGTCAGAAAACATGTTAAAGTTGGTGTCGGTGTAACAACCGTCACAAGCCTCTAACTTAGACAGCAATAACGGCCCATTATAGCCAATCCGCCAAGACCACAGTGATTTCCCAACCGATAGAGTCAACCAGAGCGAGCGGTAGCTCAACACTTTGCGACCTTTTTACAGGTGGCAGGCTTGAGCCAGGATATCAACTACTGCCGCTCGGAAAACTGCAATCCACCGCGCCTGACAGCCTATGGAATGGGATACTGCTCGATGACGACCACGAACCTTAGCACTGCACAACGATACCGTTCTGTTGCCCAGCCGTCTACAAACGCCGTTCGACGCACCCCGTCCGCGTGGCAGATGTTCGTGTTTCCTCGTCCCGTCGCCGCATTACCCAGTGGAACGGGTGCAACGCCTCAGGGGAGCAACGAGCTTCTGCGTTTGGACAGTCCCCATGCATCCGCTGGGCAACCCCATTATCTGTTGAACTGGACCGACATCGTTGGGTCCTATGCTAGCGCGCAGTTCGACTTGACTGCCGCAAGCGCGTCCGATACGAGCTCGAGTGCTTCGAGGTCCGTTCCGGCACCGCAAACGTCACTCCTTTCGTCGACCGCGCGGCTGAGTGAATTGTTGGCTGAAGCGGCACACGATATTCGATCACCCATCGCCACGGCGCAACAGATCTTGGGTTCAATCATCGATAGGGCGCGGGCGGGCTTCCAGATCGAGCAGCGGGATATCAAATTGCTTGACGGCGCCAATCTGCGACTCTTGCAAGCGAATCGTTGGTCGGAAGAGATTCTGGCCGAGCGCAACTTGACGCAACGCACGGCGACCAACATCCGTCGTCGATTTTATCCTGAGCAATTGCGGCGCGGCCTTCAACCGTTGTTGGAATCGATTGCCGAAAAAAACGCGGTCAAGTTGGAATGGATTGGTTGGGATCGCTCCATGCCGCGGATGTATCTGGATCCTGATCTGCTGTCGCGCGTCTTGGTCAACTTGGTAACGAACGCCGTGGAAGCGAGTCGTCCGGAGAGTCGCGTTACGATTCGAGTGGCTTGGCAACAAAACGTTACCCAGCGGCTGTTGGTCACGGTCGAAGATCAAGGGATGGGGCTCGACGCGCAGTTGATGCGGCAAATGAACTCAAGCAAGCCCTGGCCCGAGCGCACCGCAGGGACTCCTTTCGCCGGCATCGGCTTGCGAACGGTCAAAACGCTGATGGAGAGTATGGGAGGTTCGGTTTCGGTCCAGCGCGGTACCATGGGTGGGACCATGTTCCGTTTAGCGCTGCCGGTCGACGAACTGCGCTCGTTGATTCGCAGTTGGATTGTGCAGCATGCGGCCGTGCCCCGACGCGATCAGCGGACGCGGCTGACCATGCACTCGATCAAAACTGCGGATATGGACGGGGCGCTGGTCGACCGCGAATTGCAGCGCATGGCCAGGACCAACGACTTTGTCTATCGCGTGGCTGCGGAGCATTGGCTCTGGCTAACGCTCGTCGACTCCGTCAACAGCCGCGCAGAGGACATCTACTCGACCACCCGTCGACTGCGTGAAATCGGGCAACGCAGCAAGCCAGACGCCCGCTGCGACACGGAGATGTTCTTCAGCATGAACGATCTACCCTTTGCTGGCTTGAATGGCACAAGTGACCATGGTCAGCAGCTCCCGTTCTTGACCCAACTGATCCTCGGTCAATTCGAGCAGCAATTGGATGGTCGCGTGCCTCCCATTGATGAGATCTTCCCCACCGACCGGGCTGCGGTGAAAGCTGCACCGGCGCCACCTGCGGCTGCGAAGTCCGCCGCACCAGCGATCGACATCGTTGAAAAGTCAATGGAAAGCAGAGTGGATAGTCTGATAGTGGAAACGATCGCAGACCCAGCTGCGGCAACCATATCGGAGATTGCCAAACAATGGCGCGTGATCCACAGCAAGCTCGAACACCTGCATCGCCAGCACCTTAAGCCTGCCCCCATGCTGTAACCGCAGAGCAGTGAGTAGTGGGCAGTGGGCAGTGAGCCTGAAATCTCAGATCTTTAGCCTTTAGCCTCCAGCCTGCCCCCTAAAACGTATCGGGGTAGATGACGACTTCGATCCGACGATTCTCAGCCCGACCAGCTGGGGATTCATTGTCGGCCAGGGGATGGTTTGAGCCATGTGCAATAACAAATAGTTGCTGCATGGGGACACCATTGCGACGGACGAGTTGGTCCATGACCGCTTGTGCTTGGGCGCCGGTCAGTTGGGACAGAGTGCCGAACGAGCCGCCGTACAACTGCGCGTTGTCACTGTGCCCCTCAATCGCCACGCGTTGACGCGGATATTGCCGCACGAGGGAGTTCGCGAGTTGATCGAGCACCGTGGCTGCAGCTGGATTCAGCTGTGCGGTTCCAGGTGGAAATAACTGATCGGAAGATACACGAACTCGGATCACATCCCCATCGGGTACGACTCGGGCACCGGCAATCTGCATGCTTGCAGCCGAGGTAGCGAGCGAGTTATTGGCGGTTAGTTTGGCACCGCCCCGCGCGGACATAGACGCTTGCATCCCAAGCGCCTGATTCGCGTACTGCTGCGAAGCGGCCAGAAGCTGTCGATTCTGAGTGCTCAAATCTCCCAATTGCTTGGCCAACAAGTCGGCGCGTTCTCGAAACGCTTGCGACTGTTGCTGGGTTTGAGCCAATTGGGTGGTGAGTTGCCGGTTGTTGTCATCCAACTGCTGCACGCGGCGTTGGAGTTCGACCAACTGTGGCGCCGTTTGTTGTTGTGCAAACACCGATTGGGGACCAGTGGTAGACATTTGCGGCGGATAGCCCATGGGTACTTGGCCATTCATTTGCCAACCCGCCCCCGGGGGCGGGTAAGGGTTGCGGCACCCAACAAACAACGTGCACGCCATCCCCAGACAGAGAAGCATGCCGGCCCCCGTCTGCAGCTTGGCGATTCGATTGGTTGTGGGAACAGAATTCTTCATAACGCCGTCATCGTGCCTGAGAGCAATCACTCCATCCGCAGAGGAAGGGTAGATAACCGGGCCCACCCATCGCAAGATCAATTTCGCTCCCTCCTATGCTTGCAATCCCAAGCATTCTCTCCCGTAGTGGATCTTGCTAAAGATCCTCTCTCCGGCGGATTTTTCGCAAAATTCGCGAAGGGATCGAGAGCTTTAGCAAGATCCACTAGGGTGTATTGTCGCGTGGAGGGCTCTTTTGTGATCCAATCTAAGATATGCTAGCTCTGCCTCCCCAAGGGGAACGCAACAGAAGCAACGAGCGCCCCCAAACCACCGAGGATCCCATGACTCAAATTCTTGTCCACTCGAGCGTGCGCCGCATGATGTGCATCGCATGCTGTCTCTGTTGCGTTGGAGGCCAAGCGACTGCCGACGAGATGCTAATGAAGCTTTGGCCCGCCGCAGCTCCCGGACGTATAGCAGCGGACGGCAACGAACGGGACACGTCGGAACCCAACAAAGGCTTGGTCGCTGGCAAAACAGTCATCCGCCTGGGGCATGTTTCGGAGCCGACCATTACAGTCTATCCGGCTCCTCAGGATCGCAATACAGGGGCAGCAGTCGTGGTTTTCCCGGGGGGCGGCTATCACATCTTGGCTTATGATTTGGAAGGAACCGAAGTCGCCGAATGGTTGAATTCGATTGGCGTAACAGCGGTACTCTTGAAGTACCGTGTGCCGAAGCCAAATGGCGAGCCCGCGCCGATCGAGCCGCTGCAGGACGCTCAGCGGGCCCTCTCGTTGGTGCGCAGTCGTTCAGCGGAATGGAACATCGATCCGGCTCGCATCGGTGTTCTCGGTTTTTCCGCCGGCGGGCATTTGGCCGCGCGGCTGAGCACCAACTACGACGAGCGAGCTTATGCAGCCGTGGATGAAATTGATAGTGTCAGTTGTCGCCCTGACTTTACGCTGCTGATTTATCCGGCGTATCTGTTTGATAAAACGAGTGATGAACTGATCTCAAGCACTCTGCCACTCGACGCGCAAACTCCGCCGATGTTTTTGACGATGGCCCGCGATGACCCCGTTGATTCCGAAAACGTCTTGCGTTTTGCCTTGGCGATGAAACGTGCCCAGCGTCCGGTCGAGCTCCATCTGTACAACACCGGTGGACACGGCTATGGACTTCGTCGCACCGAGTCCGCAGCTACAACCTGGACCGATCCAGCAGCCACTTGGTTGCAACAGTTCACCAGTCCAGTGACTCCGAAGCAGCCATAAGCAGGTCCCCACGAGTCGTTTGTTGGACAAAGAATCTGTCGAAGTAACCCAAGTCGGCGCAACAGCTGCTTGGTAGCCCGTTTATTTACTGCGTGCGGCGATCGGCCCAGCCCGATAAACCAGCAGAGTAAAATCGTCGGGTTTGCAAGGCGCTGTTGGGTCCTGCCCCGACATGCGCCGCGCGACGGCGGATCGCGCTGCGTCGACTGCGGTTGTCAGCGGACCTTTCCGCAGAAGCTCTACGATTTCGGATTGCGTCAAGTTATCGTAGAGCCCATCGGAGCCGATCACCAACGTGTCGCGTGGGCTGAGCGGGCGGGGCAAGCCGATGTCGATATGCGACTCGGGGGAGCCGATCACGTTCGAGACGATGTGTCGATCGGCATGTCCCAGGGCGGCGTCTTCGGTCAACATCCCTGCTTCGACTGCATAGCCGACGGGTGAATGCGAACGGGTTTGCAATTTGACTTTGCCGCGACTTCCCAGCAGCATTGCCTGCGAGTCGCCGACATGATAGGTGCGAATGAGCCCCCCGTTGATCTCGACCGCAATCATTGTGGTGGCGGCGCCGCTACCCAATTCGGCTACCCGCCGCGAGGCCGCTTCGAATCCGTCGAGTATCGAGACGCGGATCAGCTCCGGGGACGAGTTGTTCATCACCGAGTCGGCGAGGGCGTTGATGGCTCGTTGAGCCGCCTCGAGTCCGTTGAACTGACCGCCGCAGCCATCGGCTACGGCCAGAACTCCGGCTGTTGCACTCACCGGCAACAGAGCGAACGCATCTTCGTTGCTCTCGTTCTTGCCCTCCTCTTTGTCGGGTGAACGGCGGGAAAACATCGCCACCTGACCACCCGCGAACGGCTGGCAAGTCACGCCCTCCATGTGGGCGGCAAACTGGGTGAAAGGGGCGAGGGATTGCAACATAATGCCGCTCTTTTAACAGAATTTGGCAAACTTACAAACAGCACGAACGACTAAAAGTGCCAAATCTCAGGAGGCAGAACTCCGATATCGCAGGGGGACGGAAAACGGTTGTTTGCGCGACAATCGTGAGCAACCTCCCAAATGTAGGTCGGACTATTGGGGATTCCAGCGGCCGGACCGACCGATTCCAAAAGCACCCAATCTAACGGTTGCGCTGCGGCCGCACCGGCAGTTCTTGCCTGAAACGCAAGTCCCTACCATATAACGACTTGCGGAAACCCAATTGCCGCAGCCGCCCGTTGTAGGAACCGGGTCGGAGTGGTATATTCTACCCTTTCCTGATGCCGCTCTCGGGAGCTTGCCGGGCCAAAGTAATGGACGCGCTCGAGTGGCTGAAATTTCGCAGTTTTGAAGGATGTTCGCTTGTCAGACGTACCCCCCAATGATGTGAATAATGTTTCTGGTGGTGGTCTCCCTCCGAGTGCTGGCGGAGGGGCTACTGGCGGTGGCGACGGCGGCGATCCGACGCGGATTATCGATCAGCCGATCGAAATGGAATTGCGAGATAGCTATCTAACTTACGCGATGAGCGTGATTGTCAGTCGAGCGCTCCCCGATGTGCGCGACGGCCTCAAGCCTTCGCAGCGGCGGATCCTGGTCGCCATGAATGACCTGAATCTCGGCCCTGGAGCGAAGCGGGTCAAGTGCGCCAAGATCTCGGGTGACACCAGTGGAAACTATCACCCTCACGGCGAAGCGGTGATCTATCCGACGTTGGTCCGCATGGCGCAAGAGTGGAACATGCGGCAAGTGCTGGTCGACAAACAAGGTAACTTTGGGTCCATCGCCGGCTTGCCCCCCGCCGCCATGCGATACACCGAAGCGCGGTTGAGTCCTGCGGCCGCGATGATGCTTGACGATATCAAGCTCGACACGGTCGACTTTGTGCCGACTTACGACGAAGTCCGTACGGAACCGGTGGTGCTTCCATCGCGGTTCCCCAATCTGTTGGTCAATGGTGCGACAGGTATCGCCGTGGGTATGGCCACCAGCATTCCGCCGCACAACCTGCGCGAAGTCTGCAGTGCGGCGGTCGCCTTGGTGGAAAATCCGGACATCAGCATTGATGAGTTGATGGACATTATCCCTGGTCCCGACTTTCCGACCGGCGGTATCATTTGTGGCCGCTACGGGATTCGCCAAGGTTATCGGACGGGCCGCAGTACGATCGTGGTTCGCGCTCGCACCAAGATTGAAACGATCAAGAACCGCACCCGGATTGTCGTTCAAGAAATTCCGTTCCAGCAATACCGCGATCGCGTGATCGAGCGGATTGCCGAGCTGGTGAGCACAGGCAAGATCAAGGGAATCTCCGGCATTCGCGATGAAAGCGATCTCCGCGAGCCGGTCCGCTTGGTGATCGAGATCAAGCAGGGGCACGATGCCGATGTGGTGTTGAACCAACTGTACAAGTTCTCCCCGTTGCAAGATACCTTCTCGATCATCTTCCTGGCGCTCGTCGACGGCAAGCCGCGCGAGCTGAACATCAAGGAGATGCTGCAGGAGTTCATACGGCATCGCGTGACGGTCATTCGCCGCCGCACTCAGTTCCTCCTCTTGCGCGCTCGGAAGCGCAAGCACACCATCGAAGGCTTGCTACTCGCTCTGGCCGATATCGATCAGATCATCCAGATCATTCGCTCGAGTCGCACGCAGGCGGAAGCCAAAGAGCGTTTGATGGGAGTCGAGGTACCGGCGTCAATGATGGAGCGGGCGCTAGGGGATCGCGGTTTTGCCGAGTTCCAGAACGACCGAGGTGTAGCGGACAATTATTCGCTCTCCAGTGTCCAGACCGACGCAATCTTGGCCATGCGGCTGGGACAACTGGTGAATCTGGAACAAGACAAACTGGTCGACGAGCATGCGAAGATTCTCGAAGAAATCGACGGCTACTTAACGATTCTTTCCGACCAACAAAATATCTTTGACATCATCAAAGAAGAATTGGTTGAGATCATGCGTCGCTTCGGCGATGATCGTCGGACCGAGATCAGCCATGAAGAAGTAGGGAACTACAACCTCGAAGACTTGATCACCGAAGAAACCATGGTGGTCACGATCAGTCATCGCGGATACATCAAGCGGATTCCATCGACCACTTACCGCTCACAGCGTCGCGGCGGTAAGGGGATCATGGGAGCCAAGAGTGATGATGAGGATCCGATTGAGCACCTGTTTGTGGCCAGCACCCATGCTTACCTGCTGTTCTTCACCAGTCAAGGTAAAGTGCGTTGGTTGAAGGTCTATGATATTCCGCAACTGAATCGCGAAAGCCGTGGTCGCGCCGTGGTCAACTTGCTCAACCTGGGTGAGGACGAAAAGATCACCGAGTGCGTGGCGGTCCGCGACTTCAACTTGCCTGGCCACTTCTTGATGATGGCCACCAAACTCGGACTCGTCAAAAAGACCCCACTGGACGCTTACAGTCGCCCGAAGAGGGGTGGCATCATTGCCATCAAACTTCGCGAAGATGACGAGTTGGTCGATGTGGTGGTCGTGGGTCCCGATGATCAACTGCTCATGGCCACCGCCATGGGCAAGGCCATTCGCTTTTCCGAATCGGATGCCCGCTCCATGGGACGCAACACATCGGGGGTCAAGGGGATTCGTTTGCGCAAGGGGGATACGGTCGTGGGGATGGTGGTTGCCGATCCCAACGCCACGCTACTCACCGTTTGCGAGCAAGGTTTCGGCAAACGGACTTGGTTCGGTCAGGGCGAGAAGTTAACTCCGATAGTCGACGATGCCGAGGAGACCGTCGATGGCAGCGAGCCAGTCGATGTTCCTGAGCCAACTGATGTGCCCGAGCCGGAGAACGGCGAGGGGGGAGATGAACCCAATTCCAGTCAATCGTATCGGACCCAACGCCGAGGTGGCGGTGGCTTGATGGACATCAAAGCCACCAAACGCAATGGTCCCGTGATCGGTATCGTGCCGGTCACCGACGACGATGAGTTGTTGATGATGACCACGCGTGGCAAGATTCAGCGAGTTGCTGCCAACGAGATCAATATCATCGGTCGCAACACGCAAGGTGTCCGCATCATGAATGTGGATGAAGGGGATGCCTTGGCAGCCATCGTCAAGGTGCCCAAGGAGGATGTCATTGATGACGAGGAAGCCGCGATACTTCCGCCCACCATTCCACCCGATGCCGTAGAACCGACAGTGGAGAACGACGACGTTGAAGAACCCGCTGACAGCAGCGATGAAGAAGAGTGATCGCGAACGTAGCGATACCGATAGCAGTAATGAAGATGAGTCGCTTGTGGTAGGGCGCCGCTGGGATGGTGGAAATTAATTGAGCCATTGAAAGAGCTATTACCGCAGGTGGGTTGCCAGGTACTTCGTACTTCGGCGCCAGTCCGGCGGCTCACGCCGCCGGCAGTTCCTGTGTCGGCCTCCGGCCTCAAACTTAGCCGCGATGCGAGCAACGGGAGGGGGACGCTCCTGCGGAGCCTTCATAGGCTGCCATCTGCCGTTCACAAGCAAGGTGCGGCACTGGCATTGCCTGTAAACGGTAGGCGGCAGCCCCACAAAAAAGCTCGACAGGAGCTTCGCCCGCCCGACTGCAAACTCTCCCCTGGTAACCTGCCACGCAGGCGGGGAGAGTCCGTTCGTTCTTTCCTGAAAGCGTTTGTTGCTGGGTGCTGCAAGTCTCTTTGACTTTGAAAAGCTGCTCAGCAGGCGCGACGACGCACAAAAATTCCGGCCCCGCTCAACGCCAATCCAATGAGCCCAAGTGAGGATGGCTCGGGAACAGCCACTAGGCGTCGATTCGTGCTGAATCCAACTACGGTTTGGGTCCCAGCCACGTATACCTCTAGTAGCGAATCGTTCCCCAACAAGGGATCTGCCTCAAACAAGGTGCCGTTCGAAGTAGGAACACCATCGAGTCGTGCCCGGAATATAAACGGAGCCCGAACTTCCAGATTTTGGTCAAGCCCTACTAGCCGCACTCGATAACTAGGGACGGTAAAGGTCATGTCGGCGAATATGATGCTGGCTAGACTTGTTTGATCAGCATGGTTCGGATCGCGTTGCACATTTTCCAGTCTACCGAACAATCGCGTGAACTCCCCTTCACCGGCTGTCAGCACAAGCCCCCCGCCCAACTCGTCCCTGGTCCCTGTGCCTGTGAATAGTCCGTTCACGAGGTCTATCGTAGTTGCATTTACGATCACGCTATCAAACGTCATTAAGCCCCGGACCTCGACGTCCGCTATGGGCTGCTCGTTCGCCGTCGGATTGAACGGAGAGTTTGCCGGCAAAATGAGGTCTTGAATCGCACGGATTGGCATGAAGACCAGTTCAGCCTGGGCGAGTTGTTGAGCGAACAGCACGCAAACGAGTGCGAGGCTCTTCGAAAAAGATACGGAAACTTTCACAGTTGGACTCCTCAGAGTAAATACATGAACGGTCCAAAAATTGGACCCACATACTTACATGCGAGAATCCCACTGGCTTATCCGGAATTGCAGAAAAAAATTTTAAAACTGAAAGTTCTTGAAGCCGCTGAAAGAGCTTTACAGGTCGTCCGTGGCGAACCAGCGGTGGACAAACTCCCACATCTGATAAGCGTGCCATTTGCTCAATCCGAGCATGGCACCCGCATCGACCACGTTGCAACCCGCGAAGACGCGGAGTTTCACGAACTCGGCGGCCAGCAGATCTTCTTCCGCCAAGCGTTCGATCTGGTCATCGAGCTCTAAGATCCATAGGAACGTACCTTCATTCAGTGTCGAATCCAACAACTGCTCCAGGTTGACCTGCTGCCGCCGACGAGCTCGCTTTTGAGTGTTTCGAGCGCGAGCGGCATCGATCAAGATCCGCCGCATCGACTCGGCGACGGCCGAAAGGAAATGCGCACGCGTATCCCAACTATCGCGTTTGCCTGCAATGATTCGCAAGTAACTTTCGTTGACTAGTGCGGTGGCCGACAAGGTGTGTTCAACGCGCTCTCGACACATCAACCGCGCGGCCGCTCTCCGCAACTCCTCGTACACCTCCTCAAAGAACTGGTGGGTGGTGTGCTCGGAGTCTTGCGATCGAATGCCGGTGAATTCTGGCTGCTGGAGTATCATGTGGGTCAAGATAACCGGTTTCAGCCACAGATACTACTTTTCGAGTCGAATTTTGGCCAGATATTCATCCGTTAGCGGCGCCCAACCAGTCGAGAATTCTTGAGTCGGACGACTCTGCAGCGGGGTCCCCAACGTCCGCAATTCGATCGCGTCCGCGCGATCGCCCGCTTTGTAGCAGATGGTCAATTGACTGGGGTTATCGGGCAAGAACAACATGCCCATGGCCAAGTATCCATTCTTGCTTGGTGAAAGATAACTTCCTAAGTCCGAGCCGGTCGGCAAGTGCCAGGCGTGCAGACGATTATCGCTATGCAGCGTCAGCAAAATTTGTGAGTCATCGCAGAAGCACATGTGCTTCACATCCGACGTGACCGAGCCGCGAAACAGGGTGCGGCCAGTCTGCCGTTCCTTCACTTCGACCAAGCCATCGGAGTGCAGCGCGATCAACGACTCGTCCTCACTGATCGCAAAGTAGCGGTGCTTACCAGCCCAAGTTTTGGTGATCTTGCCGTCGGTGGTTGAACGCTCGACGAAATACTCGTTTTCGCGCTGGATAGCGATCCGGCCATCGCGCAGAAGGAACGTCGGATACAGAAGTGATTGCCACTGGCCGATGCTTGAGTAACTTCGGAAGTCGTCGCTGAATTGGAAGAGTTCATAAGAGTTGCCGCCGAATTGCCCAACGAGCAATTGGTTGACATCCCGAGCAAAGCCAACTGAAAACGCCCCGTCGCTAGCGACGGAACTGAGCAGGCTCCCATCGAGCGTACTGCGTATTTCGACTGCATGCATATTGCTGATGGCCACCACGGGTTGATGGGGATGAACTGTAAATGGTTTAATGCCTTGCCAGGGGAATATCCAAAAGATCTTCATCTCTTGCAACATGTGCAGCGAGGGAAAAGGGATTTCTGCCAACACCCGCCGCTCCCCGGCAGAGGCAATGGAACGCCGCACCAGTTGTGCCGTAGGCTCATCGATGCTCGGCACCAGGCACAGCACTTCGTCGCGACTAACCGCTTCGGCAAATGGGATGCTTTGGTCAGCCAGTTCCCGCTGCGGAGATACCTTGGCGAGATCCCAGAAATGGACCTTGCCATCCTCGCCGCCGGTAACCAGCACACCCGATTTCATGAAGCGGGCGGTCGTTGGGTATACGCCGCTGGTCTCGATCAGCTCGTGCGCTTTGAACCGAAACGCCTCATCGATTGCCAGCACGGTGCCGTGCTCATTGATGACTAGCGAGCGAACAGAAATAGCCCCGTGAGCGTGGGCCATGACCAACTGCTTGCCATCGGGCGAGACGCTGATCGCGTGGGGAGAGGCCATATCGCAGGGGAGGATCCAACCAGCCTCGCTTTGCGTATCGACTCCCAGCAATCCTGCGAACCAGCGACTGACCAAGATCCAGCGCCTGTCTTCATTGGCCCAACACATTAATTCTGGCACCATGAATTCCAAGGCATAGTTTTCGAGAAGCTGGTCTTGGACCATGGAAAGGCGTGGGATCTGATTGTCCTGCATCACGATCTCGTGGGATTCTCGCGATATGGGATTCAAGTACTTCAGCCGTTTTCGCTGCGATATATCCCAGACTTGAATGCCGTCCTTTTGAGCAGGCGCATAAAGTGTCCCACCATCGTTCGAAAACAACAGCGACGAATTTCTGGCTCGGGATGCTCCGTGTTCGATGCGAACCAGTTCTAAAAAGTCGGGCGAGCGCACCGACACATCGTGGTAACGATACCCCACGGCAAAGCAGGTCTTGTTCGGCGACCAGACGATCGAGGCGATACCCGCCTCAGCCGCACCTTCCTCATGGACCAGCAAACCCGACTGCAGATTCCAAGCCCGCAAAGCGCCCTGTTGATCGCCAGTAATAAGTGTTGCACCATCGGGTGAGAAGGTGGCGATGGTGATCCCCTCGTGCGTGCTGAAGCGATGCATGAGCCGCTTCAGAGCCAAGTCCCAGACGTAAACGCAGCCATCGCCGCAACACACGGCCATCCGCTGGAACTCTTCGTCGACCGCTACCTCATAGATCGGCCCGGGGTGCTGAAAGCTGAATTCGGGCCGTGGGTGCAACGCGTTGGATAGCAATTGACGCAGCGAACCGCCAGCGACTGTTGCTTGACTGTCCGTTGGGGCTGTGGCTCTCAAAAACTGGCCATTTGCTTCGCGCGGTAGATCGTTTTGAAGTTGGCTGATGTTGTTCGCCGAAAACTGCGAGAGCATTTGCTGCAATTGCGAAGCTTCAAACAGCCGCAAGGCACGCGTTTCATTCTCTTGGGCTTTTTCCAAAGCTTCAATCGCTTGGAAGCCGTTGTATAGGGCCAAGCCGCCACCGACCAGCGCCGTGAGCAGTAGGGCCACCGCAAAGCCTAATGCCACGCGATAGCGTTTGGCGGAGCGACTGAGACGATAAGCAACCGACGGTGGTCGGGCTTGCACCGGCTTGCCCTGCAAAAACCGCTCGATATCTTCTGCCAGAAGTCCCGCCGAATCGTATCGTCGCTGCGGTTGCTTCTCGAGCGCCTTCATTACGATCCAATCGAGTTCCGAGCGAACGCGTCCCAGAGTTTGAGAGGCATCCGGGACTGGACATTGCCGTGACTCTTCCTTAACCGTTTCGCCCCGCAAACCGTCGCTGATACGCTGACTTGGCCGCAGCGGCAAGAGCTCCTGCAAAAACTGTTGGAGTTGAACGGGACCGGCGTTGCGTAAGGTGTCGCGATCAAGCGGGGGGACGCCGGTTACCAGCATGTAAAGCAGTGCCCCCAACGAGTAGACATCGCTGCGGGTGTCAATTTCTTGCGAGCCCCATGCCGCTTGTTCAGGACTCATGAAATCCGGTGTGCCAATCAACTGCGAAAAATCAGTCAAACGTGTGTCCTCCGACGGTGAATCGCCGAGGGCTTTAGCGACACCAAAGTCAATGACCTTGGGGATGTATCGCCCCTCCGCACGTGTGATCATCACGTTCGACGGCTTCAAGTCGCGATGGATAATCCCACGTTGATGGGCATGATGCACCGCTTGGCAAATATCGACGAAGATCCGCAGCCGTCCCTCTAAAGCTACCGCGTGGTCGCAGAAAAATTGGTCAATGCGTTGGCCATCCACCCACTCCATTACCAAGTAGGGTGTCCCACGCGTTGTGAGTCCAGCATCAAGCACGTTGGTGATGTTGGGATGATTCATCCGCGCCAAAGCTTGCTGTTCGAGTTTAAAGCGCGCTAGGACTTGCCGAGAATCCATTCCTGGATTGATGATCTTGAGTGCCACTTGGCGTTGGATGGGTGTCTGTTGCTGAGCCAGATAGACTGTTCCCATCCCCCCTTCGCCCAATTTTTGAAGCACTTCATAGGGGCCAAATCGCTCATTTGGCAGACCTGACAGATCGGTGGCCCCCGAGTTTTCCGTTCCCGCCTTGGTCGTTTGCGATTCGAGCCACTGTTTCCATTCCTCCTCGTCGGTCAATTGGCTAGTCAGCGGCGTGAGGTTTTCCAGCGCACTGGACAGTGAACTTGGCGGATTGTCCTCAACCGAGAACATCCGCAAGACACGGCGTCGCATGGGGGTATTTTCCCCGCAGGTTGCCTCGACATAGGCATTCCTTTCCATTTCGTCGGAGATGGCAAGGGCGGCCAGGTAGATGTCGCGGAGTGTTGAAGGCGGACCGTTGGATTGTGACATATTCGCACTTGGTTCGAATCATTCCGGAGTTACACTGCTCCCACGCGGGTTGCCTTTTCAAGCTTGGGCCCAAGCCACAGCGTGTCGCACTCTAATACTGCTCATCAGATAACATGCGAGAACTGCGCGAAATAATTCCGCGGCAGGCTGACAATGCACTTGTTTGCAGAGCGATCTTAATTCGAGCGTGTCGAAAGACAAACTGGGCAGTTGGGTAGCTTGGCTGCTTGCGGCAGTCTAGCCGTTTTGCAGTCATGTTGGCAACTCAGCGGACCCTGTGGTGCTCGCTACCGTACACGATGGTGAATGTGACGAGAGTGTTGCGTGAAACTGTGATCGACCTGCGAGTTGTCTGGCTGTTCTGGACAGATACAACGCGGTCGAAGTCTATTTAATCCCAGATCGGGAGGAGAAAATAATGGCCAGCGTACAAAAGACGACAGACTCCTCGAGTCTTGCTGAAGTAGTTGACCGCATCCTGGACAAGGGTGTGGTCATCGATGTTTGGGCCAAGGTTTCCTTGGTCGGAATCGAATTATTGTCGGTCGAAGCGCGGATCGTAATCGCTTCGGTCGAAACCTACTTGAAGTATGCCGAGGCGATCGGTTTGACGGCTACGGCAGCTGCCCCAGCCTAACTTTGCCTGGATCGACAGATCCTGGTTTCAGCATCGCCTGTGGTAACGAAACGTTGCGGCGCGTTGAAGACCGATTGAGCCACTGCAAAAATTGCAGTGTTCGACTTGGTCACCAACTCCCGCAGCGGATCGAAGCTACAGGCGTTTTTTCTTGGTGATGCTTCATTCAACGCACTTTTCAATTGGGGTTGAGTCACCTTTTGAGCGTTAGAGCTTCATGTGCAATTTTTGCACGACGGCCATTCGACGGGAACGAGCGACGCGTCAAATGGCGATAACACTTGAAGTCGATCCAACGACGACTACGCTCGGAAAAACTGGGAGTTAGAGGGATGGGACAATTAGGTCAGGAGCTTTCGAGCTTCGCGCAACAACTGATCCAAGACGCAGAGACCCGGCGGAGTGCCGTCGCCCGAATTCGTGCAGAGACGCAGCGGATGCGCGGTCAATTCTCGCGTGAGATCCGGCAAACAGCGCGGGAAGTTGAACAACTAAGCCGGGACGTGACCCGCACCCTCAGCGACAACCGTCGTTCACGCCTGCAAGTTGCCTCGGAGGATTCGCTCTCGCGTCGACAGTTGGTGAGTCGCCTGCAACGACAAATCGCACGCGACCTGGAGTCCCATCGGGGCGAACGTGTTCGCAGCAACCGCCGACGCTCGCGCGATACGAGTTTCTCCTTACAACTGATTCGTCGTCGCGTGCTCGAAATAAAAGGTAGCAGTCAGCGGTTCACGCACGATATCTCCACGCAAATGCAGAACGGACGCCAAGCACTGGCCCGTGCACGCCGCGAAATATTGGCCCGTCGGCAGTCGCTTGTCTCCCGAGCGGCGCTTGAGCGACCGATCGGCTATGTGCCGGAGGGCTTGAGCAGTCCGACCATCGGCCTGCACTCAATGCGTTCGGTCTGACGCCGAAGAAAAAATCAGGCGAAGAAAAACGTGCTCGTCAACGTCCCCCACGGAAGGGAGTCGTTTTGCATCATGGACATACTGCAAGGATCTGGAATGGAATCTGTGAATTCAGCGTCTGGATTCAGCACCACGGTTTTTATGCCGCAACCTGGGGCTGACTTTGTCGTCACCCCTTATGTGCAAGACCTTACCGATCGCGCCTTGGCCTACCTACAAATCGGCTACCCGCTGCATTTGACCGGGCCAGCCGGTACTGGCAAGTCGACGTTGGCCATGCACATCGCCTCCCATCTCGGGCAGCAATGCACGCTCATGCATGGTGATGATGAATTTCGCTCCTCCGATCTGATCGGCAAAGATGCCGGCTATCGCAAAAGTTCGATCATTGACAACTACGTCAGCAAGATTGTTAAAACGACAGAGAATCTCTCCATCGTCTGGACCAGCAATCGACTGACCGAAGCCTGCCAAAAAGGGCATACGTTGATCTATGACGAATTCACCCGCTCGCCAGCCACCGCCAACAATCCGTTTCTGAGTATCCTCGAGGAAGGTATTCTCAATATACCTTCGTCCGGTAAAGATCAAGGTTACATCAAAGTACACCCGAACTTTCGCGCGATCTTTACCTCGAACCCCGACGATTATGCAGGCTTGCACAAGACTCAAGATGCACTCCTGGATCGCATGATTACGTTGCGACTGGATCATCAAGACTGCGATACCGAAGCGTCGATCGTCTGCTCGAAAAGCCAACGCAGTAAAGACGAAGCGGCAACCATCGTCGACATCACCCGGGCCGTCCGCGACTTGTGCGGAGGGCTGAATGGTCCCTCGATTCGAGCGGCTATTGCCATCGCGCGAATCGTCGACCATCGCAAATGTCAAGTTGATCCCGACGATGAGATCTTCATGACGACCTGCCGCGATGTCCTCTATTCGCATCTCCTGCGCGATGCTCGCGAACCGATCAGCGTACAACGCTTCGTCAACATCGTACGTTCCAAGGGAAGTTCCGTCTCGCCAACGGCCTCCACAGCGTCGCGCGTCGCGGCGGAAACCAGCGCCCGTTCAAAAGCAACCACCGACATGCTGCCAACGGTCGAGCCCTCGCTGTCGAAAGTGTCCGCTACCAGACCACAACCGCTTGAAGAAGAAGTGCTCGAGGCCGTCGCAGGGCTAAGTCTCGCAACACTCCTCCCACGCACTCCAGCGACTCCCTTGCAGCTCACGCCAGCGGCAAGGATCGAATCGACCGCCAACCCGCTGCAGATGTTAGAGGCTGCCGTGTCGCGGTTCCCACGTCCGCCAGGCAGCCTGTAAAGATTTGGGTTGCGATCAAAACTACTTTCGTTGAGGATGAGAGGCTATGGTCAAGTACTACCTTCGCTCTGGACTGTCGAGTATCCGCACCCATACGAACCGTAAATCGAGCCGCAACACCCCGCGGCACGAGCTGCTGATGCAACTGACCACCTTGGAAATCGAAATGGCCCGTCGCGCAGGAGAACGCGACACTCACCCACTGCCGCGAGCAATCCCAACGCATTGAGGCGGAAGCGCAATTGGCAGAAGGAAAGGTTGCAACCCTCACTCAATCGCTCGCCGAACTCGAACGTGATGAAAAGCAGAAGAGTGGGCTACAGGCGAGAATCGAGTCGGATTTGGTTGAGTTGTCGGCCAGTTGCGCGAAAAAGCAAGAAGAGTTGGAGTCTATTTCGCACGCGCTCGAACAACTTCAAGCAGAGCAAACTCAACGCACGGGGCAAGTACAACTTGCCAGCGATGAAGTTCAGCGACTGGAACTAAGGTCAACCGATTTGCAGTCCCGCGTTGAAAGCCTGCAGGTTCAGAGAAGCAAGCATGAATGTGCACTGGAGGAACAACAACGGCGAGGTGAGGAACAAGATTCGCAACTCCGGCGATTGGAAGCTGCCGTCGAAGCGACCGAAAGACAAAAACAACTCGGACTCAGTGAACTCGCTGAGATCGAGAATCGAAGATTATTGGAAAAGGCTAGGTCAACAGAAATTGCTCGAGCCCTCGAGTTCGGTACCGCGCAGGAGAAAGCTCTGCAGAGCTCATTGGCCCTGATCGTTGATCAGCAAAGGGCATTGCAAGAACAACTTGCGACAGCTCAGGTGGCGAAAGAGCAGCTTTCGAAAGAACTAGCCGCAGAAGCGCTGCTGTTGTCTCGCCTTAAAGACGACAGTCGCGAGCTGGAAGCGGCCCGTATTCTAACAACTTTCAGTTTACAATCGAACGCAACTCCCAGCGATCGGCCGACGGCGGCTCCACCGGCTCCAACGTCCGTCTCTGAAGGCATAGCTCAGCTCGATGTGCAGCTTGTTATTCCATCGGAAGAAATGACTGGAGCTGAGCCGAAGATGGAGACAGTAGTAGCCCCGGCCCAGCTTCCGCCACAAGTGCAACCACAAGCCGAGGTTCGCAAGCGGCCGCTGCCATCCACGATTGAAACGAGACCTATCGAAGGCGACGTGCCTCAACCAGCAGCGGAACATGACGCTTGGGAAACGGTCCTCGAGCAACTCAGTGAGTCGCGCGACGAACTGACACAGACATGGAACCAGAGGCGCGCGGCTTCCTCAACTCGCAAGCCATCTGCTTCTGATCGAAACAGCTAAAACATGGCAAAACCAACGACGTGATTTAGTAGAACTTGTCCCAGAGATGACTCGAGCCTAGCGGAAAAGAGGTCTGACTCTTTCCGGCATGGAACATACATTCACCAATTCGCTTTGCCCCACTGGTTCAGACTCCAGCGGTTCTGGCTGGAGAGAACGGAACGCAACATGCGGTACTTTGATCCCGAACGCGAAAAAGTCAATTGCCCAGTTGAACTGTTGAATTGTTTGAGCGATTGCGATCGAGGGGTTGGAGCTCCCGCCCAGTCTAGGACACAAGAGGAAAAAAAGAAGCTCACGTATTCGGTCATTGGTAGCCGTCGGGCGTTTTCGACGCTGTCCGTTGTGTGCTTGGCAATGTTGACGTGGAGTATGGCGAGCATGGGAGTGCAACTCACCACGCCTCTTGGAAGTTTGCTTGCGATCGCGTTGTTGGGAGCCATGGGGAATCATGTTTATCAGTGGACGGCCAGCCACTTTCGGCAAGTTGACAATCACTTGCAATCCAATCAGATCCCACTCCCCCCGCAGGTCCGCTCCGCCGCGTAAAGTTTTTAGACGACTAGACTTTCACCCGATTGGCATGCTTCATGTGCGAGGCCAATAATTTTCGAACGGCCGCATCGCGAGGCTGCTGCAATTCGGTAAAGGCAATCTGCAATTGCTCTTCATCTTCGCTGCGTGTGGTCACTTGTAGCTTAACGGGTAAGGACTCTTTGAGGTCGCCTGGATCAAATCCTTTGGGACCATTGAAGACGGCAATGAGTCCTTCGGGGCGTTTGGTATGGAGCACAATCCATGGTTCCTTGTGACCGGGGAGTGTGTAACGTGCAGTGGTTTGTTCATCCCAACGCCAACGTCCGCCTCCGGCCGATTGATGGACCGCTTGAATAAAGACGCTCAACGTCTCGGCAGGCCAGACTACGCTGCGACCCGGCGGGAAGCCTTTACGCAGTGAGTGCCAGCGTTGCTTTAAGATTTTCCACGGCTTTTGATCTTTGGGGTCCGTCGATTCAACGGCCTCAGGGAGTGGTGCGGTTTTGCCGAGGAACACGGTACTCGCATCCTCCAACCACTTCCAGAACTTGGGTGTATCGATTTCTGTCAGGGTATAGGGACGGATTTCCAACTCCATCCAGGATCCGGCCAACTTGGCGCGGATCCGCGGCTCATTGCCATACTGCTCAACCTCTTTGAGTTCGTTCAGAGTTGGCAGATCGAGGATGGATTCCAACTGGGCCTTCGTGAATGCCCGGCGCGGCACACGGAACTTAAGTTTAAGCAGCCAGGCTTCGGCAGTGATCGCGTGCAGGAACCAGCCGCGACTTTTAACCGGTCCACTGATCTCGACAATACTGCGATTATCCCAATCGGTTGGAGCAAAGCCGTCTAAAGCTTCAATTTGTTCGATCACTTTGACCAGAATTTGACGCTCCCAACGAATTGGTTGGCCCGCGCGATCGACACTATCCCTCGTATGCCAGCGTTTTCCATCCGCTTGCCAAGGGAGTAGCGTGTCGCGGCCGATTTGATCGAGCTCGATGTCCCCTTCTAGTGCTTGGGTTAGCATCTCCGCTTCGAAGCGATCTCGCTCCACGTACTCGGCCGATTCCATCAGCGGCAATAGGGCTTCTCCGGTGTAGCTGCGGAGGAGCGGCGTAGCGTTGGACTTCCCCTTTGCACCCTTGAGACGTTGTTGCATCTCCGCGTGCGTGTGGGATACCAGCCCTTCCGGCGTTCCCGCGAACACCAACAGTCCACCTTGACTACCTGCCTCCGGACCAAGATCGATCACATGATCCGCAGCTTTGACGACATCCAAGTTGTGCTCGATGACCAGCACCGTATTGCCCAAGTCGACCAACCGTTGCATGACCTCTAGTAGCTTGATGATGTCGGTGAAGTGGAGCCCGGTAGTAGGTTCATCGAGCAAATAGAAGGTCTTGCCCGTATCGGGACGAGCCAGTTCCGCAGCCAATTTGACCCGCTGCGCTTCCCCTCCCGATAAAGTAGGTGCACTCTGGCCCAACGAAATATAATCCAAACCCACATCGACCAGCGTCTGCAGTATGCGGCGAATCTTCGGGATATTGTTGAAGACGTCGAGCGCTTGACCGATCTGCATCTCCAGCACATCGTGAATCGAAAAACCATGATAGGTCACTGACAAAGTGTCTTCGGTGAAACGGCGGCCATGGCAACTATCGCATAACACCCAAACATCAGGCAGGAAATGCATTTCAATGCGGATCTGTCCGTTCCCTTCGCACTTTTCGCATCGACCACCCGGAACGTTAAACGAGAACTGCCGTTGCGTATAACCCAGTGCCCTGGCGGCCGGTAGCTGCGAATAAAGCTGGCGAATCAAATCGAATACACCCGTGTAGGTCGCTGGGGTAGAGCTAGGATTGCTACCCAGCGGGCTTTGGTCGACACGGATCACTTTGTCGATCAGCTTGACACCATCGATCGAGTCGCAAGTGCTCTTGTTGAGATTTTGCTTTGCCAAACGTTTGACCATGGCTGGGAAGAGCACTTCATTCACCAGCGTGCTCTTGCCGGAACCACTGGGGCCGGTCACCACGGTGAAGCGTCCCAAGGGGAAGTCAACGTTCACATTCTGCAGGTTCTGAGCTCGGGCGCCGCGAAGGCTGATCGTGCCATGGTCGACCTGCCGCCGTTGCTTGGGGACTGGAATGTTCTGTTTGTCACTTAAGAACGGTCCAGTAACACTCTTCTTCACCCGGCCAACCTGCTTGGGTGTGCCGCTGGCAACCAACTCGCCACCGAAACGGCCAGCTGCTGGACCAAAATCGAAGAGCAGATCGCTGCTTTCAATGACGTCGCGATCGTGTTCAACGACGATCAGCGTGTTTCCCAAATCGCGGAGTTTTTGTAGGGCGCCGATCAAACGTACGTTATCGCGGGGATGCAGTCCAATGGTTGGCTCATCCAGGACATATAGCACGCCACACAAGCCGCTACCAAGTTGGCTGGAGAGGCGAATCCGCTGCGATTCACCACCACTGAGTGTGTTGGCTTGTCGCGAAAGGGTCAGGTATTCCAGCCCCACGTCGAGCAAGAACTCGGTGCGGGCGGTAATCTCGCGAATCAGTTCTCCCGCAATCTCCTGTTCGCGGCTGCTGAGTTCCCAATGGGTTAGCTGCGTGTGCAACCATTTCAACGTGTTTTGCGTGTAATCCCCCACCGTTAAGTCACGGAACTTGGCGGCGGCGGCATCGGCATTCAGTCGCGAGCCATCGCAGGCGGAGCAAGCCACTTCGGCTACAAACGGATTCAACTTGGTGCGGAGCTGTGGACTCAGTCGCGCGGCATGCTCCAGCGCAGGGAACAGACCTTTCCATTGAAATTCAAACTTGATTCCCTTGGCAGTTTCTATCGCATACCAACGCTCATCGGTGCCATGCAAAATCGCGCGGCGTTGACCACTTGTCAGTCGCTCTACCGGAACATCCATCGAGATACCCACCGACTTGCAAAACTGTGTCAGCAACGGCGCAGCCAACTCCGTGACCGCCGCGGGCAATTTAGAGTTTTCATCGAGTGCAGGCCACATGCGTATCGCACCTTCACGCAGCGTCAGGCGTGGATCGAGCAGCAGCGCAGGACTCGTCCCAGTTTGCGTGCCGAGCCCCTCGCAATCCGCACACCAACCAAGCGGCGAGTTGAACGAGAAGGAGTGGGGGGTCAACACCGACATGCTGTGGCCGCAGGTACGGCAGGCGAGATGTTGGCTGTGTCGGGTGGCTTGCCAGTGGATCTCTTCTTGGTCATCGCGCGGTTCGAGAGCAAACATATTGCCTCCCCCGAGCGATAGAGCCAATTCCACGCTTTCCGCGATGCGACTGCGATTGGCAGCCGAGATGGTGATCCGATCGACAACCGCCTCAATGTCATAGCTGACCGTGGACGACAGGGCCGGTACATTATCAAGTGAATGGGTGCGGCCATTGATCCTGACACGCACCAACCCGGAGGTACGCAGGTCTTGCCATAGCAGTTCCGGATCAAGGTTGGGTTGCCAACGCAGGGGCGCCGTCAGGACCAAGCGTGTTCCTTCTTCCAGTGCAAGGATATGGTTGGTAACATCATCGGCCGATTGATTGGTGACCGGTGTATCGCACGATGGGCAATGCGGCACAGCCAACCGCGCAAGCAGAACGCGGAAGTAATCGTAAATTTCAGTCACGGTTCCCACCGTGCTGCGCGGATTGTGGGCGACACTTTTCTGCTCGATGGCGATCGACGGCGCCAGCCCCTCGATCCGATCGACGCGCGGCTTGGGCATCTGCCCGACAAACTGCCGGGCGTACGAAGAGAGGCTCTCGACGTACCTTCGCTGCCCTTCGGCGTAGATCGTATCCATTGCCATGGAACTCTTGCCACTACCGCTGGGACCGCAAAACACAGTCATTGTGTAATGCGGAATCTCAAGGGAAACATCTTTCAAATTGTGCTCCACCGCACCAAAGACGTTCAGCACGGGAACGGCCGGTGCACTGGCCACCTTCGGCTTGGCATTCTTGGGTCGCCCCTTGGTCGATATCGGTCCCGCTGCCAAGTGCTTGGCCAGCGAACGACCGGTGTGCGACGGAGGGCAATGCACGATCTCATCTGGCGTGCCGGTGAAGACCACATGTCCCCCCGCTTCTCCACCCTCAGGACCAATATCGATCAACCAGTCTGCCGCCTTAATCACATCCAAATTGTGCTCGATCACCAACACGGTGTTCCCCAGGTCAACCAAGTCCTGCAGCACCTTAAGTAGCAGACGGATATCGTGGAAGTGTAGGCCTGTGGTCGGTTCATCGAGTAGATAGAGAGTACTCCCCGTCCCGCGGCGGGAGAGCTCTTTGGCCAGCTTGATGCGTTGGGCTTCACCACCCGACAATGTGGGCGATGGTTGCCCCAGCTTGATGTAGTCGAGTCCCACATCGTGCAAGGTTCGCAGCTTCTCGGCGATCCGCGGTACATTCTCAAACAACTCGAGGGCTTGCTGGATGTCCATATCGAGCACATCGGCGATTGACTTGTCCTTAAACTTGACCTGCAGCGTTTCATGGTTGTAGCGTCGTCCTTCGCAGACGGGACAAGTTACCCACAGGTCGGCCAGAAAATCCATTTCCAGACGATTCGAACCGTTGCCTTCACACGCCTCGCAACGCCCACCGGACACATTGAAGCTGAAGCGCCCCGGTTGATAACCGCGACGTTTGGCTTCTGTCAGATCCACAAAGAGATTTCGGATTTCATCGAAAACCTTGACATAGGTGGCCGGATTGCTGCGCGGCGTGCGTCCGATGGGCGATTGATCGATGGCGATCACTTTATCCAAGTGTTCGATCCCGGAAACCAACTTGTGTTCACCTGGCACATCTTCGGCCGCGTGAAGTTGACGCCGGAGCACGGGGACCACGATGTCGTTGATCACCGAGCTCTTGCCAGAACCGCTCACCCCCGTCACGCAAACAAACTTGCCGAGCGGAATGTCGAGATCGATATTCTTGAGGTTGTTGTGCTTCGCTCCGGTGACACGAATGAACTTTCCATTGCCAGGACGGCGCACTTCGGGAACCGGAATGGTCGCTTTGCCAGTCAAGAATTGTCCGGTCAGGCTCCGCTCGTTGGCTGCCAAATCGTGTAGGTCACCGCAGGTCACGATCTCGCCGCCACGTACGCCAGGACCGGGGCCAAAGTCGAGGATTAAATCGGCGGCCCGCATGGTATCCTCGTCATGCTCAACCACCAACAGCGAATTGCCTTGATCGCGCAGGGCTTTAAGAGAGTCGATCAGTCGATCGTTGTCGCGGGGATGCAAGCCAATCGATGGTTCGTCTAGTACGTACAGCACGCCGACAAGCCCCGAACCAATTTGACTGGCCAAGCGGATGCGCTGAGCTTCACCGCCGGAAAGAGAAGGCGCCGCACGACTCAAGCTGAGATAATCCAGCCCCACGTTGAGTAAGAACTGCAGGCGGTTGGTGATCTCCCGCACCGCCTCAGATGCAATGCGCTGTTCGATGTCGGTCAGCTGCAAACCCTTTAAGAATTCAAGCGAGCGTTCGATCGGCAATTGGCACAAGCCAGGCAAATTCAGCCACTGGCCGACACCGTCTAGTTTGGCAGCGCTCTTCATCCGCAATTGACGCGCGGGCTTATTCAACCGCGAACCACCGCAGGCCGTGCAGTGCCGGCGATCCATGTATTTTTCAAACCGTTTGCGGGCCGCAGGGCTTTTGGCATTGCGGTATTGCTCCATCAACTGCGCCACAATGCCTTCGAACGTGCCGCCATACTTCATCGGCTTACTGCCACCCCGCCAAGTGAAAGTGATATGCCGCTCGCCGGTGCCGTGCAACCATTCCTCGCACACCTCGCGAGGGAGATCTTCCCAGGGCTGCGTAAGGCTCTCACCGGCCCCCAAGCCATATTCTTTATCGATCGAATCACCCACGCTCATCAATTGATGGCGTTGCCAGCGCCCCATGTCATTCCAACTGCCGAGCAACTCGATCGCGCCCCGTCGCAGCGATAGCGTGGCGTCCGGTACGATCAACTCGGGCGCAAACGTGAATTGCTGACCAAGTCCTTCGCACGTATTGCACATGCCTGTCGGGCTATTGAAACTCAATAACTGAGGGGAAGGAGGGAGCGAAGAATAACCGCATTGTGGGCAAGCGTATTCGCTACTGAGAATTAAATCAGCCTTGGCCTTGCTCGCTTTGCGTTTGCTTCGCTTGGGTTTCTCTTCAGCCTCTTCTATCTGCTTTTTCTGCTCATCTTCTTGTTCATTCCAGGCGATCACGATGAGTGTGTTTTCACCCATCTTCAGCGACTCATGCACAGCTTCAGCGATGGTTGTGCGGGGTGTTTCGCGAGGAGTGAATTTGGACACCACCACTTCGACGTCATGTTTTTGCTGCCGCGCCAAGTGCGGTGCCTGGGATAGTCGCACCACCTCGCCATCGATGCGTGCCCGCGCGTAACCTTGTCGCTGCAGTGTCTCGAATAAATCCCGGTGCTCTCCCTTTTGCCCACGAATGATTGGAGCCAGAATCAAGTACTCGTCGGAATCGCTCAAGCTCTGCAACTGCGCGATAATCTGGTCACGCGTTTGCGAGGTGATGGGGATATCGCATTTCGGACAGAAGCCAATAGCCACCCGCGCGTAAAGGACCCGCAGGAAATCGTAGATCTCAGTGACGGTCCCAACCGTGCTGCGGGGGTTGGAACTCGTTGATTTTTGGCTGATTGAAATCGCCGGACTCAACCCGCCGATATAATCGACGTTGGGCTTGGGCAACTGTCCGATGAATTGCCGCGCATAACTCGACAGACTTTCCAAGTAACGTCGCTGACCCTCGGCATATAGCGTATCGAAAGCCATCGAGCTTTTTCCGCTGCCACTCACTCCCGTGAATACGATGAGCTGATTGCGGGGGAGGACGACACTGACGTTCTTCAGATTATGTTCGCGTGCGCCGCGTACTTCGATGGTGGCGTTATCCATAGTCCTCAGCTCAGACGTGTGGCTTCGTGCAAACCTTGTATTGTAAGAAATCCAGTGAAAATGGTACCCCTATTCAACAACTCAGCCGGACGTTTTGTCCTCTTACGCCACGAAATGCCCAGCACCGCGTCGCTGGCATCGCATTGGGACTTAATGTTCGATTCGGACGATTTGCTCTTGACGTTTCGGTTGCTTCAGTTAGGGCGTGACGGAATCCGTGGGCTAGCCGCCACGCGTCTAGCGGACCACCGTCGCGTGTATCTTGATTATGAAGGCGAGATTGCTGGTGGGCGCGGTTGCGTGCAACGGGTAGCAGCAGGCAAGTTTAGATTGCTGACAACGACTGAGACCGGCGCGCAGCAACTACGCATTCACTTGCAATCTCCTGAACTATGCGCGGACCTAGGTTTTGAAGCTTGTGCGATCCTTGCCGACACGAACATCCAAGTGCACGCGTGGCAGATGCCACCTACCGGAGAGTCGAGCACTGCTGGAATCCGTTAGCGCACTAAGTATCTACGTATCCCCCAGGCGTTGCCGTTGCTCGACCAGCCACTCGGCAAAGCTGGCAGCGGCAAGCTGGCGCCGTGCCTCGGCCATTAGCAACTGGTAGAAAGTGAGGTTATGGTGGGTCAGGAGGATGGGGCCAAGCATTTCGCCAGCCATAAACAAATGTCGAATGTAGGCGCGACTGTGCTTGCAGGCCAAGCAGGGACAGGTCGCATCTAGGGGAGCCGGGTCGTCGGCGTGTATGGCGTTCCTCAGGCGCAACTTGCCGTTCCAAGTGAACGCGAGTGCATTGCGACCGTTGCGGGTGGGCATCACGCAGTCGAACATGTCGATCCCGCGGGCAATGCCTTCTAATAAATCGATGGGCCGACCAACCCCCATTAAATAACGCGGCTTGTCGACAGGCAGATGCGGAGTGGTCTCGGCAATGACTCGCACCATCTCCTCGGGAGGCTCGCCCACACTCAAGCCCCCCACGGCAAATCCATCAAAGGGCATTGCGGTTAAACCGGCCGCGCTGGCCCGCCGCAGCTCGACATCGAGTCCACCCTGGACAATCGCAAACTTGGCCTGCCCGTCGCGCTCAGCCGCTTCCAAACAACGTTTCGCCCAACGGGTGGAACGCTCCATGGCCTCTTCCACCAAACCGCGCTCGGCCGGGAGTGCAACGACGTGATCGAGCACCATCGCAATGTCGCTACCCAGACGCTCTTGAATGGCAATCGACTCCTCTGGGGTCAACTCCAAACGGCGGCCGTCGATGTGTGATTGAAACACGGCCCCGTGCTCGGTGATCTTGCGGACTTTGGAGAGGCTAAAGATCTGGAAGCCACCACTATCCGTGAGAATCGGTCCGTCCCAGCCCATGAACTGGTGCAGCCCACCCAACCGTGCCACGCGATCGCTACCCGGACGCAGTTCGAGGTGATAGGTGTTACCGAGGATTAGACCCGCGCCGGTTGACTTGATCTGATCAACGGTCAAACCCTTAACCGTCCCCACAGTTCCCACCGGCATAAACACGGGAGTCGCAACGCTACCGCGGGCTGTGGACAAGGTTCCCAAGCGCGCGGCAGTATGTACGTCCGTTTTGTGGAGTTCGAAAGCAAAGCCAGTTGTCATAGCGAATGGGGTAGCTCGCGATCAGTCACCGCGAAGCTTGAGCCCCATGATTTCGAGCTTGGCTCTGACTTCGTTCAAGCTGGTGACACCAAAGTTCTTCGACTCCAGCAGATCGTCGCCCGTCTTGCGAATCAACTCGGAAATCGTATTGATTCCCAAGCGGACCATGCACTTCCGCGCCCGAACCGATAGGTTCAGCTCGGAAATCGGACGATCCAGTACCGCTTGCTGATCGGGAGTCATGCCGGAAGTGTCTAGCGGTGGATCGGGTTCACGTTGATGTTCAGCCAATTGGCCCAGCGACAAGCCCTTGGAAGAAAGCATCTCGCGGATCTCAACTAAGCTGGTCTCGCCAAAGTTCTTGCTAGCCAACAACTGCTGCTCACTGGTCCGCACTAAATCACCCAGCGTCTCGACTCCCATCTTCTGCAAGCAATTGCGGCTGCGCACAGAGAGCTCAAAGTCGTTGACGGAAATACTGAGCAATTGCCCCATCCGTTCCGATTGCCGAGCCGAGTCTTCATCGTAAAAGACATTGCCCGAGGCGGAAGCATCTTTCATGTACAGCCGAGCACGTGGATGGTTCGGATAAACATCCAAGATCCGCTTGTAACAGGCTTGGGCCTTGCCGAAATCGTTGCGGTCTTCGTAGACCACTCCCAGGTTGATCAAAGTGCCCACGTGAGCAGGGAAACATGAGGCAGCGCGTTCGTAAAGTCGCAAGGCTTCGTCGTCGTTCCCCTTGCGATCGTTTTCGAGCGCCAACCCGAACAAGGCGCCCGGGTGATGGTCGTCATACTGCAATGCACGGTTGTAAAGCCGTAAGACTTCATCAAAGTTCGCATCCCGAACCGCAACCGTCGCACCCCGCTGGTAATTGTAATCCGCCGTTTGCTCAGCTGGACCAAAGATATTGTCCAGAATGTCCATCGCCTCTTGCAGATTGCCTTGGTACCGTAACACCTCTGCTGAAGCAATCTGACACTGGTCTGCATCGTATCCGGCCAACTTGGCCGATTGTAGGTTTTGGAGTGCCTGAGCGTAGTTACCAAGCTGAAAAGCAGACTTGGCCAAATAGAACAACGCCAGGGCACTGCCGTCGGCATGCGATAGCGTGTCGTGAGCCGCACCGAACTTACCGGTTAGGTATTGGCTAACACCCAAGCGGACCGCTTGCGCAGGACTGCGGTCCGGAAGTTGCCCTAATTCATTGACGGCATCGCGGAGAACGCCAAGCTGGCTGTAGTCCTCGGAAATCGTCTTGCAAATCTGCTTGATCTCACCAGGCCCGAAAGAATGATTGGCAACAACCAGTTCTCGAACGTCTAACACCGAAGCGTCGGTCATCCTGAAATGACTCCCATAGAGCGTCAATTAATATTGGAAACGCGAAAATCTCATCAACATCCGCACACAGTGGTCCATCGACTGGCGAAAAATGCCCCATTGGAGCAGTTCCCGTAGAGCCAGCGGCGGGAGTCGAACCCGCAACCCCCGCATTACGAATGCGGTGCTCTGCCGATTGAAGCTACGCTGGCGACCTAAGCTGAAGCCGTACGGCCCGTTAAGGCGACCCAGAATGGTAACCTCTCAGCCCTAAAAAGGTCAATAGCCCGCAGCCTGCCAAAAAAAGGTAAAAGCAACCTCAATAGGTGGTTCAGACGCAGTGCGAGGCGAATTCCCACAGAAGAGCGTCTGCCCCATTCGCCGCAGGCTGCTTACCTTTTGCAGCCGACCAATCCTTCCTCTTCCCTGAGCAACTCCATCAATGCCCGATCTTTGTCGGCGGGCCAAGATAGGTGCTGGGATACAGGTGCCGCTGTAGCTTGGCTTGTAAACGCTGAATTAGGCCACAACGACCACTCCTGACCATGCACCGGCAATGATTCCCCCTCGCCACCCGCAATGCGGCTGTTGAGAAGATTGATGACCACAAGAATATCGGCCGGTGTGGCCCGGCCATCGCCGTTGGTGTCCAAGAACCCCATGTAGCCCTGAACGCTACCCGACGTTGGCAGACGTCGAAAAGCATTTGCATTGAGATCGTTGATGAGCAGCAGAATGTCCAGGGCTGTGACTACGCCATCGCCATTGACATCTTCGCGCGTCACTTTGTTTTGCCAAGGAGTTGCCTCGGCGAAATTAATAACGAGCATTTCGATAATGGCGGGTGACGAGACCAAGCCTTGATCGTCCGTGACCGTGTAAGTCGTTCGTTGAAAACCTGAGAAGTTGGTAGGTGCGGTGTACTGGACGCGGTGATCGACAGCCAACGTGAACGAGGCTGGAGCATTGGCGGCTAAGCGCGGCACAAGCTTGGTTCGATCACCATCCGGGTCGGTGTCGTTGGCCAAGCTGTTGAGCGTCAGATTGCGGGCCAAATTACTGGCTGCCCCGCGATCTGGAGTGGCCACCGGTGGACGGGGCTCGGGTGCATTAATGTTTAGCCGATAATTGCCGTTTCTAGTGCCGCCAACCGAAAAGACACGCAGGAAATAGGTCGTTCCGCGAGTAACGGTGGCATGGATCGTTTCCGTATTGCCCGTGGTGCTCGACGTAGTGATCACCCCTCCACTCGCATTCAGCAGCCCTAAGTCCAAGTTCCCGGCCGCGTGGGTGAACTGTATTTGGAAGGTGGCGTCCCCAGTTCCAATCGGCACAAACCTAAACAAGTCAACATCGCCAGCCGTGTGGATCGAAAGGGCATTGAAAGTCTGGTCGCGTCCCGTCGTGGCGGTTCCCGTCGCGATGGTGTTGTTCGGCTCAAGTGCATCCGGCGGGATGGCATTGGGGTCGTAAATCAGATTTCTCCAGACGTTTGCCTGGTTAACAACCACGTTGGGCACAACGACTGGGTGAGCCATCCCGCCGCCCGTGGCGGTGGCGGTGTACGTTCCTGCGGGCAACTCAATCTGGTAGCCCCCTGCCGTGAAGCCGGTTGTTCGAAATGTCCCAGCGGCCCCCACAAACTCGATCGTCGGTTGCCGAATCCCCTCACCCGCCTCGTACCAGCTGCTGTTGTTTTTATCCTCGAACACCGCGCCGACCACCATCACTGGCGGATTCTGGATGTTCGCAAATAGTTGAGTGTTAACCAGTGGTCCAAAGTTGGCTCCACTAAAACCGGTGATGGCGTGCCCTAACTGCTCGAAGTCATCGTTCATAAACGCAACTCGGTGCGGGCGATTGGGCTGCATGCCTTCCGGTCCGGGCCCCCAGTCGACGATGTAGCCTGCATACAAGTGCATGGTACTTTTTGCCGACCCAAACACGTTTTCGGAGGTCACCAGTTCGCCAGTCACCATACGTAGATTCACTCCCGCATCCAGCAGCGCTTGACGACGAGACGTCGAGTTGGAGTGGAATTGCCGCGGTGGGGTCGAATTGATCATGGCCGCATTATGTGCCTGCGCGAATTCGACAATCTCTTCATTCCATGCCAAAGGCGGAACGGCAGTGAGTGCGGCCAGCTCGTTCCGCAGCGTCGTCCCGCTGACCTGGAAAAAGTCGAGCTCCAACTGAAAAATGGGATCCCGCGATGTCAACGGAGCGGCCGAAGTGAACAGCCGCGAAAACTCGCCGCGCGGATCGGTCCGAATCCGGTTCGTCAACTGCATCAGTTCTTGTTCTGCGCCCGTAGGGTCAAACGCCAGAAGCCTACGAATTTCCAGCGTTTCTAGACACGGTCGTCGGAAGTTTGCCATTGCTATTGGTCTCCGCAGGAAAAGCATGAGCGACGAGAATTGTCCGTTTATCCCACGTGAAAGCTAGAGCAAAATGCTCAGATGCCATTATTTTGGGGTAAATCTTGTCTATCAGCCGAGAGATTGGAGTTGGTTTACAATAGGGCTTTAGGGCACCCTCCCCTTTTTCATCGCTTGAACTCTCGATTAGGTCATCTATGCTTCGTCACTTAAGTCTGGCCCTATTCGTCTCAACATCCACGGCCTCCCTTTTGCCTTGCGTCGGCCAGTCGGCTGAAACTGCGGCCACACTCGGTGCCGCGGCACCGGTTGCCACAACTCCTTCGGTATCGCAGCTCATCGAGCAATTCACGGCCGACATGAAAACGCTCGATCATCGTTTCCGCCTGCCCCTCGATTCGGCCGCCACCTCGCGACGCGCGGCAGTCCAGCAAGAATGGTTGGCGAAGCTGGGGCAAATCGACTTTACTCAGCTCGATCGTGTGAACCAAACCGACTATCTGCTTCTCAAATCGGAGATCGAATATCAACTTGAGAAACAAAAGTTGGATGCCGCTCGAGACACGGCGGCGGCCGAGTACCTGCCGTACGCAGCCCCTTTGATCGAGTTTTGTAGAGCCCGCGAAGATGTCGAGCAGATCGATCCTGCCGCCATCGCTCAACAGCTGAACACCACCGCCGCCAGTATCGAATCGCTGGTCGACAGCTTGCTCCCCTTCGACAAAGGGGCGCAAGGGGACGCAGCGGTTCAACGGCGATTGGATGCTTTGCGAGCCAGTGAACTGGTCAATTCGATCTCGCGCTCTGTGCGCGAGGCGCATGGCTTTTACGATGGCTATCATCCCCAGTACAGTTGGTGGTGCAAACAGCCCATGCAGCGGTTGACTGCAGCCCTGGATAAGCACCGCACGGCGCTCCGCGATCGGTTGGTCGGGGTACCAGAATCAGACAACGACACCATCATCGGTCTCCCCATCGGCCGCGAAGGTCTGGCACTGGAACTGCGTCACGAATGGATTGCGCAAGAGCCCGCCGAGTTGGTCAAGTTGGCGGAACGGGAGATGGCCTGGTGCGATGAACAGATGCGGCTCGCATCGCAAGAACTGGGGTGCGGTGATGATTGGCGGAAAGCTATGGAGCTGGTCAAGTCGAAGCATGTCGATCCGGGCGAACAACCGCAGATGATTCGCGATTTGGCTTGGGAAGCAATTCGCTTTCTCGAATCGCACGACTTGGTCACCGTCCCCGCACTGGCCGCCAATGGCTGGCGGATGACGATGATGAGTCCCGAACGGCAGCGGGTGAATCCCTATTTCTTAGGGGGCGACACAATCATCGTTTCCTTTCCGACCGACACGATGACGCATGATGAAAAACTGATGAGCATGCGCAGCAACAACGAGCATTTCGCGCGGGCCACGGTCCATCACGAACTGATTCCCGGTCACCACCTGCAATTCCACATGTTGCCGCGCTACCGTCCTTACCGCACCATTTTCGACACGCCGTTTTGGATCGAAGGCTGGGCACTGTACTGGGAAATGCTCCTCTGGGATCTCGATTTCGCCCATGGTCCGGAAGATCGCGTGGGGATGCTGTTCTGGCGCAAGCACCGTTGCGCGCGGATCATTTTCTCCCTCAGCTATCACTTAAAAACGATGTCCCCCGAGGAGTGCGTGAGCTACTTGGTTGACCGCGTGGGGCATGAGCCGTCCGCAGCAGCTGCCGAAGTGCGACGTTCGATCATGGGTGGCTACAGCCCGCTGTACCAAGCGGCCTACATGTTGGGTGGCTTGCAAATCCGCAGCCTGCACAAAGATCTCGTGCAATCCGGCAAAATGACCAACAAGGCCTTTCATGACGCAGTCTTGCAAGAGCATTCCATTCCCATCGAAGTGCTCCGCAACTACCTCACCGAGCAACCCCTCACCGCCAACACCCAGCCCACCTGGCGATTCGCCGACTGAGCTAAAGATCCCCGTAGTGGATCTTGCTAAAGATCCCCGTAGTGGATCTTGCTAAAGATCCCCGTAGTGGATCTTGCTAAAGATCCCCGTAGGTGTTGCGATCTTTCGCTAGACCCACACAATGCGACCCTAATTGTTAGCGATGACCAAGCATTCGAATTCCTACTTTGCGTCTTGCAGTGTATCGAGGTGCATCAGTTTCTTGATCCACGGTGAGATCAGAATAATGACAACCCCGACTCCCACCGCGAACCAACCGATCTTCGTGTAGACATCGCTGACAGAAGTCATGTAGGCAATGGCTTCAGCGCTGCCGGGCAACATTTCTCCACCGCCGGCCTCCAAGTTTCCTGAACCGGTCGCGCTGGCGATTAACCCCGCCGCGAAGTTGCCAGCGGCGGATGCGAAGAACCACGTCCCCATGATGATCGACGCCAAGCTGGCAGGCGCTAACCGGTTCATGGCGCTCAGCCCCACCGGGGACAGACATAGTTCGCCAGTGGTATGCAGCAGATAGATCAAGAAAATGTAGATCACCGGAGTCAACTCACCCAACCCTGCGGCTTGAATGCCAAACACGAGCACGAGGAAACCGGCTCCTAACTGAAGCATCGCCAAACCGAACTTGGCCGGCGCTGATGGCTCTAACTTCCGCCGACCCAGCCATGTCCAGGCGGCGGCAAAGATAGGCGCGAACATCACAATGTAGATCGCATTGATCGCCTGGAACATCGAAGCTTTCGCATCGATCCCGGCAATCTCCCGATTTACCATCCGATCGGTCAATAGACTCAGTGACGAACCGGCTTGTTCAAACAAGGCCCAAAACAGAATCGAGCCGAAGATCAAGAACATGGCCGCAAAAATTCGGTCGCGATCCTGCGGAGCCAATTTGACGACGGCCGTAAATGAAACATAGGCCACCAACAAAAAGCCGGCGATCCCCAGCAAGTAACCGACCACCGCTTGGTATTGAACGAGAAGACAACAAATAGCCACGGCCACCAAGCCAATGCCATACAGCAGCCATTCGAACTTGATACCCGCCACTTTATCGTGCAGACGTTCCGGTTGTGGCGGTTCGCCACGGCCATGCAACAAGGGCTTTCCGAGCACAAAAATGATCAAGCCGAGGAGCATCCCCACACCCGCCGCACCAAACCCCCAAGACCAACCGTAGGCTTCGGCTTCGCCGAGGTAACCGCAGGCGAGTGCGCCCAGGGCGGCACCCAGGTTGATCCCCATGTAGAAGATCGTGTAGGCCCCGTCGCGACGAACGTCGGTGCGCGGATAAAGCTGACCGACAATGACCGAGATGTTTGCCTTGAGAAAACCCGAACCGACAATGATAAAGGCGAGTGCCAACCAAAAGACATTGATCACCGCACTATCTTTACCCCCCGTCCCCTCCACTCCCATGATCAAGTGGCCAATCGTCAACAGCACCGCCCCGTAAACGACCGCTTTGCGCTGCCCCAAATACTTGTCCGCCAAGTACCCGCCGAGCACCGGGGTGATGTACACCAGCGCGGTGTAGGCTCCGTAAATGACTCCCGATTCCTGATCAGAAAATAACCAGTGCTTCGTAAGATAATAAATGAGCAGGGCCCGCATGCCGTAGTAGGAAAATCGCTCCCACATCTCGGCGAAAAATAATACGGCCAGTCCCATCGGGTGACCAAAGAACCGCTTGTCTGTGATTTCAGGCAGGGCCGCAGCAGATCCACTCATAGGTATCCTTTTCAAAGTGACAGAGATGCGAGCCAGTGTACTTAATTCACCCGCATCAAACAGTCGCACATGAGTGGTTACATTCGGTTTTTTTGCTTTCCCCGATGATAGCCATAAGGCGCGACAACTCCAGCCTTTAGCCTTTAGCCTTTAGCCTTTAGCCTGAACCCCGGCCCTACGCAAAGATATCGGTGATGGGCTTGCCGGCGATCACCAGCGGTCGATTGCCTCGGTCGCGAACTTCACTCTCCGGATCAATCCCCATCAACTGATACATAGTGGCGGCTAAATCTTCCGGTCGCACCGGGTTTCTGTCGGGATACATGCCATTCGCATCCGAAGCGCCATAAACATAACCAGCTTTCACACCACCGCCGGCCAACAGCGATGTGTAGCACCGCGGCCAGTGATCGCGACTGATGTTCTGATTGATCTTTGGCGTCCGCCCGAACTCTCCCATCCACAACACCAGCGTATCCTCCAGCAGTCCGCGGTCTTCGAGATCATCGAGCAACGTCGGCAAGGTCTGGTCGGTGATCGGATGCTGGTACTTGTCGACGATCTGAAACATCCGCGTGTCGTCGAAGCCGTGCGTATCCCACCCCCCCTCGTCGACTCTGCGGCCACCAATCGATTTGGAAAAATAGACGGTTACGAACTTAACCCCCGCCTCGACCAAACGCCGAGCCAGCAAGCAGCCTTGACCATACGTGGTCCGTCCATAGCGATCGCGCAGCGCTTCCGGTTCGCTTTCCAAATCAAAAGCTCCCCGCACCTGCTCAGAGGTGAGCATCGATATGGCTTTTTCGTAATAGTCATCGAAGCCTCGGACTTCCAGTGATCGATCCAATAAACGGGCTTGTTGATCGACCAGCTGTTGCAGTTCGCGGCGGCGCTCCATCCGCCCGAGGTCCAGATCACTTGGTAATGTCAACTCAGGTAATTTAAAGTGTTCTGCGTTGGGATCGTCTTTGAAAAAGAATGGATCGTGCCGCTTGCCCAGAAAGCTGGCATGTTGCCCAGGTGTCACCGAGCCATCTGAAATTGTGTAAGGATAAGAAACGAAAGTGGGCATCTCGCCACGGTTTGGAGCCAAGCGATCGACGACCGAACCATAACCGGGCCAAAGATCAAGCGAATCGCGCAGCCGCTGATCGTCGCTCGGCGGCGCCTGGCCTGTGAGTGCGTAGTAGCCTGCCGAATTGTGATTGTTCATCGTGTGGGTCATGCTCCGGATCAGCGTCACGCGATCCATCCGCTTGGCCATCTCCGGAAAATGCTCGCAGACCGGCAAGCCCGGTACGACGCTCGAGATCGGGCGCAAGGGGCCGCGGATCTCGGACGGCGCATCGGGCTTCATATCAAAGGTGTCGATATGGCTGGGACCGCCCCACTGAAACAAGAAGATCACCCGCTTGGCTCGAACGGGCAAAGCCTCCGTGCCCTCAGCGCGCTGCTCGGCCGCCCGCAACAACGTTGGGAGATTGAGCCCCAGCAACCCCAGTCCGCCGATTCGCAGTAAACTCCGGCGCGACAAGTCAACAGAATGAAAATTGCGACAAGCAGTGGATTTGGCTGGCATCGGTTGCTCTCGGTTCAAAGGTATGTGTAAGCGGCAAGGCGCTAGATGATGTTTCCGTGCACGTAGTCACGTCTCTCCGAGACGTGAATTCACTGCGTCTCGGAGAGACGCAGCTACGTGGTGCCACGTCTGCAAACATTGCCTAGTTCCGGAAAATCAACTCTTTGGCATTTAACAAGGCCCACACCAAATCTTCCAAAACCATTCTTGGCTCACCGGTTTGTTCAATCAAAGCCAGCGTCGAGGCTAGCTCCGTATCCGTCGGAGGACGGGTCAAGCTGGTCCAAAAGAGCTTATCGATGACTTCCGCGGGATCGCTATGCTCTTCCAACAATTTCCCGATGCGGTTTTCTTTCTTCTTTAAGCGCCGGTGGAGACTCTCGCCACCAATCAAACTCAACGCCTGCCCCAGGGTGGGTTGGTCGCTTCTTTCGCATTCGCAGGCCAACAGCCGCTCCGGTTTTCCAAACTGTCGCAGGAAGATATCCCCGTCGTCGGTTTCCCGGCGGACTCGCTCCACTCCAGCGATCTCTCCCGCCCGCGTTCCGGTTGGATAGCCCGCAAACTGGGCTGGCAGCCCCAATACGTGCGACTGCGCGTCCAGAATCTGCTCGGCGGTCAAACGCCGCACAACCGCCCGCGCAAACAACCGCTCGTCGTACTCGGTCCGCTCCAGCTCCGCATCCGGCAACTCAGAACTGAGCTGGTAAGTCCGCGATAGGACGATGGTCCGGACAAGGTGTTTCAAATTAAAGTCATGCTCCACCAACTCCTCGGTGAGCCGCGTGAGTAGCTGGGGGTGAGAGGCGGGATTGGTGAGTCGCAAGTCGTCGACCGGTTCGACCAAGCCGACACCCATCAAGTGATACCAGATGCGATTCGCCTGAGCGGTCGCAAACAGCTGATTGTCGCGGCTGGTCAGCCAAATCGCCAAATGTTCGAGTCGATCTTCGGCGACCGCTGCGTCACTACCCAGGAACTTAGCACTCGCCGGCTGGCCAGTCCGCGCGTTATCCACCGCGCCCCCGCTACCAACCTTGACGATTTGATCCCCCACAAACTCATGTTTATCCAAGTCATCGCGGCGTTTGTTCTCAACGATTTCGTAATCAATCCCCGCAAACACGCTCGCCCATTGGTAGTACTCGTCTTGCGACCAGTGATCGAACGGATGGTTGTGGCATTTGGCGCATTGCAATCGCACCCCTAAAAACACTTGCGCGGTCGTTTCCGCTCGCACAAACGGCTCGCGATGCGCTCGCCAGTAATTGGCCGGCGGATTTTCATAAGTGCTGCCTCGGGCAACCAGCAACTGTTGTGCGAATTCATCGAGTGGTCGATCGTTGGCAAAACTCTCGCGCATCCAATTGTGCAGTTTCTCGACTCCGGTCGCGTCGAGCGTTTTTTCTTCGTTGCGGACAATGTCCGACCACTTCAACGCCCACATCGCCGCGAACTCGGGCCGCTCGAGCCACTTGTCAATCAGCCGTTCGCGTTTGTCCGGTGAGGGATCCGCCACAAACGCCCGAGCCTCCTCGGCGGTCGGCAGAACCCCCAACAAATCGAGCGAAACGCGACGCAAGAACACTTGGTCCGAGGCTAAGTCAGCCGGTTGTATCTTGAGTTGCCGCAGGCGATCAAAGACGTACTCATCAATGAAGTTGTAAGCCACTGGATCGCTCCACGCGAACTCCGTTGGCTCGCTGCGGAGTGCGATGCGCACCGGGAATTGTCCGTCCAAGTAACGGACCAAGACGGTCACTATGCCGGGTTTCTCAAACTGCACCACCCCCTCGGCAGTGACTTGCACAAGCGGATCGTCCGGTTCATAGACGGCCATCCGCGTTACATCGCGCGTGCTACCATCCGCGAAGTGGGCCGTGACCGCGAGGGGGACCGAACCCTCGCTCCCCCACAGAACCTGATCGGCCGGAGTGGCTGACAGGCTGACGACCTGCGGCGTGTCGTCACTTGGTGGAATCAAGCCCGTTTCGATCCACCGGCTCAGCACTTTAAACTCCGGCGACGACTCGTCAAAACGCTTGCCCCCCTGGTGCGCTACCGCCGCGGTCGCCTTGAGCAGCGTCAAACTCCGAGTCGGCTCCATGCGATTGATACGTCGCCCATCGGCCGAGCGCACCAATTGTTCGTAGTCGTAGGCTGGATCTTGGCCACGCAGCGACAGGAACAAGCCTCCTTTGCCATTGACGTTCCCGTGGCAAGTACCGGCGTTGCAACCGGCTTTTGAAAGGACCGCCATCACATCGCGATTAAAGCTCAGCGGCTCAAGTTCCGGCTCAGCCGCCTCCGTCG